>CAMHKQ010000001.1 GCA_946185745.1 uncultured Bacteroidales bacterium
GAGCGTAGGCTGCAAATGGACCATCCTCGGTCATTCCGAGCGCCGTCAGTACTACGGCGAAACCGATGAAAAACTGGTAGTGAAAGTCAGGCTCGCCCTCGCCGGCGGTCTCGGCGTCATCCTCTGCGTGGGCGAGAATCTCGAGCAGAGGGAGGCCGGAAAGCATTTCGACGTGGTGAAGGAGCAGATAGAGAACGTCCTCTTCAACTTTACCGCCGAAGAGCTCAAGCACATTGTCGTGGCCTATGAGCCCGTCTGGGCTATCGGCACCGGCAAGACCGCTACCGCAGAGCAGGCCGAAGAAATCCACGCCTACATCCGCAAGGTGCTTGCCGGCAAGTTCGGCAAGGAGGCGGCCGAAGACACCACCATCCTCTACGGCGGCAGCTGCAAGCCTTCGAATGCCGCTGAACTGTTCGCAATGAAAGATATCGACGGCGGCCTCATCGGAGGCGCCGCGCTCAAGCCGGACGACTTTATCGGAATTGCCCTCAGCTACTAATCGAGCATCCTGACCACGAGGCCGATATGGCCGCTGTGGCTCCAGAGCCATATCATGTCACCTTCCAGCCTTACGGCCTCGAAGGTGGCATTTTTCTTCATGTAGATGTCTGTAGGAGTGGTCCAGGTGAGGGTGCCGGTGACCTTCTGCTCCTTTTCCGAGGGAATCTCGTTCAGCACCAACACGAAATAGTCGGACATGTTGTCCGTGGAGGCGCGGAACTCGCACCTGTCGCGGTTGAAGGAAAGCTGGCAGGTGAGCGGGTCGTATCTGAAGACGGTGACTCCCTCCTGCTCCATGGCCACCACGTTCTTCTGGACGAAGGGCTCTATGAAACGGTCGTCCACGCAGCTGCATAGCAGTAGGCATGCTGACAATATGATGAGCGCCTTTTTCATTTCACGGTAATCTCCTTTATGAATACGTCGTGGCTGCCGTCTTCCCAGTATACCTCGGCTCTGAGCGTGCCTGATTTTTCCAAAGTGTAAAGACCGTCCCTTCCGGCCGATATGTTCTGCTTGTCGAAGAACCACCTTATGCTCTGCGCCCCGGAGGAGTTGAATACCTGCAGGGGTATGCGCGAACCTTTCGGGAAACTGCCGTCGGCATTCCGCTGGGCGTTTCTCAGATAGATGAACGGGGAGATGCCGCTTCTGTGGGAAAGGGTAGTGCCGGTGGTTTCACCCGAGTACAGGATGTTGCCGCGGCGGTAGACCTGAATCAGGAGGCGGTATGCGGTATTTGGCGTGAGGCCGCCCAGATTGCAGCCCCAGCCGCCTTCCTCGAGCCTGCTGCCCCTGATTCCGGCTACCTGCTTTCCGGCCGCGTAGCAGGTTACGAGGCAGCTGTCCACCAGCATGTCGATGTGCTCGTCGCAGGCCCATTGCATGATGAAGGAGTTCTGGAACGGGATGCACGAAAGGATGGAGACGGGCTGTATGAGGGTGAAGGATATGCTGTGGTCTGCGTTTCGCGTGATGTCCGTGAAGGCCAGAGCGGAGCCTTCGCCGTTCCAGAAACGGAAGGCCGGGGTGGTTTCGGAGCTGAAGTCCGTACGGTCGGCGGTGGGGAAGAAGGCAAAGTTGTCGTCGGGGGATACGAGCTCCACGCACTGATGCCCCGGGTTGCAGTTGACCTCGTTGTGCTCCCATCTTTTCAGGGCGGAAACCGACGATGAGAAGTAGTCGCTCCAGAGGGCGTCGCCCTGGGACATGTCCCAGTGGTATATGAGCATGCCGTATCCGCCGATGTAGGAATCCCACCCGCCGTTCCATCTGTTCTCGACCAGATACACTTCGTCTTCGTTGCTGCCTTTGAAGATGTAGTACTGGCCTTCTTCGCTGACGGGGCGGAGGTTGTAGTATCCCGGTTTGTCGATCACTTCGCCCCGGCCTTCTCCGAGATAATGATAGTCGGCGGCATTGAACCCCGGGGGGATGTGCCCTCCGGCGTTGCGATATCCTTCGTCCATGATGGAGGTCACGCCCCACAGCGCTTTCGCGCGGCCGCCGCTGCCCTCGCCGTCGGTATCGTACATGTCCTGAAGGCCCAGGATGTGGCAGTACTCATGGGCCATGACGCCGATGCCGGCGAATTTGCCGTCCGGCCCCAGTTCGCTCGCCAGGCCGTATTCGCTGATGCGCCTTCCGTCGACGGTGAGATTGGAATTCTTCGAAGAGAGCGTGACATACTGCGGCCAGAACATGTCGCGGACTCCGGAATCGGCCTCGGAAATGCCGGGGACCATAATGAGGACGTCCTTTACTGCGGAGGGGGAGCCGTTCGAGTAGAGCGTGAAATCGATGCTGTCCGCTGCAATCTTGCAGGCTTCCTCCACGCCATGGTACATGAGTGCGTCGTAGGAGTCGGGACTGTTGGCCCCGTAATATGAATGGTTCCTGCCGAGAGTGACCACCGGGCCGGCGTCGAACCTGAATGTCGTCCTGCCGAAAAACTGGTCGCTGAAATAAAGGGAAAGGCTGTCAGTGAACGACTTGAACTCTTCTTTGCCGCCAGTGAAAGAAAGGTCCTGGAACTGGACGAAAATAACTATCACCCTGCGCTCGGCGGCAGAAGCTGCGGAGCAGAACAGGCTTGTCAGCAGTATGAGAGACAATAATAAGCGTTTCACTGTTTTCGTCCTGCATAGATACGAAAAAAAGCCGTGAAACGCAAAAAAATCGAAGGGCCGAAAGCCTCACGGCTGCCGACCCCTAGACGTGTACTAAAACCTAAACCTACAACATAGATGCAGAAAGGTTTGAAAACGTTGCGTGATTTTCAAAAAAAATGTAAAAAATTACTTTTCGACATTCTTTGTGTTGACGAAGTTCATGGCCCTGTCGATTCCGGACAGTATCCAGGTCTGGACTCCTTCTCTGACTTTTCCGCTCAACTCCGGAAGCTGTTCGCGCTGCGCGGCGTCGAGCTCTCCAAGTACGAAATCTACTTGACCGCCTTCCTGGAAATCATGTCCGACCCCCATGCGAAGCCTTGCAAACTCGCGGGTGCCGATGCATTCGATGATGCTCTTGAGCCCGTTATGCCCGCCGTCACTCCCGTCCTTTCTGAGCCTCAGGGTGCCGAACGGAAGGTTGATTTCGTCGCAAATCACCAAGAGTCTCTCTTCAGTGACCGGGAGCTTGCCGAGCCAGTAGCGAACCGCGTTGCCGCTCAGGTTCATGTAAGTGGAAGGCTTGAGCAGGTAGATGCTGCGGCCCCTGAAGGGGACTTCCGCCAGGTCGCCGTAGCGCCTGGTATAAAAAACGGCACCGGCCGCCTGCGCCCAGGCGTCCAGTGCCATGAAACCCATGTTGTGACGGGAGAGCGCATATTCGGGGCCGATGTTTCCAAGCCCTGCTATGAGATAGCTTTCCCCTGCCATGGATGAAATGCCGTTGGCTTTGACTACTCGGCAGCAGCCTCGCCTTCTGCGGGAGCTTCGCCTTCAGCGGAAGCTTCAGCGGAAGAGCTGTTGCGGGTTGCGCGAACGGTGCAGATGACGCTGTCCTTGTCGGTGAGGACCTTGACGTTGTCGACCTTCACGTCGCCGGCGGAAATCTTCTTGTCGAGATCGAGCTTGCTGACGTCAAGCCTGATATCGTCGGGGAGATCCTTCATGAGAGCGCTGATGCGAAGTTTGCGGAGGTTCTGAACGAACTTGCCGCCCTTCTGCACACCCACGGGGTGGCCCGATACATAGACGGGAACCTCGATGGCGATGGGCTTGGTCTCGTTTACTGCGAGGAAGTCCACGTGGAGGCAGATGTCCGATACGGGATGGAACTGGAGCTCGTGGAGCACAGCGGTCTGGGCCTTGCCATTGTCGAGAACGAGGTCGAGAATGTAAGATACGGGAGTGTTGATGACACTCTGGAGATCTTTAGCCGATACTGTGAAAAGTTTGGGTTCTACGCCGTTGCCGTAGAGATTGCAGGGAACGAGCCCTTCTTTGCGGAAAGCCTTGATGACGGCTTTGTTGCCGACCTTCCTGGTCTGGCCTTTGAGAGTGAAATGCTGCATAATAAAAATGTGTTACTCAATTCCTGGCTTCATGGGGCCGGAATCCCATTGCACAATTGCGGGCGCAAAGATAAGGAAAAAAAATCAATTCACAAGACCGGTGGCGACATTCCACTCGAGACCCTTGTAGTACTCTTTGAGCTTGGCGGTTCCGGTGGACGGAAGGAACATGCTCATGCCGCAGTAAGTGTTGATTTTGAGGTCCAGGAATTTTTCCGTCGCAGCTTTGTACCGGATGCAGCGGTCGAGCGCTTCGTAGAGCGCATTCATGTCGGCGGCGTCGGCTCCGGTATGCTTCAGGATGTCTGCGAGATCGTAGAAATAGCAGTACCTGATTGTGGAAGGATCGCGGAAATAGTACTGGATTCCGCTCTTGTTGCCGAGGGCCGCGATCTGCGCGCTGTATTTCCGGAAAAGGGTGTTGCAGGTTTCGGCAAGGTTTTCCAGCATGGAACAGTCCACGACGGTGATGGTTGCAGAACGGTAAATACTGCCTCGCGCATCGTTCAGATAACGCAGATAGTAGGCGTCGGAAAACTTCACCACGGAACCGCCGTCAGCAAGCAGGTAAGGCGACAGGGTAGTGTAGTCGAAACCCGTGCTGAGTATTTCCGTGGGGGCGGCGGCAATGAGATCGGCCACGTTGCGGAGTTCGTAGAATACCTCCACGCAGCCCATGAAGCATGCATCGAACACAATCCAGTCGAGATGCATGGGAATGGCCTGGGCCAGGTCGGGAATCTCGATCTCTTCCGGGGTTTTGGGGCCGTTTTTTATGTATCCCTCGCTTCCGAAACTCTTGCTGGGAGCCAGGACGTGATAATCCAGGGCGTCGTCTCCGTCGGTAACGTAATTCTTCGGAAGCCAGCCGGAACCGTGCGAGGACAGGATGAGCCCGTAGTGTTCGGCCGGAGCGGCCTGGACCACCTTTTCGAACACCCTCCTGATGACGGCGGGATCCAGTGAGCTTTCCTGGGGAGATACGGTGAGGAGCGTGTCGGTCTCGAGAGCGCCCGTCTGGTTGCGGTATGCATTCAGGAGATACCCGTTTACGGGAGTGGGATCGGTGTCGGAGAGTGCGCAGCGGGAATAGACCAGAAGGTGTTTCTTGCTGCCGTACTGCGGTATGGAACCGCTGAAGGCCGTCTCGATGTTCTGCTTGATGTCGGACGAGAGATTGTTGAACGCCTCGGCATAGACTATTACCGAAATGGACTCGGTGGATTTGTCTGTAAGGTGATAGCCGAGTTCGTGCTTCTCGCATCCGGTAAGGAATGCGAGTATGACAGCAAGCGTTGCAAACAGCCTTCTCATACTGCAAATATAGGCATTTTTATTATATTTGCGGTATATGGACAGCCTTTCCGCGATCAGGGAATATGCGTATTATCTGCGTATGGAGAGAAAGAAATCTCCAAATACGGTTGCCGCATATACCGGCGATGTGGCCGATTTTCTCGATTTCTACAAAGGCGACGCCGCCGCAGCTGTCACCGCCGACATCGAGTCCTTCATTCTCGACCGTTCCGGAATCCTCTCCAAACGCAGCCAGGCGCGGGTGCTTTCATCGCTTTCATCCTTCTTCGGCTGGCTCATCCTGGAGGGGGAGCGCAAAGACAATCCCTGCGACAACGTGGACAGGCCCAAGCTCGGGCGCTATCTTCCGGAAGTGCTTTCGGTGGAAGAGGTGGAGGCAATCATGAACAGTGTGGACCTGCGGACGTGGCAGGGCGTGCGCGACAGGGCAATCCTCGAAATTCTGTACGGCAGCGGACTGCGCGTATCGGAGACCTGCGGGCTGCTCATTTCCCATGTCTACGCGGAAGAGGGTTTCGTGCGCGTGGTCGGCAAAGGCGACAAGGAGCGTCTGGTGCCAATGGGCGGAATGGCGGTGGACGCATTCTCCGCCTATCTGGCCGTCCGGCCTGTCCCGGACTCCCCGGAATTCGACGACATCGCCTTCCTGAACCGTTTCGGAAGGGGTCTCAGCCGGATTTCGGTCTTCAATATGGTCAAGCGGCAGGCCCTGGTCGCGGGGGTGAACAAGGAGATATCGCCCCACACCTTCCGGCATTCGTTCGCCACCCATCTCATCGAGAACGGGGCGGATCTGAGGGTCGTGCAGGAAATGCTCGGGCACGAGAGCATCCTCACCACTGAAATCTACACGCACATAGACTCCGCCACCTGGCAGGCGGAGGTGCTGAAGCATCACCCGAGAAAATAGCTGCTAAAGCTGGTAGAAACCTACCTTTTTGTAGACTTTGCGGAGCGTCTTGCCGGCCACGTAGGATGCGGCTTCGGCGCCCTTGCGGTAAACATCGTCAAGATAGGCCTTGTCTTTGATGAGGCGTTCGGCCTCCTCGCGGATGGGACGCATGGCCTCGATGACGGCTTCTCCCACTGCGGGCTTGAAGCTGCCGTAACCCTGCCCGGCGAACTCCGCCTCGATCTGCTCCATGGTCTTCCCGGTAAGGGTGGAGTAGATGTTCATGAGATTGGCCACTCCGGGCTTGTTCTCCTTGTCGAACCTGACGCAATTTTCTCTGTCAGAGTCTGTTACGGCCCTCTTGAACTTGCGGCGGATGTCGTCTGGGGAGTCCATGAGGAAGACGCAGCCGTCAGGCACCGACTTGCTCATCTTGGCGCCTGGGGTGGTGAGTCCGTAGATGCGGGCGCCGACCTTGTTGATGAGGGGCTCCGGAACCTTGAACACGTCGCCGTAGACGCTGTTGAAGCGCTGGGCTATGTCGCGGCAGAGCTCCACGTGCTGCTTCTGGTCCTCGCCCACGGGCACGTAGTCGGCCTGATAGAGCAGGATGTCGGCCGCCATGAGCACCGGATAGGTGAAGAGGCCGGAGTTGATGTTGTCGGAGTATTTCGCGGATTTGTCCTTGAACTGAGTCATGCGGGAAAGCTCGCCGAACATGGTGTAGCAGCTCAGCACCCAGGCCAGCTGGGAATGAGCCGGCACATGCGACTGGAGGAACAGTACGTTCTTTTCGGGATCGAGCCCGCAGGCGATGTACTGCGCAAGCTGGTTTATGCTGCGCCTGCGGAGTTCGGCGGGGTCCTGCCTGACCGTGATGGTGTGAAGGTCGGCCATGAAATAGAAGCACTCGTATTCGTCGACACGGTCCGCCCAGTTCTTGATGGCGCCCAGGTAATTGCCGAGGTGCAGGTCACCGCTGGGCTGTATGCCCGAAAGCATGCGTTTTTTCTTGACTTCTTCCATGGCTATTCATGCGTTTTCGCAGCCTCTTCCATAGCTTTGTTGTAGCATTCGCGGCAGAGGGGTTCGTAAATGTCTTTTTCTCCCAGGACCACCAGTTTCTTGCTCTGGCTCAGACGGTGGGAGTGGTTTGCCAGGGCTCCGCACTTGACGCAGATGGCATGCACCTTCTGCACGTCTTCGGCAACTGCGAGCAGTGCCGGGATGGGGCCGAAGGGCTTGCCGAGGTAATCGGTGTCGAGGCCGGCCGCTATGACGCGGATGCCCCTGTTGGCGAGCTCCTGGCAGACGTCGACCAGATTGGAACCGAAGAACTGGGCTTCGTCGATGCCGACCACCTGTACGTCCTTATCGACTTCCAGCATCTGGGCGGCGTCCTTGATGGGTCTGGACTCTATCTTGTGGGCGTCGTGCGACACCACCTCCATGTCGGAGTAGCGGGTGTCTATCCCCGGTTTGAAAATGGCGATTTTCTGGTTTGCGAACTGGGCGCGGCGCAGGCGCCTGATGAGTTCTTCGGTCTTGCCCGAGAACATGGAGCCGCAGATGACTTCGATGCAGCCTGTTTTTTTGGAGTCTTCCAACATTTTGCTAAATTTGTGCTTGGCGAATGCAAAAGTAGTTATTTTTGGCGACATTCACCAGAGCTCTATGAAAGGAACGTTATATATTGTGCCCACTCCGGTAGGAAACCTGGAGGACATCACACTCCGGGCCTTGAAGGTGTTGAAAGAGGCGGATCTGATCCTGGCGGAAGACACCCGCACCAGTTCCATTCTTCTCCAGCACTACGACATCCACGTCCCGCTCGCTTCGCATCACAAGTTCAACGAGCACGGGACGGCAGAAAAATTCAAAGAGGCCGTTCTCGCCGGCAAGAACGTGGCCCTCGTCAGCGATGCCGGCACCCCCGGAATCTCCGACCCCGGCTTCTTCCTTGCCCGCAGCTGTGCGGCCGAAGGCATAGAAGTCGTCACTCTGCCCGGTGCCACGGCCTGCATCCCGGCCCTGGTTTCTTCGGGGCTTCCCTGCGACCGCTTCTGTTTCGAAGGTTTCCTTCCCCAGAAAAAGGGCCGTCAGACGGCTCTGGAAGGCCTTAGGGACGAGCAGCGTACGATGGTGTTCTATGAATCCCCCTACAGGCTTGTCAAAACCCTGCAGCAGTTCTGCGAGGTGTTCGGGCCGGAAAGGCAGTGCAGCGTGGCCAGGGAAATCTCCAAGATTCACGAAGAGCACGTCAGGGGCTCCATTGCCGAGGTGCTGGAGCATTTCACCGCTGCCGAGCCCAGGGGAGAGATAGTAATAGTGGTCGCAGGTGCGCCGCAGCGTCCGCGGGGCGAACACGTCAACAAGTTCAGGAAGGAGGAGAGAGATGGAGGGGAAGAACAAGACAAGGAATAGGCCCGGAGGCGTCTTCAAGGTCGGCGCCATTGCGCTGGCATTCCTCATAACAGGCTATCAGGCGGCACTTTTCATTACAAGGGCCGCGGTCACGACGATTGTCGCCAACCACGACCACCCCGACACCGTTTACATATACGCCCCGGCCCCGGCGGCTGATTCGGCCGGCCATGTACCGGATGCTCCGGAGACTACTCCCGGGGCTGCGGTGAGAATCAGTTCCGGCCATTCCGAGGCGGCCATCGAGACGGTGCGGCGGCATGCCCGGCGGAAGGTGGAGTCGTTCCGCTTCGATCCCAATACCGTGAGCGTGGAAGACCTCATGAGGCTGGGTTTCAGCGAAAAGCAGGCGCAGAGCATAGACAATTACCGCAAAAAGGGCGGCCGCTTCAGACGCAAGGGCGATTTCGCCAAGTCTTACGTGGTGAGCGATTCCGTCTATGAACGGCTTGCGCCCTACATCGACATCCCCCTGATCGACATCAACAAGGCCGATTCCGCCGCATTCGACACCCTCCCCGGGATAGGAGGCTGGTTCGCGTCGAAGATGGTGGAATACCGCGGCAGGCTGCACGGATATTCCTGTCCGGAGCAGCTGATGGAGATATATAACTTCGACGAGGCTCGCTACGAGGGACTGAAAGACCTCATAACCTGCTCTCCGGCAGCCCCTTACCCGCTGTGGTCGGCGCCTGCCGACAGCATCCGGGAGCATCCTCACGTGCAAAAATGGCAGACCGCCCGCGCCATCGTTCTTTACCGGGAAAACAATCCCAGGGAGAACTGGACCGTGGACGGTCTGCTTAAGGCCGGCATCATAACGGAAGAGCAGGCTTCCGGTCTGCGCCGCTGCAGGTTGGAATAGGGGCTTTTAGTCCCTGACGTTCTTGAGGGCCTCGCGGATCTTGGCCTCGATCTCTTCGGCGAGTTCGGGGTTGTCCTTGAGGAGCTGCTTGGTGCTTTCACGGCCCTGCGCAAGCTTGTTGCCGTTGTAGCTGAACCACGAGCCGCTCTTCTGGACTATGCCGTAGTCCACGCCCAGGTCGAGAAGTTCGCCTGCACGGGAGATACCCTCGCCGTAGATGATGTCGAATTCAGCCTTCTTGAACGGGGGAGCCATCTTGTTCTTCACCACCTTTGCACGGGTGCTGTTGCCCAGGGCTTCCTCGCCCTCCTTAATTTGGGTGAGGCGCCTTACGTCGATGCGCACCGAGGCGTAGAACTTGAGGGCGTTGCCGCCGGTGGTGGTTTCGGGATTGCCGAACATGATGCCTATCTTCTCGCGCAGCTGGTTGATGAAAATGCAGCAGGTGTTGGTCTTGGAGATGTTTGCGGTGAGTTTGCGGAGAGCCTGGCTCATGAGGCGGGCCTGAAGGCCGACTTTGTTGTCTCCCATTTCACCTTCGATTTCCGCCTTGGGGGTGAGCGCCGCGACAGAGTCGATGACGACTATGTCGACCGCGCCCGAGCGGATGAGGTTGTCTGCGATTTCGAGGGCCTGCTCGCCGTTGTCGGGCTGCGAAATGAGCAGGGTCTCGAGATTGACGCCGAGGTTCTTTGCGTAGCTGCGGTCGAAGGCGTGTTCCGCGTCTATCATCGCCGCTATGCCGCCGAGCTTCTGGGCTTCGGCGATGGCGTGGATGGCGAGGGTAGTCTTGCCGCTGGATTCGGGACCGTAGATTTCGACGATCCTCCCGCGGGGATAGCCCCCGATGCCGAGTGCGTGGTCCAGCGAGATGCTCCCGCTGGGGATTACCTGGGCGTCGCTCCATTCTGGCTGGTCTCCCAACTTCATGATCGTTCCTTTCCCATAATCCTTCTCAATTTTGTCGATCGTGGCCTGCAATGCCTTGAGCTTGGCGGCATTGATGTTCTGGGCCTGGTTTTCTTCAGCTTCTTTAGCCATAATGTTGTTTTTAAAAAGTTAGTAAATCTTCCGCTGTGCGGAGTAGACAAATATAGGCAATTTTTAGTTAAATTCGCAGTATGAAAGAAAACTTGCTGGGGAAAAATCCGGAGGAGCTCAAAGCCGTCGCCGTGGAGTGCGGCCTGAAGCCTTTCGTGGGCAGGCAGCTTTCGGAATGGCTCTATCAGAAAAGGGTCTCATCCTTCGGGCAGATGACCAACATTTCCAATTCGGCAAAGGAGATTCTCGCCGAAAGATATGACATCGGCGCCGCTGCGCCGTCGGGCAGGGCGGTGTCGGCCGACGGCACCGTGAAATACCTTTTCCCGGTGGAATGCGGCGGTGAAATGTCCGCCGTCGAGGCCGTCGTGATCCCGGAGGACGACCGCCGCACCCTCTGCGTGAGCAGCCAGGCCGGCTGCAAGATGGGGTGCCGCTTCTGCATGACGGGGCGCCAAGGCTGGCACGGCAACCTGAGCCCGGCGGACGTCCTGGGCCAGTTCCTCGGCGTGGACGACCCTCTAACCCTCACCAACGCCGTCTTCATGGGAATGGGGGAGCCCCTCGACAATTACGATACCCTCTCGCGCGTGCTGGAGGTGCTCACCGCCGACTGGGGCTTCGGCTGGAGCCCGAAGCGCATCACCGTCTCCACCATAGGAGTCATGCCGGTGCTCAAGCGCTTCCTGGACGAACAGCGCTGCCACCTGGCCGTGAGCCTTCACAATCCTTTTCCGGAGGAAAGGGCGCAGATGATGCCGGTGCAGAAGGCCTTCGACGAAAAGGACATCATCTCGCTTATAAAGCAGTACGATTTCACCGGCCAGAGGCGCGTGAGCTTCGAATATACCATGTTCGGCGGCTGGAACGATTCCAAACGCCACGCCGACGCCCTCATCCGGCTGCTCCGCGGGCTGGAATGCCGCGTGAACCTCATCCGCTTCCACAAAATCCCCGATTTTTCCTACGATTCCTCCAGCCCCGAAGTCATGGAGGCTTTCAAGTCACGCCTGAACAACAACGGAATCACCTGCACCATAAGGGCGTCCCGCGGCGAAGATATCCTGGCCGCCTGCGGCATGCTTGCAGGAAAACACGATCAGCGATGAACGATACTCAAAAAAAGGTGCTGAGCTCCCTGGAAGCCTTGTGCGCCAGGCGCGAATACTGCACTTCCGACATTCTCCGAAAGGCCATTGACCGCTGTGACGGCGACTCCGCGACGGCCGCTGAAATAGTGGAGTCTCTTAAGGCGGACGGGTTCGTGGACGATGTCCGCTACGCCTCCGCCTTCGCCAGGGAAAAGGCTTCCCTCACCGGCTGGGGGCCGGTCAAAATCAGATTCGCCCTCCGGGCAAAGCGCGTTTCGGAGGCGGACATAGACGCCGCCCTTGCCGAAATAGACGAATCTTCCGCCTCCGACAGGATGGAAAAGCTCCTGCGAGCCAAATGGAAGTCGCTGCAGGGGGATGCCCAGGCCCGGCTCAAGCTTCTGAAATTCGCCCTCACCAGGGGGTATGAGTATTCCGCCGTGGAGTCCGCGGTGGACAGGATTACCCACGATGGATAATCTTGACCTGGTCACGGTTTATGCCCGCAACTGCAGCGTGAAGGCCGTCCCAAGGGCGGTCGCGGAGCCTTTTCTGGAAGCCAACCACAGGATGGGCTACTGCAAGAGCCGCTACCGTTACGGACTTTTCGTCGAAAGGAGCACCGGTGCGGGCGAGACATCCTTTCCTCCCGGCACTCTGGTTGCCGTAGCTTCCTTCTCAAATCCGCGCAACATGACGGAAAGAGGCGGATCCGCCCGTTCCTTTGAATGGCTGAGATACGCCTCCCTGAAGGGTGTGAGAGTGGTCGGAGGCATGAGCCGGCTGCTCCGGACTTTTGTGGACGCAAAGCATCCCGACGATGTCATGACTTATGTTGACGCTTCGGAATCCGGCGGCGACAGTTACCTCGCCCTCGGCTTTGAAAATGAAGGATTATGCGGGGGATGCGGCTACGAAAATTACAAATACCGAAAAAAGTTTTTATATTTGGAGAACCAAACCGAATCAAAATGAAAAAACTATTCCTCACACTCCTGGCCGCCCTCAGTCTGGTGTCCTGTTCTGAGACTTTCAATGCAGCTCGTCTCATGCAGGGTGGGGCGAAGGTCATCTCCGCCCTTTCGGTCAGCAACGAAGAAATCCAGGGTTACGTAACCCAGTCCGTGGCACAGCTGGATGCCCAGGCAACCGTTCTGCCGTCTTCCAATGCCTATGTCAAGAGGCTCGCCAAGATTACGAACGGCCTTAACTCGGTGAACGGCATTCCCCTGAATTTCAAGGTTTACAAGACCAACGACATCAACGCATTCGCCTGCGCCGACGGCTCTGTGCGTGTGTATACCGGGCTCATGGACCTCATGGGCGACGACGAAGTGCTCAGCGTAATCGGTCACGAAATAGGCCACGTCGCCCTGGAGCATTCCCTTCGCGGGTATAAAAAGCAGCTCCTGACCTCCGCCGCCATCGATGCGATCGCCTCCACCGGCAGCATCGCCGCGGCGCTGTCCGACTCCGTCCTTGGCCAGCTGGGCGAAAGCATAGTCAATGCAAAGTTCTCCCGCTCGCAGGAAACCGAAGCCGACGACTACGGTTACGAGTTCCTCAAAGGCATGAAAAAGAATCCATGGTGCATGGCTTCGGCTTTCGAAAAGCTTATGAGCCAGTCCAACTCCGGCAGTCAGGGGTCCAGCCGTGTGGCTGAAATGTTCTCGTCGCACCCCGACACGCAGGCGCGTATCCAGCGCGTATCCGAAAAGGCTACCGCTGACGGCTATGCAAAGCCTGCAAAGTAAAAGTTACTCTATTTGAGGTTTGCCAGAGCGCTCCGGACGATAGTCCTCGGGGCGCTCTTCCAGTTTGCCTTCCTGCAGTTTCTGCCATTCCTGGCGGTGGCGGTAGATGTCCATGGCGAGGAAGATGGAGGCGCGCATGCTGCGGGGATCGGCCTCGTCGCGGCCTGCAAGCTCGAAGGCCGTGCCGTGGTCGGGGGAGGTGCGGACTACCGGAAGGCCGGCGGTGTAGTTGACTCCGTCTTCGAAGGCGATGGCCTTGAAGGGAGCGAGCCCCTGGTCGTGGTACATCGCCAGGGTGGCGTCGAAGTTCTCGTACCGGCTCATGCCGAAATAGCCGTCGGGGGAGTAGGGGCCGAAGGCCTGGATGCCCTCGTCGGTGGCCTGCTTCAGGGCGGGGATGATGATTTCGGCTTCTTCCTTGCCGAGCAGCCCGCTGTCCCCGCCGTGCGGGTTGAGGCCGAGCACGCCGATACGGGGATTGTCGATGCCGAAGTCCTGCTCGAGGGATGCCTTTATGAGACGCAGTTTGCTGAGTATCTTTTCGGTGGTGATGGCGCCGGGAACTTCCTTGAGCGGAATATGCCCTGTGACGACCCCGACTTTCAGTCGCTGTGAGATCATGAACATGGTGACGTCGCTGACCCCGAAAGCCTTTTCGAGATATTCGGTGTGGCCGTGGAAACCGAAGCCTGCGTCCACCACCGATTTCTTGTTCATGGGGCCGGTGACAAGTACGTCGATGTCGCCGTTCTTGAGATCTTCCACGGCCCGTTCCAGACAGGTGATGGCGGCCTGGGCGGATTCGGCCGTGGCCCCGCCCGGTTCGGCGAATACGTTTTCGGGAAGGCAGTTGAGTATGTTGACGCGCTTCGGGTGTGCCTCGCCCGGATTGTTGATGACGTTGGTGTCCATCTGCTCTATCTCGTGGATGGTTTTCCGGTAGAAGCCGAACACTTTCGACGACCCGTATACGACCGGGGTCATCATGTCCAGGATGCGCGGGTCCGCCAATGCCTTGATGATGACTTCGTAACCTATGCCGTTGCTGTCTCCCTGAGTTATGCCTACTGTGAGTTTTCTTCTGTCCATGGTATCTCTGATAATGATTCTTCTTTAGTGTAACCCTCGTCTTCGGGAAGCCCGGGCCGGGAGTAGGCCTCGACCGCCATGCGGTCGCAGCGCTCGTTCTCGGGATGGCCGGCGTGGCCCTTCAGCCAGTGGAAACCCACCTTGTGGCTGCGGTAGAGCGGCAGGAAACGGAGCCACAGGTCTTTGTTCTTCTTTTTCTTGAAGCCGGTCGCCAGCCAGTTGTCGAGCCAGCCTTCGGTAATTGCCTTGACCACATAGGAACTGTCGCTGTACACTTCGACGACCGCATTGCTCCATCTGATGGCTTCGAGGCCCTTGATTACCGCCAGCAGCTCCATGCGATTGTTGGTGGTGAGGGCGAAGCCCCCGGACATCTCCTTGCGGAGAGAGCCGCACTTGAGCACGACGCCCCAGCCTCCGGGGCCGGGGTTGCCGCTCGCCGCTCCGTCGGTATAAAGGTAAATGACCGGTCTGTCTTCCAAAATAAACGATGTTTCAACAAAAATAGTTAAATTTGTGAGATTATGGAAACGAAAAGACTCAATGTTCTTGTAACCGGAGGCAACGGACAGCTCGGATGCGCCCTTCGCGAGGCGTCTGCCGGGGCCCGCAACCGTTACATCTTCTCGGACGTGAATTCCCTGCCCGGCATGGAGACCGTCTACCTCGATGCGACCAACCCCGATGCGGTTTCCATAGTCTGTGAATCCGAGAAGGTGGACGTAATCGTCAACTGCGCCGCCTACACCAATGTAGACAAAGCCGAGGACGACACCACCTTCGCCGCGATTCTCAACCGGGACGTGCCGGCAAACCTGGCGGCCGCCGCCCGCAGAAGCGGAGCTACGCTCATCCAGATATCCACCGATTATGTGTTCTCCGGAGAGGCCTGCGCTCCCGTCAGGGAAGATGACGTGCCCGCTCCGGCGAGCGTGTACGGGGCCACCAAACTTGCCGGAGAAAAGGCCGTCCGGGACAGCGCGTGCAGCCATATCATCATCCGTACGGCCTGGATGTTTTCCCGGTTCGGGAACAATTTCGTGAAAACCATGAGGCGCCTCACCTCCGAAAGGACTTCCCTTAGCGTGGTTTACGACCAGGTGGGCACGCCCACTTTCGCCGACGACCTCGCCGCTTTCATAGTGTACGTCATAGAAAGCGGGCAGCTCGGCAAGACAGGCACCTACAACTATTCCAACCTTGGCGTAACCAGCTGGTACGACTTCGCCGTAGCCATACGCGACCTTTCCGGAAACAGCTGCCACATAGCTCCCTGCCTCAGTTCCGATTACCCCCGGAAGGCGGCCCGTCCGCACTATGCAGTGCTGGACAAGTCATTGGTACAGAAGACTTTCGGCATTACCATACCGCATTGGTACGATTCTCTGAAAAAGTGTGTGGAACAACTCAAAGCAAATGGAAATTGAGCATACAAACATTCCGGGAGTGGAGATAATCCACCCCAGGGTATTCGGCGATTCGAGAGGCTATTTCTTCGAATCGTGGAACCGGCGCGACTTCGAGGCTCTGGCCGGTCCCGTGGATTTCTGCCAGGACAATGAAAGCCGGAGCTGCTACGGCGTGGTTCGCGGCCTGCATTTCCAGACCGGGGAGCATGCCCAGAACAAACTGGTCCGGGTGGTCGAGGGGACGGTCCTGGACGTGGCGGTGGACATACGCAGGGGAAGTCCGACTTTCGGGCAGCATGTCTCTGTAGTCCTGAGCGGCGAAAACCATCTCCAGCTCTTCATTCCACGCGGATTCGCCCATGGCTTCAGCGTGCTCAGCGAGACAGCCCTGTTTCAGTACAAGTGCGACCGCTTCTACGCCCCTGCGCATGAAGGCGCCGTGGCCTGGGACGACCCGGCTGTCGGCATCGACTGGATGATTCCGGCTGATAAGATCATCCTCTCCGAAAAAGACAGGCACCATCCTCTCCTGAAGGATTGCACCTGTCTCTTCGATTACGGCGAACAGTTATGAAAAAGATATTGAACCTGCTTTTTGTTGCATGGAGCCTGTCCTTCATGGCGGCGTCCTGCGGGGTGCAGTACCCTGCCGTCAAGGCCAAATACCTCATTCTGGTATCGATGGACGGTTTCAGGAACGACTACACCTCCTGGTATGAAACTCCCACGCTGGACGATATGGCGCTGACCGGCTGTTCCGCCGTGATGATGCCGTCGTATCCGGCATCCACTTTTCCCAACCACTACACTCTCGCCACAGGTCTCGTGCCCGACCACAGCGGAATCGTGAACAACAGTTTCTGGGATCCGGAATTCAAAAAGAAATACTCGATGGGCGGCGAGGCCAAATACGACCAGCGCTTCTATGCGGGTGAACCCATATGGAACACTGCCGGCAGGCAGGGCGTCAGGAGCGGCGTGGTCTACTGGGTGGGTTCCGATCTCCACGTGAACGGAAAAGACCCCGACTACTGGTTTCCGTACGACAACAGCAATCTCCTCACCTATCGGAAACGGGTGGATACCCTCCTGTCCTTCCTCTCGCTGCCGGAGCCGCTCCGTCCGCGTCTGCTCATGATATACTTCGACGAGCCCGACCATACCGGGCACGGTTTCGGGCCGGAAGCCAAAGAGGTCGGCTACGCCGTGAGGTCGGTGGACAGGATGGTCGGAAGAATCCGTGAAGGCCTCAGGGAGCTCGGCCTGGCAGACCAGACCGACCTCATCGTCCTGTCCGACCACGGAATGGCCGCAGTCAGCGAAGAAAGGGTGATCAGTCCCGCGAAGTATCTGAAAAGAGAATGGTATTCCCGCATAGTCTACGGCACGCCAACCTTCATTTACAGCGACAAGCCCGCCTGCCGCGATTCGATAGTGAATGCCCTCAAGGGCGTGGAGCACCTCAGCGTGTGGCGGGCCGGGGAAGTCCCCGCCGAACTCATGTACGGCACCAATCCCAGGGAAGGCGACATCATTGTGGCCCCCGATCTTGGCTGGCAGTTCACCGACAAGCCAAAGCATGGCGGCGCGCACGGTTATTCCCCGTTCGACAGCGAAATGCAGGTGGTTTTCCGTGCGGAGGGGCCCGATTTCAAACAGGGCTACAAGGCCGGCAGTTTCCAGAATATTGACATTTATCCGCTGGCCTGTCATATCCTTGGAATCACCCCTGCCCCGAATGACGGTTCATTGAAGAATGTGAAAGAAATGCTCAGATAAATGCGGTACGACTTTACTACGGAAGGGGCCCCCAGGGGCACCAATTCGGTGAAATGGGACATGCGGCCGGACGTGCTGCCAATGTGGGTGGCCGAAATGGATTTTCCTGTGGCTCCGTTCATAGTGGAAGCGGTACGCCGTCGCGTGGAGAAAGGGGTTTTCGGCTATACGCTCATGCCGGATTCCTACTACGAAAGCGTAATCGGCTGGTTCGGGCACCGTTACGGATGGAATTTCACCGCCGGGCAGATAGCGCCGGTCTGCGGCATCGTGCCGGGGGCTTCTATAGCCGTCAAGGCGCTTGCCGCCCCGGGCGAAAAGGTGGTGTTCTTCACTCCGGCATACAACTGTTTTTTCAAAAACGTCACCAATCCGGGTGCGGAGCGGAGCGAATGCGTCCTTGTATGGTGCGAAGAAAAGAAACGCTACGAAGTTGACTGGGCCGATTTCGAGGCCCGTATCGCCGATCCCGCCACGGGTGCGTTCCTGCTCTGCAATCCCCACAATCCATGCGGCCGCCTGTGGTCCGAAGAGGAACTCCGGCGCATGGGGGACATCTGCCTGAAATACAGAGTGCCGGTGATCAGCGACGAAATCCATTGTGAGATAGTCGCTCCCGGGAGCTCATACGTGCCTTTCGGCAGGCTTTACCCGGAGAGCAGCGTCAGTTTCGTGTCTCCCACCAAGCCGTTCAGCATCCCCGGCCTCCAGGTTGCCAACATCATTACCGCCAATCCCGATTTCTTCGCGCGCATCAAACACGTCATGGACGTCTGGGAGCATGGCGAACTGAACCAGCTGGGCATAGTGGCCCTCGAGGCCGCGTACAGCCCGGAGGGGGAGGAGTGGCTGGACCAGATGAACGAGGTCGTCCACGGCAATTTCCTGCTGCTCCGCGACCGCTTCGCGGATGAGTTCCCGCAGGTGCGCGTGGCCACCCTCGAAGCCACCTATCTGGACTGGCTCGATTTCGCTCCCGCCGGCCTGTCGGGGAAGCAGATTCAGGACCATCTCCTCGAGCATGAAAAACTGTGGGTGAACGCCGGCGACATTTACGGCGATCCAAACTGCATGCGCATCAATCTGGCCTGCCCGCGCAGTACCATGAAAAAAGCCCTGGACCTCTACTGCCGGGGCCTTCACGAGCTGCTGGGCTAGCGCACTTCTATCTTGCAGTCTGCCGGTTCCTTGATGTTGCCGTCGAGGATTATCTCGCCGTAGGCGTCGGCCACTATGCGGCCGGTGCGGGGGTTTTTCACGCTGGTGATGCTGCCGCGGATGTCGGCCTGCACGTCAGAGTACTCGAAGGCAAGGTCGGCATTGGGGGCGAAGCTGCAGTTCTCGAGGATTAGGTTCTCGGCGTAGCAGAGCGGCTGGGTTTCCTCTATGCGGCAGTTCACGAGCCTCAGATTCTTGCTGTACCATGCGAGGTATTCGCCAATTATCACTGAATCATAGACGGTTACGTTCTCCGTTTCCCAGAATGCGTCTTTCGTGCGGAGGATTGAATTGCGGATTTCCACGTTCCTGCAATACTGGAAGGAGTAATTGCCCTGGAGGTCCAGCCTGTCTATCTTTATGTCGTGGCTGTGCATGAACAGGTAGTCGCCTTTCTGCACCTGCACGTCTTCGAGGACGACATTGCTGCATCTCCAGAGGGTTTCGGCGGCATTGGGGATGCGCACCCTGCGTAGGGTGAGGGAGTCCATCTCGCGGAACATCTTGGGAGCCTCCACGAGTGTGTCTTCCATGAGCAGGTCGCTGCTGTACCAGAGTGCCGCCCGGGCGCCTTCGGTAAAGAGGCAGTCCCTGACCTTGAAGCCCCTGCATTCCCAGAATGGATATTTTCCCTCAAAACGGCAGTTTACCGCCTCGATGTCGGAAGTCTCCTTGAGGGAGGATTCCCCGACGTGAACGGTGACGTTCTCAAGCCTGAGCCCGTGCTCGCAATACAAGGGCCTCTCGCCCCCGAATTCCTGGTTCTTTATAATTTTCATGATATTTCAGATTAATACTTTTTTCATCCACTTGTCGCCTTTGACCCGCAGGGCGAACAATATGCCGCGGACATTGAGTTCTATGCACATGGCAATCCAGTACCCGGCGAGTCCGAGCCTGGGAGTGAGAATGAGGGCCAGCCCGATGCGGACGACCCACATGCTGGCGAAGTTGAGGACCGCCGGAACCATGGTGTCGCCCGCGCCGACGCAGGCGCCGTAGCCGACTATGGAAACGCCGTAGAACAGTTCGGCGAAAGCCTCTATCCTCAGGCACTTCACTCCGAGCGAGATTACGTCCGGGTCGGTGGTGAAGATGCCCATCATCTGCGGGGCGAAGATGAACATCAGCACGGCGAGGAAACTCATCATGCCGGCGGCGATGCCTATGTTGATCCAGGCGAAGCGTTTCGCCAGTTCCCTGCGCTTTGCGCCCAGGCTCTGCCCTACGAGTGCGGTCACGGCGTCCTCCATGCCGTATCCGGGCATGTAGCAGAGGCTTTCGGCGATTATGGCGAAGGAGTTGGCCGCGATGGCAACGGTGCCCAGCGGCGCCACTATCATCGTGCCCATGACATATGCCCCGCGCATGACCAGATTCTGGATCCACAGCGGCCCGCTTATGCCCATGGCCTTGTTGAGGGTCTGCCTGTCCGGCCTCCAGTCGCCGTGGCGTTCGTTCTTAATATTGAGCTCCGTGGATCTGGTGAACAGATACCACAGGGTGATTATCATGGTTATGAATTCGGATGCTCCCGTTCCCAGAGCGGCGCCTGTCACGCCCATGTCCAGCACGTAGATGAACAGGTAGTTGAAAACGACGTCCATCGCGCACATAAGTGTGTAGATGATGGCGGGAACCTTGGTGTTGCCGCTGGCTGCCAGGAAGGTGGAAGCCGTCCATCCTACCTGCATGAACGGGATGCATACGGCGTAGACGAACAGGTAGGAGGCGGAGTCTCCCACGATTTCCGGCTTGCCTCCGAGCCAGACCGGCAGCGGACGGCAGAGCGCCAGGCCGACAAGTCCGAGCAGCAGCGAGAAGAGCAGCACGCTCACCAGGCCCTTGCGCATCACAGCGCGCGCCCTGTGGAATTCCTTTGCTCCTATCAGCTGGGCCACCTGCACTGAAAAACCGGAGGTGGCTGCCATGCACATGCCCCCGAACAGCCAGGTGGTGGTGCTGACAAGACCAATTGAAGCGGCCTGCGCGGCGCCCAGATGCCCCACCATGGCGGCATCTATATACTGCATGAGGATGTTGGAGAGCTGTGCGAGTATGGCCGGGACGCCGAGCGCCAGAGAGAGCCGCAGCTGCTCTTTCCCTGTCATGGGGAAGCCGCTGCGGATTTTGTCGAGAAGGAGATCCTTGGTGCCGGCCATCTAATCCTGCCTGATATGAACGTCCGTTTGCGGGAACGGTATGCTTATACCGTTTGCATTGAGGGTGTTGTAAATAATTTCGTTCTGTCTGCCGATCAGGGCGAACTTCTCTTCCACCAGGACGAACTGCTTGATTTTCAGGTTGATGCTGCTTTCCGCCATCTGGTCGAGAACTATCTGGATGCCGTATTTGGGCTCTATCAGCTCGCGGCCGAACCGGTCTTTCTCCCTGGTCTGCTGGAGGGCCTGGAGCAGTACCGTGCGGGCCTTTTCCACGTCCGTGCCGTAGCTGATCCCCACCGTTACCGGTGCATACTCGTACGGCGAGTTCCGGGTGAGGTTCTTGAAATTCTTGTTGAAGAGAGTGGTGTTCGTGAAGGCTATCAGCGAACCGTCCAGGGCAGCTAACTGGGTGGTCTGGTACGAGATGCTGTTCACTCTGCCCCTGATGCCGTCGCACTCTATCATGTCGCCCACGCGCAGCCTGCCGCTCATGAGCTGGATGCCGTAGATGAAGTTGTTGAGGATGTCCTTCATGGCAAGTCCGAGGCCGGTGGCAAGACCCGCGGCGATAATGGAGAGAGCACCGACGGGAATGCGGAATATCATCACGAACATCACAGTATACGCACCCCACACTATGAATCCGATCACGTTGTTCGCCAGGGTCAGATTGATTTCGTTGTCGCGCACGTATTCGACCTTGCGTTCTTTCTTTTCGCGCCTGATTTTGTATTTCTTGTAGAATGCCCTCCCGGCGTAAGCGAAGTACCGGAAGATGAAGAACAGTGCGGTGACCACCACTATCCTGTCAACGGAAAGCTTGAGGATCACGTTCCCCTTGGAGTCGGGGATGGAGAAGAAAATGGTGGACAGCAGGTTTTTGAAAAGCGCGGTGAGGTCGAACACCCCGGCAGCCCAATAGATGCATAGGGGAATGGAAACCACCGTAAGCGCGGGCACTACGGCCATCTTGATGAAGTCGAACAGCCAGGTCTGGCTGATGAATTCGCCCTTCCTGAGATCGTCCTTGGTGAAATGCCGGCCCTTTTCCTGCAGGCTGCGGATGATGTGCCTCTCCTCGTAACGGTCCATCAGGTCGTGGATGGCGGTGAGGGCGCAGAGCGCGGTGAGCTGGAAGAGCCACCAGATCAGCAGTTGTATGCTCATCAGCACATACCCCATAAGCGCCATCACAAATGCCGCAACCATTATGAAGAGGGTGGTGCCGGAATAGGCTATGTCGTTGACTTTCACCATCTTGCTCTGTGTCTTCACGAGCACGGCCTGCCAGATTATGAAGCCCAGCAGGATAGGGGCCAGGATGAGGTTGACAAGCCTGTTGGGAATGAAGATGATGCGGAAGGTGATGACTACCAGACCGAGGAGCATGATGGGCGTGTAGAGCTTTATGCCCCCGCGGACCTTGTCGGCGTCCATGTGGATCAGAAGCGACGACAGGATTGATATGAGCAGCGCGGCGAAGATGAGGAGCAGCTTGCTCGCCTCGATGAAGAAATTCTGCTTGACGAACTGGCCTCCGATGACGACGGTGAGCGTGAAGAGGACGGCGCCGAGGAGCAGGATGAGCACCGGCCGGCGCTGCCGGTTCTCCTCTGTCCCGAACATCTTCGATTTCCTTCCCAGTATGCCCACTATGGCTGCGCTCAGCGCGGAAGCCACGGCCAGGAAGATGAGTACGTAGATTATGAACCAGGTGACTATGGGCCCGCGCCAGTCGCTCTTGGTGCCGTACGAGTAGCCTCCGAAAGTGGTGTCGTATTTGTTGCGGGCCTCCTGGAAGGCTCTCTTTGAATAGCGTCCGAACTGCTTGAGAACCTTGAAGTAATTGTCCTGCCCCTGTATGAAGATGCGTTTCTGCAGCGAACGGTAGCGTGTCTGGGCGTAGTCGTAAGACTCCCTGAGCCTGCCCGCCGTCTCGTTGTAGTGGGTGCTGTCTATCATGACGCGGATCTTGGCGCTCTTGTACATGGCCAGCAGGTTTCCGGCGTAAATCAGACAGGAGTCGCGGTCCGCCAGTTCGAGGGAGTCGAGCGTGAACGGATTGCCGCCGGCGTCGGTGGTGCGGGCCATGGGAGGGAGGGCATGTCTGACCGTGTCGCCCGGGAGGAGGGGAAGATACGCCTTTACGCTGTCTTCGAGTTCGGGCATGTCAGGCTTGTCCGTGATTTCGGGGGGAAGCCTGCGGAGCGACTCGATGAGCCTTTCATAGCGCTCTATCTCGATGTCGAGGCGCTCGGTGATTTCATTGTAGGGCATCTGCTTCTTGCTGAACTCCTCATACTCCCTGGTGGCCTGCCTGAGCGAGTAGGTGACGTCGAAGGTGAAGTCCTGGTTCTGGGAATACAGCATGAGGGAAAGCTCGTTGCTCCGCTGCATGAGGTCGAGCATGCGTGCATGCTGGTTGCGGTTGCTGGAGCTGAGCTGGCTCCGGGCATGCTCCATTCTGGCGTTCTGGCTGCCGAGTTCGTTCTTGAGGACCGCCAGGGTCTGGCCGAGGGTGCGCTCGTTGAGCACCGCGAATGCGGCCGTGCCCAGCAACAGGGCGGCTATGGTGGTGAGCAGATATCTTCTTTTCATGTGCGACGATTGGAAAACCTACAAAGATAAGATTAATTCCGCAAATTGAGACACTTGCATTATTGACGGATAAAGGCCTAAAAAAGTTATGAAACACAACGAAAATTCAAAAAAAAGTAGTAATTTCGTAGCAATCATATAATAACACTACTGACAACCATATGGAAGCTCCCATAACTTTGAATTCCAAGCCGGTAAAAGGCAATGTCTTAGCAGTCAACACTGGCTCCACTTCAAGCAAGTTCGGCTACTACAAAGACGGCGTCCTTGCCTGCGAAGGCAAGTACGAGCATCCTAAATCCGAGATAGAAAAGGCCCCGTATTTCGCGGACCAGCTTCCCATGAGGTACAAGACGGCCATCAAGTTCCTGCTCGACAACAACGTCCCGTGCGGAGAAGTGGACATAGTCATGGGCCGCGGCGGGCTCTTCACCCCCGTCATCACCGGTATCTACGACGTCAACGCCGACATGCGCGAAGTGCTCATGAGCGGCCGTGACGGCAAGCATGTCTGCAACCTCAGCGCGGTCATGGCCGATGAACTTGCCAAAGAAGTCAACGAAAACCGTGTGGCGAACGGCATAACCGGTCCTTACGGCCCCTGCCGGGCCTATGTGGCCGATCCCCCCATGGCCGACGAGATGCTTCCCGAATGCCGCGTGGGCGGTATCCCCGAACTCCCGCGCCAGACCCTTTTCCATGCCCTCAATTCCAGGGCCATGGTGCGCAGGTACGTCGCCGAAATCGGGCACGCCAAAAACGATGTCACGGCAATAGTCTGCCACATGGGCGGCGGCGTCACCATCTCCCTGCACCGCAACGGCCGGGTGATAGACACCAGTCACGGTCTGGGCGGAGACGGCCCGATCACACCCGAAAGGGCGGGCTGCTGCCCTCCTCTCGCCCTGGTGGACATGTGCTACAGCGGCAAATACACCGAAAAGGAAATCCGCCACAAGCTCGTCGGCGGCGGGGGCGCCGTGGCCTACTTCGGCACCAACGACATGCGCGTCATAGAGAACAAGGCCATCGAAGGCGTTCCCGAATACAAGCTGTTCATGGATGCGTTCATCCTCAATATCTCCAAATACATAGCCGCAGAAACGGCAGATGTCGACGGCAAGGTGGACGCCCTCATATTCACCGGCGGCATAGCCTACAGCAAGTACATTACCGATGCCATAATCAAGAGGGTGGGTCACCTGTTCCCCGACATTAAAATTTACGCCGGCGAGAACGAAATCCGCTCCCTTGCCGAAAACGGCTACATAGTGCTTTCCGGCAATGCCAAGGTCCATACCTACAACAAGGACAGGCTCATCGAAGACTGACAATTCACAATTAATACACTAAATAACTGAAACTGAACTACAAAAATGGAGAAAATCGATTTTTCTAAAAGATCTTTCGCTTATTATCCGACCGAAGCCATCGTCATCGCCAAGTTCGAGAACGGCGAGTGGGGCAAGCCCGTGGTAACGGACAACTTCAACCTCTCGGTGCACTGCTTCGCCGGCGCGTTCCATTATGCTCCCGAGTGCTTCGAAGGCCTCAAGGTATACCGCGGCGTGGACAACAGGGTTCGCATGTTCCGGCCGGACGAGAACGCAAAACGCATGCAGAGCAGCGCGACATACCTCGACATGGCCTATCCCAGCGAGGAGATGTTCATCGAAATGTGCAAGATGTGCGTATATGCCAACTGGCGTTTCATCCCTCCCTACGAGTCGGGCGCTTCGCTTTACCTGCGTCCCGTGCTCTTTGGCAGCAACCCCCAGCTAGGCATCCGCAGCGCCAACGACGTCACCTTCGTGGTGATGTGCTCTCCCGTGGGCACTTATTCCGGCGCCAAGGCCCTCATGCCCGGCACGGCGGTCCTCTCGCGCGACTATGACCGCGCGGCAGTCTTCGGCTCCGGCCACTACAAGCTGGGCGCCAACTACGCACAGAGCCTGCATGCATACAATCTCGCCCACAAGCTGGGCTACCGAGAGCTGCTCTTCCTCGACACCGCCACCCATACCCACATCGAGGAGTTCGGTTCTTCCAACTTCTTCGGCATCAAGAACGGCACCTACATCACTCCCGACTCCGGCAGCGTGCTTCCGTCCATCACCAACAAGAGCCTCCGCACCGTAGCCGCCGACATGGGCCTGAAGGTCGAGATGCGCAAAGTCTACGTCGAGGAACTCGCCGAATTCGAGGAGGTCAACTCCTGCGGCACCGCAGTGGTCATCACTCCCATCTGCGAAATAGACGACAAGCCCGCGCTCGAATCCGAAGAAATCACCAGAAAGTATCTCATCGGCAGTCCCGAAAACTGCGGTCCCGTCAGCCGTGAGCTCTACAATACCATCGTCGGCATCCAGAAGGGCCTCATCCCCGACAAATACGGCTGGATCGTGTACCTCGAGGAAAAATGACGGACGACGAGAGGGAATACAGCCTCGGCCTGGAATGCCGCCGGAAGGGGGATTGGCAGGGTGCCATGAACCACTTCCTCGAAGCGCTTTCCATCAATCCCGAAAGCCCCGCAAAGGGAGCCCTCGAGATGATCACCGAGATCCTGGATTTCTACAACAAAGACATATATAACCCGTAAAATTATAGACTATGGCTAAAATGCATGGGGCTGTGGTAGTCGACGTGGAGAGATGCAAAGGTTGCAATCTCTGTGTCGCCGCCTGCCCGCAGAAGGTCTTGGAACTCACTCCCAAGACCGTCAACACGAAGGGATATCATTATTCCCAGCCCGTCAAGGAGGAACTGTGCATCGGCTGCGCCAGCTGTGCAATAGTCTGCCCGGACGGATGTATCACAGTTTACCGTAAAAAAGAGGAGTAAAAGTTATGGCAGAGAAAGAAGTCAGCCTTATCAAAGGCAACGAGGCCATTGCCCTCGCAGCGATTCGCTGCGGATGTGACGGATATTTCGGATATCCCATCACCCCGCAGAGCGAAGTTCTCGAAACCCTTGCGGCGCAGAAGCCCTGGGAGACCACCGGCATGGTAGTCCTCCAGGCCGAAAGCGAGCTTGCTTCCATCAACATGGTTTATGGCGGTGCAGGCACCGGAAAGCGTGTCATGACCTCATCTTCCAGCCCCGGCATCTCCCTGATGCAGGAGGGCATGTCCTATCTCGCGGGCGCCGAACTGCCCTGCGTGGTGTTCAACTGCATGCGCGGCGGCCCCGGCCTCGGAACCATCCAGCCCAGCCAGGCCGACTATTTCCAGACCTGCAAGGGCGGCGGTCACGGCGATTACCGCCTGATCACCCTCGCCCCCTCGTCGGTACAGGAAATGGCCGACTTCGTGGACCTCGCGTTCGAGCTTGCGTTCAAGTACCGCAACCCCGCCATGATTCTCGCCGACGGCGTTATCGGCCAGATGATGGAAAAGGTTGTCCTTCCCGACTTCAAGCCCCGCCGCACCGAGGAGCAGATCATCAAGGAATGCCCCTGGGCGGCAACCGGCCGCATGGGCCGCAAGAACCCCAACGTCATCACCAGCCTCGAACTCCAGAGCGAAGTGATGGAGCAGAACAACCTGCGCATCCAGGAGAAATACAAAAAGTGCGAAGAGAACGAGGTGCGCTACGAGGAGTACAAGTGCGAAGACGCCGATTACATGATTGTCGCCTTCGGCTCGGCCGCCCGTATCGCCAAGAAGACCATCGCCCTTGCCCGCGAACAGGGCATCAAGGTGGGTCTCCTCCGTCCCATAACCCTCTGGCCGTTCCCCACTAAGGAAATCGCAAAGCTCGCAAAGAACAAGAAGGGCATCCTCGTGCTCGAGTTCAATGCAGGTCAGATGATCGAAGACGTCAGGCTCGCAGTCGAGTGCAAGCTCCCGGTAGAGCATTACGGCCGTCTCGGCGGTATCGTTCCCGATCCCGACGAAGTCCTCGACGCCTTGAAGAAAATGATTAAATAACGAAGGCCATGACAAGAGAAGAAATAATCAAGACCGGTGACGTAGTATATCGCAAACCGGAACTCCTCAACGATACCCCGATGCATTATTGCCCGGGCTGCCCCCACGGTGTCGTCCACAAGCTGGTGGCGGAGGTCATAGATGAAATGGGCATGCGCGACAAGACCATAGCGGTCTCCCCGGTGGGATGCTCGGTGTTCGCATACCGATATATCGACGTAGACTGGGAAGAGGCCGCCCACGGCCGCGCTCCGGCACTTGCCAGCGCAATCAAGAGGCTCTGGCCCGACAGGCTCGTGTTCACCTACCAGGGTGACGGCGACCTCGCCTGCATCGGCACCGCCGAAACCATCCACGCCCTCAACCGCAGCGAGAACATCACCATCATCTTCATCAACAATGCCATTTACGGCATGACCGGCGGCCAGATGGCTCCCACCACGCTGCTCGGCCAGAAGACGGTGACCTGTCCCTACGGCCGCGAAGTGGCGCTCCACGGCTATCCGCTGAAGATTGCGGACATCGCGGCAATCCTCCCCGGAACCTGCTACGTGACCCGTCAGACCGTGGACACCGTGCCTGCTATCCGCAAGGCCAAGGCGGCCATCCGCAAGGCATTCGACTATTCCATGCAGGGCAAGGGCTCCAATCTCGTGGAAATCGTATCCACCTGCAACTCGGGCTGGAAGCTGTCTCCCGAGAAGTCGTTCGAATGGATGAGGGAGAACATGGTTCCGTTCTATCCTCTTGGAGATTTAAAGGACACCGGTAAAGAATAAAGCCATGACAAACGAAATTATTATCTCTGGATTCGGAGGACAGGGTGTCCTCTCCATGGGCAAGATACTCGCTTATTCCGGTCTGATGGAAGGCAAGGAAGTCACCTGGATGCCGGCATACGGCCCCGAGCAGCGCGGCGGTACCGCCAACTGCACCGTCATCGTGGCGGACGAGGAGATAGCCTCCCCGGTGCTCAGCAGCTACGACGTCGTGATAGTGCTCAATCAGCCTTCGCTCGAGAAGTTCGAGCCCAAGGTCAAGAAGGGCGGCGCCATCATCTACGACAGCTACGGCATCATGAATCCTCCCACCCGCAAGGATATTCGCGTATACAAGATCAATGCGATGGACACCGCCGCCCAGCTGGGTATGACCAAGGTGTTCAACATGATAGTCCTCGGCGGCCTTCTCAAAGTCTGCCCGATGGTCTCGATCGACAGCGTCCTCAAGGGGCTCCGCAAGACTCTTCCCGAACGTCACTGGAAGCTCATTCCCATGAATGAGGAAGCCATCCGCAAGGGAATGGAAATAATTGAGGAGGTGAAGTAGCCGGCATCGTCCGCCGCTTCTTCACGCCACTCCGTCCGACTCCGCCGACAAGGCCGGTCCCCTCAAGGGGGAACCGGTTGTGTCGGCGGAGTTTTTTGATTGTTAAGGAAATGAAAAAATATTTGTAAATTTACAAACTGACAGCATCTTGCCATGGAGCGCGATTTTGTAGACCTGTACACTCTTCAGCACGACATGAAAGAGGGCCTCACGGACCTCTTTCCGGACCGCATATGGGTGAAGGCCGAGATAGCTTCGCTCAGCGTGAAGTCCGGAGGACACTGCTATCTGGACCTCGTGCAGAGCGACGGAGGGCTGGTAGTGGCCAGAGTTCGCGCAATAATCTGGAGCAGCTGCTACACTCTGCTCAACGCCAAATTCCACAGCGCCACGGGCAGCGACATCACCGCCGGCACGGAAGTGCTGGTCCGGGCCATGGTGAATTTTCACGAAGTCTACGGCCTTTCTCTGATAATAGACGACATCGACGCCTCCCTGGCGGTGGGCGAACAGCAGCTGAAGCGGCAGCAGACCGTCGAAAGGCTTACTAAGGAAGGCCTGATGAAAAGGCAGAAGGGCCTCCGGCTCGCCGACATGCCTTACCTCCTTGCGGTGATATCCGCCGAAGGGGCGGCGGGCCTTCAGGATTTCCGGCGCCATCTGCTCGAAAACCCATGGGGCTACGCCTACCGGCTGGATTTCCATCCTGCGGTGATGCAGGGCGAAGACGCCCCCGGATCCATAATCGCGGCGCTTCAGGGTATCGAGGCATCCGGCGCGGCTTATGATGCGGTGCTGGTTCTCCGCGGCGGTGGCTCCGACATGGATCTGGTCTGCTTCGACGACTACGACCTCGCGGCCGCCATAGCGCGTTTCCCCATACCGGTTATAACCGCCATCGGCCACGATAAGGATTTCCACGTTGCCGACATGGTCGCCTTCGACTACGTTAAGACCCCTACCGCGCTCGCGGACATGTTCCTCGATCTCACCGCAGCTGCGGATGCCCGCATATCAGCCTATGAAAACCGTCTCGCCCTTGCGTTCCGCGGCCGCATCGTAGCGCTCGAGTCGCGTATGGACCTGGCGGTCAGGGGTATACAAAGTGCTGTCAGACAGAGGCTTACCGGGGCTGAATACGGAGTGGCGATGCTCGAACAGAAGATTGCTGCCACCGATCCCCGCAATGTGCTCGCGAGGGGGTTCTCCCTTGCGCTGGACTCACGCGGTGTGAAGCTTGAAGGAGCGGCGTCGGCCAGGCCTGGCGACACCATTTCGGTGATGTTCGCGGACGGCCGCATAGGCGCCAGGGTGGAAGATGTGAAATTAAAACAGTCATAATTATATGGGCAAGAAATTCGATTATGCGAAGGCCATGGCCAGGCTCGAGGAGATTGCAGTCAAGGTGGAGGATCCCAAGACCAGTCTCGACGACATAGCCGGTCTCGTGAAGGAGAGCCGGGCTCTCATCAAAGACTGCCGCGACTACCTGCGGGGTGTCCGGGCAAGCATTGAGAGCGTTGAAAATGAATGACGGAAAGAATATGAACAAGAAAATGATATATGAGCTCGACCCCTGGCTTGAACCTTTCAAGGGGGCTATCGATGCGCGCCATTCCCGCATAAATGCGGCTGCTGCGAAACTCATCTCGAACGTGGGCGGAAAGACTATCGCCGACGCCGCCAACAACCAGCTCTTCTACGGCCTCCACAAGACCGACGGCGGAGACTGGATATTCCGCGAATGGGCCCCTAACGCCACCAGAATCTATCTCATCGGTGAATTCAACAATTGGAAACGCAGCGATGCCTACAGGCTCACGCCCGTGGGAGGCGGCAACTGGGAGATTACCGTTCCCGCCATTTTCCTGCACCACGGGGAACTGTACAAGCTCTGGATAGAATGGCCCGGCGGTTCGGGAGAGCGTCTTCCGTCCTATGTCACCAGGGTGGTGCAGGACCAGACCACCAAGGTCTTCAGCGCCCAGGTATGGGATCCCGAAAAACCGTATGAATGGAAGCACAAGGGTCCCGGAAAGCGCGAGCATCCCTTCATCTACGAATGCCACATAGGCATGAGCGGCGAGGAGGAGAAGGTGGCCGGTTTCGACGATTTCCGCAAGACCGTACTCCCGAGAGTCAGGAAACTGGGCTACGACACCCTGCAGATCATGGCGCTCCAGGAGCATCCCTATTACGGTTCGTTCGGCTATCAGGTGAGCAATTTCTACGCGCTGAGCTCCCGCTTCGGCACTCCCGAGGAATTCAAGGCCCTGGTCGACGAGGCCCACGGGATGGGCATCGCCGTAATAATGGACATAGTGCATTCCCACTCGGTGTCCAATGAAATCGAAGGGCTCGGCCGTTTCGACGGCAGGGAAGACCTCTACTTCTACCCCGGAGCCGCAGGCTATCATCCCGCATGGGGCAGCCGCTGCTTCGACTACGGCAAGGACGAGGTGAACTACTTCCTCCTTGGAAACTGCAAGTTCTGGATGCAGGAATACCATCTGGACGGATTCCGTTTCGACGGAGTGACCAGCATGCTCTACTGGGACCACGGCCTGGGGACGGATTTCGGCAACTATGAAATCTACTTCGGCCGCGGCGTGGACGACAATGCCGTCACATATCTGGCGCTGGCCAACAGGCTTATCCACGAGCTGAATCCCGACGCAATCACCATTGCCGAAGACGTCAGCGGCATGCCCGGCCTGGCCGCACCGTTCGAACAGGGCGGCGTGGGCTTCAACTTCCGCATGGCCATGGGCGTAGCCGACCACTGGATCAAGTGGATAAAGGAGAAGAGCGACGAGCAGTGGAGCCCCGGGGAAATCTGGTACGAGCTTACCAACAAGCGCGCGGACGAGCGGACCATTTCCTATGCCGAGTGCCACGACCAGGCTTTGGTCGGTGACAAGACCATCATCTTCCGCCTGATTGACAAAGAGATGTACTGGAGCATGAACAAGGGGTCGCAGAACCTGTTGATAGACAGGGGTATAGCCCTTCACAAAATGATTCGTCTCGTGACGGCTGCCACCGCCGGCGACGGCTACCTCAACTTCATGGGCAACGAGTTCGGGCATCCCGAATGGATAGACTTCCCGCGCGAAGGCAACGGATGGAGTTTCAAGTATGCCCGCCGCCTTTGGAGCCTGGCCGACAGGGACGACCTGCGCTACCGGAACCTGCAGAATTTCGACGCCGACATGGTGCATTTCATGAAAGAGAACGACGTGCTCTCCGAAAGCCCCGTTCTGCTTACTGCCGATGAAGAGAAGAAAATACTGGTTTTCCTTCGGAAAAATTGTATCTTTGCGCTGAATTTCAATCCGACGCAGTCTTTCCAGGAGTATGGATTCGCTGCGCCGGAAGGGGAGTGGGATATGGTCCTGAACTCCGATGATGCCGTATACGACGGTTTCTCCCGGCTTTCGGGAGGCGGAGTCCACGTGGCCCTGGCGGAAAAATCGCCCAACGGCAACCCCGAGATGGACCACACGCTGTACCTGTACCTGCCGAGCAGGTGTGCGATTGTACTTAAGAAACTTAGATAAGTCATTGATATATGGCATTTTTGAAATTTAACAAAGCGGAGCTGGTGAATCTCTCTTACTCTTTGAAGCGGGAGATCATCAGCGCCAACAAGACCGGTGCCTACTGCAACACCAGCATCGTCACGTGCAACACGCGCCGCTACCACGGTCTGCTGTCCGTCACGCTGGACCGTTTCGGCGGGGACAAATTCCTGCTGCTTTCGGCCATCGACGAGTCATTCATCGTCAACGGAAAGCAGTTCAACCTCGGAATCCATTGCTACGGCGACATTTACGAGCCGCGCGGCCACAAGTATGTGATAGACTTCGATGCCGACCCGGTACCTACCATCACCTACAAGGTCGGGGAGATAGAGTTCCGCAAGAGCCTCCTGCTCATGCCCGACTCTGACCGCATCCTCATCAAGTACGAGCTCGTATCGTCGCCCGCCAAGGCTACCCTGCAGCTCAGGCCTTTCCTGGCATTCCGCAATATCCATGCTCTCACCCAGGAAAATGCTTCGGCCGATACCGGATTCACTCCGGTGGAGGGCGGGGCGTCATTCCGGCTCTATCCGAACTTCCCCAACCTCGTACTGCAGTGCAGCCGTTCTGGCTTCAGGTTCGTGCCCTCGCCCGACTGGTACAAGGGCATCACCTATTCCGACGAATACCGCCGCGGTTTCGACTGCAAGGAAGACCTCCTGGTACCCGGCTGGTTCGAAGGCAGCATGAAGGAGGGGGACAGCCTCATAGTGTCGGCATCTCTCGCCGAAGAGGCTCCCGCAGGCTTCAAGCGTACCTTCGACGCCACGGTGGCAAAGATGCCCGACATCCAGGGCAACCGCGACCAGCTCGTGCACTGGGCCGACCTCTTCATCTGCAACCACAACGGCCGCAAGAAAATCACCGCCGGCTTCTCGTGGATGTACACCGGCCTTCTCCGCGAAACCCTGATTGCGCTTCCGGGCCTCACCCTTTATGCCAACGGCGATACCCATACCTTCGAGGAGATCCTCGACAACCTCATCGCCGACGAGCAGGACCGCCTGCTGCGCCGCACCACCCAGGTGGAAGCACCCCTCTACATGGCCAGCGTGCTGCAGGCTTACATCCGCTTCGGTGCCGATCCCGCAAAGGTCTGGAAGAAATACGGTCCTACGGTGAAGGGCATCCTGGAGAGCTATCTCCCCGGCTGCCGCAAGGAAGTCACCATGCACCCGAACGGGCTCCTCTGGGCCCAGATGGACCGCGTCGCGCTCAGCTGGATGAACGCCTACATAGACGGCAATCCCGTCACGGAGCGCGCCGGCTACCAGGTGGAGACCAACTCGCTCTGGTACAACAGCATCTGCTTCGCCCTCGAAATGGAGGCTCAGTACGGCAGGAACAAGACCTTCATTTCCAAGTGGAACCCGATAAAGGACAGGGTGAAGCTCAATTTCCAGCCCACCTTCTGGAACGAAGACCGCGGCTGTCTCGCCGACTACGTCGACAACTACGGCCAGAATCTGGAAATCCGGCCCAACCAGCTCGTGACGCTGTGGGTGGAATATTCCCCGCTCGACGAAATGCTGGAGCCCTCCGTCTTCAGGGTGGTCTCCAACGAGCTGGAAACCCGCAGGGGCATACGCACACTCTCCCCGAGAGACGAAAAATACAAGGGCATCTACGAGGGCTCGCAGATCGACCGCGACCTGGCCTATCACCAGGGCAGCACCCGCACCTTCCTGCTCGAGTACTACGTGAAGGCCGGCTTCAAGCTTAACGGACCTTCCTTCTGCAACAAGGCTGAATGGCTCATCAAGTCGTTCTACGAAGATCTCGGAAAGCACGGAGTGGGCGCGTTCAGCGAGCTCTATGACGGAGACCCGCCACAGGAGCCGCACGGTGCAATCGCTTCGGCGCTCAGCACCGCCGCGCTTCTCGCCGTGGAATATATGATAAATGAAAACAGGGAGGACAGGCCATGACAGTACTAATGTTCGGCTGGGAGTTTCCCCCTCATATCGCCGGAGGTCTGGGCACTGCCTGTGAGGGCATTGTAAAGGGCCTGGCCCATAATGGCGTGAAGAGCATCTTCGTGATGCCCTCAGCCAGCGGCGACGAGGATCAGACCAGCACCACGATTATCAACGCCAGCGACGTTGCGGTGGAGTCGTTCGAAAACTCGGTTGACGAATTCCTCGACAAGGTGAAGTTCGTCCACATCGGTTCGAACCTCATCCCTTATGCCGATCCCGAAGAATTCTCCAACATCGTGGACGAGGAACGCGAAAGGCAGGTGAAGGATTTCCGCATCTCCTACGGGCAGAAATACAAGTTCAGCGGCAAGTACGGCTCCAACCTCCTCGAAGAGGTCGCCCGTTACGCCATGGTGGGCGGCACCATAGCCATGCAGCACAAAGACGAATTCGACGTCATCCACGCCCATGACTGGCTCACCTATCTGGCCGGCATCGCCGCCAAGGAGCTCACGGGCAAGCCGCTCGTAGTGCACGTGCACGCCACCTCCTTCGACCGCGGCACCGACGACATGGTGGACTCCCGCGTTTTCGCCATCGAAAAGAGGGGTATGGAGGAGGCCGACCGCGTAGTCACGGTCAGCGACCTCACCCGCAACATAGTCATCAACCGTTACGGCATAGATCCTTCCAAGGTCATCACAGTGCACAACGCGGTGGACTTCAGCGGCAGGGAAAATCTCAGCGTAGAGAGGGGAGTGCGCGACAAGGTCGTGACCTTCCTCGGCCGCATCACTTTCCAGAAAGGCCCCGAGTACTTCATCGAAGCCGCCGCCAAGGTGCTCAAACGTACGGAAGGCGTGCGCTTCGTGATGGCCGGCAGCGGCGACATGATGAACCGCTGCATCAGGATGGTCGCCAGGCTTGGAATCAGCGACAGGTTCCACTTCACCGGCTTCCTCCGCGGAGCGGACGTCCAGAAGATGTTCGCCCTGTCCGACGTCTACATCATGCCTTCGGTCTCCGAACCGTTCGGCATCTCCCCGCTGGAAGCCATGCGCACCGGCGTACCCTCTATCATTTCGCATCAGAGCGGCGCCTCCGAGGTGCTGAAGTATGCTCTCAAGGTGGACTTCTGGGATGTCGACGCCATGGCGGACGACATTTACGCCCTCCTCACTTACCCGGCCCTCTCGAAATTCGCCGAGAAGGAAGGTTTCGACGAGGTGAACGCCCTGAAGTGGAACAACGCCACCGCGAAGCTCAAGAAAGTTTATGAATCAGTAATAAATCAGTAAGCCATGAAAAAGAATATCTGTCTGTACTTTCAGGTGCATCAACCTACAAGGCTCCGCCTCTACAGATTTTTCGATATAGGCAAGGATTCGCATTATTACGACGATTTCGCCAACCGCACCATTCTGCGCAGGGTGGCAACCAAGTGCTATCTGCCGATGAACGAGCTGCTCTACAAGGCGATACAGGAAAACAAGGGGAAATTCAAGGTGGCGTTTTCCATCACCGGCACAGTACTCGAGCAGTTCGACCGCTATGCCCCGGCCGTGATCGACAGCTTCCGCAAGCTCGCCGATACAGGGTGCGTGGAGTTCCTCTGTGAGACCTACAGCCATTCGCTGGTATCGCTCAAGAGCTTCAATGAGTTCAAGCATCAGGTCACCCGGCAGAAGAACACCATCGAGCAGTACTTCGGCCAGACCCCCAAGGTCTTCCGCAACACCGAGCTCATCTACTCCGATGAAATCGGCACCCAGCTCTACGAACTGGGCTTCAAGACCGTGCTCACCGAGGGTGCCAGGCACATCATGGGCTGGCGCAGTCCCAACTACCTGTACTGCAACTGCAGGCAGCCTGCGCAGAAACTCCTCCTCCGAAACTACAAGTTCAGCGACGACATAGCGTTCCGCTTCTCCAACAGGGGCTGGGATGAATGGCCCCTGACCACCGACAAGTTTGTGAGCTGGCTTCTTAAGGAAGAGGGCGAAATCTTCAACCTTTTCATGGACTACGAGACCTTCGGAGAGCACCAGAGCGTTGAAAGCGGCATCTTCGACTTCATGAAGGCGCTGCCGGGGACGGCCCTCGGCACCAAGGAGCTTGCATTTGTCACTCCGTCCGAAGCCGCCAAAAAGCTCGATGCGGTTTCCGAACTGGAAGTGCCGGCTCCCATTTCCTGGGCCGACGAAGAAAGGGACGTCACCGCATGGCTGGGCAACGAACTCCAGCAGGACGCCTTCAACAAGCTGTACGACCTGGTGGAGAAACTGTCCATAATAGACGATCCCGTGCTCTGGGGGGACTTCGCCCATCTTCAGGAAAGCGACCACTTCTACTACATGTGCACGAAGTATTTCTCGGACGGGGACGTGCACAAGTATTTCAACCCCTACGACACCCCGTACGAGGCGTTCATCAACTACATGAACGTCCTCAGCGACTTTATCATAAGAGTAAACGAAGCATATGCTGCAAAGAATTGATATCGATTCTCCGTCCTGGGAGAGTGTACGCGTGACGCGCCATCTTCCTGGGGAAATCAGGGACCTTGAAACCCTTTCCAGAAATCTCTGGTGGTGCTGGAACGACAACGCGAAGGCACTGTTCAAATACATTGATTACGAGCTCTGGCACAATTCCGGGCATAACCCAATGGAAATCCTGGACAACGTGTCGCTCAAGCGGTACCGCCAGCTCGCCCAGGACTCCACGTTCCTCGGCAACCTGCGCTCCGTGATGGACGAGTTCAACGCTTACATGGCCGAGAAGCAGAAGAGGGGCACTCCCTCCATGGCTTATTTCTGCATGGAATACGGCCTGGACGCCTGCCTCAAGATCTATTCCGGAGGCCTCGGCATCCTTGCGGGCGACTACCTCAAGGAGAGCAGTGACATGAACGTGAACCTGGTGGCCGTCGGCCTTCTGTACCGCTACGGCTACTTTACCCAGAGGATCACTCCCCAGGGCAACCAGGTGGCCGAATACGACGCCCAGGACTTCCTGAAGATACCCGCCGATCCCGTCACCGACGAAAACGGCCGCTGGCTCACCGTCTCCATGCAGATGCCCGGGCGCGAGATGCATGCCCGCATCTGGAAGGTCGCCGTCGGACGTACCGACCTCTACCTCCTCGACACCGATTTCGAGGACAACATCCCCGAAGACCGCGAGGTGACGCATCAGCTTTACGGAGGCAGCTGGGAGAACCGCCTCAAGCAGGAGATCCTCCTCGGCATCGGCGGAATCAGGGCCCTGCGTGCGCTGGGCCTCAATCCCCAGATCTATCATTGCAACGAGGGCCATGCCGCCTTCATAGGCCTCGAGCGTCTCCGCGAATTCATGCAGGGGCAGAATCTCAGCTACTGGGAAGCGATGGAGCTCGTCCGCGCCAGCGGCCTGTTCACCACCCACACCCCGGTCCCTGCAGGGCACGACGCCTTCGACGAGGAAATGCTCTCCAAGTACCTCGGCCATTATCCCGCCCGTTTCGGCATCGAATGGAAAACCTTCCTCAGCATGGGAAAGGTGCATGTGGACGATCCCGGCGAGCGCTTCAGCATGAGCGTCCTGGCGTCCAACTGCTCACAGAACGTGAACGGCGTTTCCATGCTGCACGGCCAGGTCTCGCAGAAGATTTTCGCGAACATGTATCCCGGCTATCTTCCTGAGGAACTGCACGTGAGCTACGTCACCAACGGCGTCCACTACAACACCTGGGCGTCAAAGGAATGGAAGCAGATTCATTACCGGGTTTTCGGTCCGGAATTCTTCACCCACCATTACGACAAACGCTGTTTCGGCGGCATCTACAATGTCGGTGACGACGAAATCTGGAAAACCCGCAAGGTCCTCAAGCACGACCTCATCCGCATCATAAACGACCGTCTCGGCAACCCGGAGATGAGCGCCCACTACAGCCCCGGCGAGGTGGTGGCCATCAAGGACAGGCTCAGCGAAGACGTCCTCACCATAGGCTTTGCGCGCCGTTTCGCCACATACAAACGCGCCACCCTTCTCTTCACGGACCTCGACCGTCTCGACAGCATCGTGAACGATCCCGAGCATCCGGTGCAGTTCATCTTCGCCGGCAAGGCGCATCCTGCCGACGGCATGGGCCAGGATCTCATCAAGAGGATCATAGAAATCTCCAAGGAACCGCGTTTCCTTGGCAGGATAGTGTTCGTGCCCGGATACGACATCTCCCTCGCCAAGCGCCTCGTCCAGGGCGTGGACGTGTGGATGAACAATCCCACCCGCCCGCAGGAGGCCTCCGGAACGTCCGGCGAAAAGGCTTCGATGAACGGCGTCATGCACTTCAGCGTGCTCGACGGCTGGTGGGTGGAGGGTTATAAGGAAGGCTGCGGCTGGGCTCTTCCACAGAAACGCACCTACGACGACCAGCAGTACCAAAACGAGATGGACGCCGCCACCATTTACAACATAATCGAGAACGAGATAGCGCCGGCATATTACGACATCGACCCCGCTACCGGCCGTTCCACCGAATGGGTGGCGTACATCAAGAACACCATTGCGCAGGTGGCTTGCAACTTCACCACCAACCGCATGATGGAAGACTACTGCATCCAGTATTACCAGCCCCAGTTCGACCGTTACAACATGCTTGCGGCCGACGACAACCTCAAGGCAAAGGAACTGGCGGCATGGAAGAGCGGCGTGGCCGAAGCGTGGCCCAATCTCAAGGTGCTTTCCCGCACCACGCCCAACGCCTCCTACGTGCTTTCGCCTTCCAAGATGCTGGAGAGCGAGGTGGTGCTCGACCTGGCCGGCCTTTCTCCCGAAGACATAGGCGTGGAGATCATCTTTGCCACCTCCGACAAGAAGGGCGAGCTCCACATCCAGGAGAAGTTCGACTATTCGCTCGCCAAGTTCGAAGACGGCGTCGCCACCTTCAAGGTCTATGTCCTTCCCGAACGTACCGGCATGTACCAGGTAGGAACACGCATCTATGCCAAGAACGCCCTCCTGCCTCATCGTCAGGACTTCCCGCTGGTAAAATGGCTGTAGTAGCTACCGGTTTCTTCGACGGTGTGCACATCGGACACCGCATGGTTATTGAGACTCTCGTAAACTCCGCGCGCGAGCGCGGAGAAGAGAGTGTCATAATAACCTTCTGGCCCCATCCCAGGATTGTCCTCCACAGCGATGCCATCAGCCTGCGCCTGCTCAACACCCTGGACGAGAAGATAATCCTCCTGAAAAGCCTTGGCGTGGACAGGGTGGAAGTGCTTCCGTTCACTGAGGAGTTTTCCCGCCTGTCCACGGCGGAATACCTGAAGGGAACCGTGATCGACCGCTTCGGAGGCACCGCAATTCTGCTGGGATACGACAACCGCATAGGTCACGATTCCGGCACTCCTGAGCAGATAGCCGCCATCGCCTCGGGCCTCGGGCTGGAGGTGATAACTACCGAAAAGGTGTCGGCGATAGGCCTGGCCGTGAGTTCCACCAAGATACGCAAGGCCCTCCTCGCCGGAGACGTCGCCGCCGCCTCCGTGTATCTGTGCTATGAATATGCCATAGAGGGGGAGGTGGTCCACGGACGCAAGCTCGGCCGCACCATAGGGTTTCCCACCGCCAATCTGGCGCTCTACGAACAGATGAAGCTCGTCCCCGCCGATGGAGTGTATCTGACCAGGGTGCATCTGGGCGACGAATGCTTCTACGGCATGACGAATATAGGGAACGGCATAGAAACCCATATTTTCGATTTCAACGAAGAGATTTACGGCCGCTGCATGAGGTTGGAATTCCTGCGCAGGGTGAGGGACGAGAAGCACTTTGGCGATTTGCAGGAACTGCGCGTGCAGCTCGCTGCGGATGAAGAATCTTGCAGGGCGCTGTTGGGAAATCTTAAATAATATTCGTATATTTGCAAAAGAGACAGGGTTCTGCCGTATGGCGGAACTCCTTTTTAATTGACTTTAAAATGCCACAAGTACACTACATGAGCCAGGAAGGGCTCGATGCTATTAAAAAAGAACTGGAAGAGGCTCTGGCCCAGCGTCCGGTGATAGCCGCAGCGATAGGCGAGGCCCGTGAGAAGGGAGACCTCTCGGAAAATGCAGAATATGAATCTGCCCGCGAGGCCCAGGGGCTGCTGGAGCTCAAGATCGCCCAGCTGCAGGATACGATTGCAAATGCCAAAGTTGTGGATGCTTCCCAGATCAATACCGATAAAGTCCAGATGCTCAATAAAGTAAAGGTAAAGAACCTGAATGCCGGGGCAGTCATGGAGTTCACCATCGTAGGCGAAAAGGAAGCCGACTTCGCGCACGGCAAACTTGCCGCCACGACCCCCATCGCCAAGGCCCTCCTCGGCCACGGCAAGGGCGAAGTCGTGGAGGCCACGGTTCCTGCGGGCGCCATCAAATTCGAAATCCTCGACATCTCATTCTAAACGACTACGGCCATGGCAACCATTTTCACACGTATCGCCGCAGGCGAAATACCTTCATACAAAGTGGCTGAGAGCGAAGACTTCTATGCCTTCCTCGACATCAATCCGCTCGCCCCGGGCCATACCCTCGTAATCCCCAGGAATGTGGAGGACGATTACATCTTCAATCTGGACGAAAAGACCTACGAAGGGCTCTGGGCGTTCGCCCGCAAGGTCGCGCAGGCCATCAAGGCCGCGGTGCCCTGCAAGAGGGTGGGAGTCGCCGTCCTGGGCATGGAAGTGCCTCATACGCACATCCATCTCGTACCCCTCCAGACCGAAGGAGACCTCGACTTCCGCAAGGAGCGTCCCGTGGTCACCGACGAACAAAAGGCCGCAATAGCCAAAGCCATACTCGCTGAATATGAAAAACTTGCTTAGGTTCATCCTCCCGCTGGCAGCTCTGCTGCCTCTCGCGTGCACTCCAAAGGCGTCCGTTCAGGGCACCGTAAAGGACGCACCCGGACATAACGTGGAAGTCAGGGAGCTCAACATGAATGCATGGACGGTGCTCGACACCGTCAAGACCGATGCGTCGGGCGCTTTCAGGTACAGCCTTCCGGTAGAAAAGGGCCAGCCCGAGTTCGTCTATCTGTTCCATGGCGGCACAAAGATAGCCTCCCTCCTGCTAAAAAGCGGAGACAAAGTGACTGTAGCGGCCGACACCCTGGGCAACTTTACGGTCGAGGGTTCCGAAGATTCCGGCTACCTGGCGGAAAACGAAAAGCGTTTCGCCGCCTTCGCCTCCCAGATGAAGGCTCTCGACGAGCAGGGGGGCATGAATTCCGAAATGGCGCAGCTCTTCGTGGGCCATTACCGCGAGTGCGTGAATTTCCTGCTTGCGCATCCGGGAAGCCTTGCGTGCGTACCCGTACTTTATGAAAGCCTGAACGAGTACACTCCCGTATTCAACCAGCTAACCGACGCCATCATTTTCCGTAGGGTATGTGATTCGCTCACAGCCGAGTATCCCGATTCCCGCTACGTCAAGGCTCTCCAGAAAGAGACCGAGCGCCGCGAGAACCTGCTCTCCGTGCAGAACCGGGTGAACAACGCCGAAGCGGCGGACTATCCCGAGCTTTCGCTTCCCGCCATCGACGGCAAGGAAGTATCGCTTTCAGGCCTCGGGGCCAGGGCGGTGATAGTCCATTTCTGGGATCCTTCCGATGCGGAGCAGAAGATGTTCAATATGGACGTCCTTATGCCCCTTTATGAGCGCTGGCATTCACGCGGGCTCGAAATCTATTCCGTCGGCGTGTCTGCGTCAAAGCCCGCGTGGGCGCTGGTAGTCAACAGCCAGAAACTGCCCTGGGTGAACGTCTGCGACGGCCTGGGCGCTTCTTCTCCGGCTATTCTGCGCTACAACGTGGGGCAGCTCCCGACATCGGTGCTGATCGTCGAAAAAGACGGAATCGTAGAGGTGAGCGGCGGTCTCCCCGGGCTGGAAAAAACGCTGGCAAAAGTGCTAAAATAGCTTCTTGTTGCTGACTGTGGCTATGAATTCCTTCAGGTAGAAGGGCTCGAAATAGGCCACGTCGCGGAAATTATTCTGCTCCATTTCGCGCATTGCGGGGTGGAGCATTCCTTTTGCTTCCGGGAACGTCTGGACGAATTTTGCCGATGCGGGAAGAACCTGCCTGGATTTTTCCGCCCCGTCGCCTATTACCAGAACCGGCCCCATGGCGAACTGCTCTGCAAAGCTGTCCGGGGTGAGAACTACCGGGGCTATTTCCGTAAGCCTTTGCCCTTCAGGGGAGTAGACACAGGTGTAGACTTCCATTCTGCGGGCGTCCAGCATCGGGAGGACGGCCTTGCAGCCTTCCGGTTGTTCGGAAAGGCCCTGCCAGAAGAGAGTCTCGAGGGTGCTTACCGCCAGCAGGGGCAGACCGGCGCCGAAACACAGGCCTTTCGCCGTGGACACTCCCACCCGAAGCCCGGTATATGAGCCCGGCCCCATGCTCACGCACACCGCGTCGCAGTCCTTCGCAGTCCAGCCGCATTCGTCCAGCATCTCCTTTACAAAGGGAGCGGTCATGGAGGCGTGCACCCTGGGCTCGGCCGATTTGCGGGCGGACACTATCCTGCCGTTCTCCGCGAGCGCAGTCGAGCAGAGAGAGGTGGAGGTTTCGAGAAGTATTATCCTGTTTGCCATTTCAGATTATGGCGCCGGTGACCGCCGTGGAGTCGGCTGCCGCGGCGTCGATTGCCGGAGTGGCGTTGCCGGTTACGAAATCCTTGAGATAGGGGAATACGTTTTCGGCGCCCGTGCGGAGGGTGGAGTAGACTATGGATTCGTTGAGGGTGTCGGGGTTGATGAGGCTCCATTTATCGTTCACTGAATCGAACAGATAAATGAGCAGACCGATTACCAGGGCGGCCTTCAGAAGCGCGAACACCAGCCCCAGCAGGCGGTTGAGCCAGCTCAGCGAGGCTATCTTGAGCGTGCTGGTGATGAGCTTGCCCAACAGGTTGAGGATGAGTACCGCCAGGACTACGATCACGATGAAGGAAACCACCTGCATGGTTTTGGGCTCGAGGCTGATGAAGCCGGAGGCCCATACGCTCAGGGGAGTGGAGAATTTGAACGCCAGCCACGCTCCAAGGAGTATTGACACGATGGCTACGAGCTGTTCTACAAAACCTTTCTGGATGCCCCTCACGACTGCAGGGATGAAACATATCAGAAGTATGATGTCCAGTGTTCCCATATTATTGCTAAAAACCGCAGAATTCCTTATCTTTGTAAACTAAAATACAACGCAAATTTAGAGAAAAAAAATGAGTTTCAAAGAATATAAACGTCTGGACCTGGTGGCCACTGCCGGTGAGGTGCTCGACCGCTGGAAAAAGGATCATGCTTTCGAAACCTCCATGAAACTGAGGGAGGGCGCCCCCGAGTTCATATTCTTTGAAGGTCCCCCCAGCGCCAACGGCATGCCGGGCATCCATCACGTGATGGCCCGCAGCATCAAGGACGCCATCTGCCGCTACAAGACGCAGACCGGCTTCCTGGTCCGCCGCCGCGCCGGCTGGGACACCCACGGCCTCCCTGTGGAAATAGGCGTTGAAAAGAAGCTCGGCATCCATAAAGAGGATATCGGCACCCGCATTTCCGTCGAGGAATACAACCGCACCTGCCGCTCCGAGGTCATGAAATACACCAGGGAGTGGGAAAACCTCACCGAAAGGGTGGGCTACTGGGTCGACATGAACGACCCGTACATCACCTACGACAACAGGTACATCGAAACCCTCTGGTACCTGCTCAAGGAAATCTACAAGAAGGGCCTCCTCTATAAGGGCTTCAGCATCCAGCCGTTCAGCCCGTCCGACGGCACCGGCCTCAGCTCGCACGAGCTCAACCAGCCCGGCTGCTACAAAGACGTCACCGACACCACCTGCACCGTCCAGTTCGAAATGATCCCGGACGATGCCCACAAGGCGCTTTTCGCCGACGGCCCCCTCTACTTCATGGCCTGGACCACCACGCCCTGGACGCTCCCGTCCAACATGGCGCTCTGCGTCGGCCCAAAGATCAATTACGTGCGCGTTAAGGCGGCCAATCCCTACAGCGGTGCTCCCGCCGTCTACATGGTTGCCGAAGCCCTGGTAGACACCTGGTTCGGCAAGCTCGAGCACGAAGTGCTTCCCGGCACAGTCAAGGGCTCCGAGCTGGTTGGCATGAGTTACAGGCAGCTCATCCCGTGGTTCAAGAGCGCCCAGGAAGGCAAGGCCTTCATAGTCATCCCCGGCGATTACGTCACCACCGAGGACGGCACCGGCATCGTCCATATCGCCGGCACCTTCGGTGCAGACGACAAGCGTGTGAGCGAGGCCAACGGCGTCGCTGCCCTCATGGTGCGCGACAAAGACGGCGTGCGGCAGGCCCAGGTGGACCGCCTCGGCCGTTTCTATCGCCTGGAAGACCTCGATCCCGCTTATGTCGAGTCTTCGGTGGATCCCTCCTATAAAGAGTTCGCCGGCCGCTTCGTCAAGAATGCCTTCGACGATTCCCTGCCGGCCGACGCCCCCACCCTCGACGTTGACCTCTGCGTGATGCTCAAGAACGAGGGCAAGGCATTCAAGATCCAGAAGCACGTCCATTCCTATCCGCACTCCTGGCGCACCGACAAGCCCGTGCTCTACTACCCGCTCGACGCCTGGTTCATCAAGACCACCGCCGTCAAGGAGCAGATGGTGGAGCTCAACAAACAGATTACCTGGAAACCGGAATCCACCGGCACCGGGCGTTTCGGCCAGTGGCTCGAGAACATCCAGGACTGGAATCTCAGTCGCAGCCGTTTCTGGGGCACGCCGCTTCCCATCTGGCGCACCGAGGACGGCTCCGAAGAAAAGTGCATAGGCACCGTCCGTGAACTCTACGACGAGTGTGAAAAGGCTGTCGCGGCCGGCATCATGCATTCCAACCCGCTCAAGGACAAGGGCTTCGATCCCTCCGACATGAGCCTTGCCAATTACGACAGGATAGACCTCCACAGGCCTTATGTAGACAATATCTTCCTGGTATCCGACTCCGGGCGCAGGATGACCCGCGAAACGGACCTCATCGACGTCTGGTTCGACTCCGGTTCAATGCCTTATGCGCAGACCGGTCTCCGCGGCCTCGGCACTCCGGACTTCGGCCCCACCGCAGATTTCATCGCCGAAGGGGTGGACCAGACCCGCGGGTGGTTCTATACCCTTCACGCGGTTCACACCATGGTCAGCGGCACTCCCGCCTTCAAGCGCGTCATCTCCAACGGCCTTGTCCTCGACAAGGACGGCAACAAGATGAGCAAGCGCCTCGGCAACGCCGTGGATCCCTTCTACGAGCTCGACAAATACGGCGCCGACGCCCTCCGCTGGTACATGCTCACCAACGCCCAGCCCTGGGACAACCTCCGTTTCGACGAAGTGGGAGTCGACGAGGTGCGCCGCAAGTTCTTCGGCACCCTCTACAACACCTATTCGTTCTTCGCGCTTTATGCCAACGTGGACGGCTTCGACCCGTCGGCAGAGCAGGTTCCGGTGAAGGACCGTCCCGAAATCGACCGCTGGATTCTCTCGCTGGGGAACAGCCTCGTGAGGGATGTCCGCGCCGCGTATGAAAACTACGACATAACCCTCGCCGGCCGCCTTATCCAGGACTTCGTCTGCGACCACCTCTCCAACTGGTACGTGCGCCTGAACCGCAAGCGCTTCTGGGGCGGCGGTCTTACTCAGGACAAGCTGGCGGCATACCAGACCCTGTACGGGGTGCTCAAAAACATAGCGCTGCTTTCGGCGCCCATTGCCCCCTTCTTCTCGGACCAGCTGTGGCTCGATCTCGTTCCCGGCTCAAAGTGCGTCCATTACGAGCTCATGCCCGAGTCCGATACCGCCCTGATCGACGCCGACCTCGAGGAACGCATGGCCCTGGCCCAGAAGGCTACGTCGCTGGTGCTGGCACTTCGCCGCAAGGTGAACATCAAGGTGCGCCAGCCGCTCGGCAAGATGGTCATTCCGGTGCTGTCCGAGAAGCTCCGCACCCAGCTCGAACAGGTCAAGAACCTGGTTCTCACCGAGGTGAACGTGAAGGAGGCGGAGTTTATCTCCGACACCGCGGGCATCATCACCAAGAAAATCAAACCCAACTTCAGGAGCCTGGGCAAGAAATACGGCCCGCGCATGAAGGAGATAGCCGGCGCATTCGCCGGAATGGAACAGTCTGTCATTTCCGCAATTGAAATGGCCGGCACATACACCCTGGCGCTTGCAGGCGGCCCCGTGGAGCTTGTTCCCGAAGACTACGAAATCTCTTCCGAGGACATGCCCGGATGGCTCGTGGCCAGCGAAGGCCAGCTCACGATAGCCCTCGATGTGGAGGTCACCGAATCCCTGCGCCGGGAAGGCACGGCCCGCGAGCTCATCAACCGCATCCAGAACATACGCAAAGACAACGGGTTCGACGTTACCGACAAGGTAGACGTGGTCATCATCGCCACGGGCGGCGCCCTTCAGGAAATCACGGCTTCCCTCGAGGAGTATAAAGACTTCATAGCTTCGCAGACGCTCGCGCTGTCCATCGGGCTGTCCCAGGACGGAGACGGCTCGGAAGTCGAGTGGAACGAAGGCTTCATCAGAATAAAAGTAACAAGAAAACTATAAGAACTATGGCAGAAGAAACCACAAAGACGCGCTATTCCGATGAGGAACTTGAGGAATTCAGGGTCATCATCGAGAACATGCTTGCCAAAGCCCGGGCAGAGTACAACACCCTGAGCCAGGTGGTTATGCATGGCGGCAACAATGACATTGAAGACACTTCACCATCCTTCAAGACGGTCGAGGACGACGGAGCGAACCAGCTCACCAAAGAAGAGGCCAGCCAGCTCGCCCAGCGCCAGTACAAGTTCATCAAGAACCTCGAGGCTGCGCTCCTGCGAATCGAAAACAAGACCTACGGCGTCTGCCGCGTGACAGGCAAGCTCATCCCCAAGGAGAGGCTCCGTCTCGTCCCGCACGCTACGCTTACCGTAGAAGCAAAGGAAATGCTGGCAAAGCAGGGCAAGAACTGATCCCATGAAACTGTCCAGAGGCGCACGGCTCATCATTCTCGGAATCGTTCTGGTGGTCGTAGATCAGGTCATCAAGGTCCTGGTCAAGACCAACATGACCATCGGGCAGCAAATCCCGGTGATAGGCCAGTGGTTCCGCCTGTGCTTCATCGAGAACGAGGGCATGGCCTTCGGCATGAAGTTCGGAGGCATGGTGGGCAAGTTCATCCTGAGCCTGTTCCGCATATGCCTGTGCGGCGCGCTGATATGGTGGATATCCTCCCTTAACAAAAAGGGAAAGGCCCCCGTGGGTGTGCTGGTGGGCCTTACTCTCATTACCGCCGGGGCCTTCGGGAACATTATCGACAGCCTCTTTTACGGGCTTGTGTGGGACTATGCTCCCTTCATGTTCGGAAAGGTAGTGGATATGTTCTATTTCCCGATAATCCGTTCGGGAGAAAAGGTGATATTCTTCAGCCCCGTGTTCAATTTCGCGGACAGCTGCGTCACGGTGGGAGCATTTTATCTGGTTCTCTTCCAGTGGAAATTCTTCTCCAAGGAAGAAAAGGAGGAAAAGGAGTAATCAGAACAGATACGACACTCCGGCCTGCATATTCAAAGTATGCAGGTTTTTGTTTACATAACCCGACCTGTCCAGCAGACCGTAATATGCGCCGATTTGCAGGCGCAGCTTTCCGAAGAAGTCAAAGCCTATGCTGCCTCCGGCAAGGATGTCGAAGCGGGAGTATTCGGCGAAATTGTTTTCAGGGGCAAAATAGCTCACATTCCGCTCCACCTCGGCTCCAAGGTCGTCGGACCAGAAGGAGTAGGACCTGGAATCGAGACACCATGAGAAAACGGGGCCGAGGTTTGCGTGAAGCCCGAAGACCTCGCTCACGGGTACGTTTATGCCCGCATTGAGCGGAATGGCCAGATAATGCTCCTCATGGGAGTTGCTGCCGAATTCGGAAACTATATCGAATACAGGGTCATTCATAATATGCGGAAAGGCTATTCCTTTGCCTCCGATATGATAATAGTACAGCCCCGTACCTGCCTCGAGCCCGTATGGGAGGGCTCTGAAGGAGTATGCCGCACCCGCATAGTAACCTTGCGAAATGGCCCTGGAGCCGCTGCTGTGATCGAAGGATATGGAGTAGATATAACCTGCATCAGCCACAACCTGTGCGCGGGAAGTGGCCGATGCAAGGAATAGAAATGCGGATATTATGAGAAATGCCCTTTTCATGCCCCGGACTGCTAGAATATAAAGGAGACTCCGGCGAAGATTTCCGAGCGGTGAAGGCTGCTGTTTTCGCCGCCGTCACGGTCGAGCAGACCATAGCGGTAGCCGGCCTGAATGCGGATGAGCCCCTGGATTTCGGTTCCGAGACCGCCGCCTACCAGGACGTCGAAGGGCTTGTAGTCCTCGTCCAGCTCAAAATTGTTGATGGTGTCCTCCTTGCCGATGTCGCCGATTATGGGCAGGTTGATGGATGCGTTGTATTTAGTGGTGGAAGAAACGCAGTAGCTGAGCGAGGGGCCCGCAAATGCGAACACCTTGATACCGTTGCCGATGAAGGTCCCGAAACGCAGGTTCACGGGCAGGGAGATATAGTGCTCGTTCAGCCTCAGATCGTAGCTGCCGCTGATGTCGCCTATGATGTTGGCGGAGTCGGAATCGCTGGAAGTGAGGTAATTATAGTACAGGCCGGTGTTGACATCAAGCCCGTTTGCAATATTGCAGGTGTAGCTGGCGCCGGCAAAGAAACCCTGGGCTGCGGCGTCGATTACGTTCGAACCTATCATTTCCTTGTTCATGGAAAACAGATAGCCGGCGTCGATGGACGGCTGTGCGATTGCCATTCCCGCTGCTGCAGCGAGGACGGAGAGAGTGATGATGATTTTTTTCATATCAGTTTAGTAGATAGGGTTATACAATTAAAACAGAATGCCGAAATACCACAGGCAGAAAGCTGCCGCCACCAGAAGCACGAGTACGGTAATGATAATGGTGCGGGTGCGGCGCCTGGCCTTTTTAGCCTTTTCGTCCACCTCGGAAAGGAGGGGGAACTTGGCGAGCTGGGTGAGGGTCTTGCCGAACTTCACGCGCACGTAGGAAGCCGCGTTCATGGCCCATCCGTTGGCGTTGAGCACAGCCCCGAGGTCGCGGTGGCGGAGATGTATCCAGGTGAGGATGACGGACGGCAGGCTGATGATGAGCATGAGAGCCAGCAGAACCAGCAGCAGCTTCCATGGCCAGAGCGACACGGCGCCCTTGATGAGGGCGTTGAGCGCCACGCCTATGGCACCTACCGCCAGGCCTATGGCCGCGAAAATGCCGGCGTACTTGGCTATGTCGAATCCGCCTGCAGCGGGAGCGGCGCCCGGAGCTGCCTGGGCGGTAGAGGTCATGCCGGCGAAGGCTTTGTCGTCTTTCTCCTTGGCCTTTTTGGTGAAGAGGCCTCCGACCCATTTGCCGAATTTGCGGTATGGAGCCCAGAATGCCTGCCTGAGGCTGAGGGGATTGTCGATTATTTTGGTGACGGTGGCGTCGTATACCTCGCCAGCGCGGTCGTAAAAGATGGCGTTTTTGCCGACCCTGAGGCCCCTGGTTTCACCGTTGGTGACCACGGCCGCGATGTCGAAGCTCTTATTGCTTGTCTTCGACGTGCAGGCCAGATACAGGATGTACATCCAGCTGAGGCCGGCCATGTCGCCATGTTTGCCCATGTCGCTGACCTTTATGCAGAGGTCGCAGCGGCGCTGGTCGATGAAGAGCTCACCGGCCTGGAACATCGCCTTTCCGCCCGGAACGTAGAACTCCTTGAAGCTCACGTAGTTGCAGAGGAAGCTGTAGAAGTAGCGGTAAAGATGCAGGACTTTGTCGACAGTCTCGATGGAGATTGCCTCCTGTTCGAGGGCCTTGTCGGAAGCTATGAGGGCGAGGAGATCGTCCTTGCGGGAGTCCTTGAGTACGGTCTTCACTGCGTCGAGCCCGAGCGGCTCCACTTCGCCGCCCTTCTTTTCGGCCATCCAGGCCCTGTAGGGTTCGAATTTGGCGAGGACTGCATTCCATTCCTCCTCGGTGACGGAATCCTTGCCTTCAAAGTCCTTGACAAGCGATGCCACTGCGGCGATGCGGGAAGCCCATGCGGGGTTGAGGCCCTTCTTGAGCGGGAGTTTGCCGCCTGCTTCGGGGCGGGCGACGGGATATTCGGACAGCTCTTCTTCGCGCCCCGCAAGATCCTGAGCGCCGAGCACTTTCAGCTTTTCAACATCGACGTCTACGGCGGCGCTGGCATCGGCATCGAAGCCGATCAGCTTGCAGCGCATGAAATAGTCTTCCACCTTGGCCTTTACGGCATCTACCGCTGCGAGTGCGGCGGGAGTGTCGGCATAGGGAGCTGTTTCCTTCCCGGCCGCGGCCTGCCATGCGGCGTAGTCGGCGCAGGCAGTGTAGAAGGCCTCAATCTGCTCCTGGGTGATGCCCTGCTCGCCGCAGCGGTCGGGGGCGCCGCCAGATATCTCAAGTATGGTCTTGACGAGAGCCTGGAGGCCTTCGTCTTCACCGGCGGATATCAGGGTGATGACGCCGTCGCCGTTGAACTTGCTGCCGGCGAATATACGCGCATTGTCGGAAGTGTCTTCCTGGCAGATGCTGTCTTTTTCGAGCCCCAGGTTGCGGAGAATCTGGCGGGCCGATTTCTGGAGCGTGGCGCCTTCGGGGTTGTCGGTGTTGAAGGCGTCGAGGGAGAGTTCGGAGCGCCCTTCAAGGAGCTCGTCGGGATTGCGCAGGATGCCTGTGATCCACTGTGCGGCGGCAATCACTTCGTCTACGTGGATGATACCGTCGCCGTTGGAATCGATGATTTCGAGGGTGCGGCGGTCGAATTCGAGATCTTTTACGGGTGCGCTGAGCACCGTCCACATCTTGCGGTCCAGTTCGCCGAGCCTGGCGATGTCTTCGCCGTTGCGGATTTCCACGCGGGCGGATCCTCCGGTTTCGGCGAATTTGAAATTATAGCCTTTGTTGTCCATATGAATCGCTTTATTTCTCAAAGTTAGCAAAAAAATTCCGAATCTTTCCCACGAGCTCCTCCGGCGTGCCCGCCACGATGAAGAGGTCGAGGTCTTCCCTGCCCGTGAAGGCGGCGTCGGTCATGTTGCGGATGAGCTTCAGCAGGGGATCGTAATAGCCGTCGAGGTTGAGGATGGCCACGGGCTTGTTGAAGCGGTCGAGTTCGTTGCCCTCGAAGAACGAAAAGAACTCGTGCATGGTGCCGTAGCTTCCGGGGAGGATGATGCAGATGTCGGACATCTGCTCCATGGTCCTGATACGCTCGTCGAAGGTGCCGGCTTCGAGATAGGTGTAGCCTCCGTATCCTTCGCCCTTCTGACGGACATCCAGCCCTTCACTGGCGTATACCTTGCGCCCTTTGAACCCTTTCGGGAAGACTCCGGTAATCTTTCCGCCGGCTTCCATCACGCCTTCGGACATGGCGCCCATGGTGCCTACCCTGGCGCCTCCGTAAATCACTTCGATGCCTTCGGCTGCCAGGAGCCTGCCCAGTTCGCGGGCGTTCTTCATGTATTTGGGATCGTTCCCTGGATTCGAGCCCAGGTAAACCGCTGCTTTCATAATCATGTGCTTAAAGATTTTTGACGAATTTGAGGAGAGGGGAATCCATCATGGTCTGCGGGGAATAGCCCGGCCCCTCGGGGATTGGGCGGCCTATAATGGCAAAGAGCTGGTTCCAGTACTGCGGGATTTCCCCGTCGGGCAGCGAGAAGTCCAGCGGGACCGTCTTGAAAAGGCTGTCCCCGAAAGCCGTGATGTAGGAATCCTGTACCAGCTCGGTGCAGTAGCGGGCGTCGTTGCCCGGTTTGAAATCTATGTCGTACGGAAGGCCCGTGAGGGAGCGGGCGTTGGAAACGAAGCGCATGGCCTCCCTGTTGTCTTTCAGGCGATAGACCATCATGGGAGGCAGCTTGCCGTCCTTGAGGGTGAAGTCGCTCAGGAGGGTGTCGAGCGGATGGCGCTCGACGCCGTGGGCCAGGGTCGCGTCAATCACGGAAACCCCGTCGCGGCCTACATCGGCAATGGCCACGTGAATGATATTGAGCTTTTCGGAGACCGGCTCGGGAGCGTCCGCGTCAAGACTGTAATCTGACGGAAGGGCTACGAAGATGAGGTCTCCGCTCTGCAGCCTGCCGCCGGTGCATGCCTGGAGAAAGATGAGCCCGGCAAGGGCAAATATAGGCGCTATTCTCATATTAAGCTTGCATTTGCAGTATTAGTGGCCCTAAGTTAGCAATAATTTGCTATCTTTGAAAATTGAACCACATTTCATCAGGCACCATTATGGATAAAAAATATACGCCACATCCGGTTCAGCTCGATGACGTAGAACTAACTCCGGAACTGGAGCAGCTCCGGGAAGCGATTGCGGAGAACGCCCACGAGGTATGGGCGGCGGGCAGGATCAGTGAAGGCTGGAAATATGGCCCAAGGCGCGATGACGAACTTAAGACGCATCCGGATCTGGTGCCTTATGCGGAGCTCCCGGAATCCGAAAAACGATACGACCGTAACACGGCTATGAATTCGATAAAACTGGTCATGAAATTGGGCTTTGACCTTGTAAAACGGCAGGAGGCGGAATGACAGACACTTACGATGTTTTTATCAGCTATTCCCGGAAAGATTCCGAGGTGGCCAACAAAATCTACAACGCCCTTTCCGGGGCCGGTATCAACTGTTTCATAGACCTCGAAGGCATCTCCGGCGGGGCTGACTTTCCCAATGTCCTGGCAGATGCCATCATGGGGGCCAAGGTCCTGCTTTTCGTTGCCAGCAAGAATTCTTACGTGTCCGAGTTCACCCGGAAGGAGCTGACATTCGCCGTCAACAACAAGGGCAGCCATTTCCTGTTCCCGCTCATGATAGACGACACCCGTCTTCCCAGGGATCTGGAATTCCTTTTGAGCAACATCAACTGGAGGGCCGTTTCTCCGAGTTATCGCATTGAAGAGGAGATGGTGGCCGATATCAAGCAGAAACTGGCCGACCCGCATGCCGGAGAGACCCTGGAGCAGAAGGAAAGCCGGTCCGTGAAAACCATGATGACCATCGTTTTCGCCGCGCTGGGAATCGGCCTTGCGGTAATTGCCGGCATAGTCATCAGCCAGCAGACCAGGCAGAAAAAGGAGGCCCGGGCGGCCGTCCTTCGAAACGAAAAGGCGAACTCCGACAGCGAACTCTGCAAGAATCTCCTGAAAGAATCCTCGGTCTTTGTGGTCCGGGCCGATTCCCTGAGGGATATTTCCGACAAGTTTACCCTTTCCGAAGAGCTGTCCTGTCTGCGGCGGGCCGACACCCTCCTGAACAGAATCGATTCGCTGAAGAAATACTACCGCACCCAGCGGGAATACGACTATCTCTTTAACGGGATTACCACCCAGACCGCCCGTCAGTCCGTCACCGGCCGCATCGACTCGATGTTCGCCGTATGGCGCAATACCGCGCTCGTCATGTACGAAGAATACAAGGTGTTCGAAGACGACCTGAGCCGCCAGGTAGCGTTGAACAATGTGGAACGGGCTCTCCTGATCAAGCCTGAAAACAAAGAACTGCTCGAAATAAAAAACAACCTTAACCGATAATACCGTGAAAAAGACCATCTTCCTTCTTCTTCTGATGCTTCTGCCCGTTTGCGCGTTTGCACAGAATCCCGACTTTAATCTGAAATACCAGCAGGCTAAAAACCTGTACGAGAAAGGAAGTTACGAACAGGCCAAGACCGCTATCCGGAGCACGCTCAAGCTGCCTGGCCTGAGCCAGGAGCAGAAGAGCGAAGGCAACAGGCTGTCCGCACAGATCGACAACTCCATCGCCTATCGCGACCGCCTTAACCTCGGAACCGAGGAATTGCGTGTCGGATACCGTAACGGTGTGGACAGCATCAGTGTCGATGCAGGCAAACTGAGTTCCGTAACGGTGTCGTCCTCACAGCCGTGGTGCAGGGTTGAAAGGAAGGACAACATGTTGTTCGTCAGTACGGATTTCAATCCGGACAAGTCGCCCCGCCAGGCTACTGTCACCGTGAAGATGGGCAAGGTGAAGACAAAGAAAATCGAAGTCTACCAGGCCCAGAGGGACGAAACCACCAAGCATATCATACTGTCGACCAATCCTCAGCGGGCGCACATCTCCGTGGACGGAGAGGCCCCGGTCACCGGAATGTTCGAACGGGATCTGGTCTCCGGTCCACACAGGTTCCGGATAGAGAAAAACGGCTTTTCGGTAAAGGATACGACCATCGTCGTGGAGGATGACCTCCGGAACGACCAGGTGGTCAACTATCACCTGAACCTCGAACCTATGTTCGCCAGGCTGGTGCTCAAAGTCGTTCCCGAAGAAGGTTTCTCATTCGACAGGAATCCGGTCAGTTACAGGCTGAACGGCGTCATGGTGGAATCTTCTCCAAGGGAGATTTTCTCCTATGACGACGACCGCGAAATCCAGCGTTACAGCCTGTATCAGGACGGTTCCATACCCATCCCCTCCGGCCAGCTGGATATCGAGGTGTTCGCCCAGGATTATGAGACGAAACGCCTTCATTACGACAAGATAGTACCCGGAGAGGAAATCCCCGTAAACCTCACCCTGAAACCGGTTACCGGTTACCTGACTCTAATAGATTCCGGAAAAGCCAGGGATGCCGTAGCCTTCCTCGACGGAAAGGAAATCGGCATGGTGGGAGAGGTCTCCAACAAGCCGGTCATCATCGGGGAGCATGTACTCAATTTCCAGAAAGAAGGATACCTGTCCGAGGAAGAATCGTATGTCGTCCAGATCAAACAGAACGAGAGCAGCCTCCTGAACGTGGCCATGCTCCGTTATGTCCCTTACATTTTCACGACGGCACCCGCCGATGCCCGCGTGATGGTGGACGGCACTTATATCGGCAATACTCCCACCAAACCTTATGTGCTGCGTGAGAAAGGCGGGGACAATTCCTTCGAGATCACGGTTTCGAAAGAAGGTTACCTGACCATGAACCGGAGCATCAGTCCGGATTTCAATTCGAGGGAGACCGTCACGGAGGAATTCCGTATGCCCGAAACGAGTAAAGTGACTTTCGACGCCGACGGCAGCGACCTCAAGCTTTTTGTCAAGAACCGCAAGAACGGCGACACTACCTTCGTGCACGATGTCCTGCTGCCGGCGGAAATCGACCTCCCTGTAAGAAGCAAGCCGTATTACGTCGAACTGTACCGCCCCGGCTCGCGCAGCCAGGCGTACAGGGGGCATTTCAGATTCAACAATCACTCGATAGACAGGCATCATATCCAGTCTTTCTCCAAGGAGAATTTCCAGATTCTGAGCGGTAATTATTTCCTCTCCGGGATGCCGGAAGCGCAGATTGGCACAGGCAACAAGGTGTTCAAGAATATGGGGACGCTGAATTTCATGAAATTCAAGCTTTTCCCGGGCCTTTCCACCTCGGTTGCCAAAGGCGGTCTCTTCATGGGGGCCGATCCGGAAGTGCCCATTACCTACACCAAGGACAATTCCGGCACCGGCTCGGTGAAAACGGGTACATATAATTATCTGCCCGCCATCAGTTTCCTCTTCATCAACGAGGAATTCCGCATAGGCGGCGCCATCTTCGATTATATGGACGTGAATGCGCTTGCAACCTACGCCTGGTATCCCGACTTCATCAAATCCATCTTCGGATTCTCACATGTGGTGGGGCATGATATCTTCATCGGCGCGGAACTGTCTTCCCGCATTCCGATTCTCAATGTAAGCATAAGGGCGGGTGTCCAGATGTATAAGGGCCTCACGGCCAACATCTTCGACTCCAGCCTGTCCAAGTCGACCGACCTGAGCAAGAGTTACATCATAATGCCGGTATCGGGAATACCTGAATCGATGTTCGTCATTTCCGCAAGCTTCTCGCTGGGCGGAAAAGACTCAAAGGGCAACAATATCCTCCGGGTATTCTAGCGTATTGCCCTGAGAATCAGCGGAATAGCCAGAACGAGGAAGCTGTCGTATTTCATGTTTCCGGGATCTATGCGACGAAGGTCCCGGAAAGAGCACAAGTCGATGTGAGCCGGTGAGGACGGGTCGTTTTTCAGGCGGGAGAGATAGGCCGACTTTTCCTGCCCGAAAAGGCTTTCGAACTCCGTCATTTCCCGTGCGTTCAGAGGGCGGTACCCGAGGATGAGTTTCTCGGTCAGCCACCGGTTATGCTCACTTTGGGAGAGAGCGTCGTTGTTCTTTTCCCAAAGGGCCATTCTCTTCTTTTCGCTCAGCTTGTCGTAGCCGGAGCACTGCCTCCTGACGGCCAGCTCCCGCGATTCGAAACAGTCGGAGCAGTGAATGTTGGACACGCCGCTCATGACGGCCGCCCGGTTCATTTCCCAGTCCTGGCCTATGAGCGGTAATAACTGCTTGTCCTGCAATACCTTGTACTGGAAGGTGTACAGGGCCTGGTTGTAGCGTCCGGGGCTGTAGGGACCTTCGTATTGAAGGTTGTCGACGGCCGCCCCAAGCTTGTACGTCCTGCCGGTGAAGACGGCTTTCCGGGTGTCGATCGAGAACAGCAAGGCAGGGTCTGACGAAGCTGCGAAAGCCCTTACTTCTTCTTCCGTTATGAGGATGCCGCATTCATCAACAGGCCGGCTCCTGACTATGTTCAATTCGATGTCGACGAAGGACTCTTCGTTCTTCACCGTGCCGGATACGGAATACTTGCAATAGTCCGGAAGGTTGCCGAGATTCTCCTCTTTCTTCAGTTCCCCCATGATGACATCGGCTTCCTTTGCCGTAACCAGGCTTATGACAGTGCGTTGGCTGTAATTGAGATAATGCGCGGAGAGTGCCAGCTGGCGCGTCACGGCCAGCATCAGGGGACTGTCTCCGTCCACTATGGCATGCAGGTGCCCGCTGAAATCGGGCGGGAAAGCCACGTCTTTCAGTTTATCAAGCACGAAGGCCCGTGCGATATACCAATTCTGGACGACTTCTTCCGGATAATGCTCCCCGTCGGCCCGGCGCCTCATATATTCGAAGGGGCGCTCCCTGAAACCTGTGTTTTTCATGCTGCGTCAAAATCATAAGTCGAAGGACGCTGGTAGAGCTGCAGGCCGAACCAGGCCATCGAAGAGATGACATGCTCGATAATCAGAGATTGCTGCCATTCAAACGCCGACAGTTTGCTGTCGGTGATAAATGCGTAGACTTCCAGCTCCAGGCCTATGTCTTTATGGTCTATCCACCGTACAAGAAGATGCGGATGCTGGCAGATGTGCGGGTGCTTCATGAGCCAGTGGTACAGATACAGCCTGAAGAGATGGGCGTTGAGGGCACCTGCCTCGATTTCGTCCTCGGGGAGCAGGGCGGCGATGCCGTGCTCGCCTGACCTGAGGGCGGCCGCTTCCTCTTCGGTGATCGGACGTATCTGTTCCATATCCAGAGTGAAGGATTTGGTCATCCTGCGCCCGTAAGTCTTGCCCTCGTCCATGTTGTGGAGATTCATGAAATGCTCGGACTGCAGGGCGTTGATGGGAATGGTGGAAGTGGTGGTGTCCCAGTTGTACAGGGTAACCGAGAGGAGCGACACCTTCGTGACCTCTCCGTCCACGCCCAGACTCGGCACCTTTATCCAGTCTCCTATGTTCAGGAGATGATTCCTCCGGAAGCTGATGAACGCTGCGGCCCCCTTCACCCTGTCCTGGAAAATCCAGCCGAGGGCGACACCGAGTATTCCGAAGGCCGTGGCCATCCTTCCGTTGATGTCGAATATCAGGACGAACCCGATAATCCAGAACCCCAGGGCGGCGAGGATGGCAATCTGACAGGCAGTGATGCCGTTCTCGTTTCTGTTGAGGCTGAAGATGTCGGTGAGCGTCCGGCACACTTTGATTGTGAGCCAGACGAGGAGGTTCAGCCCGATCAGGAGCAGGCAGGGCAGCCAGGAATCCGGCGACAGAATATAGGCAAGGCCTGCAGAAAGGGGCGTGAGCAGGAAAACGAATGCCAGGAAAGGTTTCGTGCGCCATTGGAAGAGGGCTCCCAGGATCTGCCGTCCTGTTTTGTCGGAGGAAATATTCTTCCTGTAAATATTATCAAGCAGACTCATTATGCGGCTGGTTATATCACAAAAGTAAGAATATTTCCATTAGGTTCAAAAAATTGTTATTTTTGTGTAATGCGCAAATCGTTATTCATCATGGCGCTGCTGTGCATGCCGGCAGCTCTCTCCGCCCAGAACAAGACCCAGTGCGGCAACCCTACCGGGCAGGAGCGTTTCCCGCTCAGTGAATTCACCGAGCTTCCGCAGCTTGCCGGGCCATCTCCAGCCGAGTGGCAGTCCGTCAGGGGCACGCAGGTCTCCTGGGGGAGCACCGACGAACGGTATGCAAAGCATTCGGTGCCGCTTGCAAAGGCGAGCGGGGCCCTGACCCTGAACGCCTGGCGGGGAGAAAAGGTGTCCGCTCAGGCGGTGGTCTGGACTGCAGATGGCCTGGATGGCCTGAGCTTCGAGCTTGCGCCTCTCCGCGGGCCCGGAGGTGAAACGCTGGAAGCTGAAACCGGCTTCCTCCGCTATGTGATGACGGACGGCATTCCCGAAGGCGTGGACAACGGCTGCGGCGAGCGCTACGACCACACCCAGTTCGACTCGTCTATGGTTGCTGACTGCATCGACCCGTTCCTGAAGGTCAAGGACCTTTCGCCTATGGAAACGGCGTCGGTTTGGGTAGGCGTGCGCCTGCCCCGGGATATCCCTGCCGGAAAGTACAAGGGCAAACTGGTCTTCAGGAGCGGCGATAGGCCGGTCGGAAGCCTCGACCTCACCGTGAAGGCTTCGGAAAGGGTGCTGCCCCCGCCGCGCGACTGGAGTTTTCACCTCGACCTCTGGCAGAATCCGTTCGCGGTAGCAAGATATTACCAGGTTCCGCTGTGGAGCGAAGAACACTTTGCGGCCATGCGCCCGATCATGGAAAGGCTGGCTGCGGCCGGGCAGAAAGTCATAACCGCCAGCATCATAGACAAGCCCTGGAACGGGCAGACGGAAGATCCGTTCAAGTCCATGATAAGCTGGATACGCCGCGCCGACGGCAGCTGGGAGTGGCGCTACGACGTGTTCGACAAATGGGTGGAATTCATGATGTCCTGCGGTATCGACGCTCAGATCAACTGCTACACCATGGTGCCGTGGAGGCTCTCCTTCCGGTATTTCGACCAGCTCGAAGACGATTTCAAGGAAGTGGTGGCAGTCCCCGGTTCCGAGGCATTCGAAGCCCACTGGCTGCCGTTCCTGAAGGATTTCGCCGCACACCTCAAGGCGAAAGGCTGGTTCTCCCGCTGCTGCATAGCCATGGACGAGCGCCCCATGGAAGACATGCTCCATGCCATAGAGGTGGTGCGCAGGGCCGATCCCGGTTTCAAGATTGCCATGGCCGGAGGGTACCATCCCGAAATCGAGCCTTACCTGTTCGACTACTGCATCGGCCTGGGTGATGAATTTCCGACAGATGTGCTGCAGCGGCGGAAAGCCGAAAGGAAAGTCACCACCTATTATACCTGCTGCCACGAGCCGCATCCCAATATCTTCACCTTCTCACCTCCCGCCGAAGGCGAATTCCACGGAGTGAACATGGCCGCGAGGGGAGTGGACGGGTATCTGCGCTGGACGGTGATAGGCTGGCCCCTGGAGCCGCTGCTCGACTCGCGTTTCCGCACTTGGCCGGCCGGTGACACCTATACCATTTATCCCGGAAACCGCACCAGCATCCGCTTCGAACGCGTCATGGAGGGGGTCCAGGATTACGAGAAGATACGCCTGCTGCGCGAGGAATACACCCGCACGGGCAACATGAGGGCCCTGTCCCGTCTCGAGGAATGTCTTGCGCCGCTCGGAGATCCCAAGATGGATCCTGCCGCCATGGCACCATCCTTGAAAAAGCTTAAATCGATGTTTTAAACGCAACTATCATGAATACAGTTTCACTGCGCAGATTTGCGCCCGCATTTTTGGTTTCAATCCTCCTTCTCTCCTCCTGCGGCACACTCACCAAGGTCGAGACCGACACCATGCTCAAGAACAACGAGTGGAGGCAGATTCTCGCTAACGATCTCGAACTGAGGTCCACCCGTGGGGTGGAGTACGGCATCTTCCTCGAAGATTTCGTGCATGAAATCAACAGGAGGCCGGATTATGATGAGTGGTATGTTGGATTCAGGTCCTACAAACGCACGCCCGAAGGCGCCCTGCTCGTGTTCTCGCTGCGCGACGGCTCCGAAATCCGTCTCGGATGCAATACCCTCAACAAGGTCGGGGAAACCGGCAGCCGAGGAACCAGATATACGGCCCTGTTCGAGATAAGGCCCGAGGAACTTGACAGGATCATCTACACCGGAATAACGCATATCCGGATTTCCGCGGGAACGGGATTGTCGTACGAAGAGTTCCGCGGCAACAGGCCGGCAAAGGTGCAGAAGTACTTCCTGAACGCCCGCAAGAACATCATTCGCCGCCGCGAGAACGGCCCGCATCCGAGGAGATACTAGCAACCGCAGGTGTTGGCATTTGCGGAATTATTTGCTAAATTTGTTGTCAACGACCAACTAACAATTCACATTATGGACATTGTGAACATTCTTCTTACCCTGCTCTTCGGAGCCATCGCAGGCTGGCTTGCCGGCTTCTTTGTAATCAAAGACAAGGGCGGCCTCATCTGGAACATCATCATCGGCCTTCTCGGCGGTCTGGTAGGCGGCTGGCTGCTTGGCCTCATCGGAGCCGGCGGCTCCTTCTGGTCCGAATGGTACGGCCAGATTCTCAGCGCCCTCATCGGAGCCGTAGTGCTTCTGTGGGTCTGGAACCTTATCAAGAAAGCATTCAAGAAGTAAAGCAACATCCTGGAACGAAAAAGGAGGATGGCCGTTCGGTCATCCTCCTTTTCTGTTTTTACCGTAATGATTAAAGCTTGGTGAATTCGGGATTTCCGTCGGAGTCGGAATCGGTTACGTGAATCTTGATGCCGTAAACGAGCCGATGTTCTTTGGTGAATACGATGGTGTACAAATCAGTCCTCGCTAATCATTCTGCTGAGGAAATCCTCGGTTCTCTCACCCTCGTTCATCCGGAAAACCTTTCCAGCCTCGTAATCAGCAATACCCTGACGGATTTTTGCATCCAAGGTGGCTCTGTCTACGAGGGCGTCGTCCTCCATAACAGGGACAAGGCGGTAGCTGCCGTGAGCCCTTGAGGTAATCACGACGTCGTTTGTGCGAGCCAAATCAAAGTACTTACGCTATTTGTCTTTTGTGAATATGTAAACGGCCAAAGTGGGCAGGAGAACCAATAATATCAGGGAAATCTCCACCACGGCGTATGAACCGACATAGTCGACTAAAGTCTGGAATTTCAGAATTCCGTCAACCAGCAAAACCAGGAGTGCAAACCAACAGATGCCAAATATGGCTGCATATTTGAGTTTTCTTTTTTTGAGTTTCATCGCGTTTTACAGACTTGCAAATATAAGAATTATTCAGGAGTGTAGCACGGGACCCTCTCCCTCACCTTCCGGGATTTCGTCGGGCTGCGCCCTCCGACATCCCTGCCCGCCTGCGGCGGGGCTATGCAAAGCGACAAAACAAAACAGCGCAATCGAGCAAGCTCGTTGCGCTGTTTTGATGTCGCTTTGCGGAAGGTGAGGGATTCGAACCCCCGGTGCGTTGCCGCACAACAGTTTTCAAGACTGCCGCCATAGACCACTCGGCCAACCTTCCATTTCGGGGATGCAAAGTTAGATAAAATCGCGGATACTGCAAATAAAAGTTTGGGCGGTTTGCTTGCTGTTACGGGTGGCGGAATGGCTTAGGATGAGAGGGATGCGATAATATCCAGAGAGCGGCGGAGGGCGAAGGAAAGACAGTCCGTGAGGCGTAGCAGCGGAACGGGAGAGGAGCCGAAGGCGGCCAGTGCCGTGAGGGCGACCCCGCAGGCAATCAGGGCCTCGGTGAGCGGGAGGGCGATGAGGTTGGTGAGCAGAAAGTATCTCGGAAAGGTGTGGAAGGTAATCCACACCAGCGGTGCCGTAAACAGCTGGCAGCTTGTCGACAGCGCCATCGCCTCCCACATTCGGCGCAGGGGATTCCATTTCTCCCTTTTGCTGCCGCCGCCCGGATACCATTCTTTCATGGATGGATACAGCAGAAAGATGCCCAGCATCGCCAGGTACGACAGTTGGAATCCGGTGGAGGAGATGGCTTCCGGCCTGAATACAAGTTGGATGAGCAGGGCTGTACACCAAACGCTAAGCGGAGTCTTGCTCCTGCCCGGACAGTTCCGGGCGATTTCGGCGAGCAATATGAACAGGAAGGCCCTCACTATCGAAGGCGATGCGCCGGTCATCAGCACGTAGAATGCGGAGCAGGCCACTATGAGTACGGAGCGCACTGCATAAGCAAGTCTCGAGTTTCCGATGACAGCCAGTAATTTGCTCAGTATCAGATATATGACCCCGAGATGCAGCCCGCTGAGGGCCAGCAGGTGGGAGGCGCCTGCGGCCCTGAAGCTGCCGGACAGGGCTTTCCCGAGCCCTTTTCTCTGCCCGGTCAGGAAGGCTTTAAGGAGGGCGTTGGTTTCCCGTTCTGAAAAGGGGAGGCCGTCTATCAGGGCGGAAAGCTTTCCCAGCGCCCCGGAGGCGGCTGACGGTGCCGGATTGCGGAAGGGGAGGATGGCGGCTCCGGAATGGCAGAGGACGCCCAGGCCGAGGAAGAGCAGGGCGATGACGGCCGTGCGGCGCCCGCTTCGCGCAGCGAAGAAAAAGCATGCGGCTACGGCTGCCAGGGCGGCGGAAGCGCATACTGTCGGCGCATCGATCCAGGCGGAGAGCCCCACACCCGCCACGAACGGCACCGACAGCCTCACTATGTCCGCATCTGCCTTCACGGACGGAAAAGTAATGAACTGTTAGATAAAACAGGGGAGTAAAAGTGAAATTTTAACGTTTCTTTAGGCGAATAGATTTCAATATCGGAAAAAACAGATTAACTTTGTGAGTTATTAATAATACGATATGATAGTACTGGTAATCAATTGCGGCAGCTCGTCCATCAAGTACAGGCTCATGGACATCAAGAGCGACGATGTGTATGACATTCTGGCAAAGGGTATTGTAGAAAAGATCGGCCTTCCCGAAGGCATCAGCACCTACAGCCCGGCGGGCAAGGAGTCCCGGACAGTTTATCTTCCCGTCCCCAACCATACGGTTGGTATGAAACTTATTCTCGACGACCTCGTGGACAAAGATCACGGTGTTCTCAAGACGTTCGACGACATCGAGGCCGTAGGCCATCGCGTCGTGCAGGGAGCCGACTATTTCACCGGCAGCGCCCTGGTCAACGACGACGTCCTCAAGAAGATTGAAATCTGCGCCGAGTTCGCGCCCCTGCACAACAGGGCCCATCTTCTCGGCATCCGTGCCTGCCAGGCCGTGCTCCCGTCCGTTCCCGAGGTGGTGGTGTTCGACACCGCCTTCCATCAGACCATGCCGGACTACGCCTATATTTACGCCCTCCCGTACGAGTATTACACCAAATACCACGTACGCCGCTACGGTGCGCACGGAACGTCCCATGACTACGTCTCCCACGAAGGAGCGCGTTTCGCCGGCATAGACATCGGCCACTCCAAGATAGTCACCTGCCACATCGGCAGCGGCTCTTCGGTATGCGCCGTGCTCAACGGCAAGTGCATCGACACTTCCATGGGCTTCACCCCGCTCGAGGGCATGATTATGGGCACCCGGTGCGGCTGCATCGACGCCAATATCGTTCCCTATATCATGAAGAAGGAGAACCTCACCCCCGACGAGATGACCGACCTCATGAACAAGAAGAGCGGCTTCATGGGCCTCAGCGGCAGGACTTCCGACGCCCGTGAGATGGACGAACTCGCCAATTCCGGCGACTACAGGGCCAAGCTCGTGCTCAAGAAGCTCACCTACGACATAGTTAAGCTCATCGGCTCCTACGTGGCAGCCATGGACGGCATCGACCTCCTGGTCTTTACCGCCGGCATAGGCGAGCACAACAGCCGCCTCCGCCGCCGCGTGTGCGAGAATCTCACCTACCTGGGCATCAAGGTGGACTATGAGGCCAACATGGCTTCCGGCACCGAGGCCATGATCTCCACTCCCGACTCGAAGGTTAAGGTTGCCCTCATCCCCACCGAGGAAGAGCTCATGATCGCCCGCGACACCATGCGCATCGTTTCCGCGCTTGACGAATAGAAACTTATCGGATAACACTATGATAGCTAATTTCAACGACCTTTTCGCAGAGCTCAAGGCTAAAAAAATCTGCAAGAAACTCGTCGTCGCATGGGGCGTCGATGAACACTCGATCGAAGCTGCCTACAAGGCGGTTGAGGCCGGTTTCGTGGAAGCCACCCTCGTAGGCGACGAAGCCATGATAAAGGACGTCTGCGCCAAGAACGGCATGGACGCCGGCAAGTTCAACATCATTAACAATCCCGTCGAGCTCAAGGCTGTCGCACAGGCTGTGCAGATGGTGCACGACCACGAGGGAGACGTGCTCATGAAGGGCCTCTGCAGCACCGACAAGTTCCTGCGCGCCATTCTCAACAAAGAGACTGGCCTCCTGCCTCCGAAGGGCGTTCTGAGCCACGTTGGAGTTATCGAGAACCCGCACTATCCCAAGCTTCTCTTCCTCTCCGACATGGCGGTCATTCCGGCCCCTGACTTCCGCCAGAAGGTGAAGATTGCCAACTATCTTGTCTCCACGGCCCGTTCCTTCGGCATGGACAAGCCGAAAATCGCATTCATCGCCGCATCCGAGCAGATGCTCGATTCGATGCCCGCCTGCATCGAAGGCGCTATGCTAGCCAAGATGTGCGACCGCGGCCAGATTGCCAAGTGCATAGGCGACGGCCCGCTGGCACTCGACGTTGCCATCGATCCCGAGAGCGTTGCAATCAAGAAGCTCGTCAGCCCGGTGGCAGGCGACGCCGACTGCCTGCTCTTCCCGAACATCGAGAGCGCTAACGTTTACTGGAAGACCAACTCCAAGCTCTGCGGCGAAGGCATCCGCCAGGCCGGCATTCTCGTGGGCGTGACCGCTCCCTGCGTGCTTGCCAGCCGTGCCGACACCGCCGACACCAAGCTCTGCAGCATCGCCACTGCGGTGATGAGCATTGCCTAGCGGGTTGCTGCCGGATTCCGTCTACTCTGCGTAGAGGGTTTCCGAGATATATTTGAAGAAATCCTCCTGAAGGATGTAACGGGCACGGAACCATACGTGCCCGTTCGCGTATCCGCAATTGCGGCAGATTTCGAGCTCCTTCGCGAATTCCGACAGATTTTTGTATGCCGAATCTTTCTTGCGGCGGGAATACGCCGGGTCGTGCTTGTATGCCGCCAGTCCCACGTAGAGTGGAATGCCCAGGCTTTTCCATTCGCCGAGCGCACTCGCGAAAGCCGCGTTGTCGCCCCTGTCGGTGCTCCAGTAGATCTGCGGGATCAGATAGTCGGGATAACCTCCGGCGGCCCAGCGGCGCGGGTCGGCATAGAGCCTCGAGGTGTTTGCGATGAGCCCGGAGGGGGAAACCCCGAAGAGGGCGTCGGGCTTGATGGCGTGCACAGTGTCGTAGAGGGTGCGGACTATGCGGTCGATGTTGCCGTAGCGCCATTCCTGGACGGTCTTTCCGCCGCCGTACTGTCTGTAAAGTTCGCTGTCGTCCCAGAGGCTGTCGTCGTTCTGGAGACCGTCCGGATAGAAATAATCGTCTATGTGCAGGCCGTCAACGTCGTATCTGGTGAGTATCTCGAAGGCTATGCCTGACAGGAATTCCGCGACCTCGGGGTAGCCGGGGTCAAGATATTCCTTGCCGTTCACGTTCCTTACCCATTCGGGATGGACGAACTTGATGCAGTCGGCGGCCCTCGTGGTGGTGTCGCTGCGGCTGACCCGGAGCGGATTGATCCAGGCGTGGATTTTCATCCCGTACTCGTGGGCCGCCATGACGGCTACGGAAAGCGGGTCGAAAATGGGCTCCCCGCCTTCGGTGCCGGTAAGCTCGCGGCTCCAGGGAAGCAGTTCGGAACTGTACATGGCGTCCATTTCGCTGACTACCTGGAAAAAGACGGTGTTGCAGCCCATGTCGCCCAGGTCCCTTATCATGTCGATGAGGTTCGCGCGCTGGGTGAAGCAGTTTTCTTCCTGGGCCGGCCAGTCGATACCGCCCACGGTGGCTATCCACGCCCCGCGCATTTCCGCAGCGGGCTGTGCCGCCAGCGGAAGGCAGAGAAGACTCAATAGAAGGATGCAGCGGAGTTTCATCTTTCAAAATTAGCAAAATAATTCTGTATATTTGTGGATATGAAAACAAAACTCATGCTCGTCTCTCTCGCCGTGCTCTTTTCCGCGGCGCTGTCAGCTCACGCTGAATGGAAACCCGCAGGCGACCGTATCCGCACCCGCTGGGCTTCTGAAGTTACCCCCGAAAACGCCCACAGGGAGTATCCGCGTCCCCAGATGGTCCGCGGCAGATACCGTTCTCTCAACGGCCTTTGGGATTATGCCGTGAGCGGAAAAGAAGCCGCTTCCATGCCGGACAGCACCGGCTCCATACTCGTGCCTTTCGCCCTGGAATCTTCACTCAGCGGTGTGGCGGGCAGGCTAACTCCCGATGACGCGCTCTGGTACAGGCGCAGCTTCCGCGTCCCGTTCTGGTGGAGGCTCACCAAAGAGGTGATCCTGCATTTCGAAGCCGTGGACTGGAAATGTGAGGTGTGGCTCAACGGAAACAAGGTCGGTGAGCATCAGGGAGGCTATACGGCCTTCTCGTTCGATGTCACGAAATATCTCAAGCCGGGCAGACAGACTCTCGAGCTCAAGGTTATCGACGGCACCAACAATAACCTCCAGCCCCGCGGAAAGCAGGTTCTTCGCCCCGGTGGCATCTGGTATACCGCGGTTTCCGGCATCTGGCAGAGCGTGTGGTTCGAGGCGGTCAGCAGGAAAGGCCATGTCCGCGATTACGATGCGGTGGCCGACCTATCCTCCGGCACCATAGCGGTTACGCCCTATTCAGTAGGCGGCGACGCCGTAAAGGTGGAGCTGCTTGAAGGCGGCGTTGGCTATTCCACCGAGGCCCCTTCCGGAAAGGTGATTGCTTCCGCCGAAGGCAAATCCGGCGAAGCCGTCTCGCTCAAGCTCGACAATCCCGAGTTCTGGAGCCCTGACAGCCCGTATCTTTACGGCCTGCGCATCACGCTCCTGAAAAACGGCAGGTGCATAGACAAGGTGAACTGCTATACGGCTTACAGGGGAATCTCCAAAAAGGCCGACGCCGAGGGGCATCTGCGCCTCGCGCTCAACGACAGAATCCTTTTCCAATATGGTCCCCTCGACCAGGGCTGGTGGCCGGACGGCCTGTATACGGCTCCTACCGACGATGCCCTTGAGTATGATGTAATACGCACCAAGGACTTCGGTTTCAATGCGATACGCAAGCATATAAAAGTGGAGCCAGCCCGCTGGTATTACCACTGCGACCGGAACGGTGTCCTCGTATGGCAGGACATGCCGAGTTCCGCCTGCTACATGTCCGGTGCCGACTGGGCGCAGGGCGAAGACGTCTATGACGCCGGCAACGACGACCAGCTGAGCGAGGAGGCCCGCGCCAATTTCCTCGCCGAATGGGAAGAGATCATCCGCCAGCACCGCAAGTTCCCGTGCATCGTGGTGTGGGTGCCGTTCAACGAGGCCTGGGGGCAGTTCAAGACTGCCGAGGTGGTGGATTTCACCCGCAGCCTGGATGGCTCGCGCCTCATCAACATGGCTTCCGGCGGCAACTGGATCTCCGGGGGAGTGGGCGACATCCTCGACTCGCACTACTATCCGCATCCGCAGATGCGCATCTGGGACGACGCCCTCGTGAACGTGCTGGGTGAATACGGCGGGATCGGCCTTCCCGTCGAGGGGCACATGTGGATTCAGGACAACAACTGGGGCTATGTGGAGTTCAAGACCAGCGACGAGGCTACCGCAAAGTACGAAGAGTTCTCGGCCATGATGCCCGAGCTGGTAAAGCAGGGCTGCAGCGCCGCCATCTACACCCAGACCACCGACGTGGAAAGGGAGCTGAACGGCTTCATGACCTACGACAGGGCCGTCGACAAGCTCGATCCCGCAAGGGTATCCGCCGCCAACAGGCGCATCATAGAACTAATGAATCAGTAATTGAAGAGGTCCCTGCGGGGCATCTTGTCGGAATAGCGCTTCTTGCACTGCACTACGAATTCTTTCAGTGAGCGCGAGAAGCGCGGTCCTTTCCAGTTGTGGGTGTTGTTGACGAGCACCCAGCATTCGCCGTCTGGGAAGCGGATTATGATGGCGTTGGTGCCTGAAAAGGAGCCGGTGCGGATCCAGCCTTCCTTTGGTTTTACCGAGTTCCAGCCTATCGCGAACTTGTGGTTGTCGCTGTGGGCGGTCATGGCGTGCACGCTCTTGGAGGAGATGATGTCCTCAACTCCGGGATCGCCGTCTATCGACGCCACGAACAGCGCCAGTTCGGGAGTGCTGCAAACCCAGGCGCCCGCCCCCGAAAGTGCGCGGATGTCGTTCCCGCCGTAGCATCTTGCCACGCTGTCGGCGCTGTTGTTGTACTCTGCGACCGGAGGGTCGTTGTCCTGCATGTAGTAGCGGGCCTCGTTGGGGTATTTCTGCTCGTAATAGTTGTATGCCAGGTGCATGTCGAGGCAGCCGGCGGGTTTCAGGATGTTTTCCTGCATCCAGTCCTCGTAGGGCTTGCCTCCGACCTTTTCTATTATCATGCTCAGGAGCAGGTACCCGAAATTGGAATATTCCTCGCTCTTCCCGGGCTCGAAGCCCAGGGGTCTTGAAAGCATGAGCTTCACCAGGGTGTGGTGGTCCGGGGCCTCGTCGAGGTGATAGATGTTCATGATGTCGCGGGTGGTGAACATCGGATCTCCACGCCTGATGGTAAGGCCGCTCTCGTGCCTGAGCAGATGGCCTACCGTAATCTTGTAGTAGTTGCGGTCCTTGATGGCCTTGGTGAAGGCGGTGTCGCACAGGATGCCGTCCGGGCCGAAGACCTTGTCGGACAGGGCCAGCCTGCCTTCTTCGCGGAGTTTCATTATTCCGGTGGCGGTGAGCAGTTTCGAAACGGACGCCACCCTCATGACGGTGCCCGGCCCCATCAGCTCGCCCTTTTCTTCATCCGCCCAGCCGTAGCCTTTCGCATACAGCAGGGAATCGCCGCGGGTTACGGAGAGGGACATCCCCTTTACCCACCAGCGCTGCATGAACGTTTTTATGTCCCTGTCGAGTTTCTCAAGCCCCGTGCTGTCGGACATTGCGTTGGTTATCACCGCGTTGAGGCCTTCGATACGGGTGTGGCCGGCCTTGGGCCTCCCGCAGGAGACCAGGCTCAGGGCGATAGCTGCAATCAGGAAAGCCTTTTTCATTTGATGAGCCCCGCTGAACGTCCGAAATCGATTATGAACTGGGCGCTGCCCTCGATACCGAGCAGCGAGGAATTCACGCAGAGGTCGTAGTCCGAAGCCGTTCCCCATTCCCCGAAAGTGAAGAAATTGTAGAAGTCGGCCCTGACGCGCTCCTTCTTGTCTATCATTGCTTCGGCAACCTCCGGGTTGAGACCGAGCCTTTCGGAAACCCTCTTTATCCTGTCTTCCTTCGGTGCGCAGATGAACACGTCGAGGCATTTCCTGTCCCTGAGAATGTAGTTTGCCGCCCTGCCCACGAAGATTGCCGATTCCTTTTCGGCGATTTCGGAAATCACCTGGCTCTGTATCTGGAACAGGTCGTCGTCGTTGATGAAATTCTGGGGAAGCGATGTAGTGCGCCCTATCCCGAGGATGTTCTGGAACAAGTGGAATCCCTTTTTCTCGTCCCTGCGTTCGAAGAACTCCCTGCTGAAACCGCTGTGTTCCGCGGCTTTGGTGATGAGTTCCTTGTCGTATACGGGGATTCCAAGCTTTGCCCCGATGGCGTTGGCTATCTGCAGGCCTCCCGCTCCGAACTGACGTCCCAAGTTGATGATAGTGGTTTCCATGTGAGTCATTGTATGGCGCTCCCGAGGCCGGCGGGGTCGTCTCCGTCCTTGAGTTTGCCGAATTTGTGCATTAGATTCAGAATCATTATTCCCGTAATCACGAAGGCCAGGGCGTCGGAAATGGGGAAACTGTACCACACGCCTTCAATTCCCAGCCACAGCGGGAGCAGGTAGACGAGCGGTACGAGGAAGAGGAGCTGCCTGGTGAGGGAGAGGAAAATGCTTTTCCTTACCATGCCCAGGCACTGGAAGAAGTTGGTGCTGACCATCTGCATGCCTACGAGGAAGAAGCTCAAGTTTATGACTCTCAGACCTTTGGTGCCGAGTTGCAGGAGGTCTTCGTGGTTCGTGAAGATGCCTACAGCAGCACGGGGGAAAGCTTCCGAAAGGATGAAGCCGAGCAAGGTGACACCCGTCGCCCAAGCCGCGGTGAGCAGATACACCTTGCGGACGCGGGAGTATTGCCTGGCGCCGTAGTTGTAGCCCGCGATAGGCTGCATCCCCTGGTTGAAGCCCATGACTATCATGAGGAAGAAGAAGCTGATGCGCGCCACGATGCCGTAGGCGCCGATGGCCAGGTCGCCTCCGTACCTGCGCAGCTGCTGGTTGATGAAGAGGTTCACGATGCAGGCGGCGCTGTTCATGAGGAATGGCCCCAGGCCTATGGCCAGGGAGTTCTTCGCTATCTTCCAGTCTATTTCAAGGATGCGGTCTCCGAAGTGGACGACTTTATTCCTGTCGCTGAAATAGCGGAACGTGAAGCACAGGGCGAGCAGCTGGCTGATTACCGTGGCCATGGCCGCTCCCTTCACGCCGAGGCCCAGGGCGAAGATGAACAGCGGATCCAGGACGGCGTTGAACAGTACCGTGAACAGCGTGAGACCCATGGCCGTCTTCGGATTCCCCGTGGCACGGATGAGGCCGTTCAGGCCGAAGTACATGTGGGAAAACACGTTTCCGATCATGATCCAGGTGATGTACGCCTTTGCGAAGGGCATGGTCCTTTCGCTCGCTCCGAAGAAATAGAGGATAGGCTCCTCCCAGATGAGTATGACAGCCGAGAACAGCAGCCCGAGTATCAGGTTCAGGGTTATCTCGTTGCTGAGCACCTTCCTGGCGTTGGCGTAGTTCTTCTGCCCCAGGAGGACGGAGATGATGGTGGACGCTCCCACGCCGACCAGCGTGCCCAGCGCCGCCCCCAGGTTCATGATGGGGGAGCACACTCCCACGGCGGAGAGGGCGAAAGCGCCTACATCCTTGATGTGCCCGATGTAGATGCTGTCCACCATGTTGTACAGCGAAGTGGCCGTCATCGCGATGATGCCGGGTATGGCGTATTGCTTCAACAGCGTCCCTATGTTTCGGGTGCCGAGTTCGGTAGGTGCGCCGGAGATAGTCGCTGCCATTTATTCGCCGGAGATTTCAACGTCGTAACGGAGGGGGCAGTAGGGAGGAATGGTGTTGCCTGAGCCGGAAGTGGAATAGCCCTCCCCTGACCAGAACACCACGGTTCCCTTTTCACCGGGATGCATGTGAACGAAGGCGTTCGCGAAGCCGTCCACGACGTCGGAACTGCTGTCCGAACCCATGGTAATCTTGGTGCAGTCGGAATGCCAGGTTATTTTTTTTGTGGTGTAACTGGTTGAAGATGAATAGATTCCGTTGTCTTTTGCGAGCTTTTCGATAGTGGTTTCCAGCATCGTTCCGTCGAGCCTGTACAGGGTGTAATTGATGAACAGGGTAGTGTCTTCCGTGAAAGTTTCCTCGCTGGTGGGCTCGCCGGTGCGCTTGTAATACCAGCCGGCCATGGCGGTATCGGTCTGCGCGCCCGGAAGGTTGGCGCTGACATAGTTGAGGACTGAATCCTTTTCCCACTTCTCCACGTCGTCGAAGGCTTCGGCCAACCTTATCGTGTACACGGTGGTGGTGCCGCTGCAATTCTTCACGTACTCTTCCGGGGTGCTGTAGCGCTCGGTGGTGAACAGCCAGCCGGGGATGACGGCCTTGCGGGTGCCGCCAATGTTCATGGTGGAGATGACATCTTCGATGCCGGCCCTGAGGTTGTCCTGCTCTTCGCCGCGGTACCAGATTGCGGGGCCGTAGTAGTTGGTGGCCTTGTATGTGCCGAGCTGGCGGTTGATCTGGGCGAAGCTGCTGCTGCCGTAGTTGCCCTGGAGGTCCTGGGTGGTGTATTCCACGCGGACGTATTTGGCGTCGCCGACATAGGCGCCGTTACCGGGGGTGTCTTCAAGGATGTAGACTCCGAGTTCGGTCTTTTTGGCTCCGGGGTAGTTCTCGTTCATGAAGGCGTCGAGATATGTCTTTTCGGCGTCGCTGGCCCCCTCGGTGCCTTCCCGGGCACAGGAGAACGCAGCCATGGCGGCAGCCAGAAGGAAAACGCTTGCGTATTTTTTCATATAGGTCAGTCTTTCTGCACGAATCGTGCCGCGGTTGCGGCAAGATAATCATAAATTAACTCGGGAGAGGCTATGTCGCGGGGGAAATACAGGTTCCCTCCGGCCGCGAGCTCGTGCCCCCCGCCGTTGAAATACTCCATTGCCATCCTGTTGGCGCTCCAGCCCTTCTTGGCGCGGATGCTCACGTGGAAATGGTCTATCTCTTCCTTGAGGTAGAGGCTCATGTTCACGGCGCCTATTCCGAGCGGGATGTTCACGAGGCCTTCGGTTTCTCCTTCGCGGAGCGGATACTCTTTCTGGAACTGCCTGGTGGCCACTATGCAGGCTATGCCTCCCGGGAGTATCGTAAGATGATTTCCGAGCAGGGCGGCGAATGCGCGGATGCGCGTTTCGCTGTATTCCTGGTAGAGATGCCCGACTATGGCGTTCCTGTCGACTCCTGCTGCTAGCAGTTCCCCGGCCATCTCGAGGGTGGTCGGAAACACCGAGTTGGCGAAATTGTTGGTGTCGGTGGTCATGCCGGTCATGAGTGCGTACAGGCTTTCCGCCGGCAGTTTTTCCGGAGCCCCTTCGAGAGCCCTGAGAATCCAGTACAGCAGTTCGCTGGCGGAAGAGACGTCCGGCGTGGAGAATACCAGGGTGAACTGGTCTTCCTGAGGATTGATATGGTGGTCGATGAGGACCTTTTCGCGGGCAGGACATTCGCCCAGGACCTTTTCCAGGGAACCTGCACGGCGGAAGGCGTTCATGTCCTGGACTATGAGCAGGTCGCACCCGCGGATGGCGCGCTCGGCCCCGGGCTGGTCTTCTTCGGCGTTCACGAGGGGCTCGCCGTCCGTGAGGAAACGCAGCGTCTGGGGAAGGGTGTCGGGGATGACCAGCGTGGCTTGCAGGCCTCTTGTTTCGGAAAGATAGCGGCGCATGGCGATGCCGCTCCCCAGTGCATCGCCGTCGGGACGCGTGTGCACCACGATGGCCGCATTGCGGCTGCACCGGAGAATGGAGTCGAGTCTGTCCGCCTTTTCTTTGCTGATGACTGCCTGCATAGCCGTATCCGAAAATAAAAGTGAGCAAATTTACGAATAATATTGCTTTTGATGCAATCTTTTTCTAACTTTGTAGGGTTTTAGAGCAAATTGAAAAACAAAATATCGTTATGAAGAAATCACTCCAGATCATTCTTGAAATCCTGCTGGCCGTAGCGTGCGTATTCCTTGCAATCGCAATCGTCAAGAGCATCAACAAGCCGGTCAACTTCAACAAGCAGAAGGCTTATCGCGAGAGCGTCGCCATACAGCGCCTCAAGGATATCCGCACCCTCCAGGTGGCCTACAAGTCCGTAACTGGCAGGTTCACCAGCACCGTGGATTCCCTCAAGGATTTCTACAACAACGGCAAGATGTCCATCATCATGCAGGTCGGCTCCATGGACGACTCCCTGGCAGTCGCCCACACCGAGGCTGTCAAGAAGAGTTTCCGCGGCAAGAAGGTTACCCCCGAGATGCTCCAGGAACTCTATCTTAAAGGCGACCATAACCTCGTCTACACCATCGAGAGCAAGATTCCCGTCAAGGACACTCTCTTCAACGACCGTCCCGACATCAACCTCGACGACCTCAAGTACATCCCGTTCTCCGACGGCGAGCCCGTCCAGATGGAGGCTGTCACCAAGATGGTGTCCGGCGTGCCCGTTCCTCTGTTCGAGGCCAGAATGCCCTACAAGGCTCTCCTCAAGGGTCTGGACAACCAGCTTCGTATCAATCTCGATGCCGAACAGCGCGACAAGAACCGTTACGAAGGCCTTCAGGTAGGTTCCATCTCCGCACCTAACAACAACGCGGGCAACTGGGAGTAGTGGAAGAAACCAGTCTTCTTACGCCGAAGTGCACTCTGGTGCCGGCGCATTTCTACCAACAGGCTTCCTCAAGGGACATCCTTGGGGAAGTCGTTGTTCTTGATGAGGGCGACGTGGTAAAGGCCGTCGAAGTGCGCCAGTACGATTCCGTGCTGGTGTATGCCGCCCCATCCGAGGGCACCGGCGCCGTGCCCGAGCTCTGGTACGTGCTCCGCGACCTCCCCGGCATCCAGGACTACAACAAGATCCTTGCAAGCTGGAAGGAAGGCCGCCTTTATCTGGGCATCGCGCAGGGCAACGGGCTGCTCCTGGCAAATAGTTTCGAAGCTCCCGACTTTACCACGGCGGAGTATTATATCTTCCTTGCCCTCAACCAGTTGCAGCTCAATCCGGAAGTCAGCTCCATCTATTGGCGCCACAAGATTTCGCCCGAAGACGAAATGAGCCTTTACCGTTATTTCAGGAGCGTCGAACTGTTATGAGGATAATTGGAGGAAAGCTGAAGGGGCGGACGATCGAGCTTCCTCCCCGCTATTCCGCCCGCCCCACCACCGATTTCGCAAAGGAGGGGCTTTTCAATATACTCGGAAACGAATACGAATTCGACGGTCTCAAGGTCCTTGACCTCTTCGGGGGCACCGGGGCCATCAGTTTCGAATTTGCGTCCCGCGGCGCCGGCCGGGTGTACTGCGTGGAGATGTCCCGCGAAAACTCCCGTTTCATCAAGAAGGAAGCCGCCCGCCTGGGGCTGGACAACGTCACGGCCGTACACGACAACGTGTTTGATTTCCTCCCCGTCTGCAAGGAGAAATTCGACATCGTTTTCGCCGATCCGCCATATGCCCTGGAGGGGCTGGAGACCATCCCCGACCGGGTTCTGGAAGCCGGTATCCTTCACCCGGAGCGCTATCTCATCCTCGAGCACGGCGATGAGCACTCGTTCACCGCCCATCCGTGTTTCGTAAAGGAAAAGGTTTACGGACGCGTGCATTTCAGTTTTTTCGAACCCGCTTAACGAACAGCAGAACATGTTCTCATTCCTGATAAGCCTTGCCGCCCTGATCCTGGGGTACTTATTGTACGGGAGGTTCGTAGAGAAAACCTTCGGTCCCGATCCCTCGCGCCCGACGCCGGCAGTTTCCATGGCTGATGGCGTGGACTATGTGCCCATGCCATCCTGGAAGGTCTATATGATCCAGTTCCTGAACATTGCGGGTACGGGGCCCATATTCGGCGCCATCATGGGAGCCAAGTTCGGCCCGTCCTGCTATCTTTGGATAGTGTTCGGATGCATATTCGCCGGAGCGGTTCACGATTACATGTCGGGTATGCTGTCGATCCGCAACAAAGGCGCCGGCCTACCCGAAATAATCCGGAAATACCTGGGCAAGGGTACCGCCGCCGTAATGCTGGTCTTTTCGATTCTGCTGATGGTGATGGTGGGCGCCGTTTTCGTGTACAGCCCCGCGATAATCCTCGGCGGCATGACCGGCGGCGGCATGATGATCTGGGTAGCTGTGATTTTCGTGTACTATCTTCTGGCCACCCTGGTTCCCATCGACAAGATAATCGGCCGCTTCTATCCCATTTTCGCTTTCGCGCTGATCTTCATGGCGGTGGCCCTGGCTGTATGCCTGCTCGTAAAGTGGCCCGTCATTCCCGAAATCTGGGACGGGCTGGGGAACATGGGCGAGGCCTCGGGCCTGCTCAGCGGCCAATCTATCTTCCCGTGCCTGTTCATAACCGTTGCGTGCGGTGCAATCAGCGGATTCCACGCCACCCAGAGCCCGATGATGGCGCGCTGCATCAAGAACGAAAAGCTCGGGCGCCCGATTTTCTACGGCGCCATGATTACCGAGGGCGTCATTGCGCTTATCTGGGCTGCGGTGAGTTCATATTTCTTCTATGCCGGAGGTGCGGCGGAAGTGGGCTCCGACCTGAGCGCCCAGGCTCCCACTGTGGTTACTGCCGTCTCCCGCAGCTGGCTCGGCGTCCTCGGCGGCATTCTTGCCGTACTCGGCGTGGTGGCTGCTCCCATCACCAGCGGCGATACCGCTTTCCGCAGCGCCCGCCTCATGATAGCGGACACCATTCATCTAAAGCAGGACAACTATGCAAAGCGTCTGGCGATTGCGGTTCCGCTCTTTGCCGCCGGAGCCCTGGTGCTCTGGTTCAACATTGCCGACGAGAACGGATTCAACATCATCTGGCGCTACTTCGGCTGGTCGAACCAGACCCTGGCCTGCTTCACCCTGTGGGCGATAACGTCTTATCTCACAACAGAAAAGAAGGGCGCGTGGTATTTCGTCACCCTTCTTCCGGCCGCTTTCATGACGGCGGTGTGCGTTACTTATATCTGTGTCGAAAAGATAGGTTTCAACCTTCCGGCGGCATGGATACCGTACATTGCCACGAGCGTATTCGCCGCAGGCATATGCCTGTATTACCTGCTGCGCCGGAAAAAGCTTAAGAAAGCTATCTGACCATGTGCCAGTGCGGCCCGAAGCGTTCGAAGGCCGCCTTCTCGAGTTCTTCCCTGTTGTCGGGATGGGCTATGCTGATGAGCAGCCTGGCCCTTTCCTGGAGACTCTTGCCATAGAGATCCACGGCTCCGAATTCGGTGACTACCCAGTGGGCGTCGGCCCTCGGGGTTACTACGCCGGCGCCGGAATGGAGCTCGGGTACTATCTTGCTGCCGCCGTACTTGGTCTGGGATGCGAACGCGGTGATGCTCTTGCCGCCCTCGCTCATGGTGGCGCCCTTAACGAATTCCACCTGTCCGCCCGTGCCGCTCCAGATGCGGGTGCCGATGGAGTCGGCGCAGATCTGGCCGGTAAGGTCTACCTCCACTGCCGAATTGATGGCCTTCATGTGGGGGTTCTGGCGGATGACGTATGGGTCGTTCACATATTTGATGTCCCTCATGAGGACGTTCTCGTTGTGGTCGATGAAGGAATATACGTCCTGCGAGCCGAGCAGGAAGGATGCCACTACCTTGCCGGTGTCTATCTTTTTGCAGCTGCCGTCAATCACGCCCTTCTTGATGAGCCCGAGCAGGCCGTCGGCGAACATTTCGGTATGCAGGCCGAGGTGCTTGTGGTTTCCGAGCTGGGCCGCGAGGGCGTTCGGCAGCGCGCCAATGCCCATCTGGATGCAGTCGCCGTCTTCCACGAGGGCGGCCGCGTTCTTGCCGATGAGGACTTCGGTGGGAGTGGGTTCGGCGAAGGCGGCGGTCACGAGCGGGGTGTCGTCCCTGACCAGGTAATCGAACTGGTCCACGCTCAGCAGATCGCCGTAGGCGAAGGGTACGTTGGGGTTGCAGACGCCGATCACGATGTCGGCGCTCTCCACGGCCGCGACGCTGCAGTCCACTGAGGTTCCGAGACTTACGCGCCCCTGCTCATCGGGCATCGAGACGTTCACGAGGGCTGCGCCCAGCTTGATTATGCGCTCGCGGTAGAGCTTCTGGCTCTCGCCGAGGTGGACGGGGAGATAATCAGCCCATCCGCCGTTCACGTTCTTGCGCACGTTGGGCCCGACGAAGAAGCCTTGGTCGAAGAAAATGCCCTGGTAGCGCTCTTCGCTGTAGGGGGCGGGACCTTCCGTGTGGAAGTGGTGGAAATGCAGGTCGCGCACGTCGCCCGCATCGGCCCTCCTGCAAAGGGCCTGTATGAGACAATGAGGAACGCTCGCGACACTGGAAAGATGGATATGCGAGCCCGAAGGGATGTGGCTGACGGCTTCGTCCGCGGTTGTAAAGGTTATCGGTTTCATGTAATTTTAGTAAATTTGCCCACAAATTTAACATTTATTCCGATGCATTCAAAAGAAGAAAAGCTTTTCGCTTTCGAAAGGGCTTTGGACGTGATGGACAAGCTCCGGGAAAAATGCCCCTGGAACCATGCGCAGACCAACGAAACGTTGAGGCCGCTCACCATAGAGGAAGTGTACGAGCTGAGCGACGCGGTTCTGGACGGGGACGATTCCGAACTCAGGAAGGAACTGGGCGACCTCGCCCTGCACGTGCTTTTCTACTCCAAAGTGGGGGAGGAGAAAGGCGTCTACGACATCGCCGACGTGCTGGACGGAATGTGCGAGAAGATGATTTTCCGTCATCCGCACGTGTTCGGGCCTGAATCCGGCAGGGAAATGTCGGCGGAAGACGTCGCCAAGGCCTGGGAGCTTCGGAAGAAAAAGGAGAAAGGCGGCAAACGCACCATCCTGGAGGGGGTTCCCCGGAGCTGCGAGCCGCTGCGGAAGGCCTTCATCCTGCAGGACAAGGCGTCTGCGGTAGGGTTCGACTGGGAAAAACCCGCCGATGTCTGGCCGAAAGTGTACGAGGAGGTGACGGAGGCGAAGGAGGCCGTCGGCCTGGACGCCGAGAAGACCGCCGCCCGCTCGAGCGCGCCCGTAGTCAGCCGCGAACACGCCGTAGAGGAATTCGGCGACGCGCTTTTCGCGCTGGTGAATGCATGCAGGCTCTACGGAGTCGATCCTTCCGTGGCGCTCGACGGGGCGTGCGCGAAGTTCCTGCGCCGTTTCACATACATGGAGAACCAGGTGTCCGAAAGAGGGCTGGATCTCGGAAGGATGACGCTTGCCGAAATGGACGCCATCTGGGACGAAGGCAAGGCAAAGGGGCTCTGATATGGCTGAGATCTGGCAGGAACGCACCGAATTGCTCCTCGGGCCCGAAGGGCTCCGGAAACTCACGGCATCCCGCGTGCTTGTGGTGGGGACCGGAGGTGTGGGGGCATGCGCCGCGGAGATGCTGGTGCGTGCCGGAGTCGGCCATCTCACCCTGGTCGATTCTGACAAAGTGTCAGAGAGCAACATCAACCGCCAGCTGCCGGCCCTACATTCCACGGTGGGGCGCCCCAAGACAGAGGTGCTGTCGGAACGCCTGATGGATATCAACCCGTCGCTCGACCTGCAGATTATAGACGATTTTATCTGCGAAGAGAACATCCCCCGGCTGCTCGGAGGCCGCACTTTTGACTGCGTGGCGGATGCCATCGACACCCTGTCCCCGAAAATCGCGCTGATACAGTTCTGCCTCTCGCAGGGATTGCCGCTGGTGTCTTCGATGGGCTCCGGGGCCAAACTCGACGCCACCGCCGTCCGCATTGCCGACATCTCCAAAACCAGGATGTGCCCGCTGGCACACCAGTTGCGGAAGCGTCTCCACCGGCTTGGCATCACCGAAGGGTTCCTGGCGGTCTATTCCGAGGAAAAACCGATAGAAGAAGCCATGATACTCGAGGAAGGCCGCAACAAGCGCAGCAACGTCGGCACCGTTTCATATCTGCCGGCGGTGTTCGGCTGCGTCTGCGCCCAGGCGGTAATCGGCATGCTGACCGGCAGTTGCACAAATCCCCGTTAATTTGTAAATTTGTAAGTTATTCCGTAACGAAACGATATGGCAAACGATAATACATTGCTTACGAAAGTGCTGTCCCTGCAGGATAAATTCAATTCCCTGCAGGCCCAGCTTTCCGATCCCGGCGTGATGTCGGACATGAAGAAATACGTCCAGCTCAACAAGGACTACAAAGAGCTGGAACCCATAATAAAGGCGGGCCTTGAATACAAGAAGATGCTCGAGAACCTTGCTTCCGCGAAGGACGTCCTCATCAACGAGAGCGACCCTGACCTGAAGGACCTTGCCCGCGAGGAAATATCCGAAATCGAAGCCGCCATTCCCGACAAGGAGCAGAACATCAAGCTCCTCCTCATACCTGCCGATCCCGACGATTCCAAGAACGCAATCGTGGAAATCCGCGGCGGCACCGGCGGCGACGAGGCGGCCATCTTCGCCGGAGACCTTTTCCGCATGTACCAGCATTATGCCGAAATCAAGGGCTGGAAACTGGAGGTCACCGACCAGTCCTACGGCACTTCCGGAGGCTACAAGCAGGTGGTGTTCAAGCTCTCCAGCGCCGAAGGCGTGTACGGCACCATGAAATACGAGAGCGGCGTGCACCGCGTGCAGCGGGTTCCGCAGACCGAAACCCAGGGCCGCATCCAGACGTCTGCCGCTTCGGTCGCCGTCTTCCCGGAGGCCGACGAATTCGACGTCGAGCTCAATCCGGCCGATATCCGCAAAGACCTATTCTGCGCTTCCGGCCCCGGCGGACAGGGAGTCAACACCACTTATTCGGCCGTGCGCCTCACCCACATTCCTTCCGGAATCGTGGTGCAGTGCCAGGAGGAACGTTCCCAGATAAAGAATACCGAACGTGCCATGGCCGAGCTCCGTACCCGTCTCTACAACATGGAGCACCAGAAATACCTCGACGGTATCGCGGCAAAGCGCAAGACGATGGTTTCCACCGGAGACCGCAGTGCCAAGATCCGCACCTACAACTATCCCCAGGGCCGCGTCACCGACCACCGCATCGGATGGAGCATGTACAATCTGCCCGCATTCATGAACGGAGACATCCAGGAATGCATCGACCAGCTGCAGATTGCCGAGAACGCCGAAAGGCTCAAGGAAGCCGGAGATTAAGCATGGATCTGAAGCGGCGGATACCAACCTATCTGATGGATGCGGAGCACGTAGTGTCCGCAGTGTTGTTCACTGTGCTCTTTTCCATCGTGTTCCTGCTCGTGTTCCTGCCGTTCGACCCGTTGTCCTGGTTCACTCTGGGCCGTTCTCCGCTTCTCGTCCACACCGTCGTTTTTTTCGCGGTGTCCATACTGTTCGTGGTGCTGAGCAAGTGGATCTTCCTGAATGTCGGACGGAACAGGGGGGTGTCGTGGGTCCAGCTCATCATCTGGGACCTGGCCGAATCGGTGGCGATAGCCGTTTTCTACACGGCGCTCACTTACGCCATCGACAGGAAGGGGCTGCTGGACATTTCGCTGGACAGCTATCGGGTGGTTTTCGGCAGGGCCATGCTCATCTCCTTCATGGGGGTGTATGTGCCGTACCTGTTCTCCACGCTCTTCTACGCCATGGAAGACAAGGACGACACCATCCGCCTGATGAACTACGGAAACGTGGTGTCCGACTCCAGGACGGCCCCGCAGGACCTTGAAAAGGTCACCCTGTTCGGCGACGACGGCCTGCTCAAGATGAGCATCAACCTCAAGAACCTTTATTACATCGAAAGCGATGACAACTACATAAAAGTCTGGTATTCCGATGTTTCCGGCGAAACCAGGCAGTATATGCTGCGCTGCCGCCTCAAGACGGTGGAAGAAAGCTTCGCCGGCAGCCAGCTGGTGCGCTGCCACCGCAAGTACATCGTGAATCTCATGAGGGTGGAGCTGCTGCTTCGCGAGAAGGACGGCTATTACGTGAAGCTTGACCTTCCCGGCTGCGAGCCCATCCCCATCTCCAAGACTTACGAACAGACCATGATTTCCCGTTTCAACTCCCGCTGATTCCTATGTGGCAGAGAATACAGACCCTTTATCTTTTCCTGGCGCTTGGCCTCGTAGTGGCCATGTTCTGGTTTACCGACAACATGTGGTGGCTCATCCTGGCAGGGGTGGCGGCCTTCATGGAGCTGATAGCCCTGGGGGCGTACAAATACCGTATTTTCCAGATGCGTACCACCGTGATTGCGGCGCTGCTGCTCGTCGGGCTGCAGATATGGATGCTGGTGGTGTATCTCGCCTCCGCCGACAAGTCGGCCTTCAACATCACCATGGTGTTCCCGGCCGTTGCGGCCATCCTGGACGCGCTTGCCGTCAGGGGCATCCTTTTCGACGAGTCGCTGGTGCGCAGCGCCAGCCGGCTGCGTTCACCCAGAAAACGACATAAATAACACCCGATATTATGAGAATTGCAGAATCAGAATTGATTATCAACGGAGACGGCTCGGTTTTCCATGTCCACATCAAGCCGAGACAGCTCGCCGACACCGTTGTGCTGGTCGGGGATCCCGGCCGCGTGAAGATGTTCATCCCGCTCTTCGAGAAAATCGACTGCCAGGGACAGTCCCGCGAATTCGCGTTCGTTACCGGCTGGTACCGCGGCAAGCGCATCACCGCCCTTTCCCACGGAATCGGCCCCGACAACATCGACATCGTCATGACCGAACTGGACGCCCTTGCGAACGTCAATTTCAAGACCCGCGAGGTCAAAAGCAGGCACAAACGCCTCACGCTCGTGCGTGTGGGCACCTGCGGAGCCATTCAGCCCGAGATTCCGCTGGGTTCCTTCATCAGCAGCCACATCAGCGTAGGCTGCGACGCCATGTTCAACTGGTATGCGAACCGCGACAAGGTTTGCATGGCCGACTTCGAGAAGGCCTTCAAGGAGCACTGCCACTGGGCTAAGCACGTTCCCGATCCGTACTTCGTGCGCGCTTCCGAGCGTCTCGTCAAGCTCTTCGAGCCCTATACCGTAAAGGGCATGACCATCTCCGCCGGCGGCTTCTACGGCCCGCAGGGCAGGGTGGTCCGCCAGAAACTGGCAATGCCTGACATGCTGGAGGATTTCGAGACTTTCAACTACAAGGGCTACAAGATCACCAACTTTGAGATGGAAGGCGCCGCCCTCGCGGCCATGGCGTCCTCTCTCGGCCACGACGCGATAACCATCTGCTGCGCAATCGCGCACCGCTATCTGAAGGATGCCAATACCGACTACCACGCCCGTGTGCAGGACCTGGTCAAGATGGTGATGGACAGGATTTCGGAGTAATCAGGAGAATATTTCCTTTTCCTGGTAGAAGGCGCTCAGGAGCCTGTTCATATCCTCGGTCCCAGGCAGTGAAGAATTCTTTCCGGATTCTTCGCTGCTTTTGCTTATGTAGGTGCGGAGGACCTGCAGGCTGATGCCATGCCTGTGGAGGTATTCGCAGCAGAACTCGCCAGGATTGTCGCAGAGGGCGGCGAGGAGATGGATGGACGATACGTCCTGCTTGCAGCGGATTGCCTCCATGATGGTGAGACTGGTGACGTTGAGGGCGGCGCGGGTGAAGTTAACCTTTTCCTCGTCTTCGAAGGGTATTGCCTGTTCGCGGAACACGTGGGAGTCGAGGGCCTGCTTGACCTCCGAGGGCTCGAGGCCGAACTTTACGAGGGCATGCACGGCCGGGTTGTCTCCCTGCCTCAGGATGCCGAGGAGAAGGTGCTCCGGACCTATGCCGTAGCAGCCCGTGCGCATGGCTTCGTCGCGTGCGTAGAGGAGTATGGTCCGTAATTCCTCGGTCAGTCTCATAACTGACTGCAAAAATAAAAAAAACACTGCAATTCCGACCTCATTTCAGGCTGTTTGATACAATAATTTTGCTATATTTGTATGTTTATACAGATTAGTGCTTTCATATGGCAGAAGAAGAGAAAAACAATGAGATTAATCACGGCTTCATAGAGCCTGTAGAGATAGATCACGAGATGCGCAGCGCCTACATCGACTACTCCATGTCGGTGATAGTTTCAAGGGCCCTGCCCGACGTGAGGGACGGTCTCAAGCCCGTCCAGAGGCGAGTCCTTTTCGGTATGGACGGCCTGGGGCTCAGCTACGGCGGCCAGACCAAGAAATCCGCGAGAATAGTCGGTGAGGTGCTGGGTAAGTTCCACCCGCACGGCGACTCCAGCGTATACGACGCCATGGCCCGCCTGGCGCAGCCGTGGAACCAGCGTTACCCGCTGGTATGGGGCCAGGGCAACTTCGGCTCCATGGACGGCGACCCGGTCGCGGCCATGCGATACACCGAGGCCAAGCTCGCCAAAATGACGGAAGACGTCCTGGACGATCTCGAAAAGGACACTGTCGACATGACCTGGAACTTCGACGACAGTATCCAGGAGCCCACCGTGCTCCCCACCAAGCTGCCGCTGCTGCTCCTCAACGGCTCGGCGGGCATTGCCGTGGGTATGGCCACCAACATGGCCCCGCACAATCTGGGCGAAGTCTGCGACGGCATCTGCGCCCTCATCGACAATCCCGACATCGACGTCGAGGGCCTCATGCAGTACATCAAGGGTCCAGACTTCCCGACCGGCGGCATCATCATGGGCCGCCAGGGAATAGTCGACGCCTATACCACCGGCCGCGGCAGGGTAGTCATCCGCGCCAAGACAGACATCGAAGTCAACGATCGCGGCCAGGAGACCATAGTGGTCACCGAAATCCCGTACATGGTCAACAAGAAGGAGATGCTCGAGCGAGTCGCCCAGATGGTGGAGGACAAGAAGATTGAGGGCATCACCTACATGAACGACGAAACCTCCCGCGAAGGCGTCAGGGTTATCTTCCGCGTAAAGCAGGGGGCCAACACCAACGTGGTGCTCAACACCCTTTTCAAGTATTCGTCCCTCCAGAGCAGTTTCGCCATCAACAACGTGGCGCTCGTAGGCGGCCGCCCGCGCACCCTCAGCCTCAAGGAAATCCTCCAGAACTTTGTGGATTTCAGGCATGAGGTGGTGGTGCGCCGCACCAAATTCGACCTTGAAAAAGCCCGCAAGAGGGCCCATATCCTCGAAGGTCTGCTCAAGGCCATCGACATAATCGACGAAATAATCGCCCTCATCCGCGCCAGCAAGAGCGTCGACGAGGCCAAGGAAGGCCTCATGACCAGATACGACTTCACCGATGCTCAGGCCCAGGCCATCGTGGACATGCGTCTCCGCCAGCTCACCGGCCTCGAAAGGGAGAAGCTCCAGGCCGAGTACGACGAGCTCGAGGTATTCATCGCACGCTGCGAGGAAATCCTTGCCAGCAACGAGCTCCAGCTCGACATCGTCAAGCAGGAATGCCGCGAGATGAAGGAAAAATACGGCGATCCCCGCCGCAGCGAGATCAGCTTCAGCGCCGAAGATTTCAATCCCGAAGACTTCTATGCCGACGAAGACGTGGTCATCACCATCAGCCATCTCGGATACATCAAGCGCACCGCGCTCACCGAGTTCCGCACCCAGAACCGCGGAGGCAAGGGTGTCAAGGGAGGCACCACCAGGGAAGAAGATTTCATAGAGCATATCTATGTGGCCAACATGCACTCCACCATGCTGTTCTTCACCCAGAAGGGCATGTGCTACCGCCTCAAGGTCTATGAACTTCCCGAAGGCATACGCGCGAGCAAGGGCAGGGCTGTGCAGAACCTCCTGTCGATCGAGCAGGACGACAGCATCCGCACCTATCTGAACGCCGCCCACATCGAAGACGAGGAATACACCGACAGCCATTTCGTCACCCTCGTCAGCAAGAACGGCGTCATCAAGAAGACCACCCTCACCGAATACTCCAACAAGCGCAGCCGCAACAAGGGTATCAAGGCCCTCACCATCCGCGAGGGCGACGAACTCCTCGACGCCATCCTCACCAACGGCAACGAAAACATCATGATTGCCTGCCGCGAAGGCCGTTGCGTCCGCTTCCAGGAAGACCAGCTCCGTGCCATGGGCAGGGGCGCTAGCGGCGTGCGCGGCATCAGCCTCTCCGGCAGCGACGAAGTGGTGGGTGTCATCACCTACGATGCCACCGCCGAAGACGCATCCGCACATACCGTACTGGTAGTGAGCCAGAACGGCTTCGGCAAGCGCTCCGATCCCGAAGACTACCGCCTCACCAACCGCGGCGGCAAGGGCGTCAAGACCATCAGCATCACCGACAAGACCGGCGCCCTCGTGGCCATCAAGAACGTCACCGAGGCCAACGACCTCATGATAATCACGCAGGCGGGCCTTACCATCCGCATGGCAGTCCGCGACATAAGGGTAGCCGGAAGGGCCACCCAGGGCGTGAAACTCATCAATATAAACGAGGGTGACAGAATCGCCGCCGTGAGCGTCGTAGCCTCCGGGGAAGATGCCGAAAACGAGAATGGCACGGAAAGTGCAAACGATACGGTAAACACAGAAACAGATAATAATTAACCACTCATTACAACCATGAAAAAGATCATCATCGCATTGGCTCTCCTGGCAGGCGTCCAGATTGCCGGAGCCCAGCAGCAGGTCAAATCCCTGAGTGCTGCAAAAAGCGCTGTCGAATCGGCCGTGGCGGCCACTCAGAATGCCAAGAAGGCTGCAAATCCCGCTACCTGGCTCAAGCTTGGCCAGGCTTACATCGATGCTTTCAACGCTCCTCAGGGCAACGGCTGGATCGGTGCATCCGAGAACGAGCTCAATCTCCTGATGTCGAGGGACAAGGTCCTCGGAGTCAGGGAAGAGACCGTTCAGGGAAAGCCCTATACCGTGAAGAGCTACGAGTCGTCCGACTACTACTTCGACCAGAACGGTATCCTTTCCATGATCAAAGTTACCAAACCCGTAGTGGAAAACAGCCTGGGCCTCGCCCTCGACGCTTTCAAGCAGGCTTATGCCGTGGATGCCAAGGGTAAGAAGACCGAAGACATCGCCAAGGGCATAAAGGACATTTCCGAAAAGCTCTCGAACGAGGCGGTCAACGCCTATACGTTCGGCAATCTCGAAAAGGCGTCCGAACTGTTCGAGGCTGCTGCTGACGCATCGGTCCTCGCTCCGTTCGCCCAGCTCGACACCAACTCTCTCTACAATGCGGGCCTCACCGCCTGGATGCTGGCAAGCTCGAAGCAGGGCGAGGAAGCTGCCCCCTGGTACCAGCGTGCCCAGAAGCTCTTCCAGAAGTCGCTCGACAACAACTACATGGGAGAGAACGGCGAAGTCTTCGCGAAACTGGCCGATATCGCTGACAAGCTCGGCGACAAGGCCCTTTCCAAGGAGTATCTCCAGAAAGGTTTTGCCGCGTTCCCCGGCAGCCAGAGCATCATCGTAGGTCTCATCAACTACTATGTGAACGCCGGTGAGGATCCCAATGAGATCTTCAAGCTCCTCGACCTCGCAAAGGCCAACGAGCCCAACAACGCATCCCTGTACTATGTAGAGGGCAACATCCGCAAAGACCTCGGCGACGAGGCAGCCGCACTTGCCGCTTACGACAAATGCGCCGAGATCAACCCCAACTACGAGTATGGTTACGTGGGCCGCGGCATTCTCCTCTACAACAAGGCTGTAGACCTCCAAGAGAAGGGCTCCAACGAAATGGACGATGCCAAGTACCAGGCCATCATGCAGGAATTCGAGGCCTCCCTCAAGGGCTGCATCGAACCCTTCGAGAAGGCATTCGAGCTCACCAAGGCGGACGACGTGAAGACCAGCATCGCACAGTTCCTCAAGAACGCATGCTTCCGCTTCCGCACCGATCCCGAATATCAGGCCAAATACGATAAATACAACGCAGTTGCGAACGGGCAGTAGATCCCTTCCCGTATACTTTCAGGCCGCAGTCCTCACTGCGGCCTTTTTGGCTTTCTCTCAACCCTGCAGCTCGCAGGAACACCCGGTGGCCACTCCGCCGCTGCCGGTGCCCGAAACCATAGTAGACACGGTCACTATGGTCTTCATCGGGGATGTCATGATGCATTCCGGGCAGCTGCGTTACGACAGCTCCGATTTCCTTGCGGAGCTCGCGCCGCTGCTTTCAGGGGCTGACATTTCCGTGGCCAATGCCGAATTCACCATGGCCGGCCCCCCGTACACCGGATATCCGGCCTTCTCGGCCCCCGACAGTTATGCGTCCGATATCGCCGGATGCGGCGTGGACGTGCTGCTCACCGCCAACAACCATATCCTCGACAAGGGCTCGAATGGGTTGATGCGCACGCTGGATGTCATGCCCGTGCCGTTTACCGGCTCTGGCCGCGACGCCGAAGAATTCGCATCGCTCAATCCGCTTGTCCTTTCCTGCAAGGGGGTGAGGATAGCCCTGGTCAACTTTACCTACGGAACCAATCTGGGCGCCACGTCCGCATGGCCGGCGGTAAACTACATGGACAGGGAAAGAATAGGAGCCCAGATCGCGCGTGCCCGCGAGGCGGGCGCCGACTTCGTGATCGCGCTTCCGCACTGGGGCACCGAATACAGTCTGAATCCAGACGACAGGCAGCTGCAGTGGGCGGATTTCCTGGTGGAATGCGGCGTGGACGCCATCATCGGAGCCCACCCGCACGTGGTTCAGGACACCACGTTCATAGCTGGCGTCCCGGTAGTGTATTCCCTGGGCAACGCCGTTTCAAACATGAGCGCTCCGAACACCAGGCTCGAACTTGCGGTAGTGCTCAGAATGACAAATGAACGGCCTTTCGGCAAAAAGGAACTGCTCAGGCCGGAACTCCGCTTCCTTTGGTGCACTCTGCCGGGCAGGCTCAGGCGTACATACTGCACCATAGAAGTGGACAATTACCTCGACAAGAGAAACTTGTGGCTAACTCCCTCCGACTGGGACGACATGGTCGCCACCCTCGGGAGGGTAAAGGCCCAAACAGGCATAGAATGAAGAAAACCATCACTTTGCAAGCATCCAATCCGGTGGAGATCCTAGGCCCCGGAAACCGTATCCTGGACGAGTTCTGCTCCTATTTCCCGGGACTGTCCGTGAAAGACAGGGGCAACGAGATTTATCTCGAAGGGCCGGAAGAGCAGGTAAAGGATTTCGAGCAGAAATTCGAAAAGCTCGTACAGCTCCGCCATCACAAGCCCAGCCTCACCGTCTATGACGTGGAAGACATCTTCAGCGGCATAAGCAGGGACAATCTGGCCGTGAACGGCAATGCCGTCATCACTCATACCACCGACGGCAGGCCCATCCGTGCCCGCAACCTCAACCAGGAACTGATGGTCAAGGCTTATTTCAACAGCGACCTCATCTTCGCCCTCGGCCCTGCGGGCACCGGCAAGACTTACGTCGCCATCGCGCTGGCCGTCAGGGCCCTGAAGAACAGGGAGATAAAGCGCATCATTCTTACCAGGCCGGCTGTTGAGGCGGGGGAGCGGCTGGGCTTCCTCCCCGGAGACCTCAAAGACAAGCTGGATCCGTATCTCCAGCCTCTGTACGATGCTCTCGAGGACATGATCCCCACCAAGCGCCTCCAGAGCTTCATAGAAGACGACATCATCCAGATTGCACCTCTGGCGTACATGCGCGGGCGCACGCTGGACCGCGCCTGCGTAATCCTCGACGAGGCCCAGAACACCAACATGGGACAGCTCCGGATGTTCCTTACCCGAATGGGCAGCAATGCCAAGTTCATCGTTACCGGAGACGCCACCCAGGTGGACCTCCCGCGCCGCGAGGACAGCGGCCTGCTGCGCTGCGTGAAGATACTGCAGGACATCAAGGGCATCTCTACGATCAACTTCACTGCGTCGGACATAGTCCGGCATCCGCTGGTTACAAAAATAGTCAACGCCTTTAAGGATCAATAATTTTTAGTAAATTCGCAGATTATGAAAAAGGCTCTCGTCGCATTGGCCCTGGCTTCGCTCCTGCTATGCGGGTGCGATTCTTTCCGTCGCCTGGCGGGAAAGCCCACAAGCGCCGACATCGCTGCCAAGAAGCAGCTGATAGAAGCGGAGGAAACTGCGCATCAGGCGCGCCTTGATTCGCTCAGGCGCGTCCAGAAAGAAGAGGCCGATTCGCTTACACTCGTCGATGAGATAAAGTCTTCCAATGTGATGGTGCTCAGGTCGTCGGCCGTCAAAGGGCTTCGCGCAACAGGGCTCGACAGGCATTATTACATCATTGTCGGCACCTTCGGCAGCCCCGACAACGCAAAGCTGCAGGCCTCGAAGGCTGAAGAAAAAGGGTATACGGCCGCCCTCATACCATATTACAACGGATTCACCGCAGTGGGGATAAACGGCACCGACCGCCTGCGCGACGCCTGGGAAACCCTCCACAAGGTGTCGCAGGAGCCGTTCTGCCCCAAGGATGCCTGGTTGCTGATAAACGAGTAGGAAGATGAAACGGCTTCTCATTTCACTTGCACTTGCAGCCGCAGCGCTGACGGCTTCCGCTCAGGATTACTACCGTGAACTGTACGAAAGCGAAACCGCCGCGGCCATGAGGGCCGACGTGGCGTATTTCTCTTCCCTGGGCGGCAGGGCCGCCGGTTCGGAAGACGAGAAAGCCGCGGCCGATTATTTCCGCGAACAGCTGAGGAAAGCCGGCGTGGACGTGCTCGACAGCCGGGACGACTCCAGCTTCGGCCTCAAGTCGGCCGCAGGCGACACCATAACCTCCCACAATGCCATAGGCTTCATAGAAGGTTACGACCGCGAGCTGCGCGGGCATTACATAGTCATCGGCGCCCGCCTCGACAATCTCGGCGCCCGTAAAACCGTCGTCAACGGCAAGGAAGAGATACGCGTGTATCCTGGCGCCAACGGAAACGGCTCCGGTCTGGCTCTGCTGCTGAACCTTGCCAAAATGCTGAATACCAACAAGGTACTGCTCAAGCGCAGCGTTATCATCGCGGCTTTCGGAGCCTCCGGCCTGCAGAACGCCGGTTCGTGGTATTTCGTGAACCGCTCCTTCGGCGAGTCCGGCAAGATAGACGCCATGATAAACCTGGACATGCTCGGCACCGGCAGCAACGGCTTTTATGCCTACTGCGCCTCGAACTCCGACATGGAGCAGATAGTGAACAACCTGGCGGCAACCCTGCAGCCCGTCCATCCCAGGATAGTCTCAGCCGAGCCATGCCCGTCCGACCACCGCTCCTTTTACGCGGCGGAAATCCCCTCGGTCATGTTCACCAGCGGCATGTATCCCGAATACAATTCCGAAAGGGACCTTCCCGATATAGTCGAATACGATTACCTCGAGCGGGAAGGGGAATACATCTACAACTACGCAGTGGTGCTGGCCAACGGCCCGAAGCCTGAATTCCGGCCCCAGGAAGCCTCTGTGGACAGGCCGGATGCCGTGGACGTGGTGGCCTGGAACGACTGCGACGTCAAGCCTTCGTTCATGAACAACTACGACCCCAATGTGTTCCTGAACCGTTGGGTGTACGTGTATCTGAAATACCCCCAGTATGCCGTAGACAATGGCATCCAGGGGCGCGTGCTTGTGGATTTCATCATCACCGAGAAGGGCAAGGTCACCGATGTCCGGGTGCTCAGGGGCGTGCATCCCAGCCTGGACGCCGAAGCCGTGAAGGTGATTGAAGCCTCTCCCGACTGGAAACCGGCCCGGGTCCGGGGCAAAAAAGTGAAGTGCGAGATGTCGCTGTATGTGGAATTCCGGCTCGAAAAGCGGAAATAAAGAAGATTCAAATATAGTTATGGATTACGATTTCAAGAAGATCGAAGCCAAGTGGCAGTCATACTGGGCTGCGGAAAAGACTTACAAGGTGGAGGAGGATTCCTCCAGGCCTAAGTTTTACGTGCTGGACATGTTCCCGTATCCTTCGGGTGCGGGGCTTCATGTAGGGCATCCCTTAGGCTACATAGCCAGCGATATCTACGCCCGATACAAAAGGCTCAAGGGGTTCAACGTGCTGCATCCGATGGGCTACGACGCCTTCGGGCTCCCGGCGGAGCAATATGCCATCCAGACCGGGCAGCATCCCGAAAAGACCACCGACGAGAACGTGGCGCGCTATCGCAGCCAGCTCGACAGGCTCGGCTTCTCCTTCGACTGGGACAGGTCGTTCCGCACCTGCGATCCCGACTACTACAAGTGGACGCAGTGGGCATTCCTGAAGATGTTCAAGAGCTGGTACGATCCCGAAAAGAACAAGGCCAGGCCCGTCGCCGAACTTGTGAGCAGGTTCGAGACCGAAGGTTATGACGGCATCACGCCAGAGGAGTGGAAGGCTTTCTCCGACAAGGAAAAAGACGAAGTCCTCATGCGCTACCGCATAGCCTATCTGGGCGAAACCAGCGTGAACTGGTGCGAAGGCCTCGGTACAGTGCTTGCCAACGACGAGGTCAAGGACGGCCTGAGCGTGCGCGGCGGTTTCCCGGTGGTGCAGAAGAAGATGCGCCAGTGGCAGCTCAGGGTCTCCGCATATGCCGAAAGGCTCCTTTCCGGCCTCGACAAACTGGAATGGACCGACTCTCTAAAGGACATGCAGCGCAACTGGATAGGCAGGAGCGAGGGTACCGAGATGGTGTTCGATACCGTCTGCGACGGCCGGCACATGCCCGTCACCATCTTCACCACCCGCGCCGATACCGTCTTCGGAGTCACCTTCATGGTGCTGGCCCCCGAAAGCGAACTGGTCGAGACGCTTACCTCCGCCTCCATGAAAAAGGAAGTGGAAGAGTACCTGCAGTACGCCGCAAAGAAGACGGAGCGTGAACGTCAGTCCGAAACCAGAAATGTAACCGGCGTATTCTCAGGTTCTTACGGTGTCAATCCCCTTACTGGCGAGCAGATTCCCATCTGGATTTCCGAATATGTGCTGGCCGGTTACGGCACCGGCGCCATCATGGGCGTTCCGGCCCACGACAGCCGCGACTACGCTTTCGCCAAGAAATTCAATCTGCCCATCATACCCCTCATCGAAGGAGCCGACGTCAGCGAGAGCAGCTTCGACGCCAAGGAGGGCAGGATGGTCAATTCCGGCTTCCTGAACGGCATGGAGGTCAAGGAGGCCATAGAGGCCGCTAAGGTGTATGTCGAAGAGCACAAGCTCGGCCGCCGCAAGGTGAATTACCGCCTGAGGGATGCTATCTTCAGCCGCCAGCGCTACTGGGGCGAACCTTTCCCCATCTGCTACAAAGACGGCATCGCCACTCCGCTTCCCGAAAGCGCGCTGCCCCTCACGCTCCCCGAAATCGACAGCTTCAAGCCTTCGGCGAACGGTGAGGCTCCGCTCGCGCGGGCCAAGGACTGGACATACGAGGGTTGCCCGCTCGAAACCAGCACCATGCCTGGCTTCGCCGGGTCCAGCGCCTATTATCTCCGCTACATGGATCCCCATAATTCCGAAGAGATGGTAAGCGCCGAAGCCGACCGCTACTGGCGGAACGTCGACCTTTACGTGGGCGGCACCGAGCATGCCGTGGGCCATCTCATCTACTCCCGTTTCTGGAACAAGTTCCTGTTCGACCTCGGCTACGTGTGTGAGGAAGAGCCTTTCAAGAAACTCGTGAACCAGGGCATGATCCAGGGAAGGAGCAACTTCGTTTACAGGATAGTGGGCACCAACAGCTTCGTTTCCGCAGGTCTGCGTAAAAAGTATGAAACCACCGAAATCCATGTAGACGTCAACATAGTCCATAACGACAGGCTGGACATCGAAGCCTTCAGGAAATGGCGTCCCGAATTCGAGGATGCGGAGTTCGTGCTCGAAAACGGTGAGTACATCTGCGGCTGGGCGATTGAAAAGATGAGCAAGAGCATGTACAACGTCGTCAATCCCGACGAAATCTGCAACAGCTACGGGGCCGACACCCTGAGGCTTTACGAGATGTTCCTCGGGCCGGTCGAACAGAGCAAGCCATGGGATACCAAGGGAATAGACGGCGTGCACCGCTTCCTCAAGAAATTCTGGCGCCTCTATTACAACCAGGACAGGCTGCTCGTCACCGACACCAAGCCCTCTGCAGCCGAACTCAAGGCGCTCCATACGCTCATCGGCAAGGAACAGGAAGATATCGAAAGCTTCTCGTACAACACCAACATCAGCGCCTTCATGATCGCCGTCAACGAGCTCACCGACCTGGGCACGACTTCGCGCGAAATCCTGGAACCTCTCCTGATTCTCCTGTCTCCCTTCGCCCCGCACGTGGCAGAGGAGCTCTGGCACGACCTGGGTCATTCCGACAGTATCACCGGAGCCGTATTCCCCGAGTATAACCCGGCATTCACCGTCGAAGACAGCGTCACGTACCCCGTTTCCTTCAACGGCAAGACCCGCTTTACGGCCGAGCTGCCCAAGAGCGCATCCCCTGCCGAGGTCGAAGCAGCCGTACGTGCTATCCCCGATACTGCGAAATACGTCGCTGACAAGCAGATAGTAAAGGTCATCGTGGTCCCTGGAAGAATAGTAAACATCGTCCTGAAATGAAGAAAAACAAAACCCTGAGCGCTATTTGGGAGTATGTCGTAATGACATTTGCGACATTCGTCTTCACTGTGTCGTGGGAAGCTTTCATGATTCCGAACGGCATGTCCGCAGGCGGCATGATGGGTATCTGTACCATCATCGAATTCGCTACCGGCGGCCTCGTAAAGGCATCTGTTTCATTCTTCATTATCAACGCCATACTGATACTTCTGGCCGTCAGTGTCTTCGGCATAGGATTCGGTTTCAAGACCATCTACTGTATCATCATGTCGTCGGTGTTCCTATGGCTGGTGGACGACTGGAGCTGGCTGCATGCGATTCCGGGCAATTTCCTCTATGTGGAGAGCAAGCCCCTTGTGCCCATCATCGCGGGCTTCTTCGAGTCTCTGGGCCTGGGGCTTACCATCAGGTGCGGAGGCAGTACGGGCGGAACGGACATCATAGCCCTTATTATCAACAAATACTGGCCGGTTTCGCTGAGCAAGGTGTTCTTCATCAGCGACTTCATAGTAGTGGCGGCACAGCTGCTGCTCAGGCCCGGGTTCGGCTCCTACACCGGAGACCCGAAGACCTTCAACGACGTGATGTACGGTATCCTGGAAATAGTCACCTTCGCGCTCACCATCGACTACTTCACCATCGGCAACAAGAACAAGATGCAGCTGATCATCTTCTCGGAAAAATACGAGCAGATTGCCGATTACATCTGCAAAACCATGGAACGCGGAGTCACCGTACTGAAGGCCCAGGGCTGGTTCACCAAGAAAGACAAGAACGTGCTTCTGGTGCTCCTCACCCGTAACGAGCTGTCGCCGCTGAGCAAAGAGATCAACAGAATTGACAACCGTGCTTTCATGAGCGTGAACAACGTAGGCGAAGTATACGGCGAAGGTTTCAGTGAAATCAAGGCCGGCGTCCCGAAAATTAAACTGAAACACGAGAAAAAGAAATAAGTTATGGCAGCGACTAAACAGAAAATATGGACGGCGGTCAAGGAATATACCGTCATTGCCTTCGGAATACTATGCTATACCCTGGGCTGGACTCTGTTCCTGATTCCGCAGAACCTGGTCGGCGGGGGCGTGACCGGTATATCCTCCATAATCCAGTATGCCACCCATGGGGCCATCCCGGTATCGTACAGCTACTTCGCCATCAACGTGATACTTCTGATCATATCGGTATTCACCCTCGGGCCGAGTTTCGGCGTGAAGACCGTGTTTGCGGTGGTGTTCGCCTCGCTGGCCCTCAGGCTGGAACCTGTTCTCATTCCGCAGTCTTTCATCCAGTCGCTTGCCATCGACAACGGTAAGCTGATAAGTGTGATAATGGGCGGGATGATTTCAGGTCTCGGTATCGGAATAGCCATGTCGCAGGGAGGCAGCACCGGCGGAACAGACATCGTCGCCCTTCTGCTCAACAAATATCGCGGCTATTCCCCTGGAAAGGTGATACTCTGGATAGACGTGGTGATTATCCTGTCGTCGCTGTTCGTGCCGTCCTACACTCCCGACGGAGCGCTTCTCGGATTCAGTGACAAAATACTGGTAATCGTGTACGGCTTCATGCTCGTGTTCGTGTGCAGCACGGTCATAGACCGTTACCTTTCAGGCGCAAAGCAGAGCGTGCAGCTCTTCATCTTTTCCAGGGAATACAGCCGGATTGCGGAGGAAATCACTCATGTTTTCCATCGCGGCGTCACGGTCCTGGACGGCAAGGGCTGGTACTCCCAGGAGTCGTCCCATGTGCTGATGGTCGTCATCAGGCGTACCGACCTCTCCCAGCTGCTCCGCAGCATCAAGGAGATTGACAGCGCCGCATTCGTGTCGGTTTCATCCGTGTCGGGCGTATACGGTAAGGGCTTCGATCCGCTGAGGGGATCCTCCGGCCATGGAGGAGGGGGTAAAGACGGGGGTAAAAAACCCGAAATTTTACCTGACGAACAAAAAAAATAATTTGACTTTTACCCCTGTTTTTACCCCCGGAAAGACAGGGGTAAATAGTATCTTGCACCCGAAAAACTAAAATTGATACCCGATAAAAATGAAAAAGTTTATTACAAAAACTCTTGTAGTCAGGGTGCTTTCCCTTGTTACTCTGTTCCTCCTTTGCCTTGTGGAGATGCTGGCGGGCAACACGGAACCGGGGTTCTGTCCGCTGTGTGCAAATCTCATCGCAGCTTCGGGCATCCTTATGCTGCATCCGCTCAGTTATGAAGAATCTGCGAAATCGCTCCATTTCGCAATCGCGCTTTCGATTCTCAGCCTGGTCACAGCCTTCAGTCCTGTTTTTCCGGGAAACGAGTGCTTCCTTATAACACTCGAAGTGCTGGCCGTATGGGTGGCCTATTGCATATCGCGTGCGCGCGACAAGTACAATAATGTCCGCACGCTCTTCAGGCTCGATTTCGTGTGGTGCGCGGTGGAGGATTATTCAAGGCTGTTCTATCTGCTGGTCCTCTGCATGTCGGCGGTGTCGTCCCTCACCGCCTGCCGTTTCGAAGGGCCTTCATGGCTCTTTCATATCCATCTGCTCGTCCTGCTGTCTTTCTATTCGGCGATGTACGTGCGGGCGTACTCCGGCCGGAGTTTCGTGATGACCCGCGGCAGGGAAGGGGCCCTGAAAGAGATGATAAAGGGGAATCTCCGTACCATTCCCGAAGCGGGGGAGCCCGATGAGCATATGAATACCATTTACGGCAAGGTGCTTAAATACATGGAAACCAAAAAGCCTTATCTGCAGGAAAGCTTCACCATAGAAGACATGGCCGACGCGGTGTTCACCAACAAAGTCTACCTCTCGAAGACCATCAATTACTTCTCGGGAAGGAATTACCGCCAGTTCATTAACTACTACCGTATCAATTACGCCAGGTCGCTGATGGAAAAAGACCGCCGCCTCAAGGTGGTGGAGGTTGCCATGATGTCGGGTTTCCACTCGGTGGTCACGTTCAATATGGCGTTCAAGCTCTTCACGAGCATGACGCCCTCGGCCTATTACAGCATGCTTGCGGCTAAAGGGAAATCCCCTTCCAGCTTGAAGGAACAGGGGCCGTTAACTCCAGCGGCGTCTTTTTGACAGGGTGGATGAACGATGTCCTGTAGGAATGCAGGCAGATGCTGCCGTCGGGATTGGAGCGGGGGGCGCCGTACTTGAGGTCGCCCTTGATGCAGCAGCCCATGTGTGACAGCTGGCAGCGAATCTGGTGATGTCGGCCCGTAAGCAGCTCTACCTCAAGCAGATGGTAACGGTCGGTATCCTGGACGAGGCGGTATTTCAAGCGCGCGAGTTTCGCTCCGGAGGAGGAGGCTACAAAGCTTTTGTTCAGCTTCTCGTTCCGCACCATCCAGTCTTCCAGCAGCCCTTCCGGCTTTTCGGGCCTGCCGCAGCAGAGCGCCAGATAAGTCTTGTGCACTTCGCCGTTGCGGAACATTTCGGTGAGCCTCTCCAGGGCCTTGCTTGTCTTTGCGAACACGACCAGCCCGCTTACGGGACGGTCCAGGCGGTGCGGAACTCCCATGAAAACCCTCCCGGGCTTGTCGTCGCGTAAAGCCACGAAAGCCTTCAGGGTCTCGCTCAGAGGCTCGTCGCCGGTCTTGTCGCCCTGCACGATTTCTCCCGCGCGTTTGTTGAAAACGAGCAGGTGGTTGTCTTCATAGACTATACGCCGCTGAAGGTCGTCGAATTCTTCCGGGCCGGGCTGCCTGTAAATCATACGGCAAAGATAATGACAATTTGTCAGAAAACAGCCGGTGGCACGCGTTTGGTTGATTTCCTTCCGAGCCCGCAATGGGCCGGACAAAAAGACAATATTAAAAACAGAATAAAATGGGTAAAATTATCGGAATCGACCTCGGAACTACCAACAGTTGCGTGGCAGTGATGGAAGGCAACCAGCCTACCGTCATCATCAATAACGAAGGCGAGCGTACCACTCCTTCCGTGGTGGCGTTCACTGCAGAAGGCGAGCGCAAGGTGGGCAACCCCGCCAAGCGCCAGGCTATTACCAACCCCAAGAACACCGTCTTCTCCATCAAGCGGTTCATGGGCGAAACTTACGACCAGGTAGACAGGGAAGTTGCCCGCGTGCCCTATGAGGTGTCCCGCGGCGAGAACAACACTCCCCGCGTCAACATCAACGGCCGTCTCTACTCCCCGCAGGAAATCTCCGCCATCATCCTCCAGAAAATGAAGAAGACGGCCGAAGACTATCTGCGTCAGCCGGTTACGGAAGCCGTCATCACGGTTCCCGCATACTTCTCCGACTCCCAGAGGCAGGCCACCAAGGAGGCCGGCAAAATCGCCGGACTCGACGTCAAGCGAATCATCAACGAGCCTACCGCGGCAGCCCTTGCCTATGGTCTCGACAAGAAGAACAAGAACATGAAGGTCGCCGTGTACGACCTCGGCGGCGGCACCTTCGATATCAGTATCCTCGAGCTCGGCGACGGCGTGTTCGAAGTCAAGAGCACCAACGGCGACACCCATCTGGGCGGCGACGACTTCGACCAGGTGATCATGGACTGGCTCGCCGGCGAGTTCGCGGCCGAGAACAACGGATTCGACCTCAAGAAGGATCCCATGGCTCTCCAGCGCCTCAAGGAGGCTGCCGAAAAGGCCAAGATCGAACTCTCCAACCAGACTACCACCGAAATCAACCTGCCGTACATCACCGCAGACGCCACCGGTCCCAAGCATCTGGTCAAGAGCCTTACCCGCGCCAAGTTCGAGGCCCTGTGCGACAATCTCTTCCAGCGCACCATGGAGCCTTGCCGCAAGGCCCTCTCAGACGCTCACCTGAGCGCTTCCCAGATCGACGAAGTCCTGCTTGTGGGCGGTTCCACCCGTATCCCCAAGATTCAGGAACTCGTCAAGAGCTTCTTCGGCAAGGAACCCAACAAGAGCGTCAATCCCGACGAGGTCGTGGCCATCGGCGCATCCATCCAGGGCGGTGTGCTCGCTGGCGACGTGAAGGACGTGCTCCTTCTCGACGTCACCCCGCTGTCCCTCGGCATCGAAACCCTGGGTGGCGTGATGACAAAGCTTATCGAGAGCAACACCACCATCCCCGTCCACAAGGACCAGATCTTCTCCACTGCGGCCGACAACCAGCCTTCAGTCGAAATCCGTGTCCTGCAGGGCGAGCGCCCCATGGCAAAGGACAACAAGCAGATAGGCGTCTTCCATCTCGACGGCATCGCTCCCGCACCGCGCGGCATTCCGCAGATTGAAGTGTCGTTCGATATCGACACCAACGGTATCCTGAGCGTATCCGCCAAGGATAAGGCCACCGGCAAAGAGCAGAGCATCCGCATCGAGGCCTCCAGCGGCCTGTCCGACGACGAAATCAAGCGCATGCGCGACGAGGCCAAGGCCAATGAAGATGCCGACAAGGCAGCCAAGGAGCGTGTTGACAAAGTGAACAACGCCGACGCCCTCTGCTTCCAGACCGAGAAGAACCTCAAGGACTACGGCGACAAGATTCCCGCCGACAAGCGCAGCGCCATCGAGGCCGCACTCAACCCCCTCAAGGAGGCTGTGAAGAACCAGAACCTCGACGACATCGAGCGCTACTCCAAGCAGCTCGAGGAAGCCTGGCACGCTGCATCGGAGGCAATGAATGCCGGCGCCGGCCAGCAGGGTGGTCCCCAGGGCCCGCAGGGCGGCAACCCGTTCGGCGGTCAGGGCGGCAATCCGTTCGGTGGCCAGCAGGGTCCGCAGGGCGGTAACGGCGGTCCCGGCCCGGATTACGGCAAGCCCGACGAGCAGTAATGCTGCCGCATTACTGCTCCAGGCAACATTGAGGGGGCGTTCCCCCTCAAACACCCCTGCGGCGCTTCGCTTCGAACCATCATGAAACTGATTAACAATGAGCTGGATATGTATGCCGACATCATCGATGCCGGCATCATTCCTTTTTTCCGTAACCATATCCCCGGGTACTCCATAGAGGACCTGACCCCGAGGAAGCACTGGTTTGACGGAGACGAGCTTGGCCCGTGGGATTGGAAGATTTACGCCGTGCAGAGCGGTAACGTCGCTTACGGAAAGTTCCTGCTTGGCGGCAAGGCCGCTTTCGCCACGGCTGAGTGCTACTTTCACCTGATGAACTGGAAGCGTAGCCTTGCGGAAAAGGGCCCTGATGAGGCGGGGGAGCGCGTGATGTCCTTCGTTCGCGAAAACGGCTCCTGCACCACCGGCGACGTCCGCCGTCTCCTCGGCATCAAGAAGGCTGCCGCAGATGCCATGCTCACAAGGCTGGAGGCCCGCACATTGCTGATAATCGGCGACTTCGAGCGGATATACCGCGGGCCCGACCTGCATTACAGCGGCTGGCAGAAGGCCAGTTTCTGCAGGCCCGAGGATTTCTTTGCCGAGAGTCCTGCGGGACAGGGCGGCCCGTTTGCCGCCTTCGAGGCTTTCGCTGCTGAAGACACAGGGCGGCGGAAGTTGCCTGGATGCAGTCCTGAGGAATCCTATGAATATCTTGCCTCCCGAATACGCAGGCTTGCGCCGTCGGCCTCCGACCGCGACATCGAGCGGCTGTTGGGATAGATTACATCAGCAACTTGCTGACGTCTTCGCCGCGGGCCATGGCTTTGCGGATTTCGGTGGAGGAGATGTCCACCAGGGGGGCGTCGATGAGCCGCACGTGGCAGGCGATGTGCTTGCTGCGGCAGTATTCCCTCAGTTCCCTGAGAAGCTTTTCCGAATCGAATCCGGTACGCGGATAGACTATCGTTTCATAGTCGCTCAGTATCCTGCGGGCACAGCGCCAGTGCGACAGGCCTGCCAGATTGTCGGCGCCCATCACCAGGGTGAAGGTGTTTCCGGGCTCGCGCGCCTTGAGCGCGTCCAGCGTCTTGATTGTGTAGTTGGGCGGTGGAATGCCGAGTTCGATGTCGTCTGCCCGGACGCGGAGTTCGGGGTGGCGCTTCAGCGCCGCGATGGCATCTTCGTAACGCTTTCGGGCATTGACCGCCTTGGACGGGTCTTTGAAAGGATTCTGAGGGGATATGACGAGATATACCTGGTCGAACGCCTGCTCTCCGGTGAGATACTCCATGATGGCAAGGTGCCCGATGTGCAGCGGGTCGAAGGAACCAGGATATACCGCGATCCTCATTTTGAAAGGAAATGGCTCACCAGGGCTTCAGCCTCTTCGAAGGCTTTCTGAAGATCGTCGTTGATCAGAATATGGTCGAACTGCGGGGCGTAGGTCATCTCTTCGGAGGCCTTGGCCACCCTCTTCTCGATGTCCTCGGGGGAATCCGTGCCTCTTTTTACCAGGCGCTCCCTGAGCACTTCCACCGAAGGAGCCTGGATGAAAACGGAGAGGGCGTCCTTTCCGAAATACTTCTTGAGATTGACTCCGCCCTTGACGTCCACGTCGAAGATTACCACGTGCCCGGCGTCCCAGATTCGCTTTATCTCGCTTTTGAGAGTGCCGTAGAAACGCCCCGGATACACTTCTTCATGCTCTACGAAGCCGTTTTCGGCGATGCGTGAGCGGAACTCCTCCTCGGTAAGGAAATAATAGTCCACGCCGTCTTTCTCTTCGCCCCTCGGCTGTCGGGAGGTGGCGGAAACGGAGAATTCCATGTCGGGATAATTGTCCAGGATATGATGCACTATGGTGCTTTTACCGGATCCTGAAGGCGCTGAAAAAATGAGGGCTTTTCCTTTCGGGGCTTTCTTCTTGAAAAGGCACATATTTGTTGTGGTAACTATTTGTTGTGATAACGGTTCGTATTTCTGCAAAATTAGTTAAATTTGCTCGATAAGAGAAATTATTGCTTTAATTCTATAACAACAATGGTTAATTACAAAGATCTTGGCCTTGTAAACACCCGTGAGATGTTTGCAAAAGCCGTCAAGGGCGGATACGCAATCCCCGCATTCAATTTCAACAATATGGAGCAGCTCCAGGCCATTATCCAGGCCGCTGCCGAAACCAAGTCCCCGGTTATCCTCCAGATTTCCAAGGGTGCCCGCAATTATGCCAACCAGACCCTTCTCCGTTACATGGCGGAAGGCGCCGTGGCATACGCCAAGGAACTCGGCTGGGAGCATCCCCAGATCTGCCTCCATCTCGACCACGGCGACAGCTTCGAGCTGTGCAAGAGCTGTGTCGACATGGGCTTCTCGTCCGTCATGATCGACGCCTCCAGCAAGCCCTATGAAGAGAACATCGAGCTCTCCCGCAGGGTCGCCGAATATGCCCACAAGTACGACGTCACCGTCGAGGCCGAACTCGGCGTGCTGGCCGGCGTGGAAGATGAGGTTTCCGCAGAGGAATCCCACTATACCCGTCCCGAGGAAGTCATCGACTTCAGCAAGCGTACCGGCTGCGACTCCCTCGCAATCTCCGTAGGCACCAGCCACGGCGCCTACAAGTTCCGTCCGGAGCAGTGCAAGCGCGACCCGAAGACCGGCCGCCTGGTTCCTCCTCCGCTCGCATTCGACGTCCTTCACGAAATCGAGAAGAAGCTCCCCGGCTTCCCCATCGTGCTTCACGGCTCATCCAGCGTTCCGCAGGAATACGTCGACATCATCAACGCCAACGGCGGAAATCTGCCCGATGCTGTCGGTATCCCCGAAGAGCAGCTTCGCGAGGCCTCCAAGAGCGCTGTCTGCAAGATCAACATCGACTCCGACAGCCGTCTCGCCATGACCGCCGCAATCCGCAAGGTCTTCAATGAGAAGCCCGGCGAGTTCGACCCGCGCAAGTACCTCGGCCCCGCCCGCGACGAAATGAAGAAGCTCTACATGCACAAGATCGTAGACGTTCTCGGTTCCGACGGCAAAGCCCTCTAGGCTTTCCTGATATCACAAAGAAGGCGACCGAATTGATCGCCTTCTTTTGTTTTCCGCCGCGGACAGATTTCGACAATTTTACCCAATAAGTGGCTTAAATTTAGAAAATTTTACCCATCTTTGTGCCAAATAACGTGCAAAAATGGAAAAAAAAACCCGGCTGCCCGAAATATTGATTGCGTCATCCGACAAGAAACTGTCGGCCATGATTACGCGTCTCAAAAAGGAAAATAAGTTACGTAAGATAGCACCCCGCGTATATGCCACCAATCTGACAGATGCTCCGGAAATCATTGTCCGCCGTAACCTCTACATGATTATTGGACAGCTGTATCCCGGCGCACTGATAAGCCATCGTTCGGCGTTTGAACTCAGGCCGTCACCGGAAGGACATTTCTACCTGACATACGCCTACACAAAGAACATTCCTTTGCCGGGTATAGTTTTGCATCTTGTGGCCGGGCCTAAACCTATCGGGAAAGACATACCATATCTGGACGGTCTTTTCATCTCCAATCCTGCCCGTGCATTCTTGGAGAATCTCCAGTTAGGCTATGTCCGAAATGGAGTATCAAAGTGTTTGCCCCAGGCCCAACTTGAAGAAAGGCTTGAAAAGAAACTGCTGGCAAATGGAGAGAAAGAATTGAACCGTCTTCGTGACGAAGCCCGCGAAATATCGGGGCAACTGCATTTGGAAAACGAATTCAAACTCCTTGATAGAATTATTGGCGCAATTCTTTCCACACGGGAAGCGGAGGTCATGGAAGGAGAATCGGCCAAGGCCTGGGCTGTAGGAGAGCCGTATGACCCGGAGCGTATCAGCCTGTTCAGTACGCTGTTTGAACATCTTTCTCAAAAGGAGTTCAAGCATTACGCCGACATCAATACTACAGAGCCGGCCTACAGGAACTTCGCTTTTTTTGAGAGCTATTTCTCCAATTACATTGAGGGGACGGAGTTTGAGGTGGAGGAAGCCAAGCAGATTGTTGATACCGGTGTTGCGCTCCCCACAAGAGACGAGGACAGCCACGATGTCCTTGGCACTTTCTATATCACTTCAAATAGGAAGGAGATGTCCATCCTGCCCAGAGATCCGGGTGATTTGATAAGCATTCTACAGCGCCGTCATGCAATCCTTCTGTCGGCACGGCCCACGAAGACGCCCGGACTGTTCAAGGAGCAGAATAACAAGGCAGGTAGCTCCCACTTCGTCGATTTTCGTCTTGTACGCGGTACATTGAAGAAAGGATTTGAGATCTACAATGCCATCCAGGACCCCGTTGCCAAGGCATACTTCATCCTGTTCATGATCAGCGAGGTGCATCCTTTCAATGACGGGAACGGTCGCATATCCCGTATCATGATGAATGCGGAACTCACGGCGGCAGGAATGCCAAAGGTAATCATCCCTACCGTCTTCCGTATCGACTACATCGACGCACTGAAACGTCTTACCCAGAACGGAGAGCCGGCAACCATCATCCGCGCCATGGAGCGAGTCCGACTTTGGAGCAGCGGTCTGGACGGTACCGATTATGATGCGCTCAAGGTATATATGGAGCAGTGCAACGCCTTCCGGGACGAGCAGGAGTACATCCTGAAGTTCTGAATCTCGACAATTGTACCCAATTCGCCCTTGGAATAATAGAAGAGTCCTCGGCGGCAGTCGCACACACCAACAAAGAAGGCGACCAATAATCTCTTATCAGTCACCCCCTTTTGTAGCTTTGCGCGGTCTGCCGTGACGCTCTATTTCAAAAAGACAATCAGCAGGACTATGGCGCTGACCAGCATAAGCATCGCCAGATAGAGCAGGGCGTACCATATGCCAGTGAAGACAGCCGTGCCTGCACTCTTTTTCCAGGACAGTCCCAGCCACTGGCGATAGTCGATTATCAGCAGGGCCAATATCAGAATCGTGCTTATCGAAGTGCTCTTTCCCCATGTCAGAAGGACGGCAAACAGCATGAAGAAGCTGAATTGGCACAGCACATAGGCCGATGCCGCCGCACAGGCCGACATTTTGATTTTCCGGCGCCTCAATGCCAGTCCCATTGCTAACCACAGCAGTATGAACTCTCCAAGGAAAAGGGGGATACCCTGGCTTCGCAAGGTAGCTTCCAATGCGGCTAGGGACGATTCCGCCTGGGTGTGTACGGCATCCGGAAACTCATCGAGATGCAGGTATGTGTAGCCTCTCCGCACGATATTCACGACATCCACCATCTTGCCTTCTTCCAACGACAAAGAATCCGACTCGGAATCCAGGGATAAATCCAAAGTGATGTTTTCCGGCATCATCCTTTTCTCGTGCTGAACCGGCTGCAGGACGGATGAAACGAGAGCGAAGAAGGCATAGAAGATGATGAGCGCGGTAAGCGGGGCAAGGTATCTTTCGTGGTCTCCCTGGATATAATCGCGAATCATATAGCCGGGGCGCAGCAGCAGATGTTGGAAGGTGCGTTTGGCATCGCTGTTCAGGAACGGGATGCTGTCGAAGGCGCCCCTGTAAAAGTCTCCGCCTCCTTTGGATTTATCGTTGGTCTGCTTCTTCCAGGGATTGAATCCGAGCTTCTGCCAGATTGCGAAAGCCCTGTAGCGCACCTTTGCGGAATGCTTCTTTTTCATACCGTTGCGTTATTATGCATTCAGGCTTCTCCGAGCAAGTCCTTAGCCAGGGGCACGACGGCGGCCTTCATGATTTCGTCGTTCAGGCGGTGCCCGCCTTCGAACCACGAAGCGTTGGGATAGTATTTCGTGAAGATGTCGTAGCCCCCCGTCACACGGTCGTCCTGACGGCCGAAAAGGCCGTAACACAGGATCTGCTCATCCGGGGTGATGCCGTCGAACTGCCTTTCTTCCATCTCGCGCAGGTGCGCGATGATCTCTTTGGTGATATGCCCCTTCTTCTTGCCGTCCTGCCGCTTGCACGTCCACTCGAACGCCCCTACCCGCAGCACATTGTACATCTTTGACAATTCGAAGGCCGGATTCACGCAGATGCGGAAGAACCCCCTCATCTGCTGGGCGTACATGCCGCCCATGCTGGAGCCGATAATCAGGTCTGGCTGCTCCCTTTCGCAGAAATCCTTCAGGAACGGAAGGGCCTCGGCCGGATCCAGGGGGATATCCGGGGCGAGCACCCTGTCGCTCATGAAGTAATGCCTCAGAAGTAGAACGGAGCCGCTGGCTCCGGATGAGGCGAATCCGTGGAAGTATACTATTTTGTTCATCGGACTGCAAGATACGAATAATTCTCGCTATCTTTGGCGCCGAAATGAAGAGATTGTTGTGTATTCTGGCTGCGGCGCTTTCGCTTTCTGCCATCTCTGCCTTCGCACAGAAGGCGACGGTGAGCGGATATGTCACCGATTCAGCCACGGGAGAGACGCTTATAGGCGCCGGAGTCGTTGAGGGCGCCTCCGGGGCTGTCACCAATTCATATGGTTTCTACACCCTTACCCTTGCGAAGGGGAGCCACACCCTTGTCTGCTCGTACATGGGCTACTCGGAGGTGGAGATAACGCTCGACCTTCAAAAAGACACCACCCTGAACATCCACCTCGCGGCGGACAACAGGCTGGAAGGCGCCACCGTGGCCGCATCGAAGGACGCGGGAATCAGAAGCACCAAAATGAGCGCCATCGAGCTGCCCATGACCGTGATCAAGCAGGCACCGGTGCTGTTCGGGGAGCACGACGTGCTCAAGACGATCCAGCTCATGCCCGGCGTACAGAGCGGCACCGAAGGCTTCAGCGGCATCTACGTGCGCGGCGGCGGCCCCGAGGAGAACCTGCTCCTGCTCGACGGCATCCCCCTTTACAACGCCGATCATCTGCTCGGAATCCTGAGCATCTTCCAGCCGGAGGCGGTGAAGAAGGTCACGCTCTACAAAGGCTCGTTCCCCGCGCGCTACGGAGGGCGCATCTCTTCGATTATCGACATCCGCACCAACGACGGCAACATGAAGGAGTTCCACGGTACGGTCGGGGTGGGGGCGCTCACGGACAAACTCCACCTGGAAGGTCCCATCATAAAGGACAAGCTGTCTTTCAGCGTGAGCGGAAGGGTGCTTCACAGTTTCCTCTTCACTCCGATCATCCACAAGGTGCTCGATACTCCCGTAAACTATTACTTCTACGACGCCAACGCCAAGCTCAACTGGCGCATTTCGGACAGGGACAGACTCTACGCCAGTTTCTACAGCGGAAGGGACATCTTCTACTACCGCAATAAAAACAGTGACGTCGAAATTGAACTGGAAGGGGTCAACATGAAACGCAGCAGCTACGCCGATTTCAACATCCACTGGGGCAATACCCTGGCCGGGCTGCGCTGGAACCATGTCTTCTCGAGCAAGCTCTTCTCCAACACCACCCTGGCCTATACCCGCTACAGGATGCATGTGGGTACCGACATCCAGGAGGAACTGAAGGCGGGAACTATACGCGAAAAGGAAGTCCTGAAGCTGGGATACAACTCCGGAATGAGGGACCTTACGGCCAAGATCGACTTCGACTATACGCCTGTTCCGGAACATCTGGTGAAATTCGGAGCGGAACTGGTGCATCACAGCTTCATCCCCGAGACGATAACCGGCTTCATGATGGAGATGAACGACAAGGAATTGATTGATACCACCTTCGATGCGGCCTCCGACGCCGTCCTGAAGGGGATTGAAGCCAATCTGTACATAGAAGACGATTTCTCGCTGGGGGACAGGCTGACGGTAAACCCCGGCATGCACCTTGCCTTTTTCCATACTCAGGGGACCCCGTATATTTCGGCGGAACCCCGCGTCAGCATGAAATACGAGTTTGCCGACGGCTTTTCCGCCAAGGCCGCCTATTCGCGCATGGCCCAGTACGTGCATCTGCTTTCGTCCGCAAAGATCACCCTGCCCATAGACCTGTGGGTGCCCATCACCGACAAGATCAAGCCGGTAACCTCCGACCAGGTGTCGCTCGGTGCCTATTGCAGCGCCGTAGCCGGATGGGAATTCTCCGTTGAAGGCTATTTCAAATGGATGCACAATATCCTGGAATACCGCGACGGCACCTCGTTCATAGGCAACAACACCAACTGGAAAAACAACGTCGAGATGGGTGAGGGCTTCGCCAGGGGAGTGGAGCTCTTCGTGGAGAAGACGAAGGGCGCGACTACGGGCTGGCTCGGCTACACGCTGGCCTGGTCCGACAGGGTCTTCCCCAACGGCACCATTAACGGAGGCATGGTCTTCCCATACCGCTACGACCGGCGCCACAATGTCTCACTCGTCGTCAACCACCGTTTCAGCGAAGCGCTTGCAGTATCCGGAACCTGGACATTCGCCACCGGCGGAGTGGTTACCATTCCCGAAAGGCAGACTACCGTGCTGACGCCCGACGGCCGTCTGGTCCAGGAAGACTATGTGGAAAGCCGCAACAATTACCGTCTTCCCCCGTCGCACTGCCTTAACCTGGGGCTTACCTGGACAAAGCAGAAACGCCGCGGCACCTCCGTGTGGGACATCTCGGTATACAATGTCTACAACCACATGAATCCCACCTTCGTCTTCACTTCACTCATCCATTACAGCCCCTCAGGGGACTACACGGCGGAGAGGGAGGCCATGAAGACCAAAGTCGAGCTCCGGAAAATCACCATCCTTCCGATAATCCCGTCCATAGGCTGGACCCGCAAATTCTGAGAACCATGAAGAGATATATAGCTGCATTTCTTTTTCTAGTGCTGGCGGCCGCCTGTGACAATCCGCTGGAATACCGTCCGAAAGACACGAGCAAGAAGCTGATAATGAACTCTTTGCTCGAGGTGGGCGCGGACACTCATGCGGTCTATCTGGGCATTAGCACTACCAACGGAATCGAGGCCGTGCAATCCGGGGAGGTGAAATGCTACGTGAACGGAAAGCTGGCCGCCGTAGCGGTACATGCCGATGCGCACGAATGGCCCGAAATGGAAAGCGCCTTCTACACTTTCATGGAACCCTATCTGTTCACTGCCGGGTTTGCAGCAGGCGACGAAGTCAGGCTGGAAGCCACGGCGAACGGCGGATCATACAAAGCCTCGGCAACCATCACGGTGCTGCCTCTGCCCGAACTGAAAAACGTCTCCGTACAGGAGGTGACGGAAACCGTAGGGGAAGAAGTGGAAACCCTCTGCAAGTTCTCCATAACGGTTCAGGACTCCGATCCCGGCCAGAACTACTACCGGCTCTCGGTATCCTATCTTTACCATGCCTCCGGTTTTGCGGGCGGCGAACGCATAGGAGAGAGCGACGGGCGAGTCAATTGCTGGCTGGACGCTTCCGGAGATCCGGTCCTCTCCGATTCCGGGTTCTCGTCTCCTCAGGCGGAAGACGCTCTGTTCCAGTTGGATACGCCCAATTATTACGGGATTTTCTCAGACCTGTCCTTCAACGGCAAAAGCGTCACTCTCCGTCCCTCGACCATACCGGTCAGCTTCTGGGATCTGGCTCCCGCCTTCGACTACGGGAGCGACATGATTGAAGTGGAAGGGAGCTTCTGCGTCGAGGTCTCCAGGCTGTCGGAGAAGTATTACTATTATCTGAAGGCTGTCAACGCCCTGTTCGGCGACAGCGCATTCTTCGCCCTGGAGGACATATCGCTCCCGAACAACATCGACGGAGGCATGGGTTTCGCCGGCATGACGAATCCGGAGCGGCGCATCCTCGAGCTGCCCGTATCCAAGCTGGTGCCCACCTATTAGCCGGACTACTTGAAGAAGCGGTCTATTTCCTTTATGGTTTCGGGGAGCGCAAAGACCGCGACGCGGTCGTAAGCTTCTATCACTGAATCACCTACGGCAATGAAGGAGTCGTTCCCGCGGATGACGCCGCCGATGATGGCGCCCTGCGGGAAACCAAGCTCCTTGACGGGGTGTTTGGTAATGGCGCTGCCGGGAGCGACGGTGTATTCTATCACTTCGGCGGAAGTGCCCGACATGTATTTCACGAAGCGTGCGCGCCCGCTCAGTGTGAACTTGAAGATGCGCCCGGCCGTGGTGAGTTTCTTGTTGATCACGCTGTCGACGCCCATTTCCTCGGCAAGGCGGGTGTACTCGAAGTTCTCCACCTCGGCGACGGTACGGAAAATTCCGAGTTTCTTGGCTACCACGCACGACAGGATGTTGGTTTCGTCCTCGCCGGTAAGGGCTATGAAGGCATCGTATTCGCGTATGCCTTCTTCGTAGAGGAACTGCGAATTGCGCCCGTCCCCGGTAACCACTATGATGTCGTCGGGGAGTTCTTCCGCGAGTTTAAGGCTCCTCTCGGGGTCTATCTCTATGATTTTCACGCTTATCCCGTTCGCGTAAAGGTTCTTGGCCACCATTGCGGCGATGGGGCTTCCGCCGATGATCATCACTTTTTTGACGGAGATGTCTTTCTTGCCGAAATACCTGATGAGCAGCTCCACGCCATCGCGCTTGGCAATCGTGAAGACGAGGTCTCCGAACTGGAAGACGGTGTCAGGACGGGGGATAATGGTCTTTTCGCCCCTGGAGATGGCGATGATTCTGAATCTTTCGGAATCTTCCTTGGAGAGACTCTTCGAGAACTCGATTATCTTCTGGTCGAGGAGAGGGGAGTTCTCGTCCAGTTTGAAGACGGAAATCTGGAGACGGCCATGAGCGAAATCCATCGTTTCGGAGAAGGTGGCGTGCTTGAGCTGGTCCACTATCTCGTCGGCGGCGGTCTTTTCGGGATAGAACATGAGCTCTATGCCCATCTCCTTGAATATGAGCTTGTTTTCGGGCGTAAGATACTCTTCGTCATTGATGCGGGCTATGACCTTCTTGGCTCCGAGCTGCTTTGCCAGCATGGCGCTAACCACGTTGACGTCCTGAAGCGAGGACGGATACACCGCGATGAAAAGGTCCGCCGTCTGCACCTCGGCCTGCCTGAGCGTCATGATGGAATTGGGCTTTCCATGGATCGTGTAGATGTCCACTGCCGCAGCCAGATTGTCCAGCCTTTCGGAATCGTCGTCGATTACGACTATGCTGTTGCCTTCGGCGCGGAGCATCTTTGCGAGATGGGAACCGACGGCCCCTGCCCCCTGAATGATGATTTTCATATCCTGAATAGTTTTTTGTCGAGATACCTGAAGATGCCCTCGCCCCGCAGAATGGCGTTGGGAATGATGTTCACCGGCATGAGCGGCGCCTCTCCGCGCAAGGGCAGTTTACCGGAACCTGAGGGTTCCCCCCTCAGCTGCTTCCAGCCCTCGTGGGCCTTCGTGACGGCGGCCGCGTAGTCCTTTTTGCCGGTGAGGGCATAAACCGCTCGGGAGCAGTTGTCCAGAAAGACGCGGAATGCGATTTTGCGTGCCGCTTTCTTTCCGGCCCTGTCTGCCGGCAGACCGCCGGCCCGGTAGCTTGCAGCCAGGTTGTTGTCGAGCAGCAGCAGGTTGTTGCGGTAGTTCAGCTCCAGTTTCCACGGCGACTTGGGCGAGAGAGTGCCTCCGCCCAGATGCCATACCGTGCTCTGCGGAACGACGGTGACCTTCCAGCCGGCGAGGCGTGCCCTCCAGCACAGGTCGATCTCTTCCATGTGGGCGAAGAACCTGTCGTCGAGGCCTCCCAGCTCCTTCCAGAGGCTGCTGCGTATCATGAGGCAGGCGCCCGTGCACCACTGCACGTCGGCCGGGGTGTCGTACTGGCCGGTGTCCTTGCACACGCGGCTCAGCACCCTTCCCCTGCAGAACGGGAAACCGAAGCGGTCGAGAAATCCTCCGGCGGCGCCGGCGTACTCGAAACTGTCGGTTTTAATGTATTTCCCGTCCTTCACCAGCCCGTGGAGTTTCGGACCGCAGATGCCGCATTCCGGATGCGTGTCCATCCATTCCACAAGTGGTTCCAGCCAGTGGTCGTCCACCAGGATGTCGGAGTTGATGAGCACGAAATACTCGGCGTCCAGCCCGGCGAGGGCCCTGTTGTAGCCGCCCGTGAAGCCGTAGTTGGAGCCCAGGGGAATGGTCTTGACCGAAGGAAACACCTCGGCCATCATTTCCATGCTTCCGTCGGTCGAGGCGCTGTCTGCCACGACGGCTTGGGCATCCTCGCCGAGGCTGCGTATGAGCGCCGGAAGGAAGCTCCTGAGATACCCTTTGGTGTTCCAGTTGAGTATGACGACGGCTGTCTTCATATCCTACAAATATCAATATTTTTATGTATTTTTACAAACGTTATGCCCGTTACCCTTTACACCATCACTTCCGACCTTCATTCCGAACTCACCCGTACCGCCTCCCGGGAACCGTTCATCAAAAGCATAGAAGCCGCTCTCGGCGAGAGCTTCGATGTGAAAGGCGGAGATTTCTCGACATACGGAACGCATGGCTGCGAGCTGATTTATGTCCGCACCGGCGGCACCGAAGGCATATTCAGGAGCCTGTTCATGAAAGACAGCGCCCTGTGCATTCCGGAGCCCGTCCGCCTGCTCACCAGCGGCCAGAGCAATTCGCTGGCGGCGTCCATGGAAATCCTTTCCTATCTCAATCTGCACGGCGTCAAAGGTGAAATCCTGCACGGCAGTCCCGATTATATCGCCGGCCGCATCCGGGAGGGAGCGTCGGGGGGTGCCTCCGGGCAGGGAAGCGCAGGGCGGTTCGTCTGCTCCGTGAAGCCGGGCCGCATCCTTGAAGGGGAACGTCTCGGGGTGATAGGGCGTCCTTCCGACTGGCTTATCAGCAGCGACGTGGATTATGTGCGTGCCCGCGACGTGCTCGGGCTCGAACTGGTCGATATTCCGATGGAAGAGCTTCTGGACGAGATAGGTCGCCACAGCCATCCGCAAGTGAGCTTGCAGGCGTTGAACATTCCCAAATATGGCAAGCCCATTCCCGAAAGCGACCTTTCCGATTCGCTCGACATCTACGGCGCATTGCTGCGGCTGACGGCGAAATACAGGCTCAACGGATTGACAATCAGGTGTTTCGACCTTCTTACTGCGGTTCATAACACTGGCTGCATGTCGCTGGCCCTGCTCAATTCGGAGGGCTATACCGCCACCTGCGAAGGGGACATCCCCGCCATGATATCCATGGCCGTAGCCCGGAAGCTGTCCGGATGCCCCGGATTCCAGGCCAATCTTTCAAGGGCGTGGGACGACAAGCTCCTGTTCGCGCACTGCACCGTGCCCTTCGGCATGACCAGAAACTGGGTTTACGACACCCATTTCGAGTCCGGTTTCGGGGTGGCGGTGCACGGTGAAATCCCGGAAGGTCCGGTGACGCTCTTCAAGCTGGCTGCGGACTTCGGAAAGGCATTCATCTGCGAAGGGGAAATCCTGTGCAACGAATACGGCGGCAACCTGTGCCGCACGCAAATCGTGGTAAAGGCCCCCGGGGCCGCGTCGTATTTCCTCCGCGAACCCATAGGTAACCATCACGTAATTATTCCCGGCCAGCTGGGCGCCGGGCTGACGGAAATGCTGAACGGGCGATAGCGGCCCCTGTTGCCGGGCGTCAGTCCTTGCAGCAGCCGCCTTCGCCGTTGTGACAGCACTCGCCGCCTTCGTGGTTGTGGCAGCACTCGCCGTCTTCGTGGTCGTGGCAGTGGCGGCCGCCGCCTTCGCCATGGTGGCAGCATTCACCTTCGCCTTCGCCCTCATGCTTGTGGCAGTGGCCCCTGCCGTGGCGGCATTCGTGCTCTTCCGGGGGAAGATACTCGCCGTGGAGCCCGTTTGAGAGCTCGCTTTCAGTGGCGTCGCGCACGGCAACCACCTCCACGGTGAAATTCAGGGTCTTGCCTGCCATGGGATGGTTGAAATCCATGCTGACGTGCTTGTCGCCCACCGCTTTGACCGTCGCCTGGATCACGCTGCCGTCCTGCCCCATCATCGGGAGCACGCGGCCAATCTCCATCAGCTCCTCGTGCATCACGCCGTCTATCATGAAGGCCTCCTTGGGGAGGTCGATCACGCGCTGCGGATTGTGCACTCCGTAGCCTTCTTCGGGACTCAGGGTGAAATTGACGCTGTCGCCCGGTTCCTTCCCTTCCACCGCCTGCTCGAACTTGGGAAGCAGCATGTGGGTGCCGTGTATGTATTCGAGGGGATTCTCCCTTCCCGCCTGATCGGCGATCCTGCCGTCGACCTCGAGCTTGTAAGCGAGGGATACGACTTTGTTGTTCTGTACTTTCATGATTATTGTTATTTTGTTTGTTATCCGCTGAAATCCACATCCTTGAAGGCAAGGGTGGGAATGAGTTTCGATTTGCACTGCCTGGAGTCGTCGCCGGCTGCCAGCAGATTGTTCCACAGGGAAATGAAGTTGCCTGTCACCAGCATCTCGCTGACCGGTTTCAGGATCTTTCCGTCCTCGAACCAGAATCCCTCGATGCCGTAGGAGAAGTCGCCGGTGGCGCTGTTGGAATTGCCCCCGTTGAAATCGGTCACGAAAATGCCCTTCCCGCACAGTTTCAGGATTTCATCCACACCCATTCCTGCAGGCGCCGGACCGGCGGAGCTGAAAGGCAGCAGCACCGGCCTTATGGCGCTTTCCACCGTGGGCTCCATGCCCAGCTTGGCCGCCGTGAAGGTGTTCAGGAAGAATTCCTGCACCACTCCGTCCCTGATGATGTCGTGCTCTTTTGTGGCAACCCCTTCGGAGTCGAACAGGCGGCTGCCCGTATTGCCCTTGATATGGGGCCGGTCGACAAGGTTCATCCCCTTGGGGAACAGCTGCTTCCCGATGGAATCCAGGAGGAAGGAGTTGTTCTGCTGGATGCTGTATCCGCCAAGCGCGTTGAGGATGGGTGAGACCATTTTGGAGGCCACGTCCTCGAACACCACCATGTTGTATTTCCCGCTGCGCACGCGCTTCGGGTGAATCTTTGCCACGGCCCTGTCAAGGGCGGTCTTTCCGCAGGACGAGGCGTCGAACTTCGAGAGGAAGGGGGAGGAAGTCCACCAGTAGGCGCTGTATTTGTCGCCGGCAGAATCCTCGATGGTGGTTTCCACGCCGTAGTCGAAGCAGGTCTCGCACTGGAGCGCCTCGAGCCCCTGGGAATCCACTATATAGCTCAGTTCGCAGGAATCGGAGTACTCTCCTTCTTCCGACACCATTTTCCAGCCCCTGCCTTCGCTTGCGGAGGCGGCGGCGTCAAGCGCAATTTGCCTTCTCCTTTCCGCAGTCATTTCGAGAATGGCAGCATCGTAAATCTCCAGTTCACGGCCCGTAACTGAGTTCTTCGCCACCCTTTCGGGGGCCGGAAGGTCGCGGCACGGGTCGGGAGCGAGCATTCGCACCGTCCTGACCGCCCGGGATATGAATCCGCGCAGCGCATCCTTTTCGGTACGGTTGGTTGAGAAGCTGCCGAAGCGGCCGTCCACGAAGAGGCATATCTCAAGGGAACTGTCGAGACACGAGGTGACTTTGTCAACCTCTCCGTTCAGGGTGGCCACCATGTCCATGCTGCTCTTGTTGAAACTCACCCTGGCTTTCTGCGCGCCGCATTCCTGTGCCATTTCCAGGCACTCGCGGGCCAATGTCTTTTCTTCCTGTGAAAGCATCTATTCTCCTCCTACGATGAGTTTGTTTACAAGCACGCTCGGAATGCCGCAGCTGACGTATGCGCTCTGGTCTTTGCCGCAGGTCCAGGTGGCGTCGTCTATCCTGAGGTCGCCCGCCACGGCTTTGATGTCCGCGAGGGCTTCCGGTCCGTTGCCGATAATGTTGATATCCTTTACAGGCATGGCCAGGCGGCCGTTCTCTATGGTGTAGCCGCTCTTCACATAGAAGGTGAAGTCGCCTTCGCCTATCTTGACCTGCCCGTTGGCGAACTGGTCCACGAAGATGCCCTTCCTGACGCTCCCGATGAGGTCCTGCAGGGTGCCGTCGCGCCCGCTTTCCATATAGGTGCAGCGCATGCGCGGGATGGGGTTGAAGCGGAAAGACTCCCTGCGGCCGTTTCCGGTGGATTCAATGCCGTAATACCTGGCGCTGATGCGGTCGTGCAGGTAGGAGCGGAGCACGCCGTCCTGCACCATATAGGTCTTCTGTCCCGGCACCCCTTCGTCGTCGTAATTCAGGGAACCGCGGTTGCCGGGGATGGTGGCATCATCGAGGATGTTGATGCCCTGCATCGCCACCCTTTTGCCCATCTTGTCGGCGAAGACGCTCTGCCCCTTGCGGTTGAAGTCGGCCTCGAAGGCATGGCCCATGGCTTCGTGTAGGAGGATGCCGGAGGCGCCGGCGGCCATTACCACCGGCATCTCGCCGCCTTTTGGCCTGCGGGCCTCGAACCTGTCGTCCAGGCCTTCGACGGCCTTGCAGGCAAGCTCTTCCACCAGGGCGTCCGTAATCATCTCGGCGCCTTTGCGGAAACTGCGGGAAACCGTCTTGTTCTCTATCTGGTTTCCCTGGCGGAAGATGACGGACGCTATGATGCTGGCCACGGGACGTGTGTCGGCGGTGAGCTCGCCAAGCGAATTGAACATCATGATTTCGCTCATCTGCCAGCTGAGCACGGCCACGACCTTCTGCACTCTGGAGTCTTTCTGCCTGATTGCGGCGTCCAGCTTGCGGAGCACCGGAACGAACTGCGCCGCCTCAGTGTCGCGCCAGTCGGTCTTTATCGGATAGCAGTTTCCGTACCGGGCTGACTGCGGTGTGCCTGGGGTGGCTTTGACCGCGGCGCTTCCCGATTTGCTTCCGGCCGCTATGCTCCCGGCGGCACGTGCCGCGCGGAGAAGCTCGTTCCATGCCGTGGATTCGGCGTAGGCATAACCTGTCTTCTCGCCGTCGAGAACCCTGATGCCGCAGCCGTAATCTTCCTGGCTGCCGCCGCTGCTCACCTCTCCGTCGCGGAGCACAAGATCGGTGGCCACGGTGTCTTCGAAATAGAGGTCGCACCAGTCGCCGCCGCCCCTGAGCCCTTCCGCCACGAGCTGCCGCATCTGCGCCTCCGTGACTCCGAACAGGCGGAGATACTTCTCGCTGCTATTGTTCATCGGGATAAACTATTTTCCTGATAGTCTTGTACTTTTGCTCGTCTTTGATGTATGTGCCGTTGCTGTCGCCCTCAGCCACGACCTTGAACGGACTGCTGGAATTGTCGGCCAGGATCCAGTGGTCGCACAGCGGGACATAGGTCTCGAAGAAGTAGTTGAGGCCCATGGAATAGCGCCGGCGGATGACGTCTTCGGGGATGTTGTGGCCTCCGGCGGCCACCCTGTCCTTCACCCTCTGTACGGCCATGTCCGGGGATTTCAGCCAGAAATACAGGATGGTGACGGTATAGCCGAGGCCCTTCGCCTCGTTGATGATGCCCATCAGCGAGCGCGTGGCAAGGGTGGTCTCTATGCTGAAGTCTTCCTTGCGGGCAAGCAGGTAGTTTATGCGCATGAGCATGAAACGGCTTGCCATGACCGAGGCTTTGGCGGGATTGAACGGGGAAAGGCTCTTCGCGAATTCGTCGGAGTTGACGAACTGGGTGCACTCCAGCATTTCGGGAAGGAGCGAATAGGAGGCTGTGGTTTTGCCTGAGCCGTTGCAGCCCGAGAGAATGTAGAGTCTAGGCATTGTTTACTCCATACCCGAAGAGTGCAAAATCTCCCTTGGCGGGATCTCCGGGGAAAACTTCTTCAAATGCGGCGGTGATTTCGCGGGCCGTGTCGAAGTCTTTCGACTTGCGAGTCACGAGCCCCAGTTCACTTGCCTGCCTGTATACATGTACGTCCAGGGGGATGATGAGGTCCGCCGGCGACGAGTTCTTCCAGAGGCCGAGATCGACCTTTCCGTCGCGCCTTACCATCCAGCGGCGCATCATCCAGATTTTCTTGTTCGCTGCCTTGGGGTCAGCCTTCTGCCCGAAAATTCGCGTGCGCATCTCTGCCGCTGAAAGCTCCTCAAGCGACCTGGTTCCGAGGGTGCACCTCCTCGAACCTGTGCCACCCTCGGCATCCCCGGAACCGTTTGAGTAGAAGTCCCGGAGCCTTCTGCAGATGGCTGCGACCTCGGACCATTTGACGGTGCGGTGGATGCTGGTATTGTCGTTGCGGTAGTCGCCCGCCATGACATAGTCGTACGGACGCCAGAGCATCTCGTCGAAGAGACGGCTGCAGTCGCGCACTATCATGGCCCTGCGCCCCCAGGCGAAGTGGGCCGCGAACACCGCGGCTATCTCGACGTCCTGGAGCGACGGCCTCCACTCGCCCCCCTCAAATCCGAGGGTGGGCTGGGTGGTGGTCATCATCTGTGCGAAACGGCGGGGAAAGGCTATCGGATCCTCGGCGAAATACCGGGGATTGTTGTAGCGCTCGGCCCAGCTGCGCAGCTTGTCTGCAAGAACCTCGTCCATGCCGGATTATTCCGCGGTGGCCGCGTTGATCTTCTTGAGCATGGCGAACATGATGGTGCCCGCTATGACGCAGAGTGCCATGAGGATAGCCCAGTTGGCCCAGAGCGGAACCCTTTCCCAGAGCAGGCCGGGGATGGAGCTGAGGTAGTTGCCCACTGCGGTGGCGGCGAACCACAGACCCATCATAAGGCCCTTGACCTTGGGAGGAGCCACCTTGGAGACGAAGGATATACCCATCGGGCTGAGCAGGAGCTCGGCGAAAGTGAGGGTGAGATAGGTGCCCATGAGCCACTGCGGAACAACCGGGTCGGGGGCTACGGTGCCCTGGATGGACGCCGGCGAGGGCTGGCCCTTGGAGGCCAGGATCATGATGAGGTATCCGAGGGCGGCGACGAACATGCCGAGACCTATCTTCATGGGCGCCGACGGCTCCTTGCCGTTCGGGTGCTTCTCGTCTTTCTTGTTTGCCAGGCCGCTGAAGATGGCCATGGAAACGGGGGTGAGGGCTACCACGAAGAACGGGTTGAACTGCTGGAAGAGCTGGGGGAAGATTTCGAGCGGGTCGCTCATGCCTTTGTATATGGCGAAAGCGCCGCACCACAGCGCAGCGGTGACCACGCCGTTGATGATCTTGCCCGAGGTCTTTTCGCTCTGGAAGATTCCGAACAGGGTGTAGACGCTGACAGCGATGAGGGCGAGAGCCCAGATGTTGAAGCCTATGCGGCTCCAGCCGGTAGCGAACGCCTGGGTGTAGTCGCGGGCGAACCAGGTGAGGGACTGGCCGTTCTGGTGGAAGGCCATCCAGAAGAAGATGACCACCGCGAACACCATGATGAGGGCGGTGATACGGTCTTTCTCCTGCTTGGGAGTGAGTTCGACGTAGTTCTTGTCGCCGGTGGCCTTCTGCTGCTTGGCATTGACGTCGGCATGCTTGAACCATCTGCGGAAGCCGAAATAGATGGCCATGGAAACGATGAGCGAGAAGCATGCGATTGCAAAGCCCATGTTGTACGAAGACGACAGATGGTCGATGTAGTACTGGCTGAAGGTGCCCAGGTCGGGTGCGGCATAGCCGGGCATCTGGGCGGCGAGGCCGGCGAGACGGTCGGTGTTCTCGGGAGTGATGGTGCCGTTCAGGAACTGGTGCGCCAGGGCGGGGATGTCGGCCTTGTAGACGAGGCCCGCCTTGCCGAGGAAGCGGTTGGTGATGGCGGTGGCGGCGCTGGGTGCGAACATGGCGCCGATGTTGATGGCCATGTAGAAGAGGCTGAACGCCGAGTCGCGCTTGGCGGCGTATTTGGGATCGTCGTACAGGTTGCCCACCATGACCTGCAGGTTGCCCTTGAACAGGCCGGTACCCACGCTGATGAGCAGCAGGGCGCCTATCATGAGGGCGATTCCGAAGCCGTTGGCCGCAGTGGGGATGGACAGGCAAAGATAGCCCGCGAACATCACCGCCACGCCTACGACGACGCATTTGCCGTAGCCGATTTTGTCGGCCAGGATGCCTCCCAGGACGGGCATGAAATAAACGGCTGCCAGGAAAATGGCGTAAATCGTGCTTGCCGTGGCGCCGCCGAAGCCGAACTTGGCCTGGAGGAACAACATGAAGATGGCAAGCATGGTGTAATACCCGAAGCGCTCGCCGGTATTCGCGAGAGCGAGGGCATAGAGTCCTTTTGGTTGACCTTTGAACATGTTATTGGTAATTAGGTTTAATTAGCTTGTTCTACATCTACAAATATAGCAAAGATTTCGTTAAAAAAGGTTATATTTGTGATTGTATGACTCAGGACAGGAAAATTTTCGGAGCGGCGCTGGCAGAGGCCCTGGCGGCACCGTTCGCCGCCCTTCCGCTGTCTTTCCACCTGGGTTTCGCGAACTTCCTGGCATGGCTGCTGCGCGACGTCATCCGTTACCGGAGAGATGTTGTCGTAACCAATCTCTCCCGGAGCTTTCCCGAAATGAAATATGCCGAACTGCGGCAGACCGTAAAGCTTTTCTACCGCCACCTGGCGGACATCTTCGCCGAAGCTTTCTGGTTCGGAGGCAGGCATGGCGAACGGGGGCGCCGCAAGCTGAATGAATCCCGTATCGTGGACGTTGTCAACCCTCAGACCTTCAACGAAGTATATGACGACAGCACCAACATGATGGTGCTTTCCAGCCACGCCGGAAACTGGGAACTGCTCGGCGGCTGGTTCTGCTACAACCATAACGCCGAAGTCCCGTTCCGCTCGGGATATCCCGAAATCGGGGTGGTCTATCTGAAGTTGAAGAGCCGTGTCTGGGACCGTGTCATGGCGGACAACCGCTGCGCCATGCTCGCCGATACCGGCTTCGACGGCTACGTGGAGGCGCGCAGCATCTTCCGTTTCGCCCTCTCCCACAGGGAGGAAAAGTTCATCTATATCTTTCCTACCGACCAGTTCCCGTACAAGATAGCATCCAGGCACGAGATTGGCAGTTTCCTCGGACAGCCTACGCAGGTCATGACCGGAGGCGCCTCGCTTGCCTGCAAGCTCGGCATGAGCGTCTCCTACCTTCGCTGGAAAAGCGTGGGGAGGGGCCGGTACGAAGTGGAATTCGTGCCCATCTGCCGGGACGCGTCGAAGGAAACGCCGGAAGGCATAATGGAAAAATATTGTTCCCTGCTGGAGAAAGACATAAAGGAACAGCCCTGGAACTACCTCTGGACCCATCGCAGGTGGAAATAAACGTTTAATGCAATGAAAAAGACATTTATCGCACTCATCCTCGCACTCGCCGGAATCCCGGCCGCCACGGCGCAGAACACCGTGAGCTATGCCCTCCCGCAGACGACTCTGGAATTCACCGTAGATGCCGTCAAGGAGACCTTCCATGCCGGTCCGTACGCCCGTTTTGCAGGGAAATACCTGGGTGTCGATGCCCGCCTGGGCGAAGGTACGTCGTATTCGATATCTTCGATAAGGGTGCGCACGCTCGTCGAGGCCGATTCCGACACCCGTTACACCGTTGCGCTCAATTCCAACTCGTCGCAGGTTTTCCTCCAGCTTACCAACGAGGGCCTGGTCGCAGGTCCGGAGGGCGCTTTCAGCGTGGATTCGGGCTGGAAGTATCCGAAGGAGAGCGTAGCCGACTTCGTCACCAGGGGCCTCCCGGCCAACCTCACCACTGAAGAGAACACGCTCTACACCCGGAACCGCGGTACGGTCATGCAGAGCGCGCTCATCGAGAAATCCGACGAGACGAAGGCCGCGGAAGTGGCATCCCGCATTTTTGAAATCCGTGAAAACCGCTACAAGATACTTGTCGGCGACACCGACGCCACCTACAGCGGCGAGGCCATGAAGGCCACTATCGACGCCCTCGACAAGATGGAGGCGGACTATCTCACCCTGTTCCTCGGCTACAGCGAGAACAGTGTCCAGACCGCCACCTTCGAAGTGGTTCCGTCCCCCTCGCGCAAGAACCAGCTGTATGTCGCCTTCAGGCTTTCCGACAGCTCCGGGCTGGTGGGTCCGGAAGACATCGACGGCAACCCCGTCTACCTTGAACTCACCCCCGAAGCCTCCCAGGCGGCACCCGAAAAGCTTACCGGGAAGCAGGACGTCATCCGCTACCGCATCCCGGCAGTCTGCACTCTCACCCTCAAAGACATGAAAAACACCTTGCTCAGCATGCGCGTCCCCGTATATCAGCTCGGCAGGGAAGCAGAATATCCTATCTTCAAAAAATAATAACCACATGAGTACAATCAAAGACCTCTCTCCAAAGAACGTTTGGAACAATTTCTACCTGCTCACTCAGCAGCCCCGTCCCTCCAAGCACGAAGAAAAAGTGCGCGAATTCCTGCTCGCATGGGGCAAGGAAAAGGGCGTGGACGTCAAAGCTGACGAAACCGGCAACATTATCATGAAGGCGCCCGCCACCCCGGGCTATGAGAAAAAGCGCGGAGTCATCCTGCAGGCCCATATGGATATGGTGCCCCAGAAGACCGCCGATACCGACCACGATTTCGTCAAGGATCCCATCCAGACCCAGATCATAGGCGACTGGGTAGGCGCAAAGGGCACCACGCTCGGAGCCGACGACGGCATCGGCGTCGCCCTCGCCATGGCTGTCATGGAAGACAAGAAGCTTCCTCACGGCCCCGTAGAGGCGCTGATAACCTACGACGAGGAAACAGGCATGACCGGAGCATCCAAGCTCAGGCCCGGCCTTTTCAAGGGTGACATCCTCCTGAACCTCGACTCCGAGGAAGAAGGCGAACTCTGCATAGGCTGCGCCGGCGGCCTCGACGGCATCGCCGACTTCCCGTACAAGAAAGTTGCGACTCCCGCAGGCCATGCGGCCTTCCACATCGAGGTCAAGGGCCTCCAGGGCGGCCATTCCGGCATGGACATCAGCCTTTACAGGGCTAATGCCTGCAAGATAATCGCCCGCGTGCTGCTTCCCCTCATCACCAAGTACGACGCCAAGCTGGCGTACATCAAGGCTGGCAGTCTGCGCAACGCCATCCCGTTCGAGGGCGGAGCCGACATAGTCCTTCCTGCCGACAAGGTCGTCGCCGCAAGGCAGAAGGTTGCCAGGATTTTCGCCGAAGTCAGGGCTGAATTCCATGACACCGACCCGAACGCCGAATTCCATCTGAACAAGCTCGACAAGGTTCCCGCCAAGTATATCCAGGATGACGTCGTCCTCAGGGCCGTCAAGGCCATACTCGCATGTCCCGCCGGCGTAATCCGCATGAGCAGCGCCTTCAAGGGGCTCCCCGAAACTTCTACCAACCTCGCCATGATCCGCTGCGAGAGGGGCCATCTCAAGGTCTATTCTCTCATGCGCAGTGCGGTTAACACCGCCAAGGCCGAACTGGCCCAGGAAATGCGCTGCGTCTTCGAACTCGCAGGGGCGAAGTTCACCACTACCGGCGGTTACAGCGGATGGACTCCCAAGCCCGACACCCCCGTCTACAAGGTGGTCTGCGATGTCTGGCAAAAGGTTTCCGGCAAGAAGATGAAAGTCGGCGCTACCCACGGCGGTCTCGAATGCGCCCTTCTCGGAGCCAAGTATCCCAAGTGGGAGATGGCTTCCATAGGCCCCACCATCGTGCATCCGCACTCTCCCGACGAGAGGGTGAAGATAGACACGGTCGGCAATGCCTGGGAATTCCTGAAGGAACTCCTCAAGGCCATTCCCGAGAAGTAGCGGGCTGCTGACAAAATAAAACGAAGAAGGCGACCAATAATCACTTATTAGTCGCCTTCTTTCTGTCACACAGTTGCGGCTCCGCGTCAGCGGCAGCTCGCCTCCGGAAGGTTCCGTTCGCTGCGCTCACTCCATCCCTCCCAACGTCTGCTGCGCCATAGCTGCGCGATAGCTTGCATCCGTCGGGCCCCTCCCTCTAACGCGTCCGAGGGTGGACACGCCTTCCGTGAGGCGACTGCCGCCTGCCGTCTCCGCTCCGTGGCGGCGGACAGCGGAGCGGAAATTGGTTTTTCGGTAAGCCTGCCGAAAAATAATTTCCGGCCGCCCGTCTGGAAGACTCCGCCGCCTAAAATCACTCTGCGGTGAGGTACAGCACGTGCGAGGCGTAGTCGCGGTGAGGACCGGGTGAGGTGTTGCCGGACGGGATGTCGAGCCCCTGTTCCATGAGGAAGCGCCCGCTGAAGACCTTCCCTTCGAAGGGCAGCGGGCTGCCGACGCGGTTGAGCTCGGTGACGCGGTAGTTCTTTTCGGGATCGAGCCCGGCGAAGAGCGAAGCCGCTACGGGTTCGCCGTAGAAATAGACCGTCCTGTACCAGAAGAATACGGCCTTGTCCTTGAGCGGCGTGGCGTACAGCTTGGTGCAGAGCCCCTTGCCGTCATAGGGCGACACAATACGGTAGAGGTCTCCCAGCTGGACAATCTCGCGGATGGTCTTGTAATCGGCAATGGCGCTCTTGCAGAGGGCCTTTTCTTCGGCGCTCATGGCCGAAGGCTGGAGCTCGAGCCCCAGGCGGGCGCTCATCGCCACGTCGATACGGAATTTCAGCGGAATCTCCCTGCCCGTGGTGTGATTGGGAGAGGCGCCTATATGGGCGGCCATCGCCTCGGCGGGGAAGAAGTATGAGGTGTTCCACTGCATGAACACCCTCTGGAGTGCGTCGGTGTTGTCGGAAGTCCAGAATTCGTCGAACCAGGGGAGGAAGCCCCAGTTGACCCTGCCGCCTCCGCTGGCGCAGGCCTGCACAGCGACGTCGGGATATTTTGCCCGGATGCGGTCGAGCACCTTCGCCAGGCCGCGGTGGTATTCGATATACAGATGCTCCTGATTGGACAGGTACTGCGAGCCCTGCGAGGGGATGTCCATGTTGGCGTCCCACTTGATGTAGGCTATCTGCGGCCAGGCTGTCATGATGCCGTCGAACACGCTGAAAACGTAATCCTGGACGGCGGGATTGCTGAGGTCGAGCACCAGCTGGGTCTCACCGCGGCCCTGCACCAGATCGCGCTTCGGCGCGTTTATCACCCAGTCGGGATGGGCCTCGAAGAGCTCGCTGAGCCTGTTGGTCATCTCCGGTTCTATCCAGATTCCGAACTTGATGCCGTCCTTCGCGGCCTCGGCCACCAGGTCTTCTACTCCGCGGGGGAGCTTGCGCCTGTCCACCACCCAGTCGCCGAGCGAGGTGTGGTCGTTGTCGCGCGGGTATTTGTCTCCGAACCAGCCGTCGTCCATCACGAAGAGCTCTCCGCCCATGTCGGCGATATCGCGCATCATCTGGTGCATCCCGGCTTCGTTGATGTCGAAATAGACGCCCTCCCAGCTGTTGAGGAGTATGTCGTTCACCCGGCCTCCGTGGGCGAGCCTGTACTTGCGGCCCCACTTGTGGAAATTGCGGCTTACCCCGCCGAGGCCTTCGGTGGAGAAGCTGTATGCCAGTTCCGGAGTGACGAAGGTCTCGCCGGCGGTGAGGGTGTAGTTGGAGTTGGAGGGATCGATGCCGGCGAAGAAGCGGTGGATGCTGCTGTAACGGGTGTCGCCGGTTTCGAAGCGAAGTTCGTAATTGCCTGAATAACAGAGAGCTGCGCCTATTACCCTGCCTGTCAGCTCCTGCGGCTTGCCGTCAAGGGAGATCATTACCTCGGCGTGCGAGGTCTGGGTGTTGCGGACTCCGTCCTTGTTGTAGATTGAACGCACTCCCGGCCCGAGCGGCTGGCAGTTGACGGTCATCTCGCCGGCCCAGCTGCCGCCGAAGCTCGTGACCCATACGTCTCCCTGCCGGATGGGGAGGCAGCCTGAGTCGAAGCGGGTGAGGACTATGTTCTTTTTCTTTCCGGTGTTGCGTATCTCGGTCCAGGTGCCGATGACGTCCTGGTCTTCATAACTCTTGAAAACCAGCGTGACCTCGAGCGGATACACAGGATCCTTGCAGGCTATTCGGACCAGCCTGCCGCCCTCCCAAGAATCTGTGGCTACGGCAGTTACGCGCTGGTCGGTGGAGAGGTTGCCGTCTGGCATGCGGACGCTGAGCGCCTCGAGCGAGGTGGAGGCGTCGTTGTGGACGGGGTAGGCCGCCGTAGCGCCGAATCCGGCGCCGGACAGCGAGGCAAGGTCGGATCCGGAGAGTTTCGTGCCGTAATAGACCAGCCTGGGAACCTGACCCTCGGAGGCGTCGACCACCAGGGAAGTGTTCTTTGTGGAAATGACCGTCTGGGCGGCTGCCATGTTGCAGAGGAGTACAGCCGCGAGGAGTATCGTGCGTTTCATATCAAAGGATGGTTTCATTGTGCGTTCGGATCTATGCCCCTGTGCCAGAAGCGTTCCGTGATGTCCACCGCGGAGGCTTTTCCTTCGCCGCGGGTGAGCCTGTACATGCGCTGGTTGGTGGTGGGGGAGTTGAGCGGACCGTAGGAGCGGCGGTAAGGGCCGGTCTTGATGTAGTCGAAGCAGTCCCATACGCGTTCGTCCATGTCGATGAGCCCGGAATAGAGGGCCGTTTCGAGCTTGGGGTATTTCGTGTTGAGATGCCTTACCAGGGCGAGCAGGGCGTCGACGTCGGAGCCTTCGCCCAGGAACAGGAAACAGTTCACTCCGAAGTTGTCCTCTATCATGGCGTCTATCTTCGCGGGGGTGAGTTCCTCGCCGAAATCGCCCCTGAGCCAGGGGGAGTGGCACCCCTCACAATGACCCTGGCAATTGGTTATGTCAATTGCCAGGGTCACGCGGTCGGGAACTTCTTCGAGTACGACAGAAACCGATTCGGGAAGGAATTTTATCACCCCTAAGCCTCCATCTTGGCGTCCTTCGGCTCGTCGATGTAGAAGCGCTGGTAGGCTTCCTGCTGGCGGATTTCCGCAAATGAGGAGATGCGCTTGAGATAGCCGATGACGCGGGTGAGATAGTCCAGGTTGTTGCTGCCGCACTTCGGGCACTTGGTGAGGGTGTCCTTGGAGATGTAGCCGCAACTGTTGCATACGGTGTTCCGGCAGTTGAAGGTGAAGTAGTTGGTGCCGTAATGCGCCGCCACGTTAAGGAGCTGCCTGTACTGGTCTTTGGTGAGATGCTCCTGTATGTTCATGTGCAGCGCGCTTCCGCCGTCGAGATACTTGACGTATTCTTCGCCGTGGAGCTTGAACTTGTCGATCATGCTCAGACCGTTGTCTTCGGGATTGTAGAAGTAGCTGGAGTACAGCACGTGGCGCGGAGACACGTAGTAACCGTCCTTCTTGTCCCAGTTGTAGTTCTTGCCGGCGAGATTCTCGGCCGGGACGAACTCGGTGTTGAACATGGCCTCTTTGGTCTTGTCCTTGCGGTTGCAGACGTTGATGGTTTCCAGCAGCATGTTCACGAACTCCTTGTAGTCGTCGTTCGGACTGATGGTGAGCCCGAGGAACTCCGCGGCTTCCGTCATGCCGTTCACGCCGACGGTCAGGTACTGGCGTTTCATGTCGATGAAGCCTGCCCTGTAGACGTCGAGCATTTCGGCCTTGAGGAAGTCCTTGATGATTTCGTTGAATGCTATCTGGTACTTGTGGACGCGTTCGGTTTCTACCGTGACGGCGTCGCGGATATATTGATAAAGGGTTTCCTTGTCGTATACGCTGGGACTGATGGGTACTCCCATCTTCATGTCGACTCCCATCTTCTCGCGGAAGTACTTCCGCGCCGCATCCTGGATGAGGCGGTTGAGGTTGATTGTCATGACGCTCTTGCTTCCGGTAGAGACGGAGGCTGTTCCCATGGAATACTGGTGCGTGGTGTGGTTGTGCTCCTCGTCGTTGCCGTCGAGATCCTTGAGGCTGTTGCGCAGGCGGCAGCAGCTGCTGAGGCTGTCGGGAGAGTTGGAGAGATAGCAGAAGAAGCTGTGCCCCTTGCTCCACATTTCGGCGGTGAAATCGGCGTATTCCTTGTCGGCGAAATCGTCTCCGCCGTCGGTAAGAAGGGCCATGGTCTCCACCGGGAAGGTGAGGATATAATGGTTGCGCTCTTCGTTGAACCAGCGCATGAAGTGCTTCTGCAGCCAGGAGAGGGTCTCCCACTTGGGGGCGGTGCCGTCCGGGAAGCGGAAGTCGGAGAAGACACCCTCGAAGTACGGCTTGTCGAAATAGCTGATGTTCCAGAACACCGTCTGGTAGCCGCGGTTGCCGGCGGGCATATTCATGGAGTGCACCACCTGCTGGAAGCAGTTGTCGATGACCTTGGTGAGCGTTCGGGCCTTGCGGTTGTTCTCCACTACCTCGTCGAGGCGGCTCAGATAGTCGTCGCCGTAGTCCTTGCGGATGAAGTAGTCGAGGTACATGAGGAACTCGGGAGTGGCCACCGCGCCCATGAACTGGCTGGAGACGCTGTAGACGAGGTTGATGAACTCGCCGCAGTAGCTCTTGAGGTCTGTCGGGGCGACGGATACGCCGCCGAGCTCCTTGAGGCCGCTCACGAGGAACGGATACATGGTGATGGCCACGCAGTAGGGATAGCCCGGGGTGCCGCTTTCATCGTGCTTGTAGAGTACGTGGGATTCGAGGTCCTTGATGTACTGTGCGGCAAGGTCGTGCCCGTAGAGGGAGTGGATCTTGTCCTGCATGATATAGCGGTTCTGCTTGATGTTGTTCTCTTTGTAGAGTTCCTGGCCGAGCGTCACGATGTTCTTGCGGGTGACGTTCGCGTTGGCGTCGAACTTGCTGCCGGTGGCGGCGTTGGAGGCGTTGATATAGTCCTTGATGAAGTCCCTCTTCTTGCGGATGTCCTTGCCGGCGTCGAACTTCTCGATGTACTCGAGCGCGGCTTTCTTGTTGACGCTCATGAGGGAGTTCACCACCTGGCGGCGGATCTCCTGGCTGGACATCTTGTCGTAAATGTAAAGGTTGTCGGTGATGCTTACGAGCACCTCTTCCGGACACACCTGGCCGGTTGCTTCATATGTCTGACGGATACCTCTTTTAAGCTTGTCGAGGTCGAATTCTTCAATGGTTCCGTTGGTTTTTCTAACGTCCATAGTATCAGGGACTTGTGCTTGGTTGGTTTAGTTTTTTCAGGTAAAAGGGGGAAAAAAATACCGGACTGCCCGGGGCAATCCGACCCTTTTCACGAACAAAATTAGGCAATAGAATCTTGAAAATCCACACTAAAAACGGAAAGTTATCAACACGAAACTAACAATTGCGTTACCCCGCAATAACAAAAGACGGGACGGCCGTGCGGCCGCCCCGTCCTGAATGACTGGAACGGAATGAATTACTCCGCGGCCTTTTCGGCCTCGACAAGCACCTTGACGGCGGCCACCACGGTCTTGTAGATCTTGGCGGTGCCTTCGAACTCGCCGGTCTCCTTGATTTCGGGGACGCTTACGTTCTTCTTGTCCACGTTGATTCCGAGCGCTGCGAGCGCGTCGGCCACCATGGCGGAGGTGACAGCGCCGTAGAGCTTGCCGCTTTCGGACACCTTGACGGTGAGCTTGACGGGCATGGACTCCACCTGCTTCTTGACGGCTTCGGCGTCGGCGACGAGCTTGGCCTCTTTGTGGGCGCGCTGGCGGATGGTCTCCTCATACTGCTTGAGGGCACCCTTGGTGGCTACGGTAGCCATTCCCTGGGGAACCAGGTAATTGAGTGCGTAACCGTTCTTTACTTCTACAACCTCTCCGGCCTCGCCGAGATTCTGTACGTCTTTCTTGAGGATGATTTTCATGGCTGCAGATTATTTGAGAAGGTCGGTTACAAACGGGAGCAAAGCGAGGGAGCGGGCACGCTTGACGGCCACGGCCACTTTGCGCTGGAACTTGAGGGAGGTGCCGGTGATGCGGCGGGGGAGAATCTTACCCTGCTCGTTGAGGAACTTCTTGAGGAATTCGGGATCTTTGTAGTCAACGTACTTGATGCCCGCCTTCTTGAAGCGGCAGTATTTCTTCTTGCGAACGTCCACGGTGGGAGGGTTCAGATAGCGTACTTCGCTGTTGGTTTCGTTGGTTGCCATTGTTTAGTCCTCCTTCTTTTCATCGATGGGTTCTACGTCGTACTCCTCGGGGAGCTCTACCTCGTCGGCCTTGGGCTCGACTACGGGTTCGGCCGCGGGAGCGTTCTTCCTGGCGGCGCGGACCTCGCGGCGATGCTCGGCGTAAGCCACGGCATCCTTGTCGAGAGCCACGGTGAGGAACCTGATGATGCGCTCGTCGCGCTTGTACTGGATTTCGAGAGTGTTCACGAATTCAGGAGCTGCCTTGAATTCGATCAGGTAATAGAAGCCTGACGTCTTGTGCTGGATCGGATACGCGAGCTGCCTGAGCCCCCAATCCTCTTCGTACACGATTTCGCCACCGTTTTCCTTGATGAGCGAGGTGTACTTTTCAACCGCTTCCTTCATCTGCGCATCAGACAAAACGGGAGTTGCAATGAAAACGGTTTCGTACTGCTTTAACATGTTGATAATAAATTAATTAAAAAATTTAGCCCCTTGGGACTTTCCCAAAGGGCTGCAAATTTAGTTTATTTTTTATCTTTTTCCAAATTTTCTTTGGCGGAATCGTCCTTGTACTTGAACCGCCGGATTTTCTGGGTGGCGGTTTTTTCGAAAGGCTCCTTCATGGCCTGCACGTCGGCTATCTTGGAGTTCTTGCCCACTATGGAGTTCACCTTTTCCAGGAGTTCCTTGCGGCGCATGTCCAGGGTGGCAATGAAGCGTTTCTCGCCGGCCAGGTCCCAGTTGAGCACGTTGTCCGCGAACTTGACTTTTGCCACCAGCTTTCCGTCCTGCTCGGTCACGAGCGATTCCTCGACTCCGTCTATGCCGTTGATTACCAGCTCGATCTCTTCGGGATAAATATTCTCTCCGGACGGGCCGATGATAGTGCTTCCGAGCCGGCCGTGCAGAAAGTAGTTGCCGTCCTTGTCGACGGTGGCGATGTCGCCGGTGTGGAACCAACCCTCGTCGTCGATGACGCCCTGGGTGCGTTCCGGATCCTTGTAGTAGCCCAGCATGACGTTGTCGCCGCGGCAGATTATTTCGCCGGCACCGGTCTGTGGATCGACGTCGTGGAGTTTGACCTCCACCTTGTACGACGGGATGCCCACCGAACCGACGCAGGTGCGTCCGACCATGGCGTTGCAGACCAGAGGGGCGCATTCGGTAAGGCCGTAGCCGATGGCATAGGGGAAGCGCGCCTTTTTCAGGAACGACTCCACCTCGGGATCGAGCTTGCTGCCGCCGATGCCGAAGAAGCGCAGTTTGCCGCCGAAGGAGCGGTAGAGTCTGCGTCCTACCAGGAAGTACAGCAGCCACGGCATCTTTTTCCGCATCCAGTTGAGGGTGGGGCTGTGCCTTATGGTGGGATAGACGCTCTTGCGGTACACCTTTTCGATGATGAGCGGAACCGCGCACATGATGGTGGGCCTGACCTCCTTCATGGCGTCCATGAGGATGCTCGGGGTGGGGGCCTTACGTATGTAATACACGCACGCGCCCACGTACACGGGGTACAGGCAGCCGATGGCCATCTCGTAGGTGTGCGCCATCGGAAGGATGCTCATGAAGCGGTCTTTCTTGCTGCAGCGCTGCGCCTTGTGCGACGCCATTATGTTCTGGCAGAGATTGCGGTGGCTGAGCATCACGCCCTTGGCGTTGCCGGTGGTGCCGGAAGTGTAGATGATGGTGGCCAGGGAGTCCGCGTTGGGGGCCTTGGTCCAGCCGTCGCACTGGAATGCGTTCTCGTCCTTCTTGATGATGGTGAAGGTCTCGATGTCGATGACGAGCGTGAGGGCGTCGAGGCATTCCTGCGGCACGTTTGGAAGCAGCCTCTGCGAAACGTAGAGAACCTTTGTCTCGGAGTGCCTGAGGATGTTGGCAATCTCGGTGGGGGATGAATCCGGAAGGATGGGGATGGCGACGCGTCCGAAGGCGGTTGCCGTGAAGAAGGCGACCGTCCAGTTGGGCATGTTCTGCGATAGGATGGCTACCCTGTCACCGGCGCTGATGCCGTAGCGGGAAAGCCTTTGGCTCTGCAGGTCGCAGGTGTCCCTGAAGGAGGCGTAGGTGTAGGCCTGGCCTCCGTCTATGAAGCGGCTGAGATTCCGTCTGGAATAGCGTTCGGTACTGCTCTCGAAAAGCTCCCTGAGAGTCTGGGGGTAGTGGTCGCGCCTGAACAGCCGTACGGGATTGAACCGTACGAAGATGTTGCGGATGCGGTAGGGGTGTCTGCGGCTCATCGGGTAATGTATTTTTCTGGGTGTTTTCCGGTGAGATGGAGCCTTTCGTAGTATTCCTGGAGGCGGACGAGGTCTGCCTTGACATCACCGGTGAGGGGGAATTTCTCCCCGCAGGAAACGCGTTTCGTGCCCCAGTCGAAATAGCCCGCATACAGCGGCACGCCGGTTTCCTTGGCAATCATAATAGCCCCTGATTTCCAGCGTTTTACTGGCTTGCGGGTACCTTCCGGGGCAATTGCGAGCTTGAAGAAATCATCCTGCGTCATCTCTTCGATGAGGCTCCTGACCAGCGCGGAGGCGTTGCTGCGGTCTACGGGAATGCATCCCATCGAACGCAGGATGCCGCCGAGGGGCCAGAAGAAGAGGGATTTCTTGACCATCACGTGCCCCACCTCGCCGAACGAGGTGTAGAACAGGTATGCTATCAGGAAATCGGCCATGGAAGTGTGGGGAACGCCCAGCATCACCGCTTTGGGCTCGGGGGGCGGGCCGCCCACGACGGTCCAGCCGAGGCGTCTGAGGCACCAGCCGCAGAACCGGGCCCAGCCTTTTCCGTAATGGGTCTTTCTCATATGTTCACGTCTTCGAGTTCTTCTTCGCTGCGCAGGTTGCCGCGGATGAAATTCTGCCTTTCCACGGTGTTGTCGCCCATGTAGAACTCCATGATCTGCGCGATGCTTTCCTCTTCGGCCAGCTGCACTGGATCGAGTCTCATGTCCTCGCCTATGAAGGCCGAGAACTCATCGGCGGAGATTTCTCCCAGGCCCTTGAACCTGGTAATCTCGGTTTTGCCGTTGTGCAGTTCGGCAAGGGCCTTCTCCTTTTCTTCGGGGGAGTAGCAGTAGCGGTTTTCCTTCTTGTCGCGCACGCGGAAGAGAGGAGTCTGCAGTATGTATACGTGCCCGCGGCGGATGAGCTCGGGGTAGTATTTCATGATGAAAGTGAGCACCAGCATGCGGATGTGCATGCCGTCGTCGTCGGCATCGGTGGCCACGATGATGTTGTTGTAGCGCAGGTTTTCGATGTCATCCTCCACGCCGAGGGCATTGATGAGCAGGTTGAGCTCTTCGTTCTCGGCGACTTTCTTGCGGCTTTCCTTGAAGGAGTTGATGGGCTTGCCGCGCAGGCTGAAGACGGCCTGGTACGCCGCGTTGCGGGCCTTGGTGATGGTTCCGCTTGCGGAGTCGCCCTCGGTAATGAAGATGCTGCTGCGCTCGATGTCGTCGGTGGTCTTGTCGGTGCGCTTGTCGCCGTAGTGGTAGCGGCAGTCGCGCAGCTTGCGGTTGTAGACGTTCGCCTTCTTGGTGCGCTCGCGGGTTTTCTTCTGGATGCCGGAAATCTCTTCCCTTTCCTGCTGCGAGGATTTGATCTTGTCTTCGATGACGGGGACTATCTCCTTGTGGATGCGCAGGTAGTTGTCGAGGTTCTTGGCCACGAAGTCGTTGACGTAGCTGCGGATGGTGGGGCCTACGTCGAGCTTCAGCGCGCCCTTTTCGTCGTGGGTCTGCTTCTCCCACATGTAGTTGCTGCCGAGCTTGGTCTTGGTCTGGCCTTCGAAGTTGGGCTCCTGGATCTGGATGCTG
>CAMHKQ010000002.1 GCA_946185745.1 uncultured Bacteroidales bacterium
CCAACGCCAAAGAGGTCAATGCCTACATCCCGGGCGAGGGCCACAACCTCCAGGAACACAGCATCGTGCTGGTTCGCGGCGGTCGTGTAAAAGACCTTCCCGGTGTACGCTATCACATCCTTCGTGGCGCGTTGGATACCGCCGGCGTAGAGGGCAGGACCCAGTCCCGCTCGCTCTATGGCGCAAAACGTCCAAAGAAGTAACGAAGGCATTATCTTAATCAATTTTCCAAATCATGAGAAAAGCAAAGCCTAAGAAGAGGATTCTACTTCCTGATCCCAAGTATCACGAAATCGAGGTTACCCGTTTCGTGAACAACCTGATGTTACAGGGGAAGAAGAGTATCGCGTATTCTATTTTTTACGATGCCATTGACATGGTAGGCGAGAAGATGAAAGATTCCGATCAGGCTCCTATAGATATTTGGAAGAAAGCACTCGAGAACGTGACTCCTCAGATCGAGGTCAAGTCGCGCCGTATCGGTGGTGCCAACTTCCAGGTGCCCACGGAGTTGCGTCCGGAAAGGAAGGTCTCCCTGTCAATGAAGAACATGATCTCCTTCGCCCGTAAACGCTCCGGCCGCTCCATGGCAGAAAAACTTGCAGCCGAAATCATGGCTGCTTACAACAACGAAGGTGGCGCCTTCAAGCGCAAAGAGGACATGCACCGCATGGCCGAGGCCAACAAGGCATTCGCCCACTTCCGCTTCTAGTTGTAACTCAGTAGTATAGATGTCCAAAAGGGATTTAAATTTCACCCGCAACATCGGTATCATGGCCCACATCGATGCCGGCAAGACCACCACGTCCGAGCGTATCCTGTATTATACAGGTAAGACGCACAAGATCGGGGAGGTTCATGACGGCCAGGCCACGATGGACTGGATGGTACAGGAGCAGGAGCGCGGAATCACCATCACTTCCGCCGCCACCACCTGCTTCTGGCACTACGCCGGCAAGGAGTATCATATCAACCTGATAGACACTCCGGGCCACGTAGACTTCACGGTCGAGGTGGAAAGGTCGCTGAGAGTGCTCGACGGTACCGTCGCAACGTTCGATGCCGTAGGCAAAGTGCAGCCGCAGAGCGAGACTGTCTGGCGTCAGGCCGACAAGTACCGCGTACCCAAGCTTGCCTACGTGAACAAGATGGACCGTGTCGGAGCAGACTTCATCGGCTGTGTCGAAGACATCAAGAACAAGCTCGGCGCCACCGCGGTCCCCATCGCCCTTCCAATTGGGGCGGAGGAGGACTTCCAGGGCATAGTGGACCTCATCTCCCAGAAGGCAATCGTCTATCGCGACGACGACGAACTCGTCAACTACGATATCGCCGATGTGCCCGAAGACATGAAGGAAGAGGTCGCCCTGTGGCGCGACAAGCTCCTCGAGGCCGCCGCGGAATGCGACGACGTCGTGATGGAGAAGTACTTCGACAATCCCGAATCGGTCACCGAAGACGAAATCATCGCAGCCCTGCGAAAAGGCACGATCGCAATGAAGATCGTCCCCGCCACCTGCGGTTCTTCCTATAAGAATAAAGGTGTGCAGTTCCTGCTCGACGCTGTCGTGAGGTATCTGCCCAGCCCTATCGACATAGGAAACATCAAGGCCACGAACACCCACAACGGCAAAGAGGAGGAACTTGCTCCCGATGCCGCCGCTCCGTTCTGCGGCCTCGTCTTCAAAATCGCGACCGATCCCTATGTAGGACGTCTTGCTTACGTGAGGGCCTATTCGGGCAAGCTAGATGCCGGTTCGTACGTGGTCAACTCCCGCACCGGCAAGAAAGAGCGTGTCGCCAGGCTCTACCAGATGCACTCCAACCACCAGAATCCCATCGATTTCGTGGAGGCCGGGGACATCTGCGCCGCAGTTGGTTTCAAGGATCTCCGCACCGGAGATACGATCTGTGACGAAAGCCACCACTTCGTGCTCGAGAAGATGGAGTTCCCCGACCCGGTAATCGGTATCGCAATCGAACCCAAGACCCAGCTCGACCTCGACAAGCTCGGGGTCGCGCTCGGGAAGCTTGCCGAAGAAGACCCGACGTTTACCGTCAAGTCCGATACCGAAACCGGTCAGACCATCATCAGCGGCATGGGTGAGCTTCACCTCGACATCATCGTAGACCGTCTGCGTCGCGAATTCGGGGTGGAAATCAACGAAGGTGCACCTCACGTAAACTACAAAGAAGCCATCACTTCCAGCGTCCAGTACCGCGAGCTTTTCAAAAAGCAGACGGGCGGTCGCGGAAAGTTCGCCGATATCATCGTCGAAATCGGTCCGGCCGACGAAGGCACCCAAGGCCTTCAGTTCGAAAGCCAGGTCAAGGGCGGCAACGTGCCCAAGGAGTTCATTCCCGCAGTCCAGAAGGGCTTTGAGAGTGCAATGGTAAACGGCGTGCTCGCCGGCTACGAAATGCAAAGCCTCAAGGTCACCCTGCTGGACGGCTCTTACCACCCCGTCGATTCCGATCAGCTCTCATTTGAACTTGCAGCCCGCATGGCGTTCCGCCACGCCTGTCCGAAGTGCCACCCGGTGCTTCTGGAGCCCATCATGAGCCTGGAGGTAGTTACCCCCGAAGACTACATGGGCGACATAGTCGGCGACCTCAACCGCCGCCGCGGTCAGATCGTGGCAATGGATTCCACCAACAACGGCGCAAGGATTATCAAGGCATATGTTCCGCTCTCCGAGCAGTTCGGTTACGTAACCGTTCTGCGCACCCTTTCATCCGGCCGTGCGACCAGCACGATGACCTTCGACCATTACGCCGAAGTGGCCCCCGCGATGGCTAAGGAGATAGTGGAGAAAAGCGGTTACAGGGTGCCCGAAGATGAAGAATAATTTATATCTTTGCAAGCAATATGAGCCAGAAAATCAGAATTAAACTCAAGTCTTTCGACCACATGCTGGTAGACAAGTCCGCATCGAAGATCGTCGAGACCGTAAAGAGCACCGGAGCCAAGGTCAACGGCCCGATTCCGCTGCCCACCAACAAGAAGATCTTCACGGTCAACCGCTCCACCTTCGTCAACAAGAAGGCCCGCGAGCAGTTCGAGCTCGATTCTTACCGCAGGCTTCTCGACATCGAGGACAGCAACGCCAAGACCGTTGACGCCCTCATGAAGCTCGAGCTTCCCTCCGGCGTGGATGTAGAAATAAAGGTCTGACGTCAGATAGCCTGACACAGGCAAGCCCGGCCCGGGCGTAATTCCGGGTCACCGGTCCCATAGCTCAGTTGGTTAGAGCATCTGACTCATAATCAGGGGGTCGTAGGATCATGCCCTACTGGGACCACCAAATAAAGTCGCCCTCGAGGCGACTTTTTTGGTGGCCTCTGGGTTTCCAATCATTCCTGTTTCAAATGGGACATGAAGTCTTCGGGTGTCATGACGAGCATGTCGGTGGCGGGGTGGGAGGAGATGAATTTGCGGTCGGACGTTACGAGCACGTCCACCCCTTTGGATTCGGCATGGGCGAAGAGGGCGTCGTCTTCGAAGTCGCTTCCGCCGATTTTTATGGCATCGCGGATATCGAAGGTGTCGATATGCTCTACATTAATGTAATTCAACAGTTTGAGTATTTCGTCACGGAAAAACATACTCCTTTTCCCAGGTATTTTCGAGCATATATAAGAAGCGTCAATTATACTTTGGGTGGTAATGGACGCTTCCAGTTTGCTTTGTTTTGCAAACTGGAAAATTATCGTTGAACATGCATAAGACGGACGACTTTCGTCCATGAGGACATCAACCAATACATTTGTGTCCAGAAAAACCCTACTCTTCAGTTCCATAGTATTTGTTCCAGAGATAAGCCAGTTTGGGATCAGCCTCGAGATCTTCTTTCGAGGGTGTCGAGATGCATTGCGCCATACTCAGAATTTCTTCCGAGACTTTGAAGTCTTTCGGGATAGTGGGCCATTCGATGCCGGTACTCTTTTCCAGGACGCTCTCGACATAGCTGTTGAAGGAGCGCCCTTCCTGACGGGCCTTGCGCTTGACCCGCGCCATTACCTCCGGCCTGAGGCGGATGACAGTCTGGATGCGTTGTATGTTTTCCATATGATTACATTTTCCTGCAAATATAATCACAAAGATTACATTTCCAAAAAAGTGCAATCAAAAAGCGGGGTACTGCCCTAGAAGTGGTACCCGAACCCCATGTAGAAGCCGAAATTGGTGATGGGAGAGTATTCGACCCTTGCCTTGAGCGGACCGACGGGGGTCTTGTACGCAAGTTGGAATGCAGAGCCAAGGTAATACTCGGAATCTTCCCATTTCATCAGACCGCTTATACTGTCGGTGCTCAGAAGCGCGCCGCCCATCAGGGAGATATACACGTCTGAAAGGACGCGGGCGCGCATTTCAAGGTTTGCCGCAGCCACCAGGGGCCTCATCATGATGGAATTATGCCATCCGCAGAATGGGATCTGCTGATCCACATAGCGCCCGCGCATCTCTCCGCCGACCAGATTGCCGATGAAATAATCGGCAGTCGTCCTCACGTCTTCCTTGTTCCTGTTCAGGAAGACCAGGCGGGTGTCGAAAGTCGGGATGAAGCTGAACCAGGAAGATGACCCCATGACCTGGCGCCAGTTGGCGCTGAAGATATGGGCGTTGGTGCCGCTGTACCGCTCGCCGAAAGTCTCCTCGAAGCGCCATCCGCCCTCGTATCCATGAGACGGGAAAAACTTGTCGTCCATGGAATAGAAGCGCATGTCGGCATAGGCCGTATACCACTTCGAGCGCATTCCGCCGACAATATCCATGGATGGAACGCCGTTTGCGCTTTCGGACATGATGGAGCGAAGGTGATATAAACCGTAACGCGCACCGGCCATCAGGTTTACGTTGCGCATACGGTGCGATGCGAGGAACACGTCGACGTAGTTGTGCCCTATACTTGCGGAAGAATTGACTATGTTGCCGTCGTTCCAGCTGACGAGGTGCACGTTCTTGCTTTCCGTCTTCACTTCCGCGCTGATGCTCGGCATGTAAGGAAGAATCAGGGAATAGCGCAGCATGGCGCTCATGTTCTGGCCCATACGGCCCTCGAATTCGAGCCTGTTGCCGCGGAGACCGTAGAGATTGAGGCCGAGACCGACGGCGGCGGCCACAAGCTCCTCGTTGTCCGCCCTCACGCCCATGCTCATGCCGTGACGCGGGCCGGGCTCGCAGTTCACATCGAGTTTGTACTCATCGAGACCATCATTATAGGCCCTGTAGGTTATTTTGCGGAAGGAGCCCATGCCGTACAGCCGGTACAGCGATTCGTTTACGTCCGCCGCTGTGTAAGGGACATTCTCCTCGAGGTGCCCCTTGTACGTCAGATACATGGAGTCGCGGCGGCTCATGCCGGGGATGATCACGTCCCTGACCTGCATAGGGGTATTGCCGATGTACGTAGCCGGGGGATTCTTCCGGGCGGAACGCCTGCCCCTCGTCATCCGCGCGATGCGCTGAAGATCAACATCCCTCACCAAAGCCGACTCGTAGCCCTTCTGCAGGAGCGCACTGATGGCGTCCTTGTTGAAAGACAGCATTCCGAAACCCTTGATGTCGGGAGTAATGTGCACGTCCGAGTCGATGATGTTGGCATCATAGGCCTCGCGGCTCAGCATGTCGACAAGGCTGCCGAACATGTCGCCCAGATTGTTAACGTGGGTGTAGTCCGCCGCGCCCGCAGTGAGCGTGACGCCTATCACTATGTCCGCCCCCATCTTTCGGGCAAGGTCCACCGGATAGTTGTTCCGGATGCCACCGTCCACCAGCACCATGTCTTTGGTGCGCACCGGCAGGAAAAGGCCAGGAATGCTCATGGTGGAACGCATGGCGGTGGCGATGTCGCCGCTTGTCCAGTTCTTGGCCTTGCCGCTCACTATGTCCGACGCAACGCAGAGGAACGGGATAGGCAGATCCATGAATGATATGGAGTCGTGATAGCCGACGCTCACGCTGGCGATGAGGTTTTCCACATTGATGCCGCTGGTGAAGCCGGAAGGCAGGCTCTGCATAAACGTGCTGGGCACGGAAGCGTCTGATGCCTGCAAGATGGCCTCTTCCATCTGCTCCTGCCTTCTTTTGCGATCCTCCCTGCTGGACGCACCGAACTCGAACGGGATAGTTGTAAGGAAGCGGGTGCGCCGCATTTTGGTCTGATACGGAATATACTGCTCCGGGACCCTGTCCTTCAGAAGCATATTCCAGTCGGCGGTGGTGAAGAGCGTATCGAGGAAATCGGATTTGTATCCCAGGGCGTACACGCCGCCCACGAGACCGCCTATACTGGTGCCCAGTATCATGTCGATGGGGATGTCGAGCTCTTCGAGCCTCTTGAGTACACCCACGTGGGCGGCGCCCTTGGCACCGCCTCCGCTCAGGACGAGCGCCACCGTCGGACGGTTGAGGGTGCGGCGTACGTTGTCCATCTTTTTCCGCATCGCCAGGAAATAGAGGGAATCAGCCTCCGGATCCACGCTGGGAACCATGGTGCTGCCCCCTGCCTGGGCGAAGGCAAGGAGCGGAAAGACAAACGTGACGAGCAGTAAAACCAGGAATCTTTTCATAATCCCGGTATTCAGCCTAATTGCCGATATTGGTGAAGGTGTAGGTGAAGTCGGCCCACTGTCCCGGGAAATCCTTCTCGTACTTGGCAAGGACCAGCTTTGTCTTTTCCGTATTGACGGACTTGACGGTGTAGGTCAAAACGTCGTCGATGTACAGGTTGTCGTTCTCCAGTTTCCAGCTGAAATATTTATTCTTGGCATTCACGGGATTATCGTAGGTGGAACCGTAATCGAAGGTGGTCAGCTTGCCTGCGCCGCCAATCGTGAAGTCGTAGACAGTCTCGACTCCGGACTCCTGAGGCGTGTGGGTGTACCCGCCTTCGTCGGAGCTGACCAGCTGCCAGACACCTATGACACTGCTGTCAGCCATGGATGTTACGCCGTTCAGCAGTTCCATGAGTTCATTTAACATTTCTTCAGTGCAGGAAGTTACAGTCAAAGTAGTACCAAGCAGCGCAATTCCGAGCGATGCGATGGTTGCAAACAGACGGGATTTCTTCATAATGCTATTGTTTTTCACAAATATACCTTATTTCTCCATATTTTCAATATGGCAAGTCCATTTATTGCTTTCTTTGCTATATTCGCGATATGAAACGCTTCCTGTCCACGGCCGTCCTGATTTCCCTCTTCGCCTGCTCCTGCGGCCAGAGGGAGACCCCGATAATGGAGGTTCCGAACTGGAACAGGGCGGACGGCATAATTGCCGAACACCACCGGGCCTGGAGCCGCGAATTCGAGTCCTTCGGCCTCGATCCAGCCTTCTGCGAAGCCCTGGTCTTCCCGGAGCTGATGCGCTATTCCCCCGCCTCGGACATGTTCGAAAGGGCAGCAAACAGCGTGCTGTATGTCCGCGGCGGCACCGCAGCCACCAATTTTTCCGTCCTGTTTTTCCAGATGAAGCCCTCCTTCGCCGAAGAGATTGAAGCGGCGTGGATGGCAAGCCCGCTGAAAGACAGCTTCGGCCTGGATTTCGACCTTTCCGACAGCGAGCCCTCCCGGAAGGAAAGGATCGAAAGGCTGAGCGACGACATCTGGCAGTGCCGGTATCTGGGCATGTTCCTGCTACTGCTTTACGACAGGGAGAAGGCCCTGAAAGAGCTCCCCGTGGAGGAGCAGCTGCGCCTGGCGGCAACGGCATACAACAATAAGTTCAACGCCGGCCTCGAGGAGCTGGACAGGCGCTCGTCCTTCAAGGGCTTCCGTTTCGGAGGCGCCGGCATCCCGCAGACGCGGGAGTATTCCTACTCCGAGATTTCACTGCTGCGGTGGTCGGAGGCAAAGTAAAAACAACTATCTTCGCAATACATGAAAAAGCTCATTCTCCTCACGCTCATTGCCGCGGCGTTCACCTGGAGCGCCTGCGCACAGACAGGTAAAAAGGTTTACGACGAGTCCATCGACCAGATGGCCCAGATAGACGAGGCCGTGGCCAAGGCCGCCGCATCCGGCAAGTTCGTAATAGCCCAGGTGGGTGGCAACTGGTGCCCGTGGTGCCTCAAGTTCGCCGATTTCATCACGAAGGACGCCGAAATCGCCAAGGTCATCAGCGACAATTTCGTGTATATCCACGTGAATTACCATCCGCGCAAAAGCGCGCCTGAAGGGCTCATGGCGCGCCTAGGCAACCCGGGCCGCTTCGGATACCCGGTGTTCGTGGTGCTCGACGGCAAAGGCAAGGTCGTCCACATCCAAGACAGCTCGCTGCTGGAGGCGGGCGACAGTTATGACCGGGAAAAGGTACTGTCTTTCTTCAGGCACTGGACCCCTGCCGCGGTGCGGGGCGAATAGCTAATCGGCCTCGTCCTTCAGAGGGGAGCCGGCCTCCTCGAATTTCCGCTTCATGGTGGGGTTGCCCCAGGTGAGCTTGCGTATGGTGAGCTCCGACGCCTTGTCGTTGGCAAGGCGCAGGTTGCGGCCTGAGCTCATCAGGGAGTCCTTGATTTTCTGCAGATGCGCTATCGACTTGTCTATCTCGTCAATGGCGTTCTCGAACTGCTTGGCGGCAGTCTCGAAGTTGCGGCCGAAGCCTATCCTGAAATCGTCGAGCTTCTTTTCGAAGTTGGTGATGTCGATTGACTGGTTCTTCGCGACGGCCAGTTCCCTCTTGTATTCCAGGCTCTTGCGGCTGGTCTGGCAGAGCAGGGTTATCATTGGGATGAAGAACTGCGGACGGATGACGTACATCTTGGGATAGCGGTGGCTCACGTCCACAATGCCCTGGTTGTACAGCTCCGACTCGGGCTCGAGGAGCGACACCAGCACGGCGAACTCGCAGTCCTTCTTGGTGCGGTCGGAGTCGAGTTTCTGGAAGAAATCCTCATTGCGGTGCTTCGTGGCGGTTTCGTCGGCCTCGTTCTTCATTTCGAACATGATGGAGACATATTCGATGCCATCGGCGCTGTCGCGGAAGATGAAATCGCCCTTGGTGCCGCAGGAGGCGTCGTTGTCTTTCTCGAAGTAGACTTCGGGGCCGAACAGGCCGCGGACCTTCTCGAACTCGTCGTGGCAGTGGACTTCGAGGCTTTCGCCTATCATCTTGGTGGACATCCTGGCTTTCAGGTCTTTATAGTAGTCCACCAGGTCTTTCTGGCAGCGAAGCTCAAGCTCGTATTTCTCCCTGATGCCCTGCTCGCGCAGCGCGGCCTCGCTCTTGCCGGCCTTGACCAGCCCGCTCAGTTCGGAGATTTTCGCGTCCCTGTCTTTCAGGGCCGCTTCGGAACGGGATTTCTCTTCGAGGACGGCGATTTTCACCTTGTCTTCGTAGCCCTTCGCCTCGGCGCGCATCTTTTCGAGCTCCCTGTCCTTTTCGGCCAGACGACGGCTGAAATCCTGGGCGGATTTCATCTCGCTCATCCTGCGCTCGGCCTCTTCCTTCTCGTGGAGCAGGTCTATGCGCCTGGCGAGCTCGGCATCGAACTCGGCGTTTTTCACCTGCGACAGAAGGGAGGCGTAGTCGGCCTCGTCCACCGTGAAGGTCTTCCCGCAATGGGGGCAGCGTAACTCTTTCATATCCGTAATTTTGGAATCGACACCGGCCTCAACGCTTCCGTCGCTATTGAGGCGGGTATCGTATCAATTATTTACAAATATAACAAAATTCTTTTGAGCGGATTGACTATATTTGCAGAGTATGAAACTGCATCGTTATCTTATATTTATAGCGGCTGTCATCATGGTCGGAACGCCGCTGCCGGCGCAGGAGCGCAGCATAGAAAGGTTAGACGAGGGCTGGCGCTTCGCCTTCGGGAACGCGTCCGACCCGCAGAAGGACTTCGGCTGCGGCACCGAGTATTTCAACTATTTCACCAAGGCCAACTCCATCCACAACGAGGGTCCGTACTCGGTGAAATTCGACGACAGTGCCTGGCAGGAAGTGCGCCTCCCGCACGACTTCGTGGCCACCCTGGGCTATGACGGCGCTGCCAGCCACTCGCACGGCTACAAGACTGTGGGCTGGAAGTATCCCGAAACCAGCGTCGGCTGGTACCGTAAAGTCTTCTCCATAAGTGAGGAAGACCTCGGCAGGCACATCATGCTCCGCTTCGACGGCATCTTCCGCAACGCCCAGGTATGGTTCAACGGCTTCTACATGGGCACCGAACCCAGCGGGTACGCCACCCAGGTATACGACGTCACCGAATACGTTAACTACGGCGGCGACAACCTCATCTGCGTGAGGGCGGATGCCACCTTCGAGGAAGGCTGGTTCTACGAGGGAGGCGGCATCTACCGCGACGTGTGGCTGGAAAAGACCGGCCTGCAGCATGTAGCCCCCTTCGGCACCTTTGTCCATTCCGAACTGCAGGAGCCTTATTCCGAAGCTCTCATCCATGTAGATACCGACGTGCAGAACAGTTCCCTGCAGGCGGCGGAATGCCGCGTGAGCCACGTGCTTACGGATGCCGAAGGCCGGGAGGTGGCTGCCACAGGCGCCGAAACGCTGGAACTGCTTCCCAAGCAGACGGCCACCAGCCGCCTGGCCATGACCTTGAGTGCCCCGCACCTCTGGGGCACCGATGATCCTTACCTGTACAAGGTCGTGACCACCGTCTCGGCAGGCGGGATAGTCACCGACCGCTACGAGACCGTAATCGGCATCAGGGATGCCGAATTCACCGCCGACAGAGGATTCATGCTCAATGGCAAACCCCTGAAACTCAAGGGTGTAAACATGCATCAGGACCATGCCGGAGTGGGCGCAGCCATTCCCGATGCCCTGCAGGCCTGGCGTATCCGCCAGCTGAAGCAACTGGGCTGCAACGCCTATCGCGCCTCGCACAACCCGATGACTCCGGCGCTGCTGGATATCTGCGACCGCGAGGGCATCCTGGTCATCGACGAAAACCGCCTCTCCGGGGTGAACGAAGAGCATCTGCGGCTGCTCGAACGCATGATACGCCGCGACCGCAACCACCCCTCCGTCATCCTCTGGAGCGACGGCAACGAGGAATGGGGCATGGAAAACAGCGTAACCGGACGACGGGTGGCCGAAGCCATGAGGGCCTACACATGCCTGCTCGACCCCACACGCCATTCCACAATGGCTAATGCCGGCGGCTCCGAACTGATAAAGGGGCTCGACGTGGTGGGCTACAACTATATTGTCCAGAACAGCGTGGACGAACGCCGCAGGCAGCATCCCGAATGGAAAATCGTAGGCAGTGAAGAGACGAGCGGCTGCGGAACCCGCGGGGTGTATTTCAACGAGCCGGACCAGCCGGGAAGGATGAAATCGATGAACCTCACCGCGGAAAACGGCCGGCCCGAGAACGTCATCGAGCGGGGCTGGAAATTCTACGCCGAGCGCGACTGGGCGTCGGGGCTTTTCTACTGGACCGGGTTCGACTACCGCGGAGAATCCAATCCGCTGGTTTTTCCGGCGACGGTGTCGGAATTCGGCATCCTCGACTACTGCGGCTTCCCGAAGGACGAGGCTTTCTACCTCAAATCCTGGTGGACCGATGAGCCGGTGCTTCACATCTTCCCGCACTGGAACCTCAGGGGGCACGAAGGCGAGCAGGTGGATGTCTGGGCCTACAGCAACTGCGACGAGGTGGAGCTGTTCGTGAACGGCAGGAGCCTCGGGCAGCAGCAGATGCCCCGGAACGGCCATCTGAAATGGAGCGCGGTCTACAAGCCCGGCTCACTGCGCGCCGTGGGCTACAGGAACGGCAGGCGCATCCTCACCGAAAAGATAGAAACAACCGGGGAGGCCTGCATGGCGGAGCTTTCCGCAGACCGGAGCGCCATCGCCGCGGACGGGCGTGACGTGTGCGTGGTGACGGTCCGCCTCAAGGACACCAAAGGCCGATTTGTGCCGGATGCCTGCAACGGGCTCAAACTCACCGTGGAAGGCGAGGCCAGCATAATTGGGGTGGGGAACGGCGACCCGGCGTGGCACGGCGCCGAAAACCCGGGCAAACCGGACTGTAAAGAGTTCAGCGTGAGGGCATTCAACGGGCTGGCACAGGTGCTCGTCCGGAGCGGCAAGACGGCAGGGACTGTTACCCTGAGCTGCAGCGGAGAGAATATCGAAGCCTCAAGCCTGACGCTTGTTGCGCTCTAGCCACTGCTGCGGCGTGCAGTTTTCAACAATCTTGAAATTGCGGTAGAATGACGATTCGTTGGTGAAGCCGACGGCGTCTGAAATCTCGTTCATGCGCATTTCGGGGTGAGCGAGCATCAGCTCCTGCGCCTTCCGGATGCGGTATCCGTTCACGAATTCCACGAAACTGAGGCCGGCTCCGGCACTGATGCAGGAAGAGATGTAGCGGGTATTGGTCCTCATATGCGATGACACGTCGGCCAAGGACAGGCCCTGCCGCGTGTAAAGCTCCTCCTTTTCCATCACTTCGCAGAGCTGAAGGTAAAGGCTGCGGTATCTGACGTCCTCCGCCGGCTCCGGCATCTCCGGGTCACCGGACGCTTCCGGGGCGGAGTTTTTCCGTTTCCGCCTGATTATCAACAAGATGGCTGCTGCAACAAGCAGAACGGCAGCCACCGCCCACGGCCACCATACGCCGCCTGCAGGGCTCTCCGCATCTTCAAACGGATAGAACGCCACGACTTCGGCAAGGGGATTATAATTTCCCATGCTGTCGCCGGGGCGGTATCCGCCTGCGGCGACAAAGCGCCCGTCAGGAAGAATCAGGGCGGGCCTGTCTACCACCTTCTTCATCAGGTGGGTAGTATAGAATACTTTTATCGGCACCGCTTCGCCTTTGAACATGGGACGATAATCCAACGACAGCAGGTATACCCGGTCGTGCTCGTCGATCCCGGGCATCAGGGCGACGCCACGGACCGGATCCACGTATAGGGACTGGTACCAGGTTATGGCACCCCACGGGCCTTCAACCGGAATTTCGGGGTCTGTCTTTACAAGGGAAAACGCGCCGTCCGCAAAACTGATGACCGACTGTGCGCCATCCTCCCTTGAACCGCGGAACAGATAGTACAAACGCCCCGTTTCCGGATCCGTCACGGATTTCTTTTCCGGATAGGATGAATCATAGTCCGTGGCAGGCATCCATTCGGCGAGCAGGTCCGGGATGAACGGATCGCCGTGCAACCGGTCGACCACGGGGGGCAACGGCTCTCCCCGGCTGCCGTTGGAACCGAATATGACGGCGTCGTTTTTCCCGTAGGTGAAAATAAAGGGACTCGAGCGGTTTTGAGCAGATTTTTTGACGGCCTCGAAGGGACCTATACCGTCCGAGACGGCTATGGCGTCGGCGGCATACCAGTTGCCGGATACCAGAATCTCTCCGGAAGAAAGGAGCGCAGCCGAACAGATTGCCCGCATAGTGTCCAGAATCGGATACGGAGCGAAGGCGTGGGAGAGCGGATCGTAACGCTCGACGCCGAACGTGCGCCCTATACCGAAATCGTCGGCACATCCCCCGCCCAAGAGGTAATCACCGTTGCCGAGTTTAAGCGAAAAGCCCAGGTCGTGCGGATAAATGGTTTTGACCAGATGCCATTCCCCGTTTTTGTAATACTCGGCGGTGGCCGTCCGCACAAACCCGTCCGTATGACCTCCCACAACCACCATCTCGCCGTTCGCCACAAAGAACCTGTGCCCGGCACGCGGAATGTTCAAATCCGGCAGGTGTTCCCATTTCATGGGGATGAAACGGACCTGGGAAGTATCCTTATGCTCTGCACGGCACGGGGCACCGTGCAGCAGTAGTGCGGCCAGGAGCAGGAGAGCACTTGTCTTGAAGGCTTTTGTCATGTTGCCGTAAAAATACAGCTAAAAAATTGATTGTACGCTTGCGATTTTAGAAATTTCAACTTGCATTTCCCATAAAATACAAGTTTACGCAGTAAGATTTTCCGAATATCGCATAAATTCTTCGGAGCAGTGCCCGTATTTTTGGGCATCACAAACATTCGAATACCATGAAAAAGAAATTCTTCCTTTTCGCGATTCCGGCACTTATACTGGTTGCCGCATCGCTGGTACTGTTTCATTCCTGCGAAGGCCTTGATTTAGGAGGCGGCAACGGACTGAAGAACGGAGAGTTCATGTACACCGACTACGACACCGATATCCTCCTTATCGGCAAAACCGACAACGGGGACGAAGTTACAATCATCGGAACCAAAGACAGCCAGGGCTACCCGACCTCCATCACCGGTTTCCAGTTCAAGGAAAAAAGCTCCAAGAAAGAAGGAACCCTTACTTTCAAGGGCGACAAGCTTGTACAGGCTGAAACGGGCGATGGTGTAACCATCCTTTTCGACTGGCTGAACAACGGCGAATTGGCCGTCACCATGGTCGATCAGGAAACCGGCGAAGAGTTCAAGACTTCCTATAAACCGGAAGGCAAGGCCGCGACCGGCTTTTCTTCGCAACAGCCCTCCACACGCAACGGAAACACCACGCTTACGGTCGAAAAATACGCAACTCCCGAAGAAGTGGCTATCACTCCTGAAATAGGCACCAAGGCAGCAGGCACGAAGGCGACCGGTAACGTGAAGGGTTATATCAAAGTCCAAAAATGCGGATACCCCGACGATGACGCGCAGCCTTATGTCTCCATATACAAGGACAACGGTTTCGGTTCATACAACGTATGGGTAGGCGATTATTTCGCAACCAGAATCGGCAAGGGCGAATATGAGTATTCCTTCCCGGGGAGCGAGCAGCCCCACCACGAAATCAATATCGCCAAATATGCCGGAGACATAGCCACGTTTATGGGATATGTCTGCGGAGTAAGCTCGGGCAACGAGGAATATCTAACCGGCTTTTGTCCCTTGGTTGCAGCCGCCCTGGGGTCTACGGGAATCGGTCTCGGAGCCGCTGGAGGATTCGTAGCCGCCTGCGCTACGACGATTGCAGGTTTAAAAATATATTGCAGCACCTTCGGCGCCGGTGTCCCCGGTGGAGATGACATTGCCTCCGTGATTGCCAAAAAGCTTGACGTAAAGTGGGATGAACCGCTCGTGATCGTTCCTTTCCTGAACGCATTACCCAAGAGCATCAAGGGTAAACCGTTCACCTATACTTCCGGCAATACGATATCCAATGCATCCGAATTCTCAAGCGAAGAACCCACCATCGCCATCTTCCAGCTGAGCCCGGCCGCACCTTCTTCGGGCCAGTCGTACGACGCCAAGGCCGCTCTCAAGTGCGTGCCTGCCGGCGCCAAGGTAACAATATCCATCGAAGGCACTGACGGCTATTCCGATTCCAAGACGGAAACCTTCGAGGAAGCCATCTACACTACGGTTGTCACGCTTCACGTTCCCGGTGCCAGCAAGGGAGTGCGCGACGTATGCAAAGTTGTGATGCAATTGCCCAACGGGGACCAACTGAATAAGTCCGCCTCGCTCGTCTTCGGCGAATAATAATGCCTTACCTGCAATTATGAAAAAGAAAATATTCCTCTTTGCGATTCTGGCGGTGACAGTCGCCGCTGCGCTGGTGATTCTTCATTCCTGCGAAGGCCTCTTTGACAACGGTGGAGGCTACAATGTTAAGAACGGACAGTTCCTTTATACCGATTACGATACCGACATCCTGCTCGTAGGAAAAACCGACAACGGAGATGACGTCACAATCCTCGGAACCAAAGACAACAAGGGCTATCCGACCGCCATTACCGGTTTCGAGTTCAAGGAGAAGGGCTCCAAAAATTCAGGCACCCTCACTTTCGAAGGCAACAAGGTTGTCAAATCCGAAACGGGCAATGGCGTCACCATGGTCCTCGACTACCAGAGCAACGGCGAAGTAGCCGTCACCATGATTGACAACGAAACCGGCGAAGAGTTCAAGACTTCCGTCAAACCGGAAGGCAAAGCCGCAACGGACTTCTCCGAGCAGCCCGGTATGCGCAGCGGAAATGCTACGCTTTCGATTGAAAATTACGCAGCCCCGGAAGAGGCGGCCATCGTACCGGGAATAGGCACCAAAGCCGCAACCACCAAGGGCATCAGCGACGGCGACGTGACGGGCACTATCATTGTTCAAAACTGCGGATATCCCGACGACACGGCTAGTCCCTTCATAGAATTATTCCAAGACAACGGATTCGGCTCGTACAATTCCAAGATAGGCACCTATAACGCCACAAGGGTGGGCAAGGGCGAATATGAGTATACATTCCCCGGAAGCTCAACGCCGCACCACGAAGTCAGTGTCGCCAAATTCGTAAAGGGCGTCGCCACTCTTATGGGATATATCTGCATGGCAAAAGGAGAGGCACAAGGTTCCGATGAATGGATTTCCCTGTATCTCTGTCCGGCCATCGCAGGCGCTCTCGGTTCCGGCATTGTCACCGCCGGTGCGGCTGCGGCATTCCTGGCAGCGTGTGAATCCACTATTCTCGGACTCAACATCTACTGCAATACTCTTGGACTAAGTCCTTCCGGAGGAGACGACACTGCGGGCTTACTTGCAGATAAATTTGCGGAGACCAAAATTTCCGGCATACTCACCGTGAAGTGGGACGAGCCAATCGCAGTTGTTCCTTACCTGAGGGGGCTGCCCAATCTCCAGGGCAAGGCTTTCACGTATCACAAAGGGAACAAGGTACAGACCACCACATTCTCGAATGATAACCCCACAGTCGCCTTCTTCAAGCTGACTCCCCCCGCTCCGTCTTCCGGCCAGTCGTACAACGCAGAAGCGGGTCTCAAGTGCATTCCCGCCGGCTCCAAGGCAACAATTTCGATTAAAGGTACAGACGGCTATTCCGATTCCAAGACGGAAACCTTCGAAGAAGACAGACTGGCAGTCGGTGTCAAGCTTCACGTCCCCGGCGCCAGCAAGGGGGTTCGTGATGTCTGCGAGATAAAGGTCGAAATGCCAGGTGGGAAGAATCTGTACAAGTCCGCCTCGCTTGTCTTCGGCGAATGAGAAGGTTCCTGATTCCGACTATTATTCTCGCCATCCTGTCCGCTTCCTGCGGAAGGATGGCGGGCCGTTTATCGGCCGACGCGGCGGAGTACGATTTCGGCGTCCTGGACGATACCGTCACGGTTATCAGCCATGCTTTCCTGCTTAAAAACAACGGGCCTGACACCTGCCACATAACCAGAGTGACCAAGAGCTGCGGATGCACTTCGCTCGAAGTATCCGAATACAATATCCCACCCGGCGGGACGTCCTCGCTGGAAACGTCCGTCAGGATCGCCGGGTTTTTAGACCATATCGAAAAGACTGTCACGGTCCATTACAAGGATGCCGACAACCCGCTGATACTCAAACTGTTGGCCGATATACCGCGGGGAACGGTGGCTCCCGAACTCAGCTACCCCTACAATGCCGGCGGCCCGGCGCGGTTCCAGGCGCACATCCTTTTCGGCGGGCAGATCCGCCACGGTGAGAAGAACAGCGCTTCGATAATCGTCTACAACGATTCCGACAGCCCCCTCACCCTGCATCTGGCGAACAGGCTTCCCCCGCATGTAAGCCTTGACCTTCCCGGCCAGGTAGCCCCGCATGAAATCGGCAGGATCACCGCCACGTTCGACTTCCGGAGAGTAAAGAGGATATTCGGGGAGTACACCCACGAAATAAAACTGGCGGACGGACGCGGGCACCGCATTCCGCTCCAGTTGACGGCGATTGTCGTAGAAGCCCCGCCGGAGGGCGCCGCCCCGGCCTTCAAATCCCCCGTATACACCTATCATATACTGGACTCTGAGAAGGACGATCCCGAAATAATCAAAAATTTCAAGATTCGCAACGAAGGGGAGGCCGACCTGATTATCAGGGACATTTCCGCCCCTGAAGGCGTGGAGGCGACCACCACCCTCGACGTCATACCTCCGGGTGAAGAAGCCTGGCTCTCAGTCACGCTTCGCGGAGACGCCCTTACCCGCGACACCGAGGTCAACTTAACTACCAACGACCCCCGCCGCCCCTTCCGCAGCTTCAAGATAGTTCCGTGATATTATTAAATACCTGATTGATACCAGATTATGAAAAGATTTCTATCACTTCTCGCTTCGGTCTGCCTGCTTGCAGCGGCGACCGCCTGTGGCGATGACGACCACGACAATTACAAAAGCATGTTGGATGGCACCTTCTGGAAGGTAACGGACTATAAACTCAACGAAGACGAGTGCAAGCTGTACGGCGTCATCCTTGCCGGGGACTGGACCGAGAGCGGCGACTACGAAAGGGTAACCACCTATGGCAGGGGAGGGCATCCGGTAGGGGATATCGCCAGAATCAACATTTACGAGGAAGGAGTATCCCATCAGTACGAGCCGACCGAATATTTTACCCGTATCTATTTCAACGACACACTCTATTATCCCGGTCCGTGGACAGTGGACGAGAAAGCCAGCAGTCCCACCGTCATGTTCCTTAGATGGGGTTCGTCAAAAGAGACTCAGGACAGATACCTCCAGTTCGAGTATGTCGGCAAGGTCAGCGTCGGAGACAAGATAAAGTAGGGATAAGCTGCTTGTCGGCCGGGAGCCATTCCACGCCGTCCAGTTCGTCTTTGTCCAGCCATCTCGCCGCCTCGTGCTCGTTGAGGTGCAGCGCTTCGGTGAGCAGCGAGCAGAGGTAGCAGTGCATCGTGAGGTGGAACTTCGGATAGTCGTAGTCCACGGTGCAGAGGAACCCTTCCACGCCTATTTCCGTCGACAGCTCCTCGCGGATCTCCCGCTTCAGGGCCTCCTCAGGAGTTTCCCCCGGCTCGACCTTGCCGCCCGGGAATTCCCAGTAGTCCTTCCAGTCGCCGTACCCCCGCTGAGTGGCGAAGATGCGACCGTCCCTGCGGATTATGGCTGCGACCACTTCGACCGTTTTCATGGCTATTCCCTGTTTTTAGTGTCGATGCAGATGGTAACCGGACCGTCGTTCACAAGGGCCACCTTCATGTCCGCGCCGAACTCGCCGGTGTCGACAGGGCGGCCGATGGCAGCGGACAGCTCAGCGCAGAAGCGCTCGTAGAGCGGGATGGCCAGCTCATGCCCGGCGGCGCCGATATACGAAGGCCTGTTGCCCTTTTTGGTAGATGCCATCAGGGTGAACTGGCTCACTACCAGCGCCTCGCCGCCAATGTCCGTCACACTGCGGTTCATTACACCGGCATCGTCATTGAAAATACGCAGGGCCGCAGTCTTCTTTACCAGCCAGTCGATGTCTTCCGGGCCGTCTTCATGGCCTATGCCGAGAAGGATCAGCAGACCGGGGCCGATTACGGATTTAACCGTTCCGCCGATAGTGACGGAAGCGGAGGATACTCTTTGGATTACGGCGCGCATAGTGTTGCGAAGGTAACGATTTTTTGGTAACTTCGCTATATGAAATTCCGGAGAGCCTTGACTGCCGCATTGGCCGCTGTCCTGTTTTCCATGTCAGCGATGGGGCAGGAAGGCGCACGCATAGGCGTGGATGCCAGCGCGGATTGTTTCCTGGGGCCCGGCGGCATGCCTCCCGTAAGCGTCGGAATCGGCATCCGCGCCCGTTATGGCCGGCCCGACCAGCTGGTCAATGCCGTCGCGGGGCTCCGGTACATCTACGGCACCCGCCTCTCGGGTATCCAGATTCCTATTCTATTGAATTTCAATTTAATACAGGCCGAAGCCATGTCCTTTTACATAGGCGGCGGATACGAGTTCGACTTCTTCGGCAGATACCTTGGCTGCATGAAAGTCCAGGCCGGAGCCCTTGCTGGCCGGCACTTCGACATCCGGGTCTTCTACAAGCCCTACCAGGCAGACCTGGGAGCCGGCGTTACGTATTACTTCTGAGATTTCATCAGATTCCGGATCTTCTGTCCGATTTCGGCGTTTTCATAGACACCGGCGAAGTCCTGCGCGTGCGGGCCGTAGGCAAACACCGGCACCATAATGCCGTTGTGGCCCTTGGTGGAGAAGTTCACCTTTACCGTACGGTCTTCCAGGCTGCCGCCCAGAAGCGTAAGGCCGCCGGTGTTATGGTCCGCCGTAACCACCACCAGGGTGTGCGCGTCCTTCTCGGCCCACTGCAGCACCTTGCCGATGGTGCGGTCAAAGTCGAAGAGCTCCTCGGCCATATAGCCCACTTTCTGCCGGTGGCACCAGTCGTCGATGCTGGAGCCTTCGATCATGAGGAAGAAGCCCTTTTCGTTGTCAAGCAGCTCCAGGGCCTTGGTGGCGCAGTCTTCCAGGACGGGACCTCGGTCCAGGGCGGGTTCCATCTCCAGCGGAGCGAAGAGGCCAAGCACCCGGCCTTTCTTCACCTGGTTCAGGCGCTCCCGGCTTTCCACGAAGGTGTACCCCTGGTCGGTCATTTCCTTCACCAGATCGCGCCCGTCCTTGCGGTTGCGCCAGAACTGCATGCCGCCGCCTGTAAGGAAATCCACGCCGCTGTTCACATACTGGGCGGCGTTCTCCTCTTCCTCATCGCGGTCGAGCGAATGGCCCACGAAGTCCAGCGGGGTGGCGTCGTTGATACGGCAGGTAACGGCTACGCCTGTTTTCATGCCCTTTTTCTGGGCGTCGTGAAGCAGGCTGGGAACCGGGTTGCCGTCGGGATCGACGCCCATGTAGTAATAATTGGTCTTGACGCCCGTGGCGATAGCAGAGCCGCCGGCACAGGAGTCGGTGATGAGCTTGTTCACGGCATAAGTGCGGGACAGGCCCGTCACGGGGAAGTTATCAAGGTTCAGATGGCCGCCGTTGAGCACCCAGCCGCAGCTTATCTGCGCCAGGCCCATGCCGTCGCCTATCATCACTATCACGTTCTTGATGCTGTTGCCGGCAGGCACGGGCTTCACGGACACCGTCCGGTAGGGCTCGGCCACAGTGTACTGCTCGTCGTCGGAGAACTGGTTGTCGGCATATTTGGAGCGGTTGCGGGAGATATCGTTCTTGTTGTAGTCGACATCGAAGAACGCCTCTTCCGCCTCAACCCTGCAGGTGACGGTCTTGCTCTGGCCGGGCAGGAGGGCGAAGAAGTTGTCGCTCCACCAGGCGGGCACCAGCAGATTGCCGGCGGCATCCATCGCTTTCATGATGGTGATCGGCGAGATGGCGTCGGCCTTGTTGGTGACAGTGAGAGTATAGGTGTGGCCTTCCTGCTCCACGGTGAAGGACACGTCGGCCGGTTCGCCGCCGAACACAAAGCTCAGGTCGGCGTAGCGGGTGATGGGCGTGAGATACCAGTTGGACCTGCGCCAGTCGTAATCGTTCAGGGTGGCGGGGACGCTGTAGAAGTTGTCGGCCACTGCGTTGCCGTCGCCGTCAGTGAGGGTGAGGGCCACGAAGTGCGGCTTGCCCGCGAAGCGCTTGAGGTCGAAGACCGGCACGCTCTGGCGATATTCCAGGGTGAGGTCCTTGCTATCTTCGGCCAGCAGTTTGGAATTGGCATCGAACACCTGTACCGAGGCCTTCAGAGCCTTCGAATCCGGGCTTTCGCTAACCGCGTACACCTTGCAGTCGGTGGGATCATAGATGAGCTGCTGCGGTTCGCAGGCCTTTTTGGTGCCGTAGTAACCGGCGGTGGGAACACCGTAGAAGTCGTACAGCTGCCAGTAAAGCGACGGCCAGGCCGAATTGAGCATCCACTGCACAATGCCGGTCGAGAGCGGCATCCTGGCGCGGAACGACTCGAACATGGCGCGGGTGCCGTCATAGTCTACGGCGTGGCCCTTGCGCACGAAATCCTCCAGGCTGGCAAAGCCGCCGTACAGCCCGTTGATTACAGTCTGCAGCATCCGGGTGGAGTTCATGTCCGTTCCGGATGCGGTGCAGTGGTAGTCCCAGCTCTTGGAGAGAGGCCACAGGTCGTCGGAGGGTATCATCTTCCGGAGAGACTCCAGCTGCGGCAGATTGGTGCCGATGCAGGTTTCGGTGTTGAAGCCGAATGCGCCGCCGCAGTCCTTGTCGCGGAACCAGTAGTCCGGGGCGACATACTCGTAGGGGCCTTCCATCTTGGTGCCGGACCAGCCTGCCATGCTCTCCAGATGCTTGGCGGAGCAGATGTAGGGACGGTAGTCTTCGCGGCCGTAGATTTCCAGGTAGCGGGCCTCCACGCGGGGGTTCGGGATACGGTCGCTGCCGGTCATCCAGCCTATTACGGCGGGGTGGTTGTGCAGGCGCACCACCTGGTCGTGGAAGTACTTCACCGCAAGGTCTTCCACTTTATCGCCGTTGATGCAGCCGTACATGTCCACCTCGGGCAGGCCGCAGTAGTTCTCCCATTCCCACTGGCAGCTCCAGCCCACCAGGGCCAGGACTCCCATGCGGTCGCAGAGGGAGTAGACGGTGTCGTCCTTGCCCCAGATGTTCTCGAAGCGGATGGTGTTCAGGTTCATGTCCTTCACATAGGCCACCTGGCGCTCTATGCTTTCAGGGGTATCCATGAGGAAGATGTCGTCGGTCCAGCCGGCGCCTTTGATGAGGATGTCCCTGCCGTTGAGGGTGAACTGGCGCCATCCCTCCGGAGTGAGGCGGCTGGTGATGCTGCGCACGCCGAATTCGACGTCCTTGCTGTCAGACACGGCGCCGCCCACCTCTACGCAGGCGGTAAGCTTATACAGCTCCGGGGAGCCCAGGTCCCAGCTCCACCAGATGCGGGGATTGTCCAGATGCAGCACTGCGGCTTCGGCCGGGGTGAGGGTGATCTCGGTGGCTTCGCCGGCAGCCAGGGAGACGGGGACGCTGCAGCTTCCGCAGCCCTCCAGGTCAAGCTTCAGGAGGCCGTCCACAGGCCTGTCTTCCAGGTTGCGCAAGGCCACGCGGACCTTCAGGTCGGCCTTGGCGAGGGTTTCCACATCGAGCTCCGGAACCACGAAGACATCTCCCATGGCAATGGCGCCGGTGGCGTGGATGGTGACGGGGCGCACGATGCCCATGCTCTCGTCGAGCGGGCGGGGATTCCAGTCCACGAAGCCGATGTTGAGGTCGCCGGACTGCGCGCGCCGCAGGGTCACCTTTATGTCGTTCCTGCCCTTCATCAGCGCGGTAACGTCATATTCGCGGCGGATGAACACGCCGTAAGCGGTGTCGCGCGAGGCAAGCTGCTCTCCGTTGAAGAAGATGTCGGCATAGTAATTCAGGCCGTCGAAGGCCAGCAGGTAGTGCTGTCCTTTGCTGGGCTTGACGACGAGGTCGGTGCTGTAGGTCCAGGGGTCGTCGAAAGGCGTCCTGTCCGCCTTGGCGTAGTTGTTCCCGTCCAGAAGGTTTTCTCCGAGCAGGCCAGCTTCCTCCAGGGCTCCGGCAACAGTGCACGGAACCGTGGCCTGCACCGATTCGGAGCCGCCGTCATGGGAAAGAGTCCAGGGAGCGGACAGGTTGAAGCTTTCGCCGTTTTTCATCCGGTAACCGGACTGGCAAGCGCAGACGGCCGCAAGCGCCGAAAGTAAATAGAGGAGTTTTTTCATGGTTTCGCTATTATCAGCCGTATTCTACAAAAATATGGATTCCTGAGCTATTATTGAAACAAAACTGCGTATTATAGTACCAATATAATGAAACGCCTTCTTGTCATCGCCCTGCTGGTATGGGCGGCCGCCTTCCGCGCCGGAGCGCAGATGCCGGACATTTATGAACAGTTGAAAGCCCATCCCGAATATCTGGACGGCACCGATTACCTCTGCCCCACCGGCCCGGTGGCCCTAACCAAAGCCCCCAGGGGCTATAAGCCCTTCTATATCAGCCATTACGGCCGGCACGGCGCCCGCTACGCCTGGCCCACCCATCTGGGCTACCGGCCCATCGTGGACGACATCATCGCCTGTGCCGATGAGCGTATCGCCTCAGGGGAGAAGGGCGCCAACCTCCATTTCGTGTTCTACCGGAGCAAGAAGTCCGACACGATTCTGTTCAAGGTGCTCCTGAACGGCGAAGAGGCCCGCCTTCCATTAATTGAAACCTCCACCTGGCCATACTATGACTGGGTGGAGTTCAAGAGAGTGTTCGAAAGGTAAGAGCGCAATTACTTCTCGTTCGGGTGAAGCGCCTTGTAGCCCTTGAGGCTGAATACCAGTGCCCCGAAATCGGACTTGGTAATGTAGGTGGCGCGGACCAGGTCGTCGCGTTTCACGCTGAATGACAATATCTTGGAGCCGAGAAGCCTTCTGGAAGTGACGGTGACCGGCTCGAAGTTTTCTCCGGGATACAGGGCGGCAAGGCAGCCGTCAATCTGCATTTCGGACAGTCTCGGCTTCTTGTAGAAAGCCTTCAGCTCATTCATCTTCTCCACGGCCTCTTCCAGCGAGTCGCCAAGCGGGATGAACAGTTCATACACCGGGTCGAACTGGAGCTGGAGCAGGTCCGTGCCGATGCCCAGATGACCGACCGACAGCCAGTAAGTGCCGGAGTCATGCATTTCGAACACTTCCAGCTCTGCTGTTTCAAATCCTCCTATTTCAGTTTCCAATGTGGCAAGTTCAAGCCTCTGGGAGGCTTTTTGCAGGACCTGTGCAGAAGCGGCGGTGCAAACTGCGGCAAGTACGAGGATGGTAAAGATTTTTTTCATAATGGTTCTGTGTTATTTGATGAATTATCAGATTATGCTTCGTCAAAGGACAAATATACGAAAAAGATATTGTACAAAAACTACTGACTTTCCGTGACGGGCAGGAGCACCCTCGCTATTACCGGTGGATTCCATTGTAGTATTTGGCGAAGTTGTACATCCGTTCCAGTTTGGACACCTGGGGTTTCGCAGCCTCCTCAAGAACGGGATCGGCTACTTGAAGCATATCGGTCAGGGACGCGTGAACCTCTTCCGGTTTGCCGTCCATATGGAAGCGGATCCGGGAGCCGGAATCGGACACGGTAAGGGTTACGCGTGCGCCCATTACCAGTGGTAGGTTGGCGGTATCGTGCCCCGCGGGGAAACCGCAGCAAACGGGAATCCCGTAGTCGTCCAAATAGGAACAAAGCAGCTGTTCTACGTTTTCGAATTCAAGATTGGCCTCGCAGTCGGTAAACTCACCAAGGATCACACCCTTGCAGCGATCGAAAACACCGTTCAGGATGAGCGTGTTCATGAGGCGGTCAATGTGGCTCATATTCTCTTCCACTTCCTCGATAAAGAGAATGAAACCCTCCCCCGCCGTAGCATCAGCCCAGGTGCCAAGAATGGGCGAGAAGGTGCAGAGATTGCCACCGACAAGGATACCGCTGGCCATCCCGGGGATGTTTTGGGGATGAGGATCCACCGTATATTCCGGGACGGAGCCCATGAGGATGTCTCGCATAAGGGTCGATGAATGGTCCTGCCCCAGATTCTTCAGCAGGGAACAGCCCATTGCTCCGTGGATACTCATCACACCTGAACGGGTTTCCATCTCCAAAAGAGTGGTGATGTCACTATAGCCGATGAGCCATTTGGGATGGGCCCTGAAATCTTCCTGATTCATCAGGTCCACAAAGCGGATGGTCCCATAGCCGCCCCGGTTACACAGGATGGCCTTGACGGATGGGTCCTGCAGCGCCCAGCGAAGGTCTTCTACGCGTTCTTCCGGCGTTCCGGCATATTTCCCACGATAAAGCTTGTCCACATTGGGGCCAACCACTGGCTCGAAGCCCCAGGCGCGGATGATGGCTGCTGCACTGTCGATATTCTCCCGGGGCGTGTTAAACGAAGGAGAGAGCAGCGCTATCTTGTCTCCGGGGATAAGGAATGCCGGGGCCGAACACTCAAAGGAGCCTTCTTGGACCGGGAAGGTTTCCCTGCTGCAGCCAACCAGAATGGCCAGGAAGGAGACGATGGATAATAACAATCTGTTTTTCATATGTCGTACAAAGATAATGAATCCATTCTCTATTCCAGTATCATTTCGTAAACCTGTCGGCGCAAAGTAACACAATTTGGATGCCGATGAGTTTATTTGTATAATTGTATCAGGAAAACGCGACACCGGACAATGAAATACTTGGTTCACTTTGCCCGTTGCATCTGCATCCTGCTCATCTGCGGGCTGTTGGCCGGGTGCGGCTATCGGGCCCCGATGTACAAGACCGTAGTAACGGAGGATCCGGACACCTATTCGAGCGTTCGCGGAGAGTATCGGGAACTGGCCGCCCTTCTGGCATCCGACACGGGGATGCCGCCCACGGACAGCAATACGCTGAGCGTCCTTCCGGAGGCCAGGCAAAAATTCAATCTGCTGCTGGATGACCTTCGGAGAGCGGAGGAATCGGTGTATATCGAGTATTACCGCGTCCGCCTGGATTCCATAGGCACTGCGGTTACGGATATCCTGAAGGACAAGGCGCATTCCGGCAACGCTGGAAGACGTGCGCCGCTGGTGTGTGTTGCGCAAGCTTCGCAATTGGCTTGCCCGCGCCCTGGTCGGGGGGATTTCATAAGGCGGCCGTCCCGACGAGATTTGCTCAGGCGCAGGGCGCCTTCGCATTTCTCGATGTGACCGTGAGCAATCAGCAAAAAGGTGCATCGGGAACCGATGCTTTTTGCGTGTAGGTGCCTCTTTGCAAGAGCTAGCTCTTGGCAGAGGCGCCTATACGCAAAAAATGCCGCACTTTCGTGCGGCACCTTTTGCTGATTGCGTTGCGCGGAGAGGACGAGATTCGAACTCGTGATACGGTTGCCCGTATGCAGGTTTAGCAAACCTGTGGTTTCAGCCACTCACCCACCTCTCCGGAGGACTCGTGAAGCCGAAGCTTAACTCAAATCGGACTGCAAAGATAAAGCAAAATTTGGAATTTTTTATATATTTGCACGATTTATGTAAATAAAAAGAACAAACTCAAGAATATGAAAAGGTTAATATTGACTTGTGCAGCTGTTCTCGCCGTCGCTGCAGCTTCGGTTTCCTGTAAGCAGAACAAAGGCCCGGTAATCACCGCCATCATGGATCCTTCCGGCCTGGCCGTTTCGGCCATAGACGTTTATTACGGCGTCAGTCTCAATTCCAGCTCCCTCTCCCAGGAGACTTACATAGTTCCCGGCAGGGACGTGCTGGTTCCCGTTCTGGGCGAAGCCGGCCATGTGGTCGTAATGCTTGCTCCCTCCGAGGAGGAAAGCGCTGCCCTTAAAGAATACAGGGACGCGACCTTTGCCAAGCTCAAGAGCAAGAAAGATTCCCTTGAAGTGGATAAAAGCGAAATGCGTCAGCCCGAGGATATCCGCAAGGATATGACCCTTAAGGTTCCCGATCTCGCAATCCAGCAGGTCAAGACCGTCAAGACCACCGAAGGCACCGTGTTCTCCCCCTGGAAGGAGCCCATCAAGGTGAACGCAGTCAAGAGGCTGAACCGCGGAAACAAGACCGACGGTCCCGGCGCCAAAAAGTAATTCTGTCGACATTTTTTGAACGGCCTGCATCAAAACAGGCCGTTTTTCATATTGCAAAATTTATATATATTTGCATTCTGAACAAGTGTACAAACCATGAATCTGACGCTCCAGGAACGCTGCGGGCAGTATACCCTGCCGCAGGAAGTTAAAGCCAAGGGCATATATCCATATTACAGGCCCATCGAATCCGGGCAGGACCCCATAGTGGACATGAAAGGCAAGAAGGTGCTCATGTTCGGCTCCAATTCCTATCTCGGCCTTTCCGATGACCCGCGCCTCAAGGAGGCTGCAATCGAGGCCGTCAAGAAATACGGCACGTCCTGCTCCGGTTCCCGATTCCTCAACGGCACCCTCGACATCCATCTCGAACTCGAAGAGAAACTCGCGAAGCTCGTCGGCAAAGACGAAGCGGTAACCTACAGCACCGGCTTCCAGACCAACCTCGGCGTGGTGAGCTGCCTGAGTTTCCGCGACAGCTTCATCTACCTCGACGCCCTCGATCACGCCTGCATCATAGACGGCGCCCGCCTGGGCTTCGGCAAGACCTTCAAGTTCGCCCACAACGACATGCGCAACCTCGAACAGAAGCTCCGCATCGCGCCCAAGAGGGCTCCCAAACTAATAGTGGTGGACGGCATTTTCTCGATGGAAGGCGACATCGCCCCGCTGCCCCAGATCTGCGCCCTGGCAGAGAAGTACAACGCGGCGGTGATGCTGGACGACGCTCATGCATTCGGCGTCATCGGCGAAGGCGGACGCGGAACGGCGAGCCACTTCGGCCTCACCGACAAGGTAGACCTCATAATGGGCACCTTCAGCAAGAGCTTCGGCTCTCTCGGCGGCTTCATCGCCACCGACAAGACCACGATGAACTACCTCAAGCACAACTCCCGTTCGCTCATCTTCAGCGCCAGCATGCCGCCCGCAAACGTGGCCGCGGTCAGCAAGGCAATCGACATCATGACCTCCGAACCGGAGCGCATCCAGCACCTGTGGGACCTCACCAACCACGCCCACGACGAGTTCATCAAACGCGGGTTCGACATCGGTCACACCCAGTCGCCCATCTTCCCGCTCTTCGTGCGCGACACCGAAAAGGCCCTGACCGCCGTGAAGCTGGCCCTCGACGAGGGCGTGTTCATCACTCCGGTAATCCCGCCGGCAGTGCCTCAGGACAGCGTCATCATCCGCTTCGCCCTCATGGCCACCCATTCCATGGAGCAGCTCGACGAAGCCATCGACATCATCACCAGAATTTTCAAACAACTCGAAATAATAAAGTAAACTATGTTATCCTCAATCATTTACATCGCAGGTATAGTGCTGGCAGTGCTGGCAGTGCTTGACATCATCAAGAAGCCCATTTCCAACGCCGGAAAGATCATCACCAGCATCGCCGTCCTCCTCCTCAGCTGGATCGGCCTCGCCGTCTACTACTTCTACGCCAAGGATCATCTCACCGAGTGGTTCAAATAGGCGAGAAGCCAATTGTCAAAAGGTCCGCTGCGGCGGACCTTTTTTCGTATTTTTTGCTAAATTTGTAAGATATGGCCAAAACCCTGGAAGATACCCCCATGCTCAGGCAGTACTTCGCCATCAAGGCGCAGCACCCCGAAGCCATCCTGCTCTACAGGGTGGGGGATTTCTATGAGACCTACTCCGACGACGCCGTGCTGGTGAGCAAGGTACTGGGGCTGGTCCAGACCCACCGCAGCAACGGCGAAAAAGGGGAGGTGGCCATGGCAGGGGTGCCGCATCACGCCATCCAGCAGTATCTCCCGCGCCTCGTGCGCGCAGGCTACAAGGTGGCCATCTGCGACCAGCTGGAAGACCCTAAGCTGGCCAAGAACAAACTGGTCAAACGCGGTATCACGGAAATACTTACGCCGGGCGTGGCCTTCAGCGAGGGGATGCTGGAGCAGAAAGAGCACAACTACCTCTGCGGCATGGCCTTCGACGGCGCGGGCAACTGCGGCGCGGCCTTCCTCGACGTGAGCACCGGCACCTTCCAGGTGGCGCAGGGCACTGTCGATTACATCCACACCCTGGCCGACACCTTCAACCCCAAGGAGCTGGTGGTGCGGCGCGACTACGCCAAGGCGGCGAGGGAGAAATTCCCCGACATCTACATAACCCCGCTGGACGAGTGGGCGTTCGTGCAGGAAGCGGCGGAAGACAAGCTGCTGAAACAGCTCGGGACCGGCAGCCTCAAGGGCTTCGGCGTGGATTCGTTCCCACTGGCCGTCACCGCCGCCGGCGCGCTGGTCATCTACCTCGAACAGACCGAGCATTCCGGCCTCCGGAACATCTGCAGCCTCTCCCGCATCGAAGAGGGCAGGTTTGTCTGGATGGACCGCTTCACCTTCCGCAATCTGGAAATATTCCAGAGCAACGCCGGCAGGGAGGGGGTGAGCCTGGCCGAAACCATCGACCGCTGCTCCTCCCCCATGGGAGCCCGCCTGCTGAGGCAGTGGCTGGCGATGCCAATAATGGACCGCGGCACCCTGAACGAGCGCTACGACATAGTTGATTTTTTCACCAAAAACGAGGATAAACTCACTGATCTTCGCGGACTTATAGAAAATGTAGGCGACCTGGAAAGGATTATTTCCCGCGCGGCGACCGGCAGGATACTCCCGCGTGAAATGATGCAGCTCGGCAGGTCGCTCGCGCAGATGCAGCCCATCCGCACCCTCTGCGGCGAAGACTCGCCGGCGGCGCTGCAGAAGTTGCTGAAAGGCATGAAGAACTGCAGCGCCCTGCTGGCCGGGATTACCTCCACCATGGCGGAGAATCCCGCCGTGCAGATAGGCAAGGGCGAGGTGATAGCGCGCGGAGTGGACGCCAGGCTCGACGAGCTGCGCGACATCTCCGCCGGAGGCAAGGGATATCTGCTGCAGATGCAGGAAAGAGAGGCCGAAAGGACCGGCATCGGCAGCCTCAAGATAGGCTACAACAACGTTTTCGGCTACTATATCGAGGTGCGTAACAGCTTCAAGGGGCAGGTGCCCCCGGAGTGGGTGCGCAAGCAAACTCTCGTGAATGCCGAACGCTATATCACCGAAGAGCTCAAGGAATACGAAGAGAAGATCCTCACGGCCGAAGACGACATCGCCCGGATGGAGGGCGAAATCTACGCCGCCCTGGTGGGAAAGGTGCAGGAGAGCATCCGCGACATCCAGGCCAACTGCCGCGTCGTTGCCGCGCTGGACGTGCTCCAGGGCTTCGCCAGGCAGGCCCTCGACCGGGGTTACTGCCGCCCGGTGGTGGACGCCAGCAGCATTCTCGACATCAAGGCGGGCCGCCATCCCGTGATCGAAACCCTGATGCCCCCGGGCGAGGAGTACGTGCCCAACGACGTGTACATGGACTCCTCCAGCACCCAGATAATGATACTCACCGGCCCCAACATGTCGGGAAAATCCGCCCTGCTGCGCCAGACCGCACTCATAGTGCTCATGGCCCAGACAGGCTCCTTCGTGCCGGCTGCATCCGCCCGTTTCGGATATTTCGACAAGATTTTCACCCGCGTGGGCGCCACCGACAACATCTCCCGCGGAGAATCCACCTTCATGGTGGAAATGCTGGAAACGTCGATGATAATGCACAACCTCTCGGCGCGCTCGCTGGTGCTGCTCGACGAAATCGGGCGCGGCACCTCCACCTACGACGGCATGAGCATCGCCCGCGCCCTGGTGGAGTATATCCACAAGTCGGGCAAGGGCGCCAAGACCCTGTTCGCCACCCACTACCACGAGCTCAACGACATGGAGGAGCAGTTCCCGCGCGTCAAGAACTACCATATCGCCATCAAGGAAGAGGGGCACGACGTGCTGTTCCTGCGCAAGCTCGAGCCGGGAGGGGTGTCGCACAGCTTCGGCATCCACGTGGCCCGCATGGCCGGAATGCCGCGCGAAATAGTGGACAGCGCCGAGGAGACCCTGCACATGCTCGAGGCCCGCGAGAACAGCGCCCGCAGCCTGGCCAGGAGCGGAGAACTGCATGAAGACGGAAGCCTGCAGCTGAGCCTGTTCCAGTTGGACGACCCCACGCTTGGCGCCATCCGCTCCGAACTGGAGGCGGCCGACCTCGACAACATGACACCGATGCAGGCCTTCGACCTGCTCCGCAATATGAAAAAAGAGACAGGCCTATGAAAAGGGCGTTGATAATCACTTACTACTGGCCCCCTACCGGCGGGAGCGGCGTGCAGCGCTGGGTGAAGTTTTCGCGGCATCTGCCGGAATTCGGCTGGCAGCCGGTAATCTACACCCCCGAAAATCCGGAGCAGCTGGCAGTGGACGAAAGCCTTCTGGCGGACATCCCCGCCGAGGCCGAAGTGCTCAAGACGCACATCACCGAGCCCTACGCCCTGGCGCGCAAGCTCATGGGAAAGGGAAATGAGAAAGGCGCAGGCGTAAACCCGGTCAACGGCCAGGAAAAGAGCTTCAAGCAGAAGCTGGCGCTCGCCATCAGGGGCAACTGCTTCGTGCCCGACCCCCGCATCTGGTGGGTGAAGCCCTCGGTAAGGTTCCTCAAGAAATACCTGCGCGAACATCCGGTAGACGTGATGGTCACCACGGGGCCCCCGCAGAGCATGCACCTGATAGGCCTGGAGTTGCACAGGGCCACCGGGCTGCCATGGGTGGCAGATTTCCGCGACCCATGGACCAAAATATTCTATTTCAAGCACTTGGGCTTAAGCAAAGCGGCCGAGCGCAAGCACATCAAGCTGGAACAGGCGGTACTGGATGAGGCCGATGCGATAGTGTCGGTGACACCCCTGGTGCAGGCCGATTTCGAGGCCGCCACCAAAACCCCGGTGCACCTGATCACCAACGGCTACGACTCCGACGACTTCGCTCCGGACCGCAGCGAAGCCCATGAGGGCACTTTCAGGATAGTCCACACCGGGCTCTTTGCCAGCGACGGCAATCCGCTTGCACTGTGGGACGCCCTCTCCGCCCTTCCTTTCAGGGATTCGCTCGACATCAGGCTCGCCGGCAAGGTGGACCCGGAAATCCTGGAGGCCATAAAGGCCCGCGGGCTCGAAGGGAACCTCAGCGTTCTGGGATACCTGAGCCACGAAGACTCGGTGAAGGAGCTGCAGAACGCCGATATGCTGATTCTGCCCCTGCGGAAGGAGCCGGAATACAGGAAGGTCCTCCCCGGAAAGATATTCGAGTATCTGGCCGCCCGCAAACCGGTGCTCGGCATAGGCCAGGAAGACGGGGCTGCGGCGAAAGTGCTCTCCGACACAGGCGCCGGAACAATGCTGGACTGGCCGCGCAGCGAGGCCATGGCCGATTTCATCTGCTCCGTTAAGAACGGCGGCTTCAAGCTGGAAGGGAAAGGTATAGAAGCCTATTCCCGCCGTACCCTCACCGGCAAGATGGTCAAACTTTTCGAATCGATATGAACTGGAAAAAAATACTCACCTACGTGCTGATAGTGCTGGGACTTCTGGTGTTGTCCTATGCCTTTGTACCGCAGGTTCTCGGCGGTAAGATAGTGAACCAGAGCGACATCTCGGGCTATCTGGGAATGGCACACGAGACCAGGGAATGGAATGCCGCCCACCCGGACGACAAGACCGCCTGGACCGAGTCGATGTTCGGCGGCATGCCGGTCATCTCCTTCGACCAGCCGAGGGACGGGGACTGGACCATAGGGGTCTACGACTTCCTCATGAACGCCGGAAAACGGCCCGCCACCTACCTGTTCGTGTCGCTGCTGGGAGCCTTCCTCCTGCTGCTGGCCTTCGGCGTCCATCCGCTGATTGCCGCAGGCGGAGCGGTGGCCATCACCTTCTGCGCCTACAATTTCCAGATAATCCAGGTTGGGCACAACACCAAGATGCAGGCCATAGCCCTCGCTCCATGGGCGCTGGCCGCCCTCGTGTATACCTACAGGGCGAAAAAATGGCCGAAAATGCTGCTTGGGGCAGCCCTCTTCGGGCTCGCGGTAAGCTTCCAGGTGAAAGCCAACCACCCGCAGATCACGTATTACCTGGCCATAATAATGTTCATTTTCGTGCTGGTGGAGCTCATCGGCATGTTGGTGAAGAAAGAGAAACTCGGACGCTTCCTGGCCGCATCCGCCCTGCTCTTAGTGCTGGGACTGGTCGGCCTCGGCACCAACGCCAATAAACTCATCCCCACCTGGGAATACACGCAGTACTCGATGAGGGGAGGCAAGTCTTCCGGCGAGACCAAGGGCCTTGACATCGACTACGCCACCGCCTGGAGCTACGGCTGGGAGGAGCTTCCCAACCTCATGATACCAAACTACAACGGCGGTTCCTCCGCCGGCGAGGTGGGTCCGGACTCCGAGACTTACAAGCTGCTCAAGGGCGCCGGGCAGGCGAACCTGCGCGAAGTGGCCAAGAACATGCCCCTCTACTGGGGTCCGCAGCCCTTCACCGCCGGCCCGATGTACATCGGGGCCATTACCATTTTCCTCTTCCTGCTGGGGCTCTTCTGCTACAAGGGGAGGGAGCGGTGGTGGCTGCTGGCGGCGACTATTCTGGCCATCCTGCTGGCTGTGGGCAGCCATTTCATGGCGTTCACCAAGCTGGCCATGGCCGCCCTGCCGCTTTACAATAAGTTCAGGACCGTGTCGATGGCGCTGGTGATACTGCAGTTCACCATGCCGCTGCTGGGCTTCCTGGTGCTGGACAGGATAGTCAAGGGTGAAATCCCCGAAGAGCGATTCAAGAAGGCTTCGCTCTGGGCGCTGGGCCTCACGGCCGGCTTCTGCCTGCTGGTGGCGCTGTTCCCGTCGATAGCCGGCACATTCGAAAGCGCCTCCGACTCCGCCAATCCGAAAGTGCTGGTGGACGCCCTCGTGGCAGACAGGATCTCCCTGCTGAGGGCTGACGCCATCACCGCCGGAATCCTCATAGCCGCCTCCTGGGCCCTGCTCTGGTGGGGTTTCAAAAAGGAGAAGGCCAGGCTCTGGAGCGCCCTGGGCGTATGCGTGCTGGCGGTGGTGAGCATGTTCGCCATTGGCAGGCGCTACCTCAACGAGGATGACTTCACGACGCCTCGCAATTTCACCGCCCAGTTCAACCAGAGGCCGGTAGATCAGGTGCTGCTGTCGCTCAAGGACCCGTCCTACAGGGTGCTCGACCTCACCGTGAACATCTTCAACGACTCGCATCCCTCATACTGGCACAAGAGCATCGGAGGCTACTCCCCCGCCAAGCTGCAGCTCTACCAGGAATACATCGACGGCCAGCTGATGGCCGACATAAATGCGCTGCGCACGTCGCTGCGGAGCGCGGAGTCGATGGAAGACGCCATCGCGAAAATGCCGTATCTGGAGGGGTTGGCGAACCTCAACTGCAAGTATATCATAATCAACGGCGAAGCGCCTCCGGTTCCGTATCCCTATGCCCGCGGGAACGCCTGGTTCGAAGGGGCTCCGGAAGCGGCGATAACGCTCACTTCGTACGCTCCCAACGAACTCAGGTACCACTATTCCTCGCCAGCGCAGGCGAAAGCCGTGTTCAGCGAAGTCTACTATCCGGCCGGCTGGAAACTGACGGTGGCCGATACCGGCGAGATTCTTCCCATCTCGCTATCCGACAAGGTTTTACGCTCGGCCACGTTGCCTGCCGGCGAGCACGACCTGGTGATGCGCTTCCAGCCGGAATCGTATGCAAAGGGAAAGACGGTCTCGCTGATATGCTCCATCCTGGCGCTGCTCGCAGTACTCGCGGCGGCAGCCCTGATGATATTCAAGCCTAAAGCAGATTAGTCACCGCGATTACAGCGATGGCCACGGGAGCCACCCATTTGACAAGGAAGTGCACAAAGGGATAGATGCGGCTTCCGAAGGTTTCGGCGGCCACTTTTTTGGGCATCTTCCACCCTACCACCACCGAGAACACGAAGGCCCCGAGGGTCATGAAGATGTTGCTCGTGGCGAAGTCGCAGGCGCTGAACACCTTCGGGAGCAGGGCGCAGAGCGACCCGAGCACCAGGGCGCCCAGGAACACCGAAACGACGGCCTTCCCGCGGCTGAATTTCTTTTCGTCCACAAGCCATGCTACCACCACCTCGTACATTGAAATGGATGAGGTGAGCGCGGCTATCAGCACGGCCAGGAAGAACACTATGGGAATGACCGGGCCCATGCGGGAGAAGATTACCGGCAGGGTTTCGTAAACCAGCGACGGTCCGGCGCCGGGCTCAAGGCCTTCTACCGAGAAGACGGCGGGCATTATGGCAAGCCCTGCCAGCATGGCGAAGACGGTATCGAAAAGTGCAGCCCACAGGCTCGTGGGAAGGATTTTCTCATCTTCCTTCATGTATGAGGAATAGGTGATGATGCACCCCACTCCCAGCGAGAGCGAGAAGAAACTCTGCCCCAGCGCCGCGGCTATGCCGGGAAGGTCGAGCTTGGAGAAATCGGGCTTGAACAGGTAGGCGAGCCCGTCCTTGCTGCCGGGGAGGGACAGCGAGCGCACGGCAATGGCCACCATCATCACGAAGAGCAGCGGCATCATCACTTTGGAGAAGTTGCCTATACCCTTCTGCACCCCCAGCGCCACTATGACGGCAGTGAGGGAAAGGAAGATGAAGAAGCACAGCAGGCATTCCCAGGCCGACGAGGACATCTGTTTGAAGATACCGGCGGAAGCTTCGAAGGACAGGCCGCTGAAACCGCCGAAGACGGAACGGACCAGGTAGTCGAAGCTCCAGCCTCCGACGACGCTGTAGTAGGAAGTGATGACGAACGCCGCAAGGATGCCCATGTAGCCCGCCCAGCGCCATTTGGGCGCCACCTTTTTCATGGCCCCGAGGGGGTTCAGGCGGGTGCTTTTGCCAATGATGCTTTCGGCGAAGAAGACCGGAAGCGAGATGAGCAGGCAGCACAGCACGTACACCAGGATGAAGGCTGCGCCGCCGTGCTTGCCTACCATGTAGGGGAAGCGCCAGATGTTGCCCAGGCCGATTGCGGACCCCGCGAGGGCCATTATCACCACGAATCGGCTGCCGAAGTTTTCTCTCTGTCCTGCCATAACCGGTTATTTTCTGTGATAGATGACAAACTGGTATTCGACGCCGTCCTCCTTATAGATGCGGGACTTCCAGCCGGGCCTCCAGACGGCGGGATCGATTTCGGGGAAGAAGGCGTCGGCTCCGGGAACGGTGGTGCGGACATGGGTGATGTAGAGCCTGTCCATGTGGGGAAGGGCCGCCTTGTAGACAGACGCGCCGCCCATGATGAAGCATTTGCGGGCGGGCCGGGCGGCCTTGTAAGCCTCTTCGAAGGAATTCACGCAGGTGACTTCGGGAATCGGGTCTCCGCCGAGGTTGAGCACTATGTTCTTACGGTGCGGGAGCGGCCTGAAGGGCAGCGAGAAATAGGTGGTGCGGCCCATTATCACCGGGTGACCCTTGGTCTTTTTCTTGAAATACTTGAGGTCTTCCGAGAGATGCCAGGGAAGGGATCCCTTGACGCCGATGGCGTTGTCTTCCGCTATGGCCACGATCAAACACTTTTCCATACTCCAAATATACGGATATATTATTGGATTATTGAATAATTTTGCCCATTTTCGCGTACACTGAAATAACATCTATTACCAATATGAAAAAATTTCTCTACGCAGTAATGATCCTTCTGGCATCGGTCTCATGCACCGACGACCTCAAGGAGCAACTTGCAAATCACGAAGCCCGCATTTCGGCGCTCGAAACAATCTGCAGTCAGATAAATTCCAATATCACCTCGATGCAGACGGTGATCGCAGCCCTTCAGAACCGCAATTATATTACTGACGTACAGTCAATTATGGACGGGGGAAAGGTGACGGGATACAGCATCGCCTTCTCAAACGGCCAGACCGTCTCCATCTATAACGGAGAAAAGGGTGAAACCGGCGCCACTCCCGTAATCAGCGCCAAGCAGGACAGCGACGGTGTGTATTACTGGACCGTCGACGGGCAGTGGCTCCTCGTGAACGGCGCCAAGGTGCCCGTAACCGGCCCCAAGGGCGAAACCGGCGCGGCCCCGAAGCTCAAGATTGAAAACGACTACTGGTACGCCGACTACGGCGACGGCAAGTGGGTTAAGATAGGTCCCGCCACCAGCTCCGGCGCAGCCGGGATCTTCTCGGACATCGACATGTCCAATCCTTACTCGATCACCTTCACCGTAGCCCAGACCGGCGAACAGATCACCATCCCCAGGAAGGTGAAATTCAAGATAGGCACCGACCTTTCCAACGGCACCATGCAGATAAAGGCCGACTCCCTCATCCTCTTCACCCTGCCCGACGATTTCAAGTCGTCCGACTTCACCGCCATCCAGGCCTCCATAGTGACCGACGACGGCGTTTCGGTGGACGTCTACACCAAGGCCGGCCTCAACGGCTGGGACGTCAAAGTGCAGGCCCCCACATTCACCAACGGCAAATACAACGGTGATGCCGGGGTGCTGGTGACTCCCGTAGCGGTTCCCGCCGGCAACGTGGTGGTGCTCGAAGCCACCATAGTCTGGGCGGACGGCACCAGGTCCGACGCCGCCAGGGCCCTCACCAGGGTCGACACCTATGAGAACGTTCCCGGCATCTACGCCGTGAACCTCAACAATTATACGGGCGAATTCGGCCAGTACCAGACCAATCTACGCAAGTACGACGACCATGAGACCTTCGCCATGGCAAGCCCCGACGACGGCACCTACATGCTCTACACCGGCCTTCCCTCCAACCCGAAGGAAGGCAGCTGGATCAGCTTTCACCTCAAACAGAACTGGACTTCCAAACTCCCTGAAGACCAGAATCTTACCGCAAAGGTCATGAAGGTTGGAGACGGCTACCTGTGGCTGAAGGACGCCAATAACGTAAAGTATATCCTCAAACACTAGGCGGCCGTGAAAAGATTGATAACAGCACTGGCACTGCTGCTCGCCGGCGTTATTGCCGCACGGGCCGTGCCTGCATATCCCCGGCCCGTCACAGTGACCCAGCCCGACGGCAGCACCGCAGTCATACAGCTGCACGGCGACGAAAACTTCCACTGGATCACCAACGAGTTCGGTGAATACATGGAAATGGACGAGCAGGGTTTCCTGCGCAGGGTTTCCGAGGCTTCGGTTAACGCCCGTGCCGCAGCGGCCCCGTACCGGTTCGCGAAACGCAGCCTCTCCGGTGCGCAGCACTCATCTTCCATCTCCCTCGGGGAGAGGCGGTTCCTGGTGGTGCTCATCGAATTCTCCGACCTGTCGTTCAAGAAATCCCGTCAGGACTTCGACAATCTCACGAACCAGGTAGGCTACAACGGCACAGGCAGTGTGTACGACTACTACACCGCCCAGTCAAATGGGTTGCTCCAGCCCGTATGGGACGTTTTCGGGCCGGTGAAAGCGTCGGGCAAACTGGCCGACTACGGCGGCAACGTGTCCGGTGGCGACAAGAATCCAGACGGCCTGCTGGCGGAAGCCCTCAGGGCCCTCGACAGCCAGGTAAACTACAAGCAGTACGACAACGACGGTGACGGCTACGTGGACAACGTGTTCTTTTTCTATGCCGGCTACTCCGAAGCCGAAGGCGCCAGCAGCGAGGCCATCTGGCCCCATGAATGGTCTCTCCAGGTCAACTATTCGAGCATGGTGCTGGACGGGGTGAGGTTCGATTCTTACGCCTGTGCATCCGAACTCACGGGTACCAAGGGCAGCAATATAACCGGAATCGGCTCCTGCTGCCACGAATTCGGCCACGCGCTCGGCCTGCCCGACTTCTACGACACCAACTACGGAACGAACGGTCAAGCGGAGTATACCCCCGATACCTTCTCCGTCATGGACTCCGGATGCTACAACAATAACTCCCAGACACCGCCTAACATGAGCGCCATGGAAAAGTATATGCTGGAATGGATGGATGAACCGCAGACGCTCAGCGTGCCCGGTCAGTACAGCATGGGCTCCATTACATCCAACAAGGCCTTCATGCTGCCTGCGGACGTAAAGGGAGAGTACTTTATTTTCGAATCCCGCGACGGCACGGGCTGGGACGCCTACATCAACTACTACGCCCCCAACACGCCTGTTCAGGGCATGGTAGTCTATCAGGTGGACAGATCCAGCAACAAGGTGACCGGGAGCATAAGGGCGTCGTCCCTCTGGAACTATAACAAGCTCAACGCCTACGCCGTCCATCCCTGTTACAGGATTATCCCCGCAAGGGATTCCTACAGGCATGACAGATGGGTGTATCCTTCGGGTTCCGTCAAGGATTACACGCCGGAGCCCTGGAGCGAAAAAGATCTCGGATTATGGCTGAGGGACATCTCCTACTCCAACGGCATATCCTCCTTCACCCTGGTCGGTCCCGAGAGTTCAGGCATAGGAATCAAGATCATCAGCAGCCCGAAGAAGTACTATTCCGTGGGAGACGTATTCACCCTCACTCTCTCTTCCGACGGCGATACGCCCTCTTCGGTGAAATGGTACTTCGACGGCAGCCGCACCAGCGATTCCTCGGTAAGCCTGACCTCGAAGGGAGCGCACACGGTGAAGGCCATCGTAAGCTATGCCGATTCCAGCACCGAAGAGATTGAAAGGGTCATCATAGTGCAATGAGACAGTATCTTGACATGCTGCGGGAGATACGCAGCCGCGGGGTCATAAAGAAAGACCGCACGGGCGTGGGGACCCAGAGCATCTTCGGCCACCAGTGCCGCTACGACCTGCAGGAAGGCTTCCCCCTCCTCACCACCAAGAAGGTGTTCCTGAAGGGGGTTATCCACGAACTGCTGTGGTTCATTGCCGGCGATACCAACATAAAGTACCTGCTCGACAACAACGTGCACATCTGGGACGAATGGGCCGATGAAAACGGCGACCTCGGCCCGGTGTACGGGCATCAGTGGCGCAGCTGGCCGGCTCCCGACGGGCGCAGCGTCGACCAGCTGGCGAACGTGATAGAGCAGATAAAGCGCACTCCCGACTCACGCAGGCTGATGGTCTCCGCCTGGAATCCGGGCGAGGTGGACAGCATGGCGCTGCCCCCCTGCCACTGCCTGTTCCAGTTCTACGTGGCCGAAGGGAAGCTCTCGTGCCAGCTCTACCAGCGAAGCGCCGACACCTTCCTGGGCGTGCCGTTCAATATCGCATCGTATTCGCTGCTCACCATGATGATAGCGCAGGAATGCGGGCTGCAGCCGGGCGAGTTCATCCACACCACCGGCGACACCCACATCTACCTCAACCACATGGAGCAGGTGGACGAGCAGCTTTCGCGCGAGCCACGCAAGCTCCCCGTCATGCACCTGAATCCCGAGGTGAAGAGCGTCTTCGATTTCAGGTTCGAGGATTTCACCCTGGAAGGCTATGACCCCTGGCCGGCCATAAAAGCCCCCGTAGCAGTATAATTTAAAACATCAATACCATGAAAATCACGAAGGAACGCTGGGGCGAGGCCCAGGGAAAAGAGATATTCAAATATACGATCGAGAATGCATCCGGCGCCAGCGTGCAGCTCGGAAGCGTCGGGGCCGCAGTGGTGGCCGTGAACGTGCCCGACCGCGACGGCAAACTCGCCGACGTGGTGATAGGCTATCCGAAGGCTGAAAGCTATTTCGCCGACGGCCCGTGCGCGGGCAAGTGCCCCGGCCGCTATGCCAACCGCATCGCCCTGGGTAAATTCAGCCTGGGCGGAAAGGAATACACCCTGCCCGTAAACAACGGCCCCAACCATCTGCACGGCGGCCCGGAAGGTTTCCAGAACCGCGTGTGGGACAGCCGCATAGAAGGAGACGGCGTGGAGTTCATGTACTTCAGCGAAGACGGCGAAATGGGCTATCCCGGCAACCTCAAGGTCGTGGCCCGCTACGAATGGAGCGAAGACAACGAGCTTCGCCTCACCTTTACCGCGCAGACCGATGCCGAGACGGTGGTGAACCTCACCAACCATTCATATTTCAACCTCGACGGGGAAGGCTCCGGAACGGTCCTGAACCATGTCCTCCGGCTCAACGCCTCGGAATGGCTGCCCACTTCCGACAGCCTCATCCCCCTGGGCGATTCCGAACCGGTGGCGGGCACTCCCATGGATTTCCTCAACCCCAAGCCCATAGGCCGCGACATAAAGGCCGATTTCCAGGCCCTGAAATACGGCAAGGGCTACGACAACTGCTGGGTGATAGACGGCCACATGAAGGGCCAGCTCAGCGAGGCCGCCGAGCTCCGGTCGCCCGTTTCCGGCAGGGTGCTCAAGGTGTTCACCACCCAGCCCGGCGTGCAGATCTACACCGGCAACTGGCTGAACGGCTGCCCGGAGGGCAAGAACGGCCACGTTTACCACGACTACGACGCCGTGGCCATCGAGTGCCAGCATTATCCCGACTGCCCCAACCATCCGGACTATCCGTCCACGGTGCTGCGGCCCGGCGAGACTTTCGAGCAGGCCATCATCTGGGCTTTCAGCACTGAATAAGCCATGGCTGAGATTTATTTCGCCGGGGGATGCTTCTGGGGGACGGAGCATTTCTTCAAGCAGATTCACGGTGTGACACTCACCGAAGTCGGTTACGCCAACGGAAATGCCGGCTGGCGCGAGGCCGTCAAGGACTCAGGCGCTCCGGCCAGGATGGACGGCGACGGCGGCCCGAGCTACAGGCAGGTGTGTACCGACACCACGGGCTTTGCCGAGACCGTCCGGGTGATTTACGACCCGGGGGTGGTTTCCCTGAAGTTCCTGCTGGAGATGTACTTTGCGGCCATCGACCCCACCACCCTCAACAGGCAGGGGCACGATGAGGGAAGTCAGTATCGCACAGGCATTTACTACGTCTCCGAAAAGGATTTGCCGGTTATCGAAAATGCCATGGCGGAAGAGCAGCTAAAGTACGAAGTGCCGCTGGTCACCGAAGTCCTTCCCCTCGAATGTTTCTACAACGCCGAGGAATATCACCAGGACTATCTTGACAAGCATCCGGACGGCTACTGCCATCTGCCGTCTTCCCTTTTCGAGTTCGCCCGGAAGGCCAGGGAGAAATGAAACCGGCGCAGCTGCTGCCATACATGCACGAAGGGCTCGTGGAGGCCGGCTGCGACGAGGCCGGACGGGGGCCGCTTGCCGGAGCGGTGTTCGCCGCCGCGGTTATCCTGCCGCCGGATTTCAGCGACCCGCGCCTGAACGACAGCAAGCAGATGAGCGAAACGGACCGCGACGCTATGCGCCAAGTAATTGAAAAAGAAGCGGTTGCCTGGCGGGTGGTGGAGGTCTCCCCGGAAGAAATAGACCGCCTCAACATCCTGTGGGCATCGGTTACTGGCATGCAGCGGGCCGTTCTGGCCCTCCCGGTCAGGCCCGATTTCCTGCTCATCGACGGCAATAAATGGAAGCCACTGAAGGGCTACAAGGCGCAGACCGTCGTGCACGGCGACGCCACATACGCGAGCATCGCGGCGGCCTCGGTCCTTGCCAAGACCCACCGCGACGAATATATGCGGAGGCTCTCTCTAGAATACCCCCAGTACGGCTGGGACCATAATTTCGGCTATCCCACCAGGGAGCATATAGATGCCATAAAGCGCTACGGCTTCACTCCTTTCCACCGAAAGTCATTCCATCCTAAGGAGCTGGAACCCAGCCTGTTCTGAATAAACGCAAAAAGCCGGCAGTTGATGCCGGCTATTTTGCATAGGGTAAGTTTCCGTTACTTGAGGACGGCGTTCTTCCAGGCTGCGTATGCGGCCACTTCGGCGGTTTCCTTGTCGCCGTCGGCCTTGATGACCTTCTGGATGAACGTAGCGATGGAGGCCAGGATGGCGGCCTTCTCCACCTTCGAGAAGTCCTTTACGAGCTCGTTGGTGTCGTCGATGATCTGCTCGAGGGTGAAGGATTCGTTCAGATAGCCTTCGAGTTTCTCCTTGAGGTCGCCCACTTCACCGAATTCGGCAAGCTTGCCGAGATATTTTTCTATGAACTTCTTCTCGCCGCCTTCGTACTGTCCGTCGACCTTTGCGAAGAAGAGACCGGCTTTCGCCATGAGATCGATAATGTCTGCTATTTTCTTGGTATCCATAACTATTCCCTTTTATTTTGAAGCGTTTGCCATGCCGATTACAGAGAGCACGCCCTGGGCGAGTTCGCCGATGTCCATGCCGCTTGCGACCTGGGCGTAGTTGGAGCCGAGCACCGAGCCGAGGATGTCCTTGATGGTGCCGGTGTTGACGCCGCTGGAAGAGCCGCCGATCTGCCTCAGGATGGCAGAGACGATGTCGGACTCGGAACCTGCGGATGCAGTGGTAGCGGAGGTGCTGGCCTTTTTGGTTATGGCACCCTTGATTTTTTTGGAGATGTAGCCGGCCGCCGCAGCTGCTGCTGCAGTCGTAGCTGCTTTCTTGAGTGCGCTTCCGGAAGAGCTGCTCTTCGTGGAAGTGGTCTTGCTTCTGCCTGACATACTGTTTTCAATGGCAGAAGTGAGAATGCTGTCCAATAATCCCATAGTAGTATTTAGTTTGAGTGGTTAATAGTCCAGTGATTGTAAATATACTAATATTTTCTCGATAGGCGCATCCTTGAAAATGATGCGCTTTTCGGAATCGAGCAGATACAGGGACGGGATGGCCCTTACGCTGTAAGTCTGTTCATCGCGTATCTCGTGACCGTAATCGTAGCCGGTGTACCATTCCTCCGGGTAATTGCCGACATACTGCCTCCATGCGTCCAGATCGTCGTCGATGTAGATGTTGGCCACGGCTATGGTGCCCTTCGGGAACATCGGGGCGATTTCGTTCTCTATGGTTTCCATCATTTCCCTGCAGGCGGAGCAGCCCGGATTGCTGAAGAACAGCAAGGTGTAGGGAGCCTTGATGCCGTGAAGGGTGAACTGCTTTCCGGAGGCGGTGCGGGCCTTGATGTCCGGAGCCACCGCCCCGCGCGGGTTTATCCCGCAGGTGAGCGCCTGATAGCGGTAGACCGCACGCATGTTGTCGGGAGTGTACGGACTTTCGGCAAGCCCCCGGACATAGGGCAGATACAGGTCTTCGTCGCGCATGGGGGAGTTGGGGTCGTAAAGGTACGAGCCCACGAGCTCCGAGAAGGCGTCGAAGAAGCGGGAGGTGCTGTCGCGCTTCTGCACGGCGGACACTCCCCTGAAAAGGCCTTCCATGTGCCTGGCTGCCTCGGAAAGCGGCTCCATGCCCAGGACGGCTATGTAGTTGGAAAGGCTCTGCTCCAGCTCCTTCCGGGGCACGCCCAGTACACAGGCGCTGTCGGTGGCGCCTTCCCCTGCGAAGTAGGCATCCCAGTAATGCTCGGCGGCGTAGGCCAGCCGGTCGGCTTCGTCGGTATAGGCCTCGGGAACCGACACCAGCGGGAAACTGCGCGCCGGCACCGTCTTCACAGTCTTGTTCCCGCGCCCGGTGCAGCCCGCCAGCAGGAGGAGGGCCAGCAACAGTACTCTACTTGAGATCCTTGACACTGTACACACTTTGGGAAATGTTGATAAGGAAGTCTCCCATCTTCTCGAAGCTGTTCACCAGATCCATGTAGAAAGCGCCGGTCTCGTAAGGATAATTGCTCTTTTCTATGTTGCTCAGGTGCTCTTCGCGGAGGATGTCGCGATAGGAGTTAATATTTTCCTCGGCCTGTTCGGCATTGGAGATGTCGGTAATCTCGACGGACGGAGTTTCAAGGTTGACGTGCATGGCGGCGAAGGCCTCGTCGAGCAGGTCGCACATCTTGAGCAGTTTCTGCTTCATGTCAGGCAGGAACTGCTTCTCGTGGGCCCAGGCGCGGGCTATTATCTTGCCCATGGTTTCGCCGCTGTCGCCAATGGACTCCAGCTCGCCTATGATACGGTAGTATTCCTTCACGCGCAGGGTGGCCTCGTGGGACATCTCGCGTTTCGTGGCCTCGTTGAGGTAGGCGGCTATTTCCTTTTCGAAGCGGTCGGTGATCTCTTCGTAGCGGATGAGTTCGTCGTCGAAAGGCTGGAATGCCTGCTGGCTTTCCGCCTTGATGCCCTCGCGGAGGAACCCCACTATGCGAGACGTGATGTCGCCGTAGCGCACCAGCTCCAGCTTGACGGAGTTGAGGGCAAGGTCGCCGGTGGTGATGAGGCCGCTGTTGATGTATTTGAGGCGGAACTTTTCGTCTTCTTCCTTGTGGGCCGGAACCATCCAGGTGACTATCTTTTCTATAATCGGGATGAACCAGACGAGGATGCAGGTGTTGATGAGGTTGAACAGGGTGTGGAGCGTGGCCACACTGTAAGGCAGCGACGCCACAAGGGCCTCCCTGGTTGCCGCGTCGGCCGCTGCGAAATCGGTGGTGGCGGGGTTCGGGAAGCCGAACAGCTCCACTATGCCTCCCAGCAGGTTGAGGAAGGGATGGAAGAGGCAGATGACCCACAGCACGCCGAACAGGTTGAACAGCAGATGCGCCCTCGCCGTGCGCTTTGCGCTGACGTTGGCCACCGAAGCCGCTATGTTGGAGGTGATGGTGGTGCCGATGTTCTCGCCCAGGACCATGGCGGCCGCCATGGTGAAGGGGATGTAGCCGTTGGCCACGAGCACCATGGTGATGGCCATGGTGGCCGCGGAGCTCTGCAGCATGAGAGTCATGCAGGCGCCGGCCACCATGAAGAGCAGCATGCTGCCGAAGCCCCAGCCAGTGAGGCCTCCGAGGAACTGGCGTACCGGCTCGTTGTCGAGCAGGACGGTGGACGTCTCACGCAGGGTGGCGAGGCCCAGGAACAGCAGGGCGAAACCCATTATGAACTCGCCCATGTTGTTGTTCTTCTTGTTCTTGGAAGATACCAGCAGGTAAGCGAGCGCCATGAGGGGCACTGCGATGGTGCCGAAGCTGAACGAGCCGGCGCCGAAGCTGAGGGCGAAGATCCAGGCAGTGACGGTGGTGCCGATGTTGGCGCCCATGATGACGGCGATTGCGGTGGCCAGGCTGAGCAGACCGGCGTTCACGAAGCTCACCAGCATGAGCGTGGTGGCCGTGGACGACTGCACAAGTGCGGTTACCGTGATACCGGTGAGGATGCACTTGAAGGTGGTGGAGGTCATCTTGGCCATGAAGGAACGCAGGCGGTTCCCGGCCATTTTCTGCAGACCCCCGCTCATAAGAGACATTCCGTAGAGGAACATGCCCAGCGAGCCGAGCAGAGTCAGAATTTGAAGAACGAGACTCATGTATATTCTGTTATTCGCGAAAATTCTGCTAAATTTACGAAAAAATACTGACATGCCCAGACGACTGGCCATATTTTTCCTGTTTTTGCTTATTCCCCTGGGAGCCGCCGCCCAGTTCACTCCGATGGGCTCCGAACCGGCCGGAATCAAGTGGAAATGGTTCAACACCTCCTCCTACCGGATAGTCTACCCGGAGGGGGCGGATTCCATGGCGGTGCGTTTCGCCCTGGAGCTGGAACGCTACCGCAAGCCGCTGGGCCCCACCTGCGGATACGAGCCGAACGAGATGTACAGCAACCCCATGCCGGTCGTCGTCCATCCCTACGTAGCCTATTCCAACGGCATGGTGGTCTGGGCCCCGAGGCACATGGCCCTCTCGGCGGTGCCCGACGCCTACGACCCCGAAGCCCTGCCCTGGATAGATTACCTCGCGGTGCATGAAGGCCGCCACGTGGCGCAGATGCAGTTCATCCGTGGCGATGGAGTGTTCCGCGCCGCAGACAAGATAATCGGCCAGCTCTGGGCCGGCGCCGCGGCGGGCCTGTATCCGGGCCCGTCCTTCCTCGAAGGCGACGCGGTCACCGCCGAAACCGCACTCACCCTCAACGGAAGGGGGCGCAGCTCCGATTTCCTGGAATACATGAGGGTTTCCTTCGCGGAAGGGCAGTACCGCAACTACTGGCAGTGGCGGTACTCATCCCTCAAAAACTTCACCCCCGACCACTACCGTATCGGCTACATGCTCACCGCCGGCATGCGTACCGCCTTTGACGCTCCCGATTTCACCGCGCGCTATTACGCGCGCATCTTCGAGCGGCGCTATCCGTTCCTGAACCTGCAGAAGACGGTGAAAGAGATTTCCGGCCTGGGCTTCGCCGACGCCTTCAGGAAGATAGAAGACCATTTCCAGGCCGAATGGGTGGCCAACGACTCGCAGAGGGCGCCATTCCTGTCTGCCGACAGGCTGACTCCCGCCCCGAAGCGGTATGAGACCAACACCGCCCTGGTGTTCAAGGGCGATTCGCTGCTGTCGCTCCGCAGCGGGCTGGAACGCGCCAGGGAGCTGGTTTACACCGCCCCCTCCGGCGAACAGAAAAGGCTCGCGTCGTTCGCATCCATCACATCCAGGCTCGTTCCCAGCGAGGTTACGGGCCGCATCTACTGGACCGAATACACCCCTGACGCACGCTGGGGCCTGAGGGCCTTCTCGAACCTGCGGTATCTCGACAAAAAGGGCAGGAAGCACACGCTCACCCGCGGGGAACGCTATTACAACCCGACGCCCGCTCCGGCAGATTCGTTCGTGGTTGTGACAGTCTACCCGACCGACGGCTCCACCGGAATAGCGCTCATCCACGAAAGGAACGGGCAGGAAATCGCCCGCTTCAAAGCGCCGGACGGCATGCAGGTGGTGGAAAGCGCCTGGATGGACGGGGTGCTCTACGCCAGCGGCATCACCGAGGACGGCTTCGGAATCTACCGGGTGTACGACTGGGAGTGCCTGCTGGAGCCCTGCCAGGCCAAGATAAACCGCTTCTTCGGCTACGACGGTCGGCTCTGGTTCACGTCCGACCGCGACGGCACCTCCGAACTCTACTCCCTCACACAGGACGGCAGGCTGTGGAAAGAGACCTCGCTCCGCTTCGGGGGCAACGACTGGGCCTTCCACGGCGACAGCCTCTACTTCTCGGCTCCCACTGCTGACGCGAGGGGCATCTATGCCGTTGCAGTCGATTCCCTCCTGGGGGAAGAAGGCCCGATGAAGCCTTTCCCGCGCCCTATCGCCGACAAGCTTTCGGAGCAGGAGCCGCTCCAGCCCGAAGAGGATTTCACCACGCCGGTGAGCGCGACCATGCCCTATTCCAAGCTCGGTAACCTGTTCCTGGTGCATTCCTGGGCCCCGGTGTACGTGGAATACAATGCGGTGCAGGCGCTGTCCTACGAGACCACATCTTCTCCCTCGTACCTGGGCGCCACGGCCTGGTTCCAGAATGAGCTCGAAAACTGCTACGGCTCAGTGGGCGTATCGCTGGAGAACCTCAGGGAGGCCGTACGGCCCGCGTTCCACGCCCAGTTCACCTACGACGGCTGGTATCCCCTGCTGGAGTTCCGGGCAGACGTCAACCAGAGGCCGGCATCGGAGCGCCTTTTCCACCTTGACCAGGAAAAGAACGGATATGTTTCGGAGGATATAGCCACGGGCAAGCCGCTGGTCAAGCTCGCGCTCAACGCATACATTCCCTGGAACCTGTCCTCAAGCGGATGGATGCGGGGAGTCGTTCCCTATTTCAAGACCACTTACAGCAACGACCGCTGGCAGATACTGCCCATGTCCGAAGCCAGGAGGGGCCTTCCCGAACCGGGCACTCCGGTTTACGACGGACTGTTCTTCCAGGCGGGCATAAGGGCCTACACGATGCTCTCCACCGCGCCTTCGGCCATTTTCCCGCGCTGGGGCTTCGGCGCCGAGCTGAACGTGACCGACTTGCCGCTGATGCGCCAGACCTACGGCGGCATGGCCAGCGCCCTCGTATATGGATATCTGCCCGGCCTGCTCCGCACCCACGGACTCAAGTTCGCGGCCCGGTACAACCGCAGCTTCGGCTGCGACTGGAGCGTCGATTCCGGGGTGCGCGCATCGCTCGAATACGCCATGCCGTTCGGGGCCGTGGACTGGACCTTCCTCTGCCCGGCGTTCTACATCCGCAACTTCCAGCTGCGACTGTACGGCTCGTACGAATACGACGCCACCACACCGCTCGGCAAGGGCTTGGCGACATCGGTTCAGAATGTCTATACCGGGGCCATGCTGGGCGTGCAGCTGGGCAACTTCCTCTGGGTTCCCTACAATACCCTGGTGGGCGTGAAATACCTCTACAATCCCGTCAATTCCGACCTTTCCAGTCTCAGCGCAGTATTCACGGTGGATTTGTAGTTTTTTTTATATATTTGCGTGTTATGAAAAAGTTCCTGCTCATGCTTCTGTCCCTTCTGGGCTTTTCTTTCGTGGTAACAAGCTGCTACGGCGCCCCCTACGCCGAGCTTTCCGCCGAAGGCAGGGTGACCGACGAGACCGGTAAGCCCCTGCAGGGCATCAAGGTGTCGCTCAATCATCGCGAATATGGTCCGTATGTCTTCACCGACAGCGAGGGCCGCTTTGAATTCCGCGGCGAAAACGGCGGATCAAACAGCGTCGACTTTTTCTACGAAGACACGGACGGAATCCTCAACGGAGGCGAATTTGCACCCGATTCAACCATGAACGTGAAAACCGTCCAGACCGAGGACGGCGACGGCAGGTGGGATCTGGGCAAATTCGAGGCGAAGGACAGCAAAATCCTCAAAAAGAAGCAGTAGGCCCGCCTTCATCGCATCATCATGCCGGACGGAACAGTACATGCACGCTGCAGGCACTGCAGCCGCGAAGCGGATATCCCCGCCTATAACATCGTCAATTCCAGGGAGAACCCCGAACTCAAGCAGCAACTTCTGCTCGGGCGCATCTTCATCTGGACCTGCCCGTCCTGCGGCACCGACAATCTCGTGCGCTATCCCCTGCTTTATCACGACCCCGACGAAAAGCTGCTCATCTGGCTCTCGGACGGCGTGAAGGAAGTGGAGGACAGAATGGCCGAGACCATCGCCTCAGAGGACGGCCTGGCCGATTACACCGCCCGCATCGTGGACACTCCGGGCGACCTCATGGAAAAAATCAAAATTTTCGACGCGGGGCTCGAAGACGTCCCGATGGAAATCTGCAAGTTCGTCACCCGCCAGGAGCTGGGCAAGGACGTGGACCTGAAGTTCTTCAGGATGGAGGGCGCGGACAACCGCCTTCTGCTCACCTACCCCGAAAACGGGGAGATGCAGGTGATAGGAACCGGATTCAGCGTTTATGAAGACGCCGCCGGTATAATGCGAAGAAACCCGCAGATGAAAACCTGCGGGCTCACTCGGGTAGACCGTCTCTGGCTCGAGAAGTACCTCCGCTAAGCTATTTTACTTCCCTTGCTCCGTCGGACACGACCACATCGTAGATCTTGGGTTCGTGGCCGAATTTAGCCTTGAACTGCTTTTTGGCCGCCTCGATAAAGGGCTCGTAGAGCTCATCCTTCACCAGGTTGATGGTGCAGCCGCCGAAGCCACCGCCCATGACGCGGGAGCCGGTGACGTCCATCTTGCGGGCAAGCTTGTTGAGAAAATCGAGCTCCTCGCAGCTCACCTCGTACAGGCGGCTGAGGCCGAAGTGGGTCTGGTACATCATTTCGCCCACGGTTTCGTAGTCGCCGCGCTCGAGGGCGTCGCAGACGTCGAGAACCCTCTGCACTTCGCCGATGACGAATTCGGCGCGGAGGAAGTCTTCTTCGGGAATGACATCCCTCACCTCTTCAAGCCACACGCGCTTGGCATCGCTCAGGAACTCCACATCGGGATGATTCTTGCGGATGGCCTTCGCGGCGTTCTCGCAGGAGGCGCGCCGCTTGTTGTAGGCGGACGACGCCAGTTCGTGCTTTACGCAGGAATCTACCAGAACCAGCTTATATCTCTTGGGGTTGAAGGGGAAGTATTTATATTCCAGCGTTTTGCAGTTGAGGCGAATGAGCTGGCCCTGCTTGCCGAACACGCTGGCAAACTGGTCCATTATGCCGCACATGACACAGCAGTAGTTGTGCTCGGTGCTCTGCCCTATCTTGGCCAGTTCGAACGGATCTATCTTGTTGCCGAACAGGGTGTTGAGGGCGAAGGCGAAGCAGCTTTCGAGAGCTGCGGAGCTGGAAAGGCCGGCGCCCAGGGGGACATCTCCCGCAAACACGGCGTCGAAACCCTTGACGGTGCCGCCGCGCTTGATGGTTTCGCGGCAGACGCCGAACACGTAACGGGCCCACTGCTGGTCGGGCAGGTCGTTCTCCTCGAGCCCGAAGATGGCCTGGGCATCGTAGTCGAGCGAGTAGACGCAGACGGTGTTTTTGCCGTTGGGCTTGATTTCGGCCATAATGCCCTTGTCGATGGCGCCCGGGAAGACATATCCGCCGTTGTAGTCGGTGTGCTCGCCTATGAGGTTGATGCGCCCGGCAGATGCGAAAAACCGGCCGCCTTCGCCGAAGAGTTCGGTAAACTTTGCGTGGATTTTATTCTTCATGGTATTGGATGTTAGTTTTGTTCGTTTCCGCTAATATACGAAAAATTTGTATCTTCGCGCCGTTATGAAGAAGCTTTACAAGTTGATTATCCCCGTAGTTTTCGCCGCCGTAATGGCCGCTGGCTGCGATTCTTTTATTAATGGTGATTCTTATTTCGTCCCCCAGGACTTCAGCGTAATAGTCCGGCTCGTCAATTCCGACGGCAAGGACCTTCTCGACAGCACCGTCGATGACAACTGGCGCGACAGCTCCCTGGTCTGCACGTTCAAGACCAAGTCGTTCGAGGCGGAAAGCGCCGACGACTATGTCTCCGGAGCCTTCAATTTCATCATCACAACCTACTACGACTATTACACCAACATCTCGAGCAACGTGCTGTATTTCGGGAATTTCAACGGCATGACGAATTACGACGACGACGTAATCTTATCCTGGCCCGACAACACCACCGACACCCTGCACATATACAACAACGTAACGCCCTCCGAAACGCAGCCTTCGGCGGCTACGGACGTCGAGCGTTATCTTACCTACAAGGGCGAGTACGTAATGACTCTGCCGATCGTAATTACAAAGACCACAAAGTAGCTTACTGCTTTGTAATCTTCACCTTGATATAGTCTGTATACAAGGTTCCGAAGCCGAATTCAATCTTGATGCGGCAGTAGTAGTGGTAGGCGCCCGGATAAGCCCCGGTGGCCAGGTAGGTCAGGAATCCCAGGTTGGATTCGCCCCACGCCGGATCGCCCTCCACGGCATCCATGAAGTCGATTTCGACGTTTTCTGGAGGATCGGCCTGTGTGCCGTTAAGTGTCCAGTATGCCGTTTCGGTGTCAAGCGTTGCAGTGAAGTCGCCGTAGTACTCCCAGAGCAGCGGCTGGGCGTTGAACGAGACGCTTCTCCAGTCGATGAGCCTGATCATGTTGTCGACGTTTAGGTAGGTGCCCTCTTCTCCGTACTTGGGCCCGTGGACGAACGTCGGCGTCATCGTGACTGCAGCATAATGCAGGGGCGGATTCAGGAACATCTTGAAGAAGTCAGCTCCGTTGAAGTGAATGTCTATCTTGTCCAGGCCGTACATGGTGGAAAGGGCCAGATAGACGCGGAACTGCCCGGTAGAGAGGAGCTTGCGCGCCACTTCCGAGCTCTTGTTGAAGGTGAGATGGTCTCTCCTGTAGTAGTGGCTGGTTTCGTCCACGAAGAGTTCCGCAACCTTCTCGGTCTTGCCGTCCACGGTGGCCTTGAGCACGAATTCGTTCTCTATCTCGAACTTGACTTTGACTCCGCCGACGTCGGACACTTTCAGCATTTCGGGGCTGATGACGAACTTGTAACCGGTAAGCCGCTTGTCAAGCCTGATGGCCCAGCCGTTGTCGGTGCTGAAATACAGGTTGAGGTCGGCATTGTACTGAGCATAGATGGCGCCGTAGCTGCCTGAAGGCGCAAGCACGTTGAGCACTGCCTCCGAGAAGTTCGACGTCCACCTGGAGGGCTCCATCTGGTCGGTGCCGGCATTGTAAATCTTACTCACCGAAACATTGCACGTGGCCGACTTGCTCCCCGCCTTGGCGGTTATGGCGGCGGTGCCCGGCTTCAGCGAAGAGATATTGCCGTTTTCGTCTACGGAGGCCACTTCGGGATCGGAGGATGACCACTCGAGTTCGCCGTCCTCGGCGTCTGCCGGGGTGACGGTCGCCGTGAGCTTTTCGGACTCGAACAGGTTCATGGAAAGCGCCGTCTTGTCAATGGTGACGGAGGTGACGGTCTTCGAGATGACGCTGACGGTGCACTTGCCGGTCTTGTCCCCGGAGGTGGCGGTGATTTCCACGGTGCCGAGGCCAATGGCGGTGACTTCGCCGGTCTGGGAGACGGTGGCGACGGTTTCATCGGCGGATGCCCAGGTGACGGTTTTGTCTTTCACGTAATCGGGCAGGACCGTGGCGGTGAGCTTGCCCTTTTCGCCGATGTAGAGGCTCATGGTAGCCGGGTTTACGCTTACCGACTGAACGGACGCGTAAACAACGGTTACGTTGCACTTTGCGCTTAAAGTGGTGCCCTTGACCGTGGCCGAGATTATCGCCTGGCCCTCGGAAAGCGGGGTCACCTTTCCGGCGGCGTCGACTGTGGCAACGGCCTTGTTGTCGGATTCCCAGACGATTTCCTTGTTGTCGGCGTCTTCGGGAAGGACGGTTGCCTGCAGGGTCACGCCTTCGCTGCCCACGTAAAGGGTTGCGCTTTCGGGTTTGACGGAGACGGATGCCGTCGGAACTATAACCTGTACGTTGCAGGTAGCGCTTAACGTACCGGCCTTGACAGTGACGACGGTCTTTCCGCCCGCCTTGGCAGTAACGAGGCCGTCGGAAGAAACGGTGGCAACCGCTTCATCGGACGAAGTCCACTCCAGGGCATCGGTGGCGTCGGCCGGAGTGACGGTGGCGGTCAGCTTGAACGACTGGCCCTTGTTGAGAGCCAGGTCTGTCCTGTCCAGGGTGATGCTTTCGGACGGGATGACCACTGTGACTTCGCAGCTTGCGCTCTTGTCATCCGCGCTTGCGGTTATAACGGCCTTGCCGGCGTTGACGGCGGTCACCTTTCCTTCGGAGACCACCGCGATATTTTCATCGGAAGATTTCCACACCACGGGCGCGGCGGCATCTGCCGGGGTGACGGTGGCCGTAAGCTGGGCGGATTCACCCTTGACTATGGTCAGCGACGTCTTGTCGAGGCTAACGGCATCGGGAACGGAGCCTACAGACACAAGGCACACGGCGGTCTTGGTGCCGGCCTTGGCGGTGATTATGGTCTGCCCGGGCTTGATGGCCTTGACAACGCCGTCCTGGGAGAGTTCGGCAATCTTGGGATTGGAGTTTTCCCAGGTGAGCACGTCGGTGGTGTTCTCGGGGAGAACCGTCGCCGTAAGGGTGTGGGTGCTTCCGACGCTGAGGCCGACTTCGTCATCGGAAAGGATGACCTGCTCGGCCGGGATTGTCTTGGTGGTGTAGCCCACCACGTCGGAAGAGATGGTGCCGCTGGCGATTATGACATAGGACTTTACGAAGATGGGGGTTCCGGGGGCGATGTCGGGGACAGTCACACTGGCCGAGAACGAGTCGCCCTGTGCCAGGCCGGGAACGCGGGTCGTCGGGGGAGTGGTGGTGCCGTAATAGAAACCGTACTCCATGATGGGGTTGCCGTTGGTGACGACCGACGACACGAAGTTCAGGGTGCCCTGCTCCTGCTCGGTGACCGTCGGGAGGCCCACCTCCGGAAGCTTGAGCTCTTCCTTGGGTTCACAGCCGCAAAGTACGGATACGGCGAATACTATTCCTGTTATAAGATGACGAAACTTTTTCATAGTTACTTTCCTGCTTTTCGTTGTTCCTGTTATAGCCTTCAAATGTACGAAAAAGTTCGCTCACCTCAAAATACAGGGGATAATGGTCGCTCACTCCGGCAAGGTAGCGCGGGCCGCTGAAAGCGCGGCGGGGCTTCATCCCCCCGTAGGTAGCGTCCTTTTCGGTCAGATGCGGCGCGGCGAAGACATGTTCCGTGGCCTGCAGCCCCTCCAGTACCGGGCAGCCGTCTATCTTCTCCCATTTCCCCTGGAATTTGATGGTGCCGGGAGTGTCGTCACCGCGGGAGACGCCTTCCGCGTCGGGAATCTCCTCATTGAAGTCCCCCACCGCCATGATGCGGGAGATGCCCTCGGCCCTGAGCGAATCCACCAGGCCATGCAGCCTCGCCATGGCCGTTTTCCGGCGCGTTTCGGAGCCTGCGCCCACCTTGGAGGGATGGTGGTTCACCAGCACGGCCAGCCGCTCCTCCCCTTCGCCGAACACGGCGAGGAGAATGTCCCTCGTGGGCATTACGGCCCCTGTGCTGTCGTAAAGCGGGCAGGGCTTGGAAGATTCGAGGCGGAAGCGGGTCCTGCGGTAGAGCAGGGCGCAGTCGATGCCGCGATGGTCGGGAGAATCGTAATGCACTATGGCATAATCGAGTTTGTATAGCTGCGTGTTGGAAATGAGCGCCTTCAGCACGGAGCGGTCGCCCACTTCCGCGAAGGCCACGATGTCCGGCAGACGGCCGTAGGCGTCCCCCGCCAGCAGGATGGTCTTGGCCACCGCGTTGCACTTGGTGCGGAAACGGCCGCGGCTCCAGTGCTTCCCCTCCATCTGCCCGGGCGGGAAAAAATTCTCCACGTTCCAGAACATGAGCGAAAATCGCCCCTCTCCGACAGGTGCGGCAGGGTTTTCCCGGCCCGGCAGGGCGCAGTCTGCCCTTCCGACAACCGCGAGCGCACAGATAACCGCCAACAAGCTCCGTATCATGCCCTAATATAGCCCGAATGTTTTTTTATGTCTTTCAAAAACAGACATTTCTTTTTGTAGACCTTATGAAAACAGAAAAAGATGGAGTATCTTTGCGATGTTATGAGTCTTAAATGTGGAATAGTGGGGCTTCCCAACGTGGGCAAATCCACCCTCTTCAATTGCATAAGTTCCGGCAAGGCGCAGGCCGCCAATTTCCCTTTCTGCACCATTGAACCCAATCTGGGCAGCACCAGTGTGCCCGACCGCAGACTGGACGTTCTCAGCGACATCTGCAAGCCGCAGCGCACCATCCCCGCCACTGTGGACATCGTGGACATCGCCGGCCTCGTGAGGGGCGCCAGCAGGGGCGAAGGCCTTGGAAACCAGTTCCTTGCAAACATCCGAGAGTGCGACGCCATCCTGCACGTGCTGCGCTGCTTCGACGACGGCAACGTGGTGCATGTGGACGGCAGCGTAGACCCTGTCCGCGACAAGGACGTGGTGGACCTGGAGCTCCAGATCAAAGACCTCGAAACCATAGAGTCTCGCCTCGGAAAGGCCGAGAAGGCCGGCAAGGCCGGAGACAAGGACGCAAAGCGCACCTTCGAGCTGCTTAGCCGCTACAAGGCAGCGCTCGAGCAGGGCAAGAGCTGCCGCAGCGTCGCGCTCCTGAACGACGAAGAGGAGGCCATCGCCAGGAATCTCTTCCTGCTCACCAACAAGCCGATGCTCTATGTCTGCAACGTCGACGAGGCCTCCGCGGCGAAGGGCAACAAATACGTGGATGCTGTGCGCGAGGCCGTTCGCGACGAGAACGCCGGAATCCTGGTGATTGCCGCCAAGACCGAGGCGGAAATCGCCGAAATAGAAGACTTTGACGAAAGGAAGATGTTCCTCGAGGATCTCGGCCTCGAAGAGTCCGGCGTGGTGAGGCTCATCCAGGGCGCTTACCATCTGCTGGGCCTGCAGACCTTCTTCACCGCCGGCTCCGACGAATGCCGCGCCTGGACCATTCATGTCGGCGACAAGGCCCCCAGGGCTGCCGGCGTCATCCACACCGACTTCGAAAAGGGCTTCATACGCGCCGAGGTCATCAAGTACGAAGACTTCGTCGCACTCAAGAGCGAATCGGCCTGCCGCTCCGCCGGCAAGCTCGCCACCGAAGGCAAAGAGTACGTCGTCCAGGACGGCGACATAATGCATTTCCTCTTTAATGTTTAAAACAACGGCACCCCGAAATCGGGGTGCCGTTGTTTCGTTATCGGCTGATTGACAGCCGCCGGCCTCTACTAATAGAACCTGTCGCGGTGGTCCTTGACGTCTGCGATGCGGCTCATCACCGGGATGATCATCTGGGTGGTGTACTGAGCCTTCTGCAGAGCCTGGGCGGCAGCGTCTTCATCGGTGAAGAAGGAGCCGGCCTCGCGGGAATTGACCCTGAGGACATAGGTTGCGTAGTCACCTGCAACGGGGCCGTAGATCTGGCCCTCGGGAGCCACGTATGCGGCGCCTAAAAGGGCGGGATCAAGGGCGCGGACGGTGTTGGAAAGCGTCATCGCGGGCTCGTTGGTAACGGTGGCGCCGAACAGGGCGGCGATGTCTTCGAGAGATGTCTTGCCGGCCATCTTCTCGGCGACCTCAGCCTTCTTGGCCTCGGCCTGCTTGCGGGCGTAAAGCCTCTGGCGGATGGAAGGAGTAACCTCTTCGAGAGAAGCGACACCCTCATCGTAGGCCTTCTTCACGGTTGCTATAAAGAAGTAGTTGTTGTTGACCGTGATGATGTCGGAAGCCTTGCCGACCTTGGCGTCGAACGCCCAGCGGGTAACCTCCTTGGCCTGGTCGATGGCGCCGTAGGAAGATGTGCCCTCGTTGATGTTCAGCGGGTGCGAGTACACGCCGAGGGAGTCGACAGCCTTCTTGTAGCCCTCGTAGCTGTGGTTTGCGAGGGTGGCGAAGCGGTTGGCCTGGGAGTAGTAATTGTTGAAAGTCTCCTTGGAGGAGATGGCGGCCTTCTCGAGGATGGCAACCCTCTTCTTGAGCACGGGAGCGGTCTTTTTGGTGACCATGACGACATGGGTGCCGTACTGGGTATCGATCACATAGGGCTCGCCTACCTTTGCGGAGATGACGCTTTCGAAGCCGGGAATCATGTAGGTCTGGGTCATCCAGCCGATGTTGCCGAGTTCACCGTCGGCCTGTGAACCCTGGTCGGAGGAGAACTGCGCAGCAAGAGCCGCGAAATTGCCGCCCTTCCTGAGGACGCCCACGAGGCTGTCGGCAACGGCCTTCCTGGCGGAGCTGAGAAGGATGTGCTTGACATAGACGGAGTCGGAAACCGGGGCGGAGTCGAGAACCCTCACGGCATAGAAGACATTGTTGTTGTCCTTGATGACGGGGGAGACGACGCCCTTGCCGTCGAACACGAAGTCGTTGATTTCTGCATTTACGGTGTTGAGCTCGCCCGCCTTGTACCAGTAGTCGCTGAGCTGGCGGTCGGAGTTCTTAAGAAGGAAGGACTTCATGTTGTCGGTGGTGGCGAACTGGTCGTAGACCTCGGAGATCTTCTGGTTGGCGAAGGCGATGTCGTCCTCGGACGGGGTGACCTCGAACACCACGTATTCAATGTCCCTGTTGGCCCTCTGCTCGAAGAAATCGGGATGGGCCTTGTAGTATGCCTTGATTTCGGCGGGGGAGACCACGATGGTGCTGTCCTGCATGAACGGATAGCTCACGGCGACATAGTCAACGTTGGCGGTAGTGTTGTTCATGGCCACGGACTCGGCCTTCTCAAGCGCGTTCTGGTAAGAGGAAGCGGTGAAAAGGTTACCGTACTTGGCGTAGTACTGCTGGCTGTTGACGGTGTTCTGCAGATAGTTCCAGTAGGTCTGGAGACGGCCGGTCTGGTCCTGCGGGATGCTGTTCTGGATGAAGTCCACCACGTTCTGCGGGTCGAAGCCCTGGGAAGTGGAGAAGGCCTGGAGAATGACCGGAGAGGGATTGCTGCCGGTGGTGAGGTCGAGCATTTCTGCCTTGCCGACGGTGATGCCTGCGTTCTGGGCGTTCTTGATGAACATGTATTTGTCTACCAGGCTCTGCCATGCGGCGTCGCGGATCTGCTTCTGCTCCTGCTCGCTGTGTGCGGTGGTGCCGCTGATGACTTCGTTGATGTCGGTGAAACGCTGCACATCCTCTGCGTAGTCGGTATAGCGTATAGCCCGGCCTGCAATCTTGCCAACGTCATATTTGCTGGACATTCCCTGCAGGGCGGACTCCAATGTGCTCGGGTCTATAATAAACGACAAAAGGGCCAGCGCGATGATGATCGAGATCGCAAGGCCGAACTTAACACGGATTTTTTCAAGTACCGCCATAATATTGTATAATTTTAATTAATAATCAAATGGACCGCGAAGATAACAATTTTCTTTTAAATAATAGGTTAACCCATATTTTTTTCATCGCCTGAGCAGCGGGCCGATGAAATTCACGGAATCCACGAGCACCTTTGTGGTGTCCCTTTCGGCGATGCCGTAACTGTTGAAGGGGTTGTAGAGAATTGCGTTTTCGGCCCTGTCGTCGCTCCGCATTCCGGTGCCCTGCATATAGCCGTCCGGAGAGAAGAGTTGTACGTAACAGTCGGTGTATATTTCGTTTGCGGTCCTGTCCCAGTAGAGGGTGTCGGTCTCCATGGTCTCCTGCTTTATGACATTGTGCACTATCACATGGCCGAAGGCTTCCCATATCTCTTTCCGGCCGGGCCGCCCGCCTTCATACTTCTCGGATATGTGCTTGCCGTTGTCGGCCACTATCACGGTCTGGAGCAGGCCTTCGGGGGTATAGGCATAAATCGAGACGCCGTTGGGGAAGGACTCGTAGGTGATGGAGTCGTTGTCGAAACTCATCATGATCGGAGCCTCCATGCGGACCGACAGGGCGCCGTTCTTGGTCTGCACGGCGAACATGTCCTCAAGCGTCTGTACGGGGGTCTCGGCCATGTTTATCTTCTCGGCCTCGCCCAGCTTGCTGCGGCAGGAAATAAACAGGACAGCAAGCGCCGCAGCGCTTGCCATCCTCAAAAAAATCTTGTTTCGTCCTTTCACTTATTTCTGGGTGCGGACCGTGGTGGTGGCGCTCATGCCGCTGCAGTTCACGGTGTAAGCCTTGCCGTCCACGAGGTCGTACATGAATGCGTCGGCCGTCTGCGGATAGTAGCGGGAGAACTGGGCCGCCATGCGGTTGGCCTCGTCTGCCAGGGAAGGATCCTCGGCGGCAGCCTTGCGCATGTTGTCGACAGCCACCCAGAAGTGCGCGCGGGAAGAGATTTCGTCGCCGCCGCAGCTCACGGTACCCCAGATCTGGCCGATGAGGAAGTAGCACTTGCCTGCGAGGGAACGGTCGTTCTCGAGGGCTGCGCGGGCCGCCGCGTTGGCCTTGGCGAAGCGGGCGTTCTTGTAGCAGAATGCCGCGAGCTCATACTGGTATGAAGCATCGGTGAGGGCGTCGGACTCGTCGTACTCGATGGCCTCGTCCATGTACTTGAGGGCCTCGTCCACGTTGTTCCTGGCGGCGTTGAGCTTATACAGGAAGTATGCGGAGTTGTGGCTGGGCTCGAGCTTGTACATGGTGGTTGCGGCCTTGAGGTAGAGGTCGTTGTTCTGGCAGTCCTCGGTGATGGCCAGCATCTTCACGATGTTCTTCGCGAGGTCGAGGTTGTTCGGATCGGCGTTGAAGCGCGGAGTGAAGAGCCTGATGAGCTCTTCGCAGCTCGCGACCTTGCTGCCGATGAACAGGCTTTCGAGGTCGGAACGGACCTTCTGGTTCTGCTCCACTTCCTCGGGCCCCTTGGCCTTTACCTGGTCGAGGAAGGCGATGTTGCGCTGATAGCTGTTGATGACGTCCTCGGAAGTGAGCTTGCCGGCTTCGTAAAGATTGATGGCGCTCTGGAGGTCGAACAGGAAGAGCGAGGTCTTGGTGTTCGCCTTGTTGTTCTCGATTATCTCGTTGAAGGCCTTGTACAGGCGCTCGGGGTCGTCCTTTATGTAGTTTGCGAGATCCTGGCCCATGTTGTTGAACGCGGACACCGCATTCTTGGGATACGTGGCGGCGCGGTCCCTGTGCAGCTGCAGCAGGGAGTCGATGAGGGCGTTGCGGTACGCCTCGTTGCCGGCGTTCCGGGTGATGACCCTGCGGAGGAGGGTGGTGCCGTTCAGAAGCATGTTCTGGCTCGCGGTGGGCGGGCACAGCTTGTAGGCCTTGCGCCAGTTGGGCAGGGCGTCGTCGTACGCTTTCTGCTTGTAGTACTCCTGATAGTAAGACAGGTACTTGATGCATTCAGCGCTGTCCTTTCCATACTTTCCCTGTGCGGAGAGGTTGGCCGAGAAGGCAACCAGAAGGGTTAAAATCGCAATAGTTAATTTTTTCATATCCGTGGTTGTTTCGTGTTTTCTAATTGTATCTGGGCTGCTGGAACCAGATGTCGAACAGGCTCACACCGACTCCGACCCTGAAATAGTTCTCGCGCACCAGGCTTCCGTTGAACGGGCCCCTCTGTCCGATGTCCACCATCACGGTAAGACCGTTGTACCAGCGGAAGACGGGGAGGGTCGCCCCCAGTGTTATTCCGGCAGAATTGACCGTGTTGCCGGCGACCGTGTAGTAGTCTTTATTGTAGTAGGCGCCCGCCCTGTAAGCTATGCGCCGGCTGTAATAGCGTACGTCGTTCAGGTTGGGCACATACTCGAAACCCGCTCTGTAGCTTTCCCTTACGCTGGCAGCGAAGCTCTGTGGGGCGTTGCTTACGCTGAAACCTTTTGCAGAATCCATACCAGAGTGCGTCCAGTCGGAACGCAGGTAGTTGAATTCGCCCTTGAACTTGCCCCTGACGTCGAAGCCGATGCCCACTCCGAGCTCGCCTGCCAGATAGACCGCGGGGGAGATTTTCCTCAGCGTGTCTGCGTAGGAGTCGATGATGATGTTCTGCACGGAACCGGCGGAATAGTGGCTGTAGTCGTTGAAGCCGCCGACCCTTGCCGCAAGCTGGTAGGTGGCGCCGATGGTGAGGGAGAAGTCCTTGCCTATGGGCTGTTCGTACTGCATGCCGAACTTGCCGGTGAAGGCGTTCAAGGTAAGGGTGTAATCGTCCCGGACTTCGTTGTAGCCTGACGAGAGGAAGTCCTGGGCGTAGTTTTTCTCTATCTTTCCGAAGATGTATTCGGCCTCGGCACCTATGGAAAAACGCTTGCCGAAAGCCATCGACAGGCCGCCGAAAGCATTGTAGAGGCTGCCCTGACCGGTTGCGGAATATTTGATGTTGCCGCTGGCGGCTATCACCTTCGGATCGGTTTCCTTGGCAGTGAACCTGTAGCCGGTGCTGCTGTAAGGACGGAGACCTATCACCATGGCGAGTTTGTTCCATATGGGGAAGGAAACGGCAAAACCGCCGATGTTGGTGTTGTTGTTGGCCGATTTGTAGGTGTTGCCGCCGTAGGTCTGCCGGTAAATCGTATTGGTGTTGAAGATGGAGAAATCTATCATGAGGGCCAGGGAGTCGCGGACTGCGACGGCGGCCGGATTGACGGTGTTGAGATAGCGGTGGTTGCGGGACGCCACGCCGACGCCGCCCATGCTGTAGTTGTATGCCGAATACGCCTGCGTAAGGTTGCCTACAGCAAAGATGGAGTAGGGGGAATACGAGGAGTATTCGCCGTTCTGGGCGGAGGCGGGAAGGGAAAACGCCGCAAGGAGCGCCGCTGCGAGTATGCTATATGTTTTTCTCAACATAATCGTTCGTCATGATGGCCATGCCCATAAGCACCAGGTTGCCCATTACGAACAGCGAGTACTTCATGCGCTTGGCGAAATATATTGCGTCGCCCCCGGTGAAAACTATCACGTTGCCCGGAAGCTGACGGATATAGCCTTCGATTTCAAACATTATGCCCGAAATGACTCCGGACTCTATGGAGCTCTGGAGGGAGTTGCCTTCCTGCGGGAATTTCTGGGGGGTGTTCACCAGCGGCAGAGCCTTTGCGTAGCGGTTCAGCGCCTTGAAACGGGTGCGGCAGCCCGGGGAGATGTTGCCCCCGCGGTACTGGCCGTCGGCATCAACCAGGTCGATGGTGAGGGTGGTGCCGAAATCGAAGATGGTGCATGGCTTTCCTTTGAACAGGTATCGCACCGCCATGATGGAAGCGGCCCTGTCGTAGCTCAGATGCTCTGGGATGCCGTAGCGCTGGAGATACTCCAGGTGCTCGCCGTCCAGCACCATGAGATGGTTGCACTGCGCCCTGAGGGATTCCTCCTCGGCCTGGCTCAGGGGCCTGGCCGAAACCACCGCCATTACGTCGGGCCTTTCCTTTCCGGTGATGCTGAGGATGAAGTCCATTGTCTTCTCGCCTTGGTAACGGAAGGTCTTGCCGAGGGTGACCCCCTCGGCCCATGCCGCCTTGAGCGCGGTGTTGCCTATTTCTATTACCAGGTTTGCCATAGTGTACCTTATATACAGCCTGCAAATTTAACGATTTATTTCGGTAAACCAAACTGCCCCTTTTATTGGGAAACGGGGTCGTCATAGAACCGCTGGAGACGCGCCAGCTCCTTTTTCAGACTGTCCGTGACCGCTTCGGTCCCCGGCTGCCCGTAGATGTTCTTCATCTGGAGAGGGTCGGCTTCAAGGTCGAAAAGTTCCCATTCGTCGATGTCGTTGTAGAAATGCATGAGCGAATAGCGGGCGGTGCGCACCCCGTAATGCCTGCGCACGCTGTGCTCTGCGGGGTATTCGTAGTAGTGGTAGTAGAGCGATTTCCGCCAGTTTTCCGGCGCCGTCCCTTCCAGCAGCGGGAGATAGCTTTCTCCCTGGATGTCATCTGGAACGGGGAGGCCCGCCAGGTCGAGGAAGGAGGGACCGTGGTCGATGTTCTGCACGAACCCGGCAATGTCGCCTGTGCGATGGGGAAGATCGTCGGGCGGCCGGACCACCAGCGGGGTGCGGAAACTCTCCTCATACATGAAACGCTTGTCGAAATAGCCGTGCTCTCCCATGAAGAAACCCTGGTCGGAAGTGTAGATGACAAGGGTGTTGCGCAGCAGACCGCGGTCGCGGAGGTAATCGTACACCCTTCCGACGTTGCGGTCTACGGAATGGATTACCCTGCAGTAGTCGCGCATGTACTGCTGGTATTTCCACTCCGCAAGGGCCTTTCCGCTCAGCCCGGCCTTCTTGAAATCCTTGATTATCGGACCGTAATGAGCGTCCCATGCCGCCTGCTGGGCCCGGTTCATGTGCCCCGGAACGCTGTCCGAACCGACCGGAAGATACATCTCGTAGCCCCAGCTTTCGAGTTCCGGATTCTCAGGGGTGTGGATTTGCCTTTCGGGATCGGCCATCTTGAGGTCATAGACAAGGTTCATGTCCTTGATTATGCTCATTTCCTGAAGCCCCGCCGCCTCCCTTCCGGAATAGTCGTCATAGAAAGTCTCCGGCATGGGGAAAGTCGTGTCGGAGAAGAGGTCAAGGTCCTGCACATCCGGCATCCAGGTGCGGTGAGGGGCCTTGTAGTGCAGATAAAGGCAGAATGGCTTGGAAGAGTCGCGGCCGCTTTCCAGCCAATCCAGGGCCAGGTCGGTGGTGATGTCGGTGCTGTAGCCGTAGCGCACCAGGGTGTCTCCGTTCTGCACGAAAGTGGGGTTGTAGTAGGTTCCCTGGCCGATGAGGATGTCCCACCAGTCGAAACCGGTGGGCTCGCTGACCAGGTGCCATTTTCCTATCATGGCGGTTTCGTATCCACCCTCCTGGAGGAGTTTCGGGATGGTCTGCTGGCTGCCGTCGAAGATTCCGTGTTCGTTGTTGGTGAACCCGTTCTTGTGGCTGTGCTTTCCGGTGAGCAGACAGGCCCTCGAAGGGCCGCTCAGCGAGTTGGCCACGAAGCTGTTGGTGAAGCGGCAGCCCTCGGAGGCAAGGCGGTCGATATTTGGCGTCTCCATGTAGCGGCCGTCGTACGCGCTCACCGTCTGGTACGAGTGGTCGTCGCACATTATGTAGACTATGTTGAACCTCTTTCCGTCCGCGGCGCGGCGCACCTGGTTCCGTTTGCAGGAGGTGGGAAGCAGGGTGCCCGCAAGGGCGGCGGTTCCCGTAATGGCGTACAGCAGTTTCATTTCAGTTTACTCAGAAGGGCGTAAGATTCCCGCAGGCTTTCAATGCCGTGGGCGACAAGCTTGAGGCGGTTGTCCGTCTGCTTGAGCGCGAACGGCGGGGACACTTTCTTCATGATGCCCGCGAACACACTGGAAGAGTAATAGGACGACCTCGGGTCGGACACGAAGAAACAGATGAGCATCCCGTTCCGGAAGATTATCTTCTCGAAGCCGAGGGACGAGCCCAGGTTGCGTATCCTCACCACGTCGAACAGGTTGGCAAGCTCTTCGGGCACGGGGCCGAAGCGGTCCGCGATGATGGAAGCGTAATGTTCCAGTTCCTTCTCCGAAGTGCTGGAGTCGAGTTGCTTGTAGATGCGTATCTTTTCGGCCTGGACGTTTATGTAGTCGTCGGGGATGAGCGCCACCTGGTCGGTTTCGATGGAGCATTCATCCACATAGGCGCCTTTCGAGCCCCGGGTTACGGTCGATCCCGTCTCCACTCCCAGTTCTTCCATGGCCTCCTCCAGTATCTTCTGGTAGGTTTCATACCCCATTTCGGTGATAAAGCCGCTCTGTTCCGCGCCCAGCAGATTGCCCGCGCCGCGGATGTCGAGGTCCTGCATGGCGATGTTGAATCCGCTTCCGAGATCGCTGAATTCCTCTATTGCGCGCAGCCTCCGGCGGGCGTCGTCGGTGATGCTCACCAGCGGCGGGACTATCAGGTAGCAGAAGGCCTTGCGGTTGCTCCTGCCCACCCTGCCGCGAAGCTGGTGCAGGTCGCTCAGGCCTATGTTCTGCGCCTGGTTGATGATGATGGTGTTGGCGTTGGGGATGTCCAGGCCGTTCTCGATAATTGTGGTGCACAGGAGCAGGTCGGAATCGCCCCTGATGAACCCGAGTATCTTGTTTTCCAGCTCTTCCGCCTTCATCTGGCCGTGGGCGACGCAGATGCGCATGTCCGGCACCACGCGGTGAAGGATTTCTTCTATCGCGGGGAGTTCTTCCACCTTGTTGTGCAGGAAGAAGACCTGCCCCTGGCGGTTGAGTTCGTAGTTGATGATGCTGCGTATCTCGTCTTCGCTGAACAGGATGATTTCGGTCTGGATGGGGATGCGGTTCGGCGGGGGAGTCTGGATAATGGACAGGTCGCGCGCTCCCAGCAGGCTGAACTGCAAGGTCCTGGGTATGGGGGTGGCGGTGAGGGTGAGGGTATCCACGTTGGCCCTCAGCTGGCGGAGTTTCTCCTTGGCGGCGACGCCGAACTTCTGCTCTTCATCTATCACCAGCAGCCCCAGGTCCTTGAATTTGAAGGAGGGGTTGAGCAGTTTGTGAGTGCCTATGATGATGTCGGTCTGCCCCGATTCCAGCCTTTCCCTGATTGCGGAGATTTCCTTTGCCGTCTTGAGGCGGCTGACGAATTCTATGCTGCAGGGGAAGCCTTTCAGCCTGTCTACAAAGGTGTTATAATGCTGGAGAGCCAGGATGGTGGTGGGAACCAGCACTGCGACCTGCTTGCTGTCGCTGACGGCCTTGAAGGCCGCCCTGATGGCGATTTCCGTCTTTCCGAAGCCCACGTCGCCGCAAATCAGGCGGTCCATGGGGAAGTTCTCCTCCATGTCGCGCTTTACCGCACGGGTGGCGGTTTCCTGGTCGGGAGTGTCCTCGTACATGAACGAAGATTCGAGTTCCTCCTGCATGTAGGTGTCTCCGGAGAAGGCGAAGCCCTTCGTGGCCTTGCGTTTTGCATACAGCCTGATGAGGTCTTTGGCGATGTCCTTTACCTTGCTCTTGGCGCTGCTCTTAAGGTTCGACCAGGTCTTGCCTCCGAGTTTGTTGATTTTCGGCGGCTCGCCTCCGGCGGAGCGGAAGCGCGATATTTTATTGATGGCATGGACGTTCACGAACACCACGTCGCCGTCGCGGTAGAGGATTTTCACCACTTCTTTGGCGCGGCCCTTGTCGTCGTACATCTTCACCAGACCGCCGAACACCCCCACGCCGTGGTCGATATGAACCACATAATCGCCTATATTGAAGGCATTCAAGTCATTGAGAGTCAGCTGCTCCGTCTTTTCCACGCTGCGGCGCATGCGCACCCTGTGGAAACGGTCGAATATCTCGTGGTCGGTGTAGCAGCAAATCTTGTCTTCCGCATCGATGAAGCCGGCGTGGATGTTCTTCCCCTTGACGAATTCGGGCAGCACGCCGCCGTCCATGGAGAGGATGCTCTTCACCCTTTCGAGCTGGCTTTCCTTCTCGCCGAAGATATACACCCTGTAGTTGTTTTCGATACGGGTGCGGATGTCGCCGGAAAGGAGGTCGAAGTTCTTGTTGAAGGAAGGCTGCGGGGAGATATTGAAGGCCACCGTCGGTTTGTCGCGGTCTTCCAGGGGAACATCGGTATATACCCTTTTGAAGGGCATGAGGGCTGCGAAGAAGCCCCTGTCTTTATAGACGTCGGAGGAGTCGAGCCAGACAAGGGTTTTAGCCGGAAGGATTTCCGTTATGCTCCTGCCGTTTTCATTGTCTTCCGCCAGCAGATTCGACACCACTCCCACCTTTTCCACTTCCTCCCTGGACATCTGGGTATTGGGGTCGAATATCTTTATTTCCTCCACTTCATCTCCCCAGAAGGATACCCTGTAAGGTTCGTTGTTGGCGTAGGAGAAGATGTCGATAAGGGATCCGCGGACCGCGAACTGCCCCGGCGCGCTTACGAAATCCACCCTTTCGAAGCCTTCCTTTCCCAGCGCGCCAATGATGGTGTCGAACTTTATTTCCTGCCCTTTGGAGATGGTGAGCACCGCTCCCTTCATCTGCCGCGAGGATGGGATGAGTTCTTCGATGGCGTCGGGATAGGTCACTATGAACAGGAGATCCCCCCTGTTTTCCATCATCTTCTGGAGGGCGGCTGTGCGCTGGACTCCGAGGGTGCTCTTGTAGTTGCTTCTTTCAATCCCCTTTCCTGAATTAGGCAGGAAGAAAACCCTGTCTCCTTCCACCAGATTGTAAAGGTCGGCGGCGCAGTATTCGGCGCTTTCGCGGTCTGGAAGGACTATGAAGTTGAGGCCTTTGCTCACTACCTGGCTCACCACGAACCACCTCGCGCTCAGATACAGGCCTTCACAGAATATTTCGCTTTCGCGGGATATCCTGTCTTTAAGGGCAGCGCATGTTTTTGAAGATATCAACATCTGCCTTGTTTAATCAGTTTATAAACTGTTGATAACTCTGTTTATAACCGCATTGAAAAAATGAAGGATAAATCTTCAACCTGTTTTCAAACTGTCCCAAACTGTTTAATCAACACTTTATTAAACTATTATATTATTGATTATGAATGGTTTAAAATAAGATATCAACAAATTGACAACCATAACATAATCATCATATTAAAAATAAAAGAACTATATTTGTATTTGTTATATTTACTGCCCTCTTATGACGGACTTCAACCCACGCGATACAGCCGACAGCAAAGATAAGGAATTGGACGGAATAATCCGCCCGCAGGAACTCGGGGATTTCACCGGCCAGAGAGAAATCGTGGAAAATCTGCGCGTCTACATCCAGGCCGCCCGTCTCCGCGGAGAGAGTCTGGACCACACCCTTTTTCACGGCCCTCCGGGTCTGGGAAAGACCACCCTGGCCCATATCATCGCGAACGAAATGGGGGTGAATATGAAGATTACCTCCGGTCCCGTGCTGGACAAGCCGGGTGATCTCGCCGGTCTTCTCACCTCGCTCGAGGAGGGGGATGTCCTCTTCATCGACGAAATCCACCGTCTTTCCCCCGAAGTGGAGGAATATCTCTATTCGGCCATGGAAGATTATGTCATCGACATTATGATAGACAAGGGGCCGGGCGCAAGGTCGGTGCGAATTAACCTTTCTCCTTTTACCCTGGTGGGGGCCACGACGCGTAAGGGTCTGCTCACGGCTCCGCTCAGGGCCCGTTTCGGGATAGACTGCGCCCTGGAGTACTACGACGCTTCCGATCTGCTGAACATAGTGAAGAGGAGCGCCGGCATCCTGAATATTGAAATTTCTGACGATGCGGCCAGGGAGATAGCCCTGCGTTCGCGCGGAACTCCCCGAATCTCCAATGCGCTGCTCCGCCGCGTGAGGGACTTCGCCCAGGTTATGGGGAATGGAAAAATAGACCTCAAAATAACCAAATACGCCCTGGACAAGCTCCATATAGATGTAAGGGGGCTCGATGCCATAGACAACCGCATCCTGGATACTATCATAAATAAGTTCAAGGGAGGCCCGGTGGGGGCTAATACCATCGCCACTGCAATAGGTGAGGATCAGGGGACTTTCGAGGAGGTGTACGAGCCTTTCCTTATAAAGGAGGGGTATATCCTGCGTACCCAGCGGGGAAGAATAGCTACCGACAAGGCCTACCAGCATATGGGTATAGTAAAAGGGGAAAAGGAAGAAACTCTTTTCTAACTTTTGGCTTTGTCGGAAATAATAGGTAAATTGCAAGTTGATAATACTAAACATAATATGGCAGATTCCAAACTCATCTCAAAGATTCCTGACGGTCCGCTGGAGCAAAAATGGACCAGGCGCAAGTCAGAAATTCATCTGGTAAGCCCCAACAACAAGAGAAAGCTCGAGATTATTGTAGTGGGAACCGGTCTTGGCGGCGCATCTGCAGCCGCTTCTCTGGGTGAACTCGGCTACAATGTCAAAGTGTTCTGTATCAGCGACTCTCCCAGGCGCGCGCACTCCATTGCCGCACAGGGAGGTATAAATGCCGCCAAGAATTACCAGAATGACAACGATTCCGTTTACAGGCTTTTCTATGACACCATCAAGGGTGGTGACTACCGCGCCCGCGAGGCCAATGTGTACCGCCTTGCAGAGGTCAGCAATGCCATCATAGACCAGTGCGTGGCCCAGGGAATCCCGTTTGCCCGCGAATATGGCGGATATCTGGCCAACCGTTCTTTTGGCGGAGTGCAGGTGAGCCGCACTTTCTACGCCCGCGGCCAAACCGGACAGCAGCTTCTTCTGGGGGCATATGCCGCCCTGAACCGCCAGGTTGCCGCAGGAACGGTAAAGAGTTATCCGCGTCATGAGATGCTGGATCTGGTGGTGATCAACGGTCAGGCAAAGGGTATAATCACCCGCAACCTGGTCACCGGCCAGCTTGAAAGGTTCGGCGCCCACGCCGTGATAATCGCCACCGGCGGTTATGGAAATGCTTATTTCCTGAGTACCAATGCCATGAATTCCAACGGTTCCGCCGCGATGCAGTGCTATCGCAAGGGTGCTTTCTTTGCGAATCCCTGTTTCGCGCAGATCCATCCCACCTGCATTCCCGTCCACGGCGAGCAGCAGTGCAAGCTCACTCTCATGAGCGAGAGTCTGCGCAACGACGGCCGCATCTGGGTTCCCAAAAAGAAGGAGGATGTTGAAAAACTCCGCAACCATACCATCAAGCCTTCGCAGATTCCCGAAGAGGACAGGGATTATTACCTCGAGCGCCGCTACCCGGCCTTCGGAAACCTGGTTCCCCGCGACGTGGCATCCCGTGCCGCGAAGGAAAGGTGCGATGCCGGTTTCGGCGTGAATGAGACAGGAAAGGCTGTGTTCCTGGATTTCTCCGAGGCTATCAAAAGGCTTGGCCATCAGAGAGTTGCGGAACGCTACGGCAACCTTTTCGAGATGTACGAGAAGATTACCGCTTCCGATCCCTGGAAGGAGCCTATGATGATCTATCCCGCCATCCACTATACGATGGGAGGTATCTGGGTGGACTATGACCTTCAGACCACCGTTCCCGGGCTTTATGCCATAGGCGAGGCCAATTTCTCCGACCACGGAGGAAACCGTCTGGGTGCATCGGCCCTTATGCAGGGTCTGGCGGACGGCTATTTCATCGTTCCGGTGACTATCGGTGACTATCTTTCCAAGAAATTCTCAGAACCCAAGACCGATGTCGGCGCCGCTGAGTTCGACGAGGCCGAAAAGGCCGTGCAGGCCCGCATCGACAGGCTCTTCGCCATCAAGGGTAAGACTCCGGTTGATGTTATGCACAAGAAGTTGGGCAACATCATGTGGGAATATGTTGGAATGGCCCGCACCGCAGAAGGCCTCAAGAAGGCCATCGAGGAAATCAAGGCTCTCCGCGAAGAGTTTTACAAGGACGTCTGCGTGCCCGGTACCCAGTTCGAGTTCAACCAGGAACTCGAGAAAGCCCTGAGGCTGGAAGACTTCTTCGACATAGGTGAACTCATGGCGAAGGATGCCCTCAACCGCAACGAATCCTGCGGCGGTCATTTCCGCCTGGAAAGCCAGACAGAGGAAGGCGAGGCCAAGCGTGATGACGAAAACTACATGTATGTCTCCGCCTGGGAGTACAAGGGTGAAGGAAAAGAACCCGAACTCCACAAGGAACCCCTCAAGTATGAGTTCATCAAGGTCGCAACCCGTAACTATAAAGACTAGAGATTATGGAATTCAACCTCAAGATATGGCGTCAGAAGAACGCCAAGGCCAAGGGTCATTTCGAGACTTATCATATTAGCGGAATTGAGTCCGACGCCTCATTCCTGGAGATGCTCGATATCCTGAATGAACAGCTTATCCGCGAAGGGGCCGATCCCGTTGCCGTGGAGAAGGGCTGCCAGAGCAGCGGTCCGGTAGCTTTCGACCACGACTGCCGCGAAGGTATCTGCGGTGCCTGTTCCCTCTATATCGACGGCCGCGCCCATGGTCCCGACGACCATATTACCACCTGCCAGCTGTTCATGAGGCATTTCAAGGATGGCGCCACCATTACGGTAGAGCCTTTCCGCAGCCGCGCATTCCCGGTTATCAAAGACCTTGTGGTAGACCGCACCGCTTTCGACAAGATACTTCAGGCCGGCGGTTTCATCTCCGTCCGCACAGGTTCGGCGCAGGATGCCAACAATATTCTGATCAGTCACGACGCTGCCGAAAAGAGCATGGATGCCGCTTCGTGCATCGGCTGCGGAGCATGCGTGGCATCTTGCCGTAACGGTTCGGCCATGCTGTTCGTCGCAGCCCGTGTCAGCTCGCTCGCCCTGCTTCCCCAGGGTAAGGTCGAGGCCAAGAGAAGGGCCGAGAACATGGTGGCCAAAATGGACGAACTCGGGTTCGGCAACTGCACCAATACAAGGGCCTGCGAACTGGAGTGCCCGAAGGGTGTTTCGGTAGAGCACATAGCCCGTCTGAATAGGGAATTTTTGAAGGCGCACTTCTCTAATTGACGGAGCCTTTGAAAGTAGATAGAAAAAGGGGTCTGAAACATTTCAGACCCCTTTTTCTCCCTACCAAAGGAAGTTGTTGAACGGGTATCTTCCTGCGTGTATTTCCGCCACCATTTTATAGATGTCGTTCCGGAGTTTAGGAAGGCCTTCCTTGGTGAGTGCGGAGATGAAAATACAGGGGCTTTTTTCCTGCGCTATCCAGCTTTTCTTGAGGTCTTCGAGGGTGCGGTTTTCCTTGGTCGGAGGCTCGAGTGAAAACTCGTCATACTCTTTATAGGTGTAGGCGTCCACCTTGTTGAAGACGACATAAACCGGCTTGTTTGCGGCGCCGATTTCGCGGAGCGTATTCTCCACCACTTCCATCTGTTCTTCGAACCCGGGATGAGAGATGTCGACCACATGAACGAGGATGTCCGCCTCCCTCACTTCGTCGAGCGTGCTCTTGAAAGCCTCTATCAGTTGGGTGGGAAGTTTGCGGATGAAACCGACGGTATCGCTCAGGAGGAACGGGACGTTTTCGATGACTACCTTTCTTACCGTCGTGTCGAGCGTTGCGAAAAGTTTGTTCTCGGCGAAGACTTCGCTTTTTGCGAGCTGGTTCATGAGGGTGCTCTTTCCGGCGTTGGTATATCCGACCAGGGCCAGGCGCACGAGCTGGCCGCGATGGCTCCGCTGCGTGCTCATCTGCCGGTCCACTTTGCTAAGCTGTTCTTTAAGCCGGTTGATCCTTTGCTTGACTATTCGACGGTCGGCCTCTATCTGGGTCTCACCCATACCGCCTCGGGTTCCGCGACCGCCCCTCTGCCTCTCGAGGTGGGTCCACATACCTGCAAGCCTGGGGAGCATGTAGTTGTATTTTGCCAACTCAACCTGCATTTTGGCGTAGGAACTCTTCGCCCTCTGCGCGAAAATCTCGAGTATCAGGCTTGTGCGGTCTATGACTATGCAGTGTTGCATCAGGCGCTCGATATTGCGCTGCTGCATTCCGGTGAGTTCATCGTCGAATATGCAGTACCGGATTTCGTTTTCTTCGCAGTATGCTCCTATTTCCTCCACTTTTCCGCTTCGGATATAGGTGGCCCCGTCCGGCCTGTCCACCTTTTGTATAAAGGTCTTGTCCCCGATGATTCCGGCCGTTTCGGCCAGAAACTTCAGTTCGTCAAGGTATTCCCTGATCTTCGTTTCATCGTCGTTCTGCTTGATGATGCCTACGAAGACAGCCTTTTCGTTGATTTGGTTTTCTTCCATTAATTAACAAAAGAAGCTGACTAAAACGGTGATTTTTAGTCAGCTTCCTTTTAAATAAAGATTGTTTTAGCGGAGCTGGAAAATAACGGGGAAGGTGTAGGTAACCTTGACGGCCCTGTCCCTCTGCCTTCCGGGCTCCCACTTGGGAGACATGGAAACCACGCGTACGGCCTCTTTGTCCAGAGTGGGGTCTACGCCGCGGAGAACCTTGACGTTGGATACCTTTCCGTCGGCACCCACAGTGAACTGAAGCATAACACGACCCTGAATGCCGTTTTCCTTGGCGATTTCGGGATACTCCAGCTTACTGTTCACCCATGTGCGGAAATTGTTGGCGTCGCCTCCCTGGAAGGTAGGCTTCTGCTCTACCAACTGGAACGGGATAGCCTCTTCTTCCACGACTTCTTCCTGGACCTCCTCTACATAGTCCATGATTTCCACGCCGAGGTTGGCGTCATCCTCGAGGTTGAGGATATTGTCGTCTACCTGGATCTCATCGTCGACGATGTCGATCTGGTCGGACAGGACGGGAATCTGCGGAGTTTCCGGAGGGGGAGGAGGAGTCTCCTGGGTGATAGGAACCATTTCGTCCTCGATAATCTCCTGAGCAGTGTCTTCCATGAAGGACTCCGCCTTGTTCTTGGTGCTCCAGTTGAAGGCACCAAGAACCACTGCGAGGGCGATTACGAGGCCGATCTCTGTGAAGAGCAGTCTCTTGTTCTCAAGACTGGCCTTTGGTGATTTTTTGACTTCCATAATAAGTTAACAGCTGTTTTATTGGTTTCTTACAAATTCTGTTCCTTGGCGCAAAAGACACAAATATGTCTTTTATGCAACTTCAAAGGTAGAAATATTTATTTGTATTTCCAATTTTTTCTGTCTCTGCCGTCATTTCCGGGGTTGCTTTAATTCCGGAATAGATGTAAATTTGCCGCCATGATAAAGTATTTCACCGAAGATATCAAGTTCGCCTACAAGGGAAAGGCCGCCAATAACCGCTGGCTCCGATTCGTTGCCGGTGCCGAAATGAAGAAGATAGGAGATGTCAACATTATCTTCTGTTCCGACAACTATCTCCTGGATATCAACATGAAATATCTTCAACATGATTACTTTACCGATATCATCACCTTCGACTACTGCGAGGGCGACTCCCTGTCCGGAGACCTTTTCATCAGCGTCGATTCCGTCCGTGAGAACGCCGGATTCTACAATGATTCTTTCGTTACGGAACTCCGCAGGGTGATGGTCCACGGCCTGCTCCATCTCATCGGCTATGACGATCACACTCCCGAAGAACAGAAGACGATGCGGGCGAAAGAAGATTATTATCTTTCCTGCCGGCATTCGGTTACCGGAGAATAATAGGAACTTATGCTTGGATCTTACGACATAATAGTCGTCGGAGGCGGACATGCCGGATGCGAGGCCGCTGCGGCTGCCGCAACCATGGGTTCTTCGGTCCTGATTATCTCCATGAATCTTCAGGGGTTCGCCCAGATGAGTTGCAACCCTGCAGTTGGAGGAATAGCTAAAGGCCAGATAGTCAGGGAGATAGATGCTCTCGGAGGGATGATGGGTCTTGTCACGGATGCAACCACCCTGCAGTTCCGTATGCTCAACCGCTCCAAGGGTCCGGCCATGTGGAGCCCCCGTGCTCAGTGCGATAAAATCAGATATTCCCAGACATGGCGCCGAATTCTCGAAACTCATTGTAAGATAGATATTTACGCGGATATTGTGACGGAATTTCTGTTTGAGAATTCAAAAATCACCGGCGTCCGTACCAATACCGGGGCAATTTTTAATTCTCAAGCGGTCATTTTGACGGCCGGAACCTTTCTCGGGGGCAAACTTTTCATAGGCCGCCACTCGTTCGACGGAGGGAGGATTGGCGAAGCTCCGTCTTTGGGTTTGACTGCACAGCTCGCGGAGCGCGGTATCCGGACCGGAAGGATGAAAACCGGAACACCTCCGAGGATAGACATTTCTTCCGTTGACGTTTCTTCTTTGACGGTTCAGAAAGGAGACGTTAATCCTGAACGTTTCAGTTTTCTTCCCAGGCCTTCTGCGGTTCAGGACGGAACGCCCCAGATGGATTGTTATATTCTTCACACTAATGAAGAGGTTCATGAAGTCCTGCGGAAGGGATTTGAAGATTCCCCCATGTTCACCGGAATGATCCAGGGAATCGGCCCGCGCTACTGTCCGAGCATCGAGGACAAACTCCGCGTCTTCCCCGACAATCCGGCGCATCAGCTTTTCCTTGAACCGGAAGGAAAGGACACTACTGAATACTATCTTCAGGGCTTCTCTTCATCTCTTCCGCTGGACATTCAGACAGAGGCTCTGCATAAGATCAAAGGTCTTGAAAATGTCAGGATTTTCAAACCGGCGTATGCTGTCGAATACGATTTCTTTGATCCTTCGCAGCTACGTAACTCGTTGGAATCCAAGCTGATTGATAATTTGTACCTGGCCGGTCAGGTGAATGGAACGACCGGTTATGAAGAGGCTGCTGCACAGGGGCTCATAGCAGGTATAAACGCTCATCTTAAACTTCGCGAAGCCGAGCCTTTTGTGCTTAAACGCTCCGATTCGTACATTGGAGTTCTGATCGACGACCTGCTTACAAAAGGCGTTGATGAGCCTTATCGAATGTTCACTTCTCGTGCAGAATATCGGATTCTTCTTCGACAGGATAATGCTGATTTCCGGCTTACTGAAAAGGGATATAAACTCGGTTTAGCAAGCGAAGAGAGGATGTCTCTTACTGAGAAGAAATATGCTGATTCTGAGCGACTTCTTCGTTATTGTGAACAAAAGAAACTCTCTCCCGGACAAGTTGATTCCCTGTTTACCTCTCTTGGTTCAACACCCCTTTCTGAAAGCAAAAGTGTTTCGGAACTTGTGCTTCGTCCCGAGATTCATCTGCAGGATTTGTTGAATATTGTTCCACGTGGAACAAATAGGGAGGATGCGAAAGTTGTGGAATCGGTAGAGATATCCTTGAAGTATAAGGGCTATATCGAGCGCGAACAGAAACTTGCGGACAAAATCAAAAGGCTTGAAGACCTGAAAATTCCGGAAGGCTTCGACTTTGACAAAGTGAGCGGCCTTACTATTGAGTGTCGGCAAAAACTCGCTAAATATCAGCCTGTTACGCTTGCGCAAGCCTCGAGGATTTCCGGTGTTTCCCCAGCCGATATTTCAGTGCTTCTCGTCTATTTCGGACGCTGATATAGAAGAACAGAATCAGAGCAGCTGAAGAGCTGCCTTGATGATTTGTTCGACTTTTGCGTCGGGATGTTCGGCGGTGAATTTCCGTATGGCTTTCGTTATAGCCGACTTGGCGAATCCGAGCATGACGAGGGCTTGAGTTGCCTCTTCAACCGCCTGATTGTCAACCACTTTAAAGATTTCTCCCGAGGGGACGTCGTCACCTTTGGCAATCTTGTCCTTTAGTTCGAGAATGAGCCGCTGCGCCGTCTTCGGACCTATGCCCTTTATGGCATTTATCCTCCCGGTGTCTTCGGAAAGGACGGCCTTCCTGAATTCGTCCCCGCTCATTGAGGAAAGAACCAGGCGGGCAGAAGCAGCACCCATTCCGGATACTCCCGTAATTAATTGAAACAGAGCCCTTTCGTCTTTTCCGGCAAAACCATAATCCACCTGCGAACCGTCGCGCGGATTAACCTGGCTGTGAACATATACGGTTGCTTCGTCCTTATGCTCCAGGGCGCTGTAGGTCTGCAGGGAGATTTCCATGGCATATCCGATGCCTCCGGTCTCAACCACCACCCTGGTGGGAGTGAGTTCCGTTACCTTTCCGCGTACATAGTCTGTCATGATACTGCAAAAATAGCGAAATAAATGCTAAATTTGCACTCCTATGATGACGGTCGCAGAAATACGTTCGCAGTTTCCCCAGCTGAACGAAAAAGTGTACGGCAAACCGCTTGTGTATCTGGACAATGCGGCTACCAGCCTGCGCCCCCTGAGCGTCATCCGCAAGTGGGATGAAATGTCTTCCGCGCTCAGTGCGAACCTCCATCGCGCCGTACATGCCATAGCCAACCGGGCCACCGAGGAATTCGAGAGTTCCAGGCAGGCCGCGGCGGACTTCATCGGCGCCGGCAGCGCGGAGGAAATAGTGTTTACGAGCGGCGCCACCCAGGGCCTTAACCTCGTGGCTTTCTGCCTCGGGGAGATGAAAGGCTTCCTGAAAGAGGGGGACGAAATCATCATAGGCGAGGCTGAACACCATTCGAATATTCTTCCATGGCAGTTTCTCGCGCAGCGCAAAGGCTTGACAATCAAGGTTTTGCCTGTAAACGACAGGGGCGAGCTCCGCATCAAAGAACTCCCCAGTCTGCTCGGACCCAGAACCAGGGTTTGCTGCATCGCCCAGGTGTCGAACGTGCTTGGCATAGAGAACCCCGTGAGCGAAATTGCCGCCCATTGCCACGAAAAAGGCTGTCTGCTGGTCGTGGACGGCGCGCAGGGTGTGGTTCATTGCAAAACTTCCGTCGGTGCGCTGGGGGCCGATTTTTACGCATTTTCAGGCCACAAGCTTTACGCCGCGCCCGGAACCGGCGTGCTGTGGGGCCGCAGGGATCTGCTAGAACAGCTTCCGCCGTACATGGGCGGAGGTGAAATGATAAACACCGTGAAGTGGTCGGGCAGCACCTTCGCGCCGGTGCCGCACAAGTTCGAGGCGGGCACGCAGAACATGGCCGGGATTCCCACCCTCAAGCCCGCGTTCGCATTTGCCCAAAACAGCGCGCATCTACCTGAAACAGAAAGGATTATGGCTTTCATGCCGGAGGCGCTGTCGCGAATCGGCGGGCTCCGGCTCTACGGAACGCCAACGGACGTTTCCGCCAGAATTCCGCTGTTCTCCTTCACAATCGAGGGCGCGCACCATGAGGATCTGGCCCTGATTTTGGATAAGATGGGAATAGCCGTGCGCTCCGGGCAGATGTGCGCCGAGCCCCTGATGGACCGGTTCGGCGTGACCGGCATGCTGAGGGCGTCCTTCGCTCCCTACAACACCCTGGAGGAGGCGGAATATTTTGTGGAAAGCCTGAAAAGGGCCGTCAAAATGTTGAAAGATTGACAGTTATGGATTTAAACGATGCAAAGGCTTCCGTGGTGCAGGATTTCGCCATGTTCGACGAGTGGCTCGACAAATACGAGTATCTCATCGATCTTGGCAAAAAGTTGGACCCGCTCCCGGAAGAGCTCAAGACCGAAGACCGCCTCATCAAGGGCTGCCAGTCCCGCGTGTGGCTGGACACTTCTTTCGAAGACGGCATCCTGGTGTTCAGGGCCGACTCCGACGCCATCATCACGAAGGGCATAATCTCCCTGCTGATAAACGTTTATTCCGGCCGCACGCCGGCGGAAATCGCCGCGGACGACTTCTCCTTCGTGGAGCAGATAGGGCTCAAGGAGAATCTCTCCCCCACAAGGGCCAACGGCCTTGCTTCCATGATTGCCACCATCCGTGCGGAGGCGGAAAGATATGCCTGAAAATCAAGTGATTACTCCCGAAGATGTAAAAGAGCTGGCGCCTCTTTACGAGGCTGTGGTGCTGGCCATCAAGCAGGTGTACGACCCCGAGATTCCCGTGAATGTCTACGACCTCGGCCTCATCTATGAGCTCAACATAAACAAAGACCACGAGGTCTATATCAAAATGACCTTCACCGCCCCCAACTGCCCCATGGCCGACGAGGTGCTCGCGGAGGTCCGAAGGAGCGTGGAAATGACGCCCGGAATCAAATCCTGCAGCATCGACCTCGTTTTCGAGCCCGCGTGGGACCAGAGCATGCTCAGCGACGAGGCCCGGGTTGCCCTGGGCTTCGACCCCGAAATGTAATGCCGTCCGTTTATCTTCTGCTCGGAACAAACCTCGGAGACCGCAGGGCCAACCTTGCGGCGGCGATGCGCGCTCTGGAATGGCAGTTCGGAAAACCCGAAGCTGTTTCACAAATCGCTGAAACAGAGGCTGTTGGCTTTGACGGCCCGGCCTTTCTGAACTGTGTCGCCCGCTATCGCACGAGGCGCCGCCCCCACACAATCCTGAAGGTCTGCAAGGCCATAGAGCACGACATGGGCCGCCGCGAGAATATGGAGTTCCGGCCCGATGGCACCCGCATCTATCACGACAGGGTGATAGACATCGACATCCTCCTGTACTGCCCCGTCAGGTCCGCATCGGCTGCCCCCGGCGGCTCGATTGTTCTGGACACCCCTAAACTGACTATTCCCCATCCTCAGGTGGAATCGCGCGCATTCGTGCGCCCGCTGCTCGAGGAGGTTTTATGATTAAAAGGAATTATCTATCTTTGCAGTCTTATGACACAAGACGAACTTTTCAAGGTACTGGTTGCACATTGCAAGGAGTACGGTTTTATCTTCCCGAGCAGCGAAATCTATGACGGCCTTGCCGCCGTATACGATTACGGCCAGATGGGAGTCGAGCTGAAAAACAACATCAAGAAATACTGGTGGGACGCCATGACCCGGCTCCACGAGAACATCGTGGGTATCGACGCGGCCATCTTCATGCATCCCAAGACCTGGGTTGCAAGCGGCCACGTGGCGGCATTCAACGACCCCCTCATAGACAACAAGGACAGCAAAAAGCGCTATCGCGCCGACAATCTCATCGAGGATTACCTCGGCAAGATAGAAGAGAAGATGGACAAGGAGGTTGAGAAGGGCCGCAAGCGTTTCGGCGACTCCTTCAACGAGGAGCAGTTCCGCGCCACCAACCCAAACGTCCTCCGCGAAAAGGCCAAATACGATGAAATCCACAACCGTTACATGGCCGCCGAGGCCGCGAACGATTTCGCCGAATACAAGCAGATCATCCTCGACTGCGGCATCGTGGATCCCATCTCCGGCACCCGCAACTGGACGGACGTAAGGCAGTTCAACCTCATGTTCAGCACCCAGTTCGGCGCCGCCGGCGACGACACCAGCACCATCTACCTCAGGCCCGAAACCGCGCAGGGCATCTTCGTGGACTACATCAACGTCCAGAAGACCGGCCGCATGAAGATTCCCTTCGGCATGGCGCAGATCGGCAAGGCCTTCCGTAACGAGGTGGTAGCCAGGCAGTTCATCTTCCGCATGCGCGAATTCGAGCAGATGGAAATGGAGTTCTTCTGCAAGCCCGGCACCGAAATGGAATGGTTCAAGTACTGGAAGGAGCAGCGGCTCAAATGGCACGAAAACCTGGGCATGGGCGCGGAGAACTACCGCTTCCACGACCACGAGAAGCTCGCCCACTACGCCAACGCAGCCTGCGACATCGAGTTCAAGTTCCCGTTCGGCTTCAAGGAGCTCGAGGGTATCCACTCCCGCACCGACTTCGACCTGGGCAACCATCAGAAGCTCAGCGGCCGCAACCTGCAGTATTTCGACCCTGAAACCGGCGAAAAATACACTCCCTACTGCGTCGAGACATCCATCGGCGTGGACCGCATGTTCCTCACCGTCCTCTCTCACGCCTACACCGTCGAACAGCTCGAAGGCGGGGACAGCCGCGTGGTCCTGCGCATCCCCGCGCCCCTCGCACCGGTCAAGGTGGCGGTCCTGCCGCTTCTCAAGACCGACGAGCGTCTCACCGGCAAGGCCAGGGAGGTCCTGAACCTGCTCAAGTACGACTTCGCCTGCCAGTATGAAGAGAAGGACACCATCGGCCGCCGCTACCGCAGGCAGGATGCCATCGGCACCCCCTTCTGCGTCACTGTCGACCACGATTCCCTCGAAGACGGCTGCGTGACCGTGCGCGACCGCGACACCATGGCCCAGGAGCGCGTGCCCGTCGCCGAACTCCGCGCCCGCATCGATGCGAAGGTGAACCTCAACAACCTTCTGAGGAACCTTTAGTCAGGCAGATGGAAGAAAAATTCTCCGATATCGGCAAACAGGAGGCCCTCAGGCGTCTTTATGAGGGCACTCCTTTCAAACCCTTCAAGGCCGCGGCTCACCGTCTCCTGATGGAGGGCGTGGATTTCAACCTGGTGTATTTCCCGCTCAAGCACCTGGGCTACAAGGCCGTGGTCGAAGTCACCGGCGAGCTTTTCGCGCAGATGATGCACCCCAGGGCCCTTTCGGTAGTGCTTGGAGTGAGCGCAAAGCTGGATTATCCCCAGATCAAGGAGCTCTGGAGCGGAATCACCGCCGCCGCCGGGGAATACGGCTACGCCGACATTTCCCTGGACCTTCAGCCCTCGCAGAACGGCCTGTGCATCAGCGTGTCGGCCTCCGGCAAACGGAAGGCCCTCACCGAGCACAGCATCCCGAAACCGGCCAGCAAAGACCTTCTCTGTGTGAGCGGGCGTCTCGGGGCAGCCTATTTCGGCCTGCAAGTACTTGAAAAAGAGAGGGTAAGGTTTGAGAACGGGGCCACTGGCGCCTCCGACGAGATGGATAAATACCGGATGTTCGTGGGTGCATACCTGCATCCCGAGCTGTCCTCGAACCTGCTCAAGGCCCTGGAAGAGGACGACATCTACCCGTCCGCCGCCGTGCTTGTCACCAAAGGCCTTTCCGATGCGGTCAAGCGCATTTCGCGCGACACCGGCCTCGGGGCGAAGGTGTACGCCGAGCGCATCCCCTTCGAGGGCAACAGCTTCGAACTGGGAGAAAAGTTCAACATAGACCCGGTTTCCGCCGCCATGAACGGCGGAGAGGACTTCCAGCTGCTGATAGCAGTGCCCATCCTCCAGGCGGAAAAGTTCCGCAGGGACTTCCAGACCTTCGACGTCATCGGCCACCTGGCCCAGAGCGAGGTTGGTACGGTACTGGTGGCCCCGGGCGGGGCTGAACTGCCCCTGAGGGCCCAGGGATGGCAGGAATCTATTTGATTACAGAATAGCTGACGCCCATTTTGTCGAGGGCGAGAAGCAGGTCCTGGCACACGGTGACCTGGAATTTCTTGGATACCATTTCGATGCGGTAGCCCGATGCGGCGTCGTAGAGGTTCACCCCGAGGCGCGTACTGCCCGGATACTCCTTCAGCACTTTTTCCAGCTCCTTCCGGAACGCGGGGGTGAGGGCGGAGGTGTAGAGATTCAGCGAGAACGCCTTCAGGAGCTTTTCGCCGATGTTTCCGAGCATGCTTATCTTCTTGATTTTCAGCGAATAGTTCACCTTTTTGCCGGCGGCGACCTCCTCGGGTTTGAGCCGGAAACGCGGTGCGATTTCGCCTTCTATGAAGAGCTGGGCATGGAGCTGCATATAGGGAATGTAGGACTCGTAGTCCTGGCCGAAGATGGCCATTTCATAGGTGCCGCTGTAGTCTTCCAGGACGATACGCGCTCCGTTCCGGCCCTGCTTGGTGATGAGATTCTTCACATCCGTGACGATACCCGCGACCGCCGCGCGCATGGTCTTGTTGTCCCGTTCGCAGTCGTCGATGGTCTCCTGAAGCTTTGCCAGCTTGCAGGTGGTAAAGTTCTCTATTTCAAAGGCATAGCGGTCGAGCGGATGCGCGCTCAGGTACATCCCCACGTACTCTTTTTCCTTCTGCAGGACGGCGAGCATGTCTTCCTCCCCCACCGCGGGCGGTATCTCCGGCCGCCGGGGTTTCATCTCTTCCATGTCGCCGAAAAGAGAGCCGGCGGCGGACACCGTGTCGTTCTGGAAAAGTTCGGCGTAGTGCACCAGCTCGTCGATGAAGAGGTCGCCGCTCTTGCAGGGCGAGAAGAACTGGCTGCGCCTGTAGCCGAACGAATCGAAGGCGCCGGCATAGACCAGGGTTTCGAGGGACTTGCGGTTGACGACGCGGCCCAGCCTTTCCATGAAATCGAACACGTCGGCATAGGCCCCTCCCCGCTCTCGCTCGGCGATGATGGCGTCCACCACGTTGGAACCGAAGCCCTTGAGGCCGCTGAGGCCGAATCGGATGTCCCCGTTGTGGTTGACGGAAAAATCGCGGTCAGACTCGTTCACGTCGGGGTTGAGCACCTTGATGCCGCCCTTCTTGCAGTCTGCCATTATCTCCTTCATCTCCTCCATGTCGGCGCTCTGCTGGGTGAGGTTGGAGGCCTGGAATTCAGAGGGATAGTGAGCCTTGACCCAGGCGGTCTGGTAGCTTACCCAGGCATAGCAGGCGGCGTGGCTCTTGTTGAAGGCGTATTTTGCGAAGGCCTCCCAGTCGCTCCAGATCTTCTCCAGCACCTTCGGGTCGTGATTCCGCGCCGAGGCTCCTTCCATGAAGTCTTTCTTGAGGCCGTCCAGGATGTCTTTCTTCTTCTTTCCCATTGCCTTGCGGAGGGCGTCCGCCTTTGCGCGCGAAAAACCGGCGACCGCCTGGGAAATGCGCATCACCTGCTCCTGGTACACCGTAACGCCGTAGGTCTCCTCCAGGATGCCCTCCATTTCGGGCAGGTCGAAGGTGATTTTTTCGGCCCCCGTCTTGCGGTTTACGAACTGGGGGATATAGTCCATGGGGCCGGGACGGTAGAGGGCGTTCATTGCGATGAGGTCCTCGAAGCGCTCGGGATGCAGCCTCATGAGCCACTCCTTCATGCCTGAAGATTCGAACTGGAACACGCTCTTGGTGTCGCCGCGGGAATAGAGCTCATATACCTTCTTGTCGTCGATGGGGATGCTCTCTATGTCGATTTCGGTGCCGAAGCGCTTCTTTACCAGCGTCAATGCCCTGTTGATGATGCTGAGCGTCTTGAGCCCCAGGAAGTCCATCTTGAGCATGCCGACGTCCTCTATCTGGGAGCCCTCGAACTGGCTCACCCATACCTCCTGGCCCGTGCCCTTGTCGACTCCGAGCGAAATGGGGATGTAGTCGGTGAGATTGCCACGGCCGATGATCATTGCGCATGCGTGGATGCCGGTCTGGCGGACGCAGCCTTCAAGCTGCATGGCATAATGGAGCACCTCCTTCACCAGGTCGGAGCCCGATTCGTATTCTTTTTTAAGGTCGGGAAGATACTTGACGCAGTTGGCCAGGGTGGGCTTTTTCTCGACGTCGGTGCCGTTTTCTCGGACCACGAAGGCCCGGTCGGGAATCATCTTGGTGAGCCTGTCGGATTCGCTCAGAGGCAGGCCGCTGATTCTGGCCACGTCCTTCACCGAGCCCTTGGCGGCCATGGTGCCGAAAGTTATGACATGGGAGATGTGGTCTTTGCCGTAACGGTCCTGCACATACTGAATTACGCGGTAGCGGCCCTCGTCGTCGAAGTCCACGTCGATATCGGGCATGCTGATTCGCTCCGGATTGAGGAATCGCTCGAACAGGAGGTCGTACCTGAGGGGATCCAAGTTGGTGATTCTCAGGCAGTAACTCACCACCGAACCGGCGGCGCTGCCTCGCCCGGGCCCGACCGACACTCCGTTGTTCTTGGCCCAGTTGATGAAATCCTGGACGATGAGGAAGTAGTCGGGGAATCCCATGTGCGAGATGGTCTTGAGCTCGAACTCTATCCTCTCGGCAATCTTTGGATCCAGCGGGCTTCCGTAGCGCTTCTCGGCGCCCTGATAGGTGAGATGGCACAGATATGCCACCGAGTAGCGGAACTCTTCGCTGCGTGGCGTCTTCTCTATGACCTTTCCGTGGTCGCGGCGCTCCTCGTATGCCCCTTCGGCTATGATATCCTTGTATTTTTCCAGATATGTGCCGATGTCTGCCATGAAATCGGCGGGCAGCTCGAACTTCGGCAGCACGTGGCCGCGGTTGATTTCGATGTGCTCCACCTTGTCCAGGATTTCCAGCGTGTTGGCCAGGGCCTCCGGGTGGGTGGGGAAGAGCGCCTGCATCTCGTCCTCGCTTTTGAGGTACTCCTGCTGGGTGTAGCGCAGCCTTCCCTGGTCGGACACGTTCGCATTGGTAGTCAGGCAGATAAGCCTGTCGTGCACCGGTCCGTCGTCTTTGCGGACGAAATGGGCGTCGTTGGTGGCGATTACCTTCACCCCGTGTTTCGCCCCCAGCTCGAAGATCTTTTCGGTGTAGAGCTTCTGCTTGTCGTAAAGGTCGTTCGAAAGGCCCGGAACCTCGGTTTTGTGGAGCATCACCTCCAGGTAATAGTCTTCGCCGAAGACGCTCTTGTGCCACTCGATAGCCTTTTCGGCCGCCTCGATATCGCCGGCGACTATGTCCTGGGGGATTTCCCCCGCCAGGCAGGCGCTGGAGCAGATGAGGCCCTCGTGGTATTTTTCCAGGAGCTCGTGGTCGATGCGGGGTCGGTAGTAGAAACCCTCGATGTGCCCGAACGAGACGAGCTTCATGAGGTTGTGGTAGCCCGTTTCGTTCTTGGCCAGGAGGATGAGGTGGTAGTAACCCTTGTGCTGCGGGTCTTTGAGAGTGTGGTCGTAATGGCGGGTGACATACACTTCGCACCCGAAAATGGGCTTTACCCGCGGATGCTTCTTGGCCACGTCGTAGAACTCCTTCACGCCGTACATGTTGCCGTGGTCGGTGATGGCCAGACCCGGCATGCCCAGCTCCTCGGCCCTCTGGAAAAGCTTTTCGATGTTGGAAAGCCCGTCGAGCACGGAATACTGCGTATGGACGTGAAGGTGTACGAATGACATAAGCAGGACAAATATACTGAAAAGTTATGAAAAAACTCCGCCGGAATTTCCGACGGAGTTCAATCAAACGTTTGTTAAACGTTTACTTGCCGGCCTTCTTGCCGGTGTCGGCCTTCTGGAGCCTCTTCATGGTGGTGTCGTACATGATGGGAGTACCGATCATGATGGAAGCGTAGGTTCCGATGATGACACCCAGGCAGAGGGCCACGGACAGACCGCGGATGCTTTCACCGCCGAAGATCGCAATCGCCAGCATAGGAAGCAGCGTGGATACGGAGGTGTTCACCGTACGGGTGAGGGTGGCGTTCAGAGCGGCGTTGGTGGTTTCCTTGAAGTCTGCATTGGGATGCAGGGTGCGCATCTCACGGATACGGTCGAAGATAACGACGTTATCGTTGATGGCGTAACCGATGATGGTCAGGATAGCCGCGATGAACGTCTGGTCGACGTCAAGGTTGAACGGAAGGATGCCGCTGAACAGCGAGAAGAAGCCGATGATGATAATCGCGGTGTGGGCGAGTGAAACCACGCCGCCCAGACCCCATGCCCAGCCGCGGAAGCGGAGTGCGATGTAGGCGAAGATCACGATGAGGGCCAGGATGAGGGCGATTATTGCGTCGCGCCTGATATCGGATGCGATGCTGGCGCCAACCTTGTCGGAAGAAATGATACCGTTGGGGTTGTCGAGCGTACTCACGAACTGGCTCTGCGACATTTCCTCGCTGAAGAAGCCCTTGAGTGCGGTGTAGAGCATGCCTTCGATTTCGGTATCGACGGAAGAATCGTCAATGTCCACCTTGTAGGCGGTGGTGATCTTCATCTGGGAGTCGCCGCCGAACTGCTTGACCTCGGCGGAGGAACCCTTGATGTCGGGATCAGCCTGGGCTGCGGCCTCGAACACGTCGTTCACGGCTGCACGGACCTCTTCTGCCTGTACGGGCTGGTCGAAGCGCACCACATAAGTGCGGCCGCCGGTAAAGTCGACACCGTAGGTGAAGCCCTTGAACGCCATGCTGCCGATCGCGATGAGGATGAGGCAGCCGGAGATGATGTAGGACCACTTGCGGGCACCGAGGAAGTCGATATGGGTGTTCTTGAGGAAGCCTGCGCTCCACTTGCTCTCGAAGGAGATGTTCTTGCCCCTCTTCACGCGGCCTTCAAGGATGAGGCGAGAGATGAAGATGGAGGTGAGCACCGAGGTGATGATACCGATGATGAGAGTGGTGGCGAAGCCCTTGACCGGACCCGAACCGAAGAAGAACAGGATGAGACCGGTGAGGAGGGTGGTCAGCTGACCGTCGATGATGGCGGAATACGCGTTGCGGTAACCGTCGTCGATGGCCTTGCTGAGGCCCTTGCCGGCCTTGAGCTCTTCCTTGATACGCTCATAGATGATGACGTTCGCGTCCACTGCCATACCCAGCGTCAGCACCAGACCGGCAATACCCGGCAGGGTGAGAACGGCGCCAAAGGAGGCGAGGGTGCCGAACAGGAGAACTACGTTGACGAGGAGGGCGATGTCAGCGGCCACACCCGCACCGCGGTAGAATATGAGCATGTAGATGAGCACCAGGATGAAGCCGATGATGAAGGAAATCATACCGTCCCTGATTGACTTGGCACCCAGGGAAGGACCGACAACCTGCTCCTGCACGATGGTGGCGGGGGCGGGAAGCTTACCGCTCTTGAGCACGTTGACAAGGTCGGTTGCCTCTTCCACGGAGAAGTCGCCGGTGATTACGGAAGAACCGCCGGTGATCTCAGTGTTGACGGTAGGATAAGAATACACGGTGCCGTCGAGCACGATGGCTATCTGCTTGCCGATGTTGTCCTTGGTGAGATGTGCCCAGGTGTTGGCACCTTCGGCGTTCATAGTCATGTTGACGCTGGGGGAACCGCCCTTGCCGTTATCGTAGGAGATGCGGGAGTCGGTTACGGAAGAACCGTCGAGTGGAGCCTGTCCGTCGCGGGAGTCGGCCTTGATGGCGACGAGTTCATAGTATTCGGCGTCGGAGAAGAACTTGCTGGGCTTCACGGTCCACATGGGGCGGAACTCGGCCGGGAAGATCTCGGCTACCTGCGGGATGGCGAGATAGCGGTTGACTGCTGCGGTGTCCGCGGCGGTGGCGTAACCGATGCAGGCGGTGCCGCGGCCCTGAGAAGGCTGAAGCACGGCGTACAGCGGGTTGGCCTTGCGGTATGCCTGCAGGTCAGCGCTGTTGTCTTCCTGGGCGGCGAGCTCTTCGGCTACCACGTCCTTCTCTGCAGCCTCGGCTGCAACTTCCTCAGCTTCAGGCTCTTCTTCTGCCTGCATCTGGGCGACGAGCTGGTTTGCCTGGGCCAGATAAGGGCTGATCTCGCTGGCGTCGAACGTTGTCCAGAACTCGAGGGATGCGGTTCCCTGGAGCAGCTTGCGCACGCGCTCCGGCTCCTTGACGCCGGGCAGCTCGACGAGGATGCGGCCGGTGTTGCCGAGCCTCTGGATACTGGGCTGGGTTACGCCGAAACGGTCGATACGGTTGCGGAGAACGTTGAAGGAGTTGGAAAGTGCACTTTCTGCCTCGTTCCTGATAACCCTGATGACTTCTTCGTCAGTGCTTTCGGGCTTGATCTGGTCCCTCATTTCGTAGGTACCGAAGACCTGGGAAAGCCTCTGTCCGCCGGATACTTCCTTCCACGCGTCGGCGAAGAGGGTGATGTAGTCGGACTGGGAGTTGACGCTGCGCTGCTTTGCGAGCTCGAGCGCCTGGTTGAACTCGGGAGTCGGATTGTTTCCTGAAAGTGCCTTTACGAGGTCCTGGAGCTGCACTTGCAGCATGACGTTCATACCGCCCTTGAGGTCGAGGCCGAGGTTGATTTCCTTGGCGCGCACGTCCTTGAAGGTATAACCGAAATAAACCTTTTCAGTGGTGATGGAGTCGGTGTAGGACCTTTCCGCAGCCTTGCGGATGGAGTCGAGATAAAATGCCCTGTCGACTTCGGGGATGTTTGCGAATGCTGCGCTCTGCTGCGCGGCCACAACTTCCTTTTCGGCGGCTTTCTGGGCCCTCTTTCCGTAGATGGAGGTTACGAGGGTGAAGGAAAGCTGCCAGAGGCAGGCCAAGACAAGCAGGATCGCCACAAATCTGATTGCACCTTTGCTTTGCATAATAGTATAATTTTTAATTATAAGTCGAAATAGCTGGCAAAGTTAGTATTTTTTTCTCTAAAAGAAATTTTATGAAGCTTATTTTATAACTTTGTGGCCTGATTATGATGCTTTCGGCAATCATTTCGGCGTTTTTAGCCTTCGTTCCCGACACCACCCGCGAGGCGCCGGTCCCCCTTTCCGACCTTGACCTCATCTGTCTCGAGGCGGAAGACCATCACCTTTCCTACGAATTCACCGAGGCCATAAACACCTATAGACTGGCGCAGACGCGTACGCGCGACTCCCTCATGCGTGCAGGTATCGAGGAACTCATAATCCAGAGCGTGAACGGCCGCAACATGGCCGACTTCTGCTACAAGCCCAGGGTGGTTGCGCGCAGGCGCTTCTCAATGGACGATTTCTTCCTGTATTACCCCCTGCGCGACAGCGCCTGGGTGAGCACGCCCAACGGACTCGATTCGCTAGGAGGCCCGTTCAGCGCGGCCACCTACGCCCCGGAAAACGCCATACAGCACTACTATTCGGGGGTTGACACCACCGGAGTCCGCACCATACTGGAAACCCATTTCGAGGATACCGCCTGGACGGCGCCCGCCGCCCTTCCCTTCGCTTCCGGCAAAGGCGAAATCTATCCCATGATAAGCGGAGACAAGCTTTACTTCTCCTCCCGCGGCCTTTTCGGCGTGGGCGGATACGACCTGTACCGCTGCGACTGGGACCCGAAGGCCAAAAAATGGGGAGATCCTGTCAACCTCGGCTTCCCCTACTCTTCCCCGGCGGACGATTTCCTGCTCATGAACACCCCTGACGGCCGGCATACTATTTTCGCATCCAACCGCGACTGCCCCGAAGACAGCGTGAACGTATATGTGCTGGAGTATGACGTAATGCCTGTGCACCAGAGCGTTACGAGCGCCAAAGAGCTCAGGGAGCTGTGCAGCCTGGTGCCCGATTCCGAGCGCGGGAAGGCCGCCGCCGCTCCCGTTACGGCGGATCCCGCAATGAAGGGATACGCCGACAAGGTGCTGGAAGTCCGTCAACTCAAAGGCCAGTTCACCCGCACCAACCGCCAGATCGAGGCCATGCGCAACCGCTACGCCAGGGCCGCAGGCGAAGAGAAGAAATTCCTCTCCCAGGAGATCACGGAAATGGAAGCCGGGCTTCCGGAGCTCCAGAACAGGCTGAACAAGGCCTCCCGCGAGCTGCAGGCGATGGAAATGGACTTGCTGGACGCCGGAATAGTGCCCGACCGCAGTGCCATCGAGGCCGCGGCCGACGCCGGCGAGGAAGCTCTCCGCGAGGGCTACGTCTTCACCCGCAGGCATCTCCGCAAATAAACACCACCCGATATGATCATTCTCATCACAGGCATCACCAGCGGTTTCGGCCGGGCCATGGCCGCCAGGCTTTCCGCTGACGGACACAAGGTTTACGGCACGTACCGCAGCAGCTCCGAGCCGCTTCCGGGCGTCACCTACATCAAATGCGAAGTCGGCGACACCGCCCAGGTGGAGGCCGCGGTAAATCAGGTGCTCTCGGCCGAAGGCAGGATAGACGTGTTCATCAACAACGCCGGCATGGGCATAGGCGGCCCGCTGGAATTCTCGTCGCTCGAAGATGCGCAGCGGCAGATGGATGTGAACTGGATGGGGATGGTGCGGTTCCTCCACCACGTGGTGCCCGCCATGCGCAGACAGGGCGGGGGTAAAATAATCTGTTTCAGCTCGATAGGCGGCCTCATGGGACTTCCCTACCAGGGTCTTTACTCTGCGAGCAAATATGCCATCGAAGGCTATTGCGAAGCGCTCAGGCTGGAGCTCCGCGGCACCGGAATCAGCGTTACGGTTGTGGAGCCCGGCGATTTCTCCACCAACTTCACCGCCAGCCGCAAGAGCGTCGCCGGCCCGGAAGTGGCGGCGGCGTACCCGAATTACGCCCGTTCGCTCGCCAGCATCGAGCACGACGAGAACAGCGGCCTCAAGCCCGAATACCTGGCCGGGAAGATAGCGGAGATCGTAAAGAGCAAGAATCCTCCCTACAACATAATCATCGCCAGCTTCCTGCAGAAACTGTCGGTGTTTATAAAGAAAATCGTTCCGCGCAGGACCTTCGCGTGGATACTGAGCCTGTATTACAAACTGTAAGGCTTACTTCACCCCGATCACGCATTTCAGCGTTTCAGTGTCGCCGTTGCCATAGGTAAGGACGGCGCTCACCGTGTGGTCGCCGGGAGTGGCCAGCGACACCGACCCGGATGTTTCCGGCATGCCGTCGAAATACCATTCGACCGCGGCCGGTTCGCTGGCGGCTGGGGTGGACACGAGCTTGAAATAGAAGGTGTCCCCCAGACTGTAAAGCTCGCCCTTGCCGGGATTGTCGATGTAGTGCAGGCCGAACTTTTCGAACTCCACGCCGGACTGTTCCACCGTGGCGCTGATGATGAGGTCGTAGTAATTCCCGTCCCCGTCGGCTATCATCCCCCAGTCGGAAGATCCTTCGGTCGAGAAGTAGTCGATCAGGCCGGCGCCGGGCGAACCCGGGTAGTCGATGGCGATGTTGTAGGTGTAGTAATAATCGTCCGCTCCCCAGGCCAGTTCCTTCACTGCGTACCCCACGTAGACCTTGGTGTTTTCCGGTACTTTCAGCCCTTCGGACGACACGTCCACATGGTTGAAATCCGTGAGCGAAGAGGACTGGTTGAACACCGGATTCGTGACCTTTTTCCAGATTTTTCGGGTGGCCCCGAAGTCGATGAAAGCGTAGACTTCAGTGGCCCGGTCGCCTCCCAAAAGGAAGTTGACGCTCTTGAAAACCTTCCCCACATGGTCTTTCAAAAAGTCGGGAGTAAACTCGACTGCAAGCATGTAGGTTGTGGAATTTTCTCCATACCCGACGAGGTTGTTGACGCTGTGGTAACGCTTGATCTCCGAGATCTCGGGCTCTATGTTTCCATATAGGGCGATGTCCAGCCTGACGCTTCCGACGGAGAGTTCGAACGTCTTTGCGCCCTCCCTGAATCCATCCTTCTTCGCATGGAGTGTGAACGAGTCCCCGGCGCTGTTTTCAATCTCTATGGAATACCTGCCGTACTTGTCGGTGGTGACCGCCTGTCCGAGCGCCTTCGAGCGCGGGCTCATGCGCAGCACGCCGGGGGCGTAGGACGCGCTTGCGGAATTGTCGCTGACGTAGACGCTCGCTCCCTGAAGGGGGTTCCCGTCCGTGTCGGTCACGGTGCCGAACACCTGCCGCCGGCCGGTCTTTTCCACCGTAAGGGAAACCGCACGGTCGTAATAATTGATCTTGGAAATCCCGTAGCCTGTAGCCCCTCCGTCCCAGGCCATCATGGCGGGATCGGTCTTGTCCGAAAAACTCCTTACAAGCGAAGCGCCCGGGAAGATGATGTACTTGGTGTAGTACGTGCCGTTCTGATGATACTGCACCGGATCAGACGGAACCAGGTGGAAACACTCATGGTCGGCAAAGGCGTTTATGGAATAGCCGCTTGCCCATAGGCCGGCCGCGGTCTTGCCCCCGACTATGTTGTGGGACTTGTCCACATGGTAAACCACGAGGCCTTCGCATTCGTGGCCTACATACTTGTCCCAGCCGGTGCCGTCTCGGGTTTCGAACACATAGTATTCCCCGTCGTTGTTGGTGGGAAGACGCCCCGCAACGTTGTTGCTTATGCTGTACAGGGTTTTGCTCCCCTCGTTCCAGAAATCGGGCATTTTCATCCACTCCATCATGCAGCGTTCCTCCGCGTTGAGGTTGGGAGGCGTGCGGCCTTCGTTGTTGTAGCAGCCCTGGCTCATGAGCGAGAACGGGCCCAGCCCGAGACCGCTGCCGTTTTCTTCGTAGTCGGTGTCGTAGAAGTCGGGAAGGCCTAGCACATGGCCGAATTCGTGGCAGTAGGTGCCGATTCCGCACATGGTCGAACCGCCGGAGCCCCTGAGTTCCGCGGAACAGGCGTACGCACCGAGATGCACCCCGTCGTAGACAACGTCTCCATAGCTGTAGGCAAGGCTGGAAGCGTGTGGCCAGATGGTGTCCTCGCCGCCGCCTTCCGCCTCGTCATGCCCGGCGTAATAGAAGAAGATGTTGTCTATGGTGCCGTCCTTGTCGTTGTCGTAATCGGCGAAATTCACCAGGCCCTTCGCATGTGCCAGGGAACATGCCTCGGCGAACAGTTCGCCCGCGTGCTCGTCGTTTCCGTCATCGTTGTTTGAACCGTAGTAACTCGCTTTCTTTGAAGCTTTTACCGGGCCAATGACATCGAAGGCGGGGGTGAATTTCCCCGAGGAATTGTCGGTGTAGTAATCCCTCACCGAACCGGTGCCTCCGTTGTCGGAATAGCCGGTCTGGTTGAGCATGTTTCCGAATGCGGTCTTCGGGCTCTTGACAGTGAAGGAGAGATCGCTGAACTCGACCAGTATCACCAGGAAATGCTTTTCGCCCGAATTGATCGGGCTGCGCCGGACAGTGTTCCGGGCCCTCATTGCCTGCGCCTTCTGAATGTCCCGGAAGGCGGGCGCCTTGGTGAATGCGGCGCGGTAGAAGCCGTCCCCGTCCTTGATGAGCATCCTTCCGGACTCGTCTGTGACCCAGTGCAGATACTCGTCGCCATGCAGGTACACCGTGACGGCGCTGCCGTCGGGCTGGATGCTGGTGACGGGGCCTTTCTTTGCCGGGACGGCAAAGGTGGAAACCCCGGAGAGGGCGAGCAGAAGCAGTGTGGCAAGAACCTTCCTCATGGCGTCATCTCTCCAATACATAGCCAATTGTCTTGTCGTCCACCAGCCTCACGACCTCGTCGTCCATTCCGGCCACGACGGCGGTGATTTCCGCCACCGAAGAGAGCGAGGAGGTGAAATTCTGGACGAGCGTGAAGGTGACGCTCTGCCCCGGCTCGAACTCTTCCGGCAGGCCGCCGAATTCCAGGAAGGTGCCTTCGAAGGGAGAGATGATGCGGAAAATGCCTGAACTGCCCTTGATGACCACCGTCTGGTGGAGATACCGGTTGTATGCGATGCTGTTTCCGGCGCCGTCATAATTGTAGATGCCGGGGCTGGCGGTGTTGAAGTCTTTCGTGGGTATGCCCGGGTTCTGCAACACCTTAAAATTCAGGGTGTTGCCACCAATGTGCAGCGAAACGGAAGCGCTGCGCGGATCGGCGTCGGGGTTGAGGCCTTTCGCCTGGAAAACGATATTCTCGGTGGAAGGGCCGCTGCCCGAAAGCGGGGAGACTTCGAGCCATTGCCCGTCTTCGGGGGAGACGCTGATCGACCAGTCGGATTCGAGGTAAATCTGCACCGTGTACTTTGCAACACCGGAGAGCACCACGTCGCCGAGGCCGTTCATGGACTTGCCGAGGGTGTACTGCTTCAGCGTGGCCACCGCCCTTTTTGAACCGGACGTCACGATGAGGGTGTCCACCCTTTCCTTGTCGGTGCCGTTCATGGCGAAAGAGAGGGTCACCAGGCTCTGGTTGGTGGTTGCGGTGCTTTTCTGCTCTTCCAGGCTGGCCCATGAGCCGTCGTGGAAGCACACTTCGAAGGGCTGGTCGCACGACACCTTGAATTCTGCGGTGCCGCCATAGCCGGGGATGGCGTCCTTGCCGGAAGGGGAGATGCTCAGAATGGTGGGCTCCTCCGGCGCATGAACGCAGGAGAAGACCATGCAGAACGCCATGGCCGCAAGCAGATATCGGAGAGCCCTGTCCATATTAAAAGGATAACAAAGTTAAAGAAAGTTTCGTATATTAGCACGAACAACTGCAGACTATGACACTGAAATTTTCCATAGAGTACTACACCAGGTGGGGCGAGAAGCTCTGCCTCGTTTCGAACGACAAGGTCTATCCCATGTCATGGGGCGCCGGAAACATATGGAGCGTAAGCATCCGCAACTGCCCCGAAACCCTTATTAAAGACTATACCTACGTGCTGTATCAGGGCGATCTCATTGCCCGCACCGAATGGGAGCACCACCATCTTGCCGAAGCTCCGAAAGACGGCAAGATCCGCGATTCCTGGATCGACTGCCCCATCCCGGGCTGCCCGTTCCCCCGCAAACACTCGGCCGCCATCTTCGACAAGCCCGGTTTCCGCGGCGCAGGCACCGCCATCCCGGTGTTCTCGCTCAGGGGCGAAAACGACTTCGGCGTAGGCGAGTTCTGCGACATTCCCGCCTTCGTCGACTGGGCCGTCCGCACCGGCCAGAGCGTCATCCAGCTGCTGCCCATCAACGACACCACCCGCAAGGGCGAATGGGGCGACTCATACCCCTACAACCCCGTTTCTTCTTTCGCGCTGCACCCCATTTACATTCATCTGCCCGACGTCGGAGTCAAGGAAGACGCCGAATACAAAGCCCTCCAGAAAGAGCTCAACGCCGAGCGGTTCGTGGATTATCCGAGGGTCATCAAGCTCAAGCTGAAATATCTCCACAAGGCATACGAAGAGCTCGGTGCCAAGGAAACGAAGTCTGCTTCTTTTAAGAAGTTCTGTGCAAATAATGCAGAGTGGCTCGACGCCTATGCTGCATTTTGTGCAAAGAGGGACAAGGCCGACGAAAACTTCTACCGCTGGGTCCAGTGGCATCTCGACAAGCAGATGAGCGCCGCGGTGAAATACGCCCACTCGAAGGGCGTCTACCTCAAAGGAGACCTCCCAATCGGCGTAGGCCGCGACAGCGTCGACGCCGCTTCGTTCCCCAAGCTCTTCAACCTCGACTCCTCTACCGGCGCCCCGCCCGATTATTTCAGCACGGACGGCCAGAACTGGGGCTTCCCCACCTACAACTGGGACGAGATGGCAAAGGACGACTACGCCTGGTGGAAGCGCCGCCTGCGCAAGATGGCCGAATATTTCGACGCCTTCCGCATCGACCACATCCTGGGCTTCTTCCGCATCTGGGAAATCCCGGTAGAGTACTCCGGCGGCCTCCTGGGCCACTTCAACCCGGCTCTCCCCTACTCGCGCGACGAAATAGTGGCGATGGGCCTTCCCATCATCGGCCTCTTCATTGAAGATCCGCACAAGCCGGGCTGGTTCCATCCGCTCATCACCCCCGACACCTCGGCCCTCGAGCCCTGGCAGAAAGAGAAGTTCGACGCCCTCTACACCGACTTCTTCTATCACAGGCACGATGCCTTCTGGCGCTACAACGCCGTCCGCAAACTCCCGCACCTGCTCAGCGCCACCGGCATGCTCGCCTGCGGCGAAGACCTGGGCATGACGCCCGACTGCGTTCCCGAGGTTATGGACAACCAGAAGATACTCTCGCTCGAAATGGCCCGCATGCCCAAGGACAACGGCCCGTGGCCTTACCTGAGCGTCTGCGCCACCTCGTCGCACGACATGACGAGCATAAGGCTCTGGGATTCCGACGACAAGACCGGCGCCGAATGCCGCCGCATCCTCTGGGACCACCTGTCCTCGCAGAGCATGCTCGCCATCTTCCCCATCCAGGACTGGCTGTCGATAGACGAAAAGCTCCGCGCGAAAGACCCGAAGTCGGAGCGCGTCAACGACCCGGCCGACGCCAAGAACAAATGGCGCTGGCGCCTGCATCTCACCACCAGGCAGCTGATCGACAGCTCGGCATGGAGCGCCGAGGTCGCAGGTCTTGTCAAAGACAGCAACCGTTCGGCATAAACCGTTAATTTACAGCTGGTTCTATTCGACCGGCCTCAGATCCAGGAACAGCTCGTCGAGCTGTTTCTGGTCTAATATGCCGGGTGCTCCGAGCATGATGTCCTTGCCCTGGTTGTTCTTCGGGAAAGCGATGTAGTCGCGGATGGTTTCGCTGCCGCCGAAGAGGGCGCAGACACGGTCGAGACCGAAGGCCAGACCTCCATGCGGGGGAGCCCCGTACTTGAAGGCATTGATCAGGAAGCCGAATTTGCGCTGGGCCTCCTCATGGCCGATTCCGATGATCTCGAACATTCTCTCCTGGTCCTTGGGATTGTGGATACGGATCGAGCCGCCGCCCAGTTCGGTGCCGTTCAGCACGAAATCGTAGGCGTTGGCGCACACCTTGAGGATATCCTCGGGCTTATCGGAATAATAGTACTGCAGATGTTCGGGCTTGGGAGCCGTGAACGGGTGGTGCAGGGCGTCCCACTTGTTCTCCTCGTCGTTCCACTCGAAGAGCGGGAAGTCGGTGAGCCACATGGGTGCGAACACGTCCGGCTTGCGGAGCCCCATGCGGTTGCCGAGCTCGATGCGGAGCTGGCCCAGTTGGGTCTGGGTCTTGCGTTTTTCGCCGCAGAGCACGAGGATGAGGTCGCCCTTTTTGGCTTCCGCGGCTTCCGCGATTTTCTGCAGCTCTTCGGGGCTGAAGAATTTGTCGACAGAGCTCTTGATGCTGCCGTCCTCATTCAATTTGATGTATACCAGGCCCTTGGCGCCGACCTGCGGGCGCTTCACCCATTCCGTGAGCTCGTCGGTCTGCTTGCGGGAATAGTCCGCCGCGCCGCTCACCGCGATGGCTCCCACGTAGGGCACGCTGTCGAACACCGAGAAACCGTGGCCCTGGGCCTGCGCGGTGATCTCATGCAGGAGCATGCCGTAGCGGATATCGGGCTTGTCGGAACCGTACTTGTCCATGCCGTCGAACCAGGTCATACGGGGAATGGGGTTGGGGATGTCAATTCCGAGCACTGTCTTGAACAGGTGCCTCATCATGCCTTCGAACATGTTCAGCACGTCTTCCTGCTCCACGAAACTCATCTCGCAGTCGATCTGGGTGAATTCCGGCTGGCGGTCGGCGCGAAGGTCTTCGTCGCGGAAGCACTTCACGATCTGGAAATAGCGGTCCATTCCGGCCACCATGAGGCTCTGCTTGAGCGTCTGGGGGCTCTGCGGAAGGGCGTAGAAGGTGCCCGGATTCATACGGGAAGGCACCACGAAGTCGCGTGCGCCCTCGGGCGTGGAGTTTATGAGGAAAGGAGTCTCGATTTCGAGGAAGTTCTTGGAATCGAGATAGCCGCGCACCTCGTGGCATATCCTGTGGCGGAGCTGCAGGGCCTTCTGGAGGGGATTTCTGCGGAGGTCGAGATAGCGGTATTTGGCGCGGATGTCCTCGCCGCCGTCGGTGTTGTCTTCGATGGTGAAGGGCGGCGTGAGGCTCTCGTTGAGGACATTGACCTCGCTCAGGCGGATTTCAATGTCGCCGGTAGGCATTTTCGGGTTCTTGCTGGAACGTTCCACCACCTCGCCGGTGGCCTGGATGACGAATTCCCTGCCCAGGGCGGAGACCTTTTCCACGAGCTGTGCGGGGGCGTCGGCCTCGACGACCAGCTGGGTGATGCCGTAACGGTCCCTGAGGTCAATGAAAGTCATACCGCCTAATTTGCGCGAGCGCTGTACCCAGCCTGCGAGGGTGACGGTTTTTCCTGCGTCCGAAATGCGGAGTTCTCCGCAAGTACGATTACGATACATATGTCCGTTTATTTTATTCCTTGATTGTAGTTGTGCGGGAGACGGGGAGCGAAAAGGCTATGCCTGCAGCGTCCGTCCCGGTGCCGCTCACCTTGTAGACGGCACGGAGGACGGCGTCCTTGATTGTGCCGGGGACCAGAAGGAGGAGCATTTCCTTGTCCGGCTGGATTTCGATGTTGAAGAATTCCTCGGCTTCGGGGTTTGCGCTGCCGCGGGCGTGCAGGATGGTGCCCCCTTTGGCGCCGGCGTTCCTGGCAGCTTGCATGACCATCTGCGAAAAACCTGCGTTCACAATGCAGACCACGAGTTCAAACTTGTTTTCAGCCATATTAAGATTCCTCCTTGACGGTTCTTTTGTCGTTGCTTAAAAAACCATAGGCCAGGGTGCCGATGACACTGGTCATGGGAACGGTAAATGCTATGCCTTTGTAATTCTTCCCTTTCTTGAATGTCTCGTCAAGCAGGGATATCAGGGCGTCCGCCTGGTCTGCCCTGACAACGCTGGTTATCAGCGACTTAGGCCTTTCGGAAAGGCCCAGATAGTCCAAAATGAGATGAGTCGTGCCCCTTGCCGGCATAGTCAGGTGTATATTGGCCTGGCATGACTGGATGAGGCTGGCGAAGTAGGCGGCCTTTTCGTTATGGACAATGGCCACCAGCACTTCCAGTTTCATCGGGGCGATATTCTTCGTAGATTCCATGCTATTCAAAGTAGATTATCTGGTCGTCTGCGGCTGCCAGAATGCGTTTCATGGCCTTGTTGTCGCGGCGGCGTACGCTCATTACCGACTTGAATCCGAGGCACTGGATGGTGATGAGCGGGGTCAGGGCCACCATCGAAACCACGCCGAAGGCGAAATCCAGGACGGCGCTTTCACCTTGAAGGGTGCAGCATGCGCCTATCACCAGCGGAAGGATGAAGCTGGAAGTCAGCGGGCCGCTCGCCACTCCGCCGGAGTCGAAGGCGATGGCCGTATAGAGCTTGGGCACGAAGAAAGACAGGCCCAGCGAAAGCAGATAGCCAGGAATGAGGTAATACAGCAGCGAGAATCCGAAATGAACCCTAAGGACCGAAAGCCCGATGGACACTCCGACGCCCACCGAAAGGGCTATCATCATCTGCGTTTTGGATACCTCGCCGCCCGTGATTTCCTCCACCTGGTTGTTGAGCACGTGCACTGCGGGCTCAGCCAGCACCACCACCATGCCCAGGATGAAGGCGAAGCCTATGAGCAGGGCGGGGCTCTGTGCGGCAAGCTGGCTGCCTATCTTGAAGCCGACGGGCATGAAAGCCAGGGTTACCGCCGCAAGGAAGAGAACCAGCCCCAGGAAGGCATTGACTATCCCAATGATAATCTGGATTATTTTGGATTTGGGCAGCTTGAGGACTATGGCCTGCAGGACGAAGAAGAAAATGATTATCAGCGCGAGCGACTTGCCCACTTCCAGCATCTTCCCGGCCAGCAGCGCCCCGAGGCCTTTCCCGAGTATCGTTTCCATTGAGAAATCCGGGACGGCATAGGAGAGCTCGCCGGAGGAGGTCAGCGAAAGGAGCAGCACGGCGACAATGGGGCCTACCGAGCAGAGGGCTATGAGGCCGAAGGAGTTTTCGCTGGCGTTCCGCCCTCCCACGCTGAGCGCTATGCCGACTCCCAGGGCCATGATGAACGGTACCGTTATGGGCCCGGTGGTGACTCCGCCGGAGTCGAATGACAACGGCAGGAACGAGCCGCGCCCCGCTTCTATGAGCGTCGCCGCTATGCAGAACAGGATCATGTAGAAGAACATCAGCAGGCTGGTGAGGTCTACATGAAACAGGATCTTGACGACGGCAAGGAGCAGGAAAATCCCTACCCCCACTCCAACCGTGACTATGAGCAAGGTGCCGTTCATGACGGCGCTCACCTGGCCTGCCAGGACCGTGAGGTCGGGTTCGGCAATGGTGATGAGCAGGCCCATCAAAAAGCAGACGCCCAGCAGGACGCCGAGTTTCCTTGATTTGGTGAGTCCCTCGCCGATATACTGACCCATGGGCGTCATGGCCATGTCCGCCCCCAGGTTGAAGAGGCTGATGCCCACGATGAGCAGGATTGCGGCGATGGTGAAGACTGTCAGTTCTTTCCGGCTGATATCCACCCACGGCGTGATGGACAGGACAAACACCAGCACGCTGACCGGTACCACCGAAATCAGCGATTCCCTGAGCTTTTCCCTCAGTGATTTGACCAGATCCTTTTTAATTACGGAGAAGGCGTTTGCCATGCTGCAAAGATAGTAAATATATCAGTCGCCCGGAACGGTCCAGGTGTCATTTGTGCGGTCGGTGTACAGGATTCCGTTCAAATGGTCCACCTCGTGCTGGAAGATTCTGGCCACATAACCGCTCACCGTGTCCACTTTCACTTCAAGGGTTTCGGGGTCGGTATGGCGCACCGCGGCGAATTCCGGCCTCGGCACGTTGCCCCTGAGGCCGGGAATCGACAGGCAGCCTTCCCGGACTGTGAGGGTGTCTCCCCACGTGGATTCTATGTATGCGTTGGCGTACGGCAGATATGGCTCTCCCGGCAGATCCATGCGGCAGACTATGATGAGCCTGCGGCCCAGGCCTACCTGCGGCGCGGCGATGCCCACGCCATCCTGGGACGGATCGGTGACGGTTGAAATCATTTTTTCCACCAGCGCGCGGAACTCTGCGCTCCTGAGAGCCCTGTTGGAAAAATCGTCGCTCTGCGCGCGCAGGACGGCATTCTCCGCCTCATTTTCGATGGTGAGCACGTGCATGAGCGGCCCCTGGCCGTTGATTATTGCCTTCTCTTTTCTGCTCAGTCCGCAACCCTGCACCGCGGCAAGTGCTGCCGCCAACATCAGTATCATCTTGAATTTCATGGTGCTAAGATAGTCAAAAACTTGCTATCTTTGCACCGCGATATGGTGGCTTAACCCCCGTATCAAGTGTCCCACAGGTACCACTTAAAAAACTGTGAAATGAAAAACAAAGCGCAATTTTCCGTCATCTTCCTGTGCATGACCGTGCTCTTCACGGTATGCCTCATCACCAGTAACTTGTTGGCCACCAAGGTCTTCGCCATAGGCGAAAGGATTAGTCTGCCCTGCGCCGTGCTGGTGTTCCCGATTTCCTACATCCTCAACGACTGCTTCACCGAAGTGTACGGCTACCGCAAGGCCCGGCTGGTCATCTGGCTGGCCTTCGCCATGAACTTCCTGGTGGTGCTTTTCGGAGAGGCCGCCGTACTCCTGCCCGCCGCATCGTTCTGGCAGGGCGGCGAACACTTCAACTTCGTGTTCAGTATGGCGCCCCGGGTGGCCTTTGCCTCGCTCCTTGCCTTCCTTGCCGGAAGCACACTCAATTCATTGGTACTCAGTAAGATGAAGATAGCCTCGAAAGGCCGCGGCTTCGGCTGGAGGGCCATTGTCTCTTCGCTGGCTGGCGAACTCTGCGACTCCCTTATCTTCATGCCCATCGCATTCTGTGGAACGCCGGCCAAAACACTCGCATGGATGCTGCTCGTGCAGGTGTCGTTCAAGGTGCTCTACGAAATCGTGATACTTCCGGTCACAAATGCCGTTGTCAAACGTTTGAAAACGGTTGAAGGCGAGGATGAATACGACACCGGAATCTCATATAATCCTTTTAAAATCAAAGATATACAATAGATATGGAACGCAAGGACGAAGGCCTGAAGGCCCTTGGAACAAAAACCGTTTACAAATTCGACTACGCTCCCGAGGTGCTCGAGTCTTTCGAGAACCGGCACCAGGACAACGACTATTGGGTCCGTTTCAACTGCCCGGAATTCACCACCCTCTGTCCGATTACCGGCCAGCCCGACTTCGCAGAAATCCGCATCAGCTACATCCCGGGCGAGCGCATGGTGGAAAGCAAGAGCCTCAAGCTCTACCTCGGGTCGTTCCGCAACCACGGGGCCTTCCACGAAGACACCGTGAACACCATCATGAAGGATCTCATCGCCCTGATGGCTCCGAAATATATCGAAGTGACCGGCCTGTTCACCCCGCGCGGCGGCATAAGTATCTATCCCTACGCCAATTACGGCCGTCCGGGCACCCAGTACGAAACCCTCGCCGCCCAGCGCCTCGCCTCGCACGAATAATCCTCCTACGTCAGTGTCAAAAACCGCGATAATTGATCCTACCCTCATGTTCGCAGTAGGGGGGTAGACACGAAAAGCCCGAATATTGATCTTACCCCCCAGTCAGCAGGCTGGGGGTAGGCGCAAAAATGCCGCAAATCGTTCTTGCCCCGGAACTCTGCTGCGGCGGTTTGGCCTCTGGAGGGCAGGCTTCCTGAAGTTCGAGAGCCGCACCCATAGCCGGGATTATTCGTATCTTTGCCTTATGAAACTCGACTGCCACTGCCATATCCTGCCCGGGCTCGACGACGGTGCCCAGACTCTGGAAGAATCCGTTTTCCTTGCCGGAAAGCTGGCCCAGTGGGGCTATGAGCGGGCGGTCTGCACGTCGCACCGTACCCGCCGCTATCAGAACACGCCTTTTACAGTGACAGAGGCCTGCTACAGGCTTCAGGAAGAGCTCGACCGGAGGGGCATCGGCCTGCAGCTGGTGCCGTCGATGGAATACCGGTTCATTCCGGAAACCTGGCCGGAGACGGTGGCGAGGGACTGGCTTCTGCCGTGGGAGGGTAACCACATCCTGGTGGAGCTGCCCATTCACGACCCGTCGAAGATAGGCAGTATAGTTCCTTCCGACGAGATTCGCGCACTGGTATCCGATGGCTACCAGCCGGTGCTTGCCCACCCCGAGCGATACCTATACCTTGAAATGGATGACTACAAGGCACTTAAAGATGCCGGAGCACAGTTCCAGCGCAACCTCGGCGCCATCGAGGGCCTCTACGGAAGCGACGTGAGCGCTCGCGCAAAGGCCCTGGATGCCGCCGGGATGTACGACCGGCTCGGAAGCGACCTCCACAGCAGGAGGTACGCGGAATTTTTCGACAGGTTTGTGTTTACCAGACCTCCGGTAACCCGAGATCCTTGAAGGTACGGGGAGCGGGCACGCCGGGAAGCGGCTTGCGGTCCTTTATCTGTTCGAGGGCCACTTCGATGGCCTTCAGCAGCTGCTCGTCCGTTCCGGCCTGCTCCTTCACCGGGTCGTTGTCCAGCAGGATGTCGGGATCCACGCCGTGGTTCTCCACTATCCACTGGCCGGTGGCGGCGTCGTAGTTGGTGAAGAAAGGCACGCGGACGTCGGTTCCGTCCATGTAAGGCAGGCTACCGCTGATACCGATGATACCGCCCCAGCTGCGGGTGCCGATGACGGTGCCGAGCCCCGCGGCCTTGAAGCTCCACGGGAACAGGTCTCCGTCGGATGCGCTGTACTTATTGACCAGCAATACCTTAGGTCCGGTGTGAGTGCCGTCGGGAGTGGTGCCCGTCATGTCGGAACCGCGGCTCATGGTAAGGCGGTAGGCCTTGCGCTGCAGGCGCTCTATGAGCATCGGGGAGATGTTGCCGCCGCCGTTTTCGCGGTCGTCGATGATGAGGGCTTCCTTGTCGAGCTGCGGATAATAGTAGCGCGCGAACTCCTCGAGCCCTTCGGGACCCATGTCGGGAACATAGACGTAGCCGACTTTGCCTCCGGATTTCTCGTTCACCACCTTGATGTTGTTCTGCACCCATTCGTAGTGGTAGAGCGGATATTCGTCCTTTATCGGCTTGACTATCACCTTCTTGCCGCCTTCGGCAGCCTTGGTGTTCACGGTGAGTTCGGTCAGCACGCCCGCCTTTCCGACGAGCAGACTGTAGATATTTGCCACATCCTTGGTGGACACGCCGTCCACTGCGGTGATGTAATTGCCTTCGGCTACGCCGATGCCGGGCTCCTCAAACGGTGAGCGCAGGCTTTCGCTGTACTTGGCACCGTGCAGGATGCGGTCGATGCGGAAGAATCCGCTCTTGTCCTTCGAGAGCTCGGCGCCGAGAAGGCCCATGTCCGAACGCGGGGCCTTGGGGTAGTCGCCGGGATTGACGTAGGCGTGACCGCAGGCCAGTTCGGAGATGAGGCCGCCTATCACGTAGTTGAGGTCCAGCCTGGTCTTCACGTACGGCAGCAGCTGTGCGTACTTGTCTTTCAGGGCCTTCCAGTCGCGCCCGTGCATGTTCTCGAGGTAGAAGCCGTCGCGGAAGGCGCGCCATACGTCGTCGTAGATTTCAGCCCATTCCTGGCCGTAGTCCACTGTGGCCACCATGTTGGACAGGTCTATGCTGCCTTCTGCATGGACCTTCGGTCCGAGTGTGACTGCGGAGATGCCGGAACCGCCTGCCCCGGGTCCTCCGGGCATCGGACCGCCGCCCATCGGGCCTCTTCCGCGGCCGCCTCCCATGAGAAGGGCCTTCTTGTCTCCGAAACGGTACATGAGCATGCCGTCGGCGCAGTCTTCACTCTTCTTGGTCTTGAAGTCGAACACCTTGGTGCCGCCGCGGCTGCCGTACCAGATCTTGCTGCCGTCGCAATAATAATTGTAGGAACTGCCGATGGGAAGCTTGATGATGCGCTCGCCCAGGCCGTCTACGTCCACCTTGACATCTACGGCCGGCTTCTCAGGCTTGTCGGCCTTGTCGGCCTTGTCGGGAGCGGGCTTGCCGCCCTTGGGCTCGGGTGCCGGGCCCTTCTTGTCCGGAGCGAAGCCGGGTCCTTCACCCAACGGGCCCTTGGGTGCATCTTCCGCCAGGCCGTCGGTGGCCATCAGCGGGGACGGGGTGTCCTTGGAAAGGATGCACATGTAGACGGCGCCCATGTTGGTGAAGGAGTAGTTCCATTCAATCTGGCTGTACTGCGGGTTGAGCTCGGTCTGGGCGGTGAACAGCAGGTATTTTCCGTCGGAGCTGAAACTCGGGTTCGAAGAGTCGTTCCAATAGTCCGTAACCGGGTACTCCTTGCCGCTCGCAATATTGTAGAGATAGAGGATACTCAGCTGATTCTCAGCAGGTTTGGAGTATGAGAGCCACTTGCCGTCGGGCGAGATGGCGACACTCCTGAACTCGGAACTGGGATTCTCCAGCAGCGTGCGCCTTGCTCCGCTCGAGGGATCCACTTCCACTACGCGGTTCTTGCGGTCGGTGCAGAGGATGTGCTTGCTGTCGGGCATCCACTGGAGGCTGCGGATGTAAGTGTCGCTTCCGCTGGTGAGCTGCCTGGCCTCGCCGCCCTTCTCCACGTCGTAAAGATAGATTTCGGTCTCGCCCGAGGCATCGCCTATCCAGGCGATATACTTGCCGTCGGGGCTCCAGACCGCACCGCGGTCGTTGGAACCGGGGCTGCGGGAGATGTTGCGGGTGACGCCGGCCGCCACCGGAACGTCGAACACCTCGCCCCGGGCCGTTACCGCCACCCTGCGGCCGTCGGGAGAGATGGAGTAGTTCCTGGCGTTCTTGTCCAGCTTCTTCTGCTCGGTGCGGGCGTACTGGAGGTCGGAAGCGAGGGTGACGTGCACCTGCTCCGCCTTCTTGGTGGCAGGATCCAGCTTGTAGATGTATCCGCCGTTCTCGAAGACGATGTGCTTGCCGTCGGTGCTGGGGAACTTGACGTCGAAGTCCTTGAAATCCGTTACCTTGGAGGTCGCGCCGCTCTTGGTGTCATACACGAAGAGGTTCATGCGCATGTCGCGGTCGGACGCGAAGAATATCTCGTTGCCTATCCACATGGGGAAGATGTCCTGGGCGTCGTTGGAGGTGACGTTCTTCACGCTCTTGCCGTCGTAAATCCACACGTCGTCCGCCATGCCGCCGCGGTAGTACTTCCAGGTGCGGAACTCGCGCATCACGCGGTTGTAGGCCAGCTTCTTTCCGTCGGCGGAATAGCTGCACCAGCCGCCCTCCGGGAGGGGTATCTCCTCGGGCATCGCGCCCTCGGGCGATACTTTCCAGAGCTTGCCGGGGAAGCCGCTGCCGATGCGGTTGCGGAAGATGATATACTTGCCGTCAGGGGTCCATCCCATCACGATGTTGTTGGGGCCCATGCGGTCGCCCATGTCGTCGCGGGCGTTGGTGGAGGTGAAAGTGACCCTCTTGGGTTCACCGCCTTCCGCCGGAATCACATAGACTTCGCGGTTGCCGTCGTATTCGGCCGTGAAGGCTATGGTGCGGCCGTCTGGGGAATAATGGGCGAACGCTTCGTAGCCTATGTGCGAAGTGAGCCTCCGGGCAATTCCGCCCGCCACCGGCACCGTGTAAAGGTCTCCGGCGTAGGTGAAGGCGATTTCTTTTCCGTTGGTTGCGGGGAAGCGCAGCAGCCTGGCCTCCTCCGCCTGAATGCGGATACCCGCAAACAGCGTCAGGGCGATAATCAGGAATTTTTTCATATTGAAGGTGTAATTGAGATTTTCCGGTTGATAAAAATAAGCAAATAAATTGGTAACTTGCGGAAATTTCGAAAAAACATGAAAAAACTGTTGATGCCGCTGCTGGCGGTCCTTCTTCTCGCCGGCTGCCAGGACAGGGAGAAGCAGGCCCTGGATTTCCTTTATAAATACATGCCCCTTGCGGACAGCACCGACTACAGCGAGGAATTCTACAGGGCGCAGGTCCACCAGACCTTCGTCACCCGCGACGAGATGCCCTGGGGCAAGGACGTTCCCGAGCTGCTGTTCAAGCACTTCGTGCTGCCCTTGAGGGTGAACAACGAAAGCCTCGACTCCGCCCGCATCGTCTTCTACCGCGAGCTCAAGCCGCGCGTGGAGAAGCTCTCCATGAAAGAAGCCATCCTGGAAGTGAACCACTGGTGCCACGAGAAGGTCACCTACCAGCCCACCGACGGCCGCACTTCCGCCCCGCTGGCGCTGGTGAAGACCAGCCTCGGCCGCTGCGGGGAGGAAAGCACCTTCTGCGTCACCGCCCTGCGCTCCGTCGGCATCCCGGCACGCCAGGTGTACACCCCCCGCTGGGCGCACACCGACGACAATCACGCCTGGGTCGAGGCCTGGGCGGATGGCAAATGGTGGTTCCTGGGGGCCTGCGAGCCCGAGCCGGTGCTGAATCTGGGCTGGTTCAACGCTCCCGCCTCCCGCGCCATGCTCATGCATACCAAGGTTTTCGGCCGTTACGACGGCCCCGAGGAAACGGTGCTGGAAAGCCCCAATTACACCGAGGTCAACCTCATAGACAACTACGCCAAGACCGCGAAGGTGAACATCAAGGTGCTCGGTCCCGACGGGGCTCCCGCCGCCGGCGCCAGGGTGTGGTTCATGATCTACAACTACGCCGAATTCTATCCGGCGCTCAGCAAATACACCGATTCCAAGGGCCGGACCTTCCTCAGCGCCGGTCTGGGGGACATGCTGGCCTGGGCCGAGAAGGACGGCCTCTACGGCTACGGCAAAATCTCTTTCGGCAAAGACGAAGAAGTGACGCTGCAGCTGTCTGCCGGCCATCCCGTCGGGGCGCAGGCAATCGACATCGTTCCGCCGCCAGAGAACGTGGTGCTCCCGGAGGTCACTCCGGAGCAGAGGGCTGCCAACGACAGGCGTTTCGCTTATGAAGATTCCCTGAGGCACGCCTACATGGACACCTTCGTGAAGGAGGGAGATCCCTTCCTGGTGGGCTCTATGGGCAACCATGAGGTCATCGGGAAGTTCCTTGCCGACCATCCCGACGACCGCGCCCGCGAAATCCTGAAAGGCCTGAGCCGCAAGGACCTCCACGATGTCACCCCCGAGGTGCTGGAAGATGCCTACAATGCCACGGAATCCATTGTTCTCCAGCGTGTTGCGAATGAGTTCCTGGTGCCTTACAAACAGTTCTTCCTGGAGAATCTTTCCGCAGAGGAAAAGGCTGCCCTGAAAGACCCTGCCGCGCTCATCGAGTGGACGAAGGACAATATAAAGGTGCTTGACGATCCCACCGCCTGGAAGATTCCGCAGAGCCCGATAAGCGTCTTCAAGTACCGCCGCACCTACGCCGGCTCGAGGGACGTGTTCTTCGTGGACATGGCCCGCACGCTCGGCATCGAGGCCCGCAGGGATTTCGTCACCGGCAAAGTGCAGTACAAGGGCGAAGACGGCGCCTGGAACGACGTTAACTTCGACGCCGAGGTGCAGAAGACCGCCCCGCAGGGCACCCTGAACCTGCACTACGAGAACGAGGGCACGGTGGAGAACCCCGGCTACTACAGCAATTTCACCATCAGCAAGATAGTGGACGGCAAGCCGCAGCTGTACGAGTTCAATTGGGGCGAGGTCGACATGGGCGGAGGCCAGTCTTTCGAGCAGATTTTCGGCAGCGGCCTCTCCATGGACGAAGGCACCTACCTGCTGGTCAGCGGCAACCGTCTTTCCGACGGCAGCGTGCCGGTGAACATGCTGTTCTTCGACATCAAGGAAGGGGAGACTACCGACGCCGTCATGCGCATCCGCGCCTCCGAGGAGGGGGCCCCGGTAATCGGCAGCTTCGATTCTGAAAGCAAGTATCTGCTTGACGGTCAGGAAGTTTCGGTTCTCTCACAGACCGGCCGCGGTTTCTTTGCCGTGGGCATTCTGGATGTCGGCAAGGAGCCTACCAACCATGTGCTGAACGACCTGTCGCGCGCCGCCGCAGAGCTCGAAGCCTGGGGCCGCCCCATAGTGCTGCTGTGCACCTCGGAAGAGCAGCTCTCCCGCCTGAAGGAAGAGATGAAGGCCGGCCGATACGGCAAGCTTCCTTCCACCGTTGTCTTCGGAGTCGATGCTTCCGGCGCCGTCCGCAGCCAGATAGAGTCCAACCTCGAATCCAAGCCCGGCCGCCTGCCTCTCGTGGTCATCGCCGACACCTTCAACAAGGTCTACTACCTCTCCCAGGGCTACACCATCGGCCTCGGCGACCAGCTCGTCCAGACCATGAAGAAGCTGTAAGGTACTGTTTCCTTTTCCGCTCCGCCGTCCTTCCCGTCCACGGTTTTGGCCTCCAGCGTGCCCGGCGTCGGCAGTTGTACTGCCGGTTACAAAAACCCCTGAAATTGATCCTACCCCCGGTCCTAGACGCCGGGGGTAAGCGCGATAATGGCGGATTTTGCGCCTGGCTTACCGCCTCGTGATGGAGGCGCCGAGGGCGCGGAGGCGACCGTCGATGTCCTCGTAGCCGCGGTCTATCTGCTCGATGTTGTCGATTTCGCTCGTGCCCTTGGCGCTCATGGCGGCAAGCAGCAGGGCGATACCCGCACGGATGTCGGGGCTGGTCATGCGGCCGGCGCGCAGGCGGAACTTGTGGTCGTGGCCGATCACCACGGCGCGGTGCGGGTCGCACAGGATAATCTGCGCACCCATGTCGATGAGTTTGTCCACGAAGAACAGGCGGCTCTCGAACATCTTCTGGTGAATGAGCACGCTGCCCTTGCACT
>CAMHKQ010000003.1 GCA_946185745.1 uncultured Bacteroidales bacterium
GCATGAGCTTGACGCGCACGATAGGAGTACGGCCGATAGCGGCCTTACCCTCGGTCTCGTAAACCTTCGGAGTGAGGACACCGTCTTCGGTGAGGTCGAAGAAGTTGATCTGGTCGGTCTTGGGATCGCCGATCTTGTAGTTCTTGACCGCCTCGAACGCCCAGGTGAGACCGAACTTCTCCATGTCGAAGTGAGTCCAGGAATAGCCGTAGCTGCCTACCGGGCAGGAATATACGTAATAAGGATGGGCCTCGACTATGGTCTTGAGGTCGATGGAACCGTTGTAAAGAACCACGGTGTCGCAGGTGGCGTGGGTCTGTGCCAGGGTCGGGCTGCCGTCATCGGCCGTCCAGACTTTCTTGTCGTCGAGATAGGCGTAAGGATCGACGGCGTCGATGTCGAGGCTGCGGTAATGGGCGTCGATGTAGTCGATGTATTGGCCAAGAGGATCGGCGTCGGCGAACTCGCTGTGATGCATCCAGGCAACCATGCCGGGCTCGGCGATAGCAGCACCGACTATGGCCTCGTAATTGACGCGGGCGTAGTCGGAGACGACGGTGGTCTTGTCTTCGTTGTTCTTGATGACCTTAAGGGCGGCCACGTCGACCACGTCGTTAAGCTCGTTGTTCATCTGGTTGACCGTGAGGGTGTTCCAGCCGTCGCCGAGATCCTTGACCTTAATTTTGACCTTGACGGTGAGGATGCCGTCCTCGAAATTGACGAATTCGGGGTCGATATCCCACTTTTCAGGTTCGTTGTCGGTCTTGGAGGAGACGTTGTTCTGGATGACGAAAGCGAGCTTGTCGTCCTTGGTGACGGTGGCGGTAGCGGGATTCACGTGATAGCTGAGGAGGATGTCTTCCTCGACAGTCTTGGAACTGCCTGTCGTAAGCTTCCAGAGCTCCTTCTTGTCGTCGAGGTTCGACTTGCTGAGGGGGTAGTATACGAACACCTCTACAGGGATGGCCTCGATACCGTCGATGTACATGGGCGGGATGAGGACGAGGCTGCGGAGCTCGTTGGTCAGATAGACGATGTAGTCGGAAGTGTTGCCGTTGCCGTCGGATACGTTCTTGAAGGTGAGCGTGCCGTTCTTGGTGTCGTAGACGCAGAATGCGGGAGCGGTGACCTCGGTGACGGTGCCTTCGGCCTTTACGCCGGTGTTCTCGCCGTTGATGTACCAGTAACCATCCTTGATTTCGACGGTGGGAGTGGCGCCGTCCTTGCCGGGATCGCCCTGCGGGCCCGTGGCGGATACGCCGGTGTCGACACCGTCGACGAACCAGTTGCCGTTGCCGCCGATGGTGAGGACGGGAGACTTGCCGCCGTTGCCGTCACTGCCGTTGCTGCCGTCGGTGCCGTCTTTGACGTCGAAATGCGAACCGTCGCTCAGGCTGACCCTCCAGCCGGTGGAGGTGCCTTCCACGTTGGAGATGACAGAACCTGCGTCTATCTTGCCCTGCAGGGCAGCGACGGCGAGTTCAAGGTCGTCTACCTTGGCAGACAGGGCGCCGAGCTCCTCCGTATAGTCTTTACAGGATACTGCCATTCCTGCAAGGCCTCCGAGGAGTGCCAGTGCAAGGAATAATTTTGAAAACTTCTTCATTATGATAAAATATAATAGGTTACAATTAGCCCACAAATTTAAGCATTTTCTTTCATTTTCGCAAGTTCGCCTTCGCCGCCTCTTTTACTGTTCGGAGTTCCGCTATTTTTTTTATATTTGTAAGAATAAAACAATACCGGTTTATGTTCCTTTTAGGTTACGACGTAGGCAGTTCTTCCGTGAAAGCCTCCTTGGTAGATGCACAAAGCGGACAATGTGTTGCATCTGCATTCTATCCGAAAAACGAAGCGCCCATAGCTTCCCCCAAACCCGGCTGGGCCGAACAGGATCCCGACGCCTGGTGGTCATATCTGAAAAAGGCCACTCAGGATATCATGCAGGGCAAAAACCCGGCGGACATAGCCGCCATCGGCATCAGCTACCAGATGCACGGGCTCGTTTGCGTGGACAAAAACCTCAAGCCGCTGCGCCCCTCCATCATCTGGTGCGACAGCCGTGCCGTCCAGTACGGCAAGCGGGCCATGGAATCCATAGGCGAGGAAAAATGCCTGGGCCATCTCCTCAACTCCCCCGGGAATTTCACGGCCTCGAAGCTGGCCTGGGTGAAGGAAAACGAGCCGGAGGTCTACGGCAAAATCCATAAGTTCATGCTCCCCGGCGACTATATCGCGCTGAAACTCAGCGGGGAAGCCTGCACCACGGTGAGCGGCCTTTCGGAGGGCATCTTCTGGGATTTCAGGGAGAAGTGCCCCGCCGATTTTCTCTTCTCGTACTTCGGCTTCGACAAGGAGCTGATGCCCGAGATCAGACCCACCTTCGGGCTGCAGGGAGAAGTGAGCGCCGCAGCGGCTGAGGAGCTGGGGCTCCGCAAGGGCATCCCCATCACCTACCGCGCCGGCGACCAGCCCAACAACGCCCTGAGCCTCAACGTATTGGAGCCGGGCGAAATCGCCTCCACCGCCGGCACTTCAGGGGTAGTATACGGCGTGCTGGACAGCATCACCTACGACCCCAAGTCGCGCGTGAACACTTTCGCGCACGTGAACCATACGGCCGAAAAGACCCGCCTGGGCGTGCTGCTCTGCATCAACGGAGTGGGCATCCTCAACTCGTGGACAAGGCACAATTTCATGCCGGAGGGCATGACCTACAGGGAGATGGACGAAATCGCCGAAAGAATCCCGATTGGCAGCGAGGGCATCAGCGTACTCCCCTTCGGAAACGGCGTGGAGAGGATGCTGGGCAACCGCGAGACCGGCTGCTGCATTTCCGGGCTGGACCTCAAGCGCCACAACTGGAGGCACATGACCAGGGCCGTGCAGGAAGGCATAGTCTTCTCGTTCAAGTACGGAATGGATATCATGAAGGGCATGGGCATTGCCATCAGGCGCATCCACGCCGGCGACGTAAACATGTTCAAGAGCCAGGTGTTCCGCGAGGCGCTGGCAGGCGTAACTGACGCTGCAATAGATCTCTACGACACCGACGGCAGCATCGGTGCAGCCAAGGGAGCGGGCATAGGGGCCGGAATCTACCGGAGCTCCTACGAAGCCTTCTCCACCCTCAAGAAGAAATGCACAGTGGAGCCGTCCAGGGGTACCGAATACGCCGCGGCGTACAAGCGCTGGAGGGCCGAGCTGCAAAAGCAGCTGCAACAATAGAAACTAATAATCACGACAATATGGCAAAAGAGTATTTTCCGCAGATCGGAAAGATTCCCTTCGAGGGAAAGCAGAGCAAGAATCCCCTTGCATTCCATTACTATGAGCCCGAGAAGGTAGTTCTGGGCAAGAAGATGAAAGACTGGCTCAAGTTCGCCGTGGCCTGGTGGCATACGCTGGGCCAGGCGAGCGGCGACCAGTTCGGCGGCCAGACCCGCAGCTACGAGTGGGACAAGGCCTCCACTCCCCTGCAAAGGGCCAAGGACAAGGTGGACGCCGGCTTCGAATTCATGCAGAAACTCGGGATAGAGTATTTCTGCTTCCATGACATCGACCTCGTCGAAGACACCGACGATATCGCGCAGTACGAGAAGAACATGGCGGACATCACCGACTACCTGAAGGCGAAGATGGCCGAAACCGGCATCAGGAACCTCTGGGGCACCGCCAACGTGTTCGGGCACAAGCGCTACATGAACGGCGCCGCCACCAATCCCGACTTCGACGTGGTGGCCCGCGCAGCCGTGCAGATCAAGAACGCCATCGACGCCACCATCAAGCTCGGCGGCACCAACTACGTGTTCTGGGGCGGCCGCGAAGGCTACATGAGCGTGCTCAACACCGACATGAAACGCGAGAAGGAGCATCTTGCAGCCATGCTCACCGCAGCCCGCGACTACGCGCGCGCACACGGCTTCAAGGGCACCTTCCTCATCGAGCCCAAGCCCATGGAGCCCACCAAGCACCAGTACGACGTGGATACGGAGACCGTTATCGGCTTCCTGCGCGCCAACGGCCTGGACAAGGACTTCAAGGTGAACATCGAGGTGAACCACGCCACCCTGGCAGGCCACAGCTTCGACGAAGAGCTGGCGGTCGCGGTCGATCTCGGCATGCTCGGCAGCATCGACGCCAACCGCGGCGACCCGCAGAACGGCTGGGACACCGACCAGTTCCCGGTAGACAACTTCGAACTCACCCAGGCCATGCTGCAGGTCATCCGCAACGGCGGCCTGCACGACGGCGGCTCCAACTTCGACGCCAAGATACGCCGCAATTCCACAGACCTCGAAGACCTCTTCATCGCCCACATCAGCGGCATGGACCAGATGGCAAGGGCCCTGCTCAACGCAGCCAGGATCATCGAGGAATCCCCGCTTCCCAAGATGCTCAGGGAGCGTTACGCTTCCTTCGACAAGGGCGAGGGCAAGCGCTTCGAAGAAGGCAAGATGAGCCTCGAGGAGCTCGTGGAATACGCAAAGAAGAAAGGAGAACCCGCACAGACCTCCGGCAAGCAGGAGCTCTACGAAGCGATAGTGGCGCTTTATGCAGAATAGTTATTCCCAGAAAGGCAGCCCGTCCTACCTTTTCGCGATTGTGCTGGCCGCAGTCGTGGGCGGGCTCCTGTTCGGTTACGACACCGCGGTGATTTCCGGCGCCGAGAAGGGCCTGCAGGCCTTCTTCATGAACGCCAAGGACTTCACCTACACCAACTTCATGCACGGGTTCACCACGTCCAGCGCGCTCATCGGATGCGTCATCGGCAGCTTCCTCTCCGGAATCATGGCCAGCCGGCTCGGCCGCCGCAAGTCGCTGTTCGTGGCAGGTATCCTGTTCTTTCTCAGCGCGCTGGGCTCCTTCAGGCCCGAGTTCCTGTTCTTTGAATACGGAGTGCCCACCAGGAGCCTCCTGTGGGCGTTCAACGGCTACCGGGTGCTGGGCGGCATAGGTGTCGGCATGGCTTCCGCCATCTGCCCCATGTACATCGCCGAGATATCCCCTGCCGAAAAACGCGGCACCCTCGTATCGTGGAACCAGTTTGCCATTATCTTCGGCCAGCTGGTGGTGTATTTCGTGAATTTCCTCATCCTGGGTTCGCACGCCAATCCCGTGGTCGACCTCGTGGACGGGGTGAACAAAGTGATGAATCCCGAAGCCGCGGCATGGTCCACGGCCACCGGCTGGAGGCTCATGTTCGTGAGCGAAGCCGTACCGGCAGGCATCTTCACGATTCTGGCACTTCTCATTCCCGAGACTCCGCGCTACCTGGCCATGAACGGAAAGGACGACAAGGCCCTGCACGTGCTCAGCCGCATCAACGGCGAGTCCAAGGCCCGCCAGATTCTCGCGGACATCAAGGCCACCACCGAGCAGAAGACCGAGAAGCTCTTCACCTACGGCTGGGTGGTCATCTTCGTGGGAATCATGCTCAGCGTGTTCCAGCAGGCCATAGGCATCAACGCGGTGCTCTACTTCGCCCCGCGCATCTTCGAGTCCATGGGGCTCGGCAATCCTATGGTGTACACGGTGGTGATGGGCGTCATCAACATCACCTTCACTCTGGTGGCGGTGTTCACGGTGGAGAAGCTCGGCCGCAAGCCGCTGCTCATCACGGGCTCGCTCTGCATGGCCCTCGGCGCCCTCGGAGTCGCCCTGAGCAACATCGTGGAAGTCCCCGCCATCGTGCCCGTCGTCAGCATCCTCATCTACAGCGCCTCATTCATGTTCAGCTGGGGCCCCATCTGCTGGGTGCTCATCAGCGAAATCTTTCCCAACACCATCCGCAGCCAGGCCACGGCCATCGCGGTAGCCGCGCAGTGGATATTCAACTTCATAGTTTCCAGCACCTTCGTGCCCATGTACAACATGCGCCTGGGCTCGATGGGAGTGAACTTCGGTCACTTCTTCTCCTATGCTCTCTACGGTGTGATCTGCCTGCTGGCGGCCCTCTTCGTATGGAAGATGGTCCCGGAGACAAAGGGAAAGTCGCTGGAAGAGATGAACAAGCTGTGGAAAGACCGCAGGAAAGCGTCGCGCAAGACTACTTGAGCCACTTCTCCGGGTTCTGCGGAGTCTTGTTTTCCCAGAGCTCGAAATGAAGTTCGGTTTCGCCCGATATTGTATCGACCAGGCCAATCACCTGGCCGATCTTTATTTTGTCCCCGGCCTTCACCGAAACGTTGGTGAGCTTGCAGTAGAAGGTGAAGAAACTGCCGTGCTGCACCAGCACGCACTGGCTGTAGCCGGGCATCACTATCACCTGGCAAACCTTGCCGTCGAAGACTGCCTTGACCGCTGTTTTCGGTGACAGGGCGATGTTGATGCCGTTGTTGAACGGAAGTTTGACGTTCTTGTAGACGGGATGATAGCGCTCGCCGAAGGGGTCGGTGACGGGGCCGTCGGCAGGCCATGGAAGCTTTCCCTTGTTGCTGGCGAAATCCGCCGCGAGTTTGGTGTCGATTTCCGTCTTTTTGCCGCCGGACGAGGACGCGGTGGCCTTGTCCACCATGCGCTGCATCTCTCTTTCGAGGGCTTTCATCTCCTTGCGCTTGGCGTCCAGCTGCTTCTGGTAATTGTTCTTGTCCTTGCCCAGGCGGTCGACGAGTTTCTGCGATTCGCCTTCCTCCTTCTTGAGCAGCTTCAGCTCGTCGGAGCGTTTCTGCCTCTTCTGGACGGCCTGGCGGCGGAGCTCGGCCACAGTATCCCTCTGGGCGGAAAGTTCTTCCCTGGCCTCGGTTATCTTCGCGGCCTGGGTGCGCATCTGCCCGGAAAGGCTCTTCAGGTAACCGTAGCGCCGCAGGCCCTGGCCCAGGTTGCCGGCCGAGAGGATGTACATGTACCACAGGCGGGAATCGCGGTTGCGGTAGGCCGTTCGCACCAGACGCTCATAGTTCCTGCCCATGGTGTCGAGACGGGCTCGGAGCAGGCGGATGGTGTCTTCCTTGGCGAAGATGAGGGCGTCCAGCTCGAGCACCTCGCGGTTGCTCTCCTCGAGCAGGAGCTTGCGGTTGCTGATCTTCTTGCGGGTGTATTTGAGGGACGACATGGCGTTGTCCTTCTGCTTGGAGATGTCTTTTATCTGCTTGTCAAGGATGGCCATGTCCTTTTCGAGCCTTTCGCGGCGGCTCTTCTGGGCGGCCGTCTGCGAAAAGGCCGGCACCGCTGCGAGGAGCGCCGCCGCCAGGACAGTTATGAGGGTTTTCAGCCTCATTCCTCCGCCTTCTTGTTGTCGGCCAGGGTGCGGTAGTACTGCGAGAGTTCCTTCTCTCCCAGCGCATCCAGCACCACGGAATAATGTTCCAGTATGTCCAGGTGGTCCTTGCCCCCGTAAATCATGGCCTTCTTGAAGTAGGGCTTGGCCTCGGCGTCCCTTCCGAGCAGATGCAGGATCCACCCGTAGGTGTCGAGGTAGGAGGGATTCTCGGGCTCGAGTTCGATGGTGCGGCGGCTCATCTGTTCGGCCTTCTTGAGCTTCTTGCCGGAAAGCGAGAGGTAGTAGGCGTAGTTATTGAGAGTCAGCACGTTGTCGGGCTCGAGGCGGAGCACCTTGTCGTAATATTTCATGGCCTTGCGGTCGTTCCCCACCGCATGCCAGCAGTCGCCGGCGGTGCTCATGGCGGGAATCACCTCGGGGTTGTTCCTGCCCCCGAGTTTGATGATGGTCTCGCACTCTTCCAGCACCTGGCGCATGTTGCCGCCGTCGTAGATGAGGCTGAGCTTCGTGTAGTGGGCTGAGAGGTCTTTGGGGTACTCTTCCAGGAGGCGGTTGAAATACCTGGCGCCGATATCTTTGCGGTCGGTGGAGTAGTACCAGGAGCCGGCCAGCCTGAGGGCGCTGCTGTCGGCGGGATGGGCCTGCACGCAATAGTTCACGAGGGAATCGAGCTGGGCTCCCCATGTGACATAGAATGGATAATCCACGTGCTTGAGCAGTTCCGTGACGTAATTGCACTTGGAATACGGCTTCATGCCGGGATCGCGCACGAACTGGCGGGCGTCCGCGAAGAACGCTGCGATGTTGCCGGTCATGCGGTTCAGCTCCGCCCTACCGAGCAGCGCGGGCGAATACCCCGGGGCGAGCGACAGGGCCTTGTCGTAGCAGTCGCGGGCCAGGGAGTCGCGGTATAGCGAAAGGTAGCGGTCGCCGATGAGCGTGAGCGTATACGCGTTGGCATAATAGGAGGGGCGCGCCTCCACGAGCGGGATGTAAAGGTCTGCGGCTTCGTGGTTGCGCCCTTGGGCGGCGAAGAGCCCCGCGAGCGCATCCTTGTACCAGATGTTGCAGCTGTCGAGCCTGACGGCCTCGGAGAGATACTTTTCGGCCGAGGCGAGGTCGCCGGCGGAATAGGCAATGAGCCCCATGTAGTACTTCACGGCGTCGTTGGCGGGGTAGTTCCTGTCTATCTTCTCTATGGCCTCCTTTGCGCGGACGGGGTCGGTATCGAGCCTGGAAACGGCGTCCAGAAGAAGGTTCTGGACGAGTGCGTCGTTCTCTGCGGAGCCCTGGGCGAACGCAGTAAAAGCCACCAGGGGAAGGAGCAGGAGCAGTGTGATTATCTTCGTTTTCATCCGCTTGTTTACATTGCAAAAATAGTGCTTTTCAGTTTTATTTGAGTAAATTTGCGAACGTTATTTGAAAAGCGATGCAACTTTTTGGCAACAAATTGCATCTTAATTCTCAGAAACAGCCGGAAGAACCGGAGGGCAAACTGGACTACGCTTCCCTAATCGAGGGCTGCAAGTCCGGCGACAGATTGTCCCAGAAAGCGTTGTACGACGCCCTTTCCCGCAAGATGTTCGCAGTGTGCCTGCGCTACATGGGGGATCGCGATGCGGCGGAAGACGTCCTGCAGGACGGTTTCGTCACCCTCTATTCCAAGCTGGACAGCTTTTCGGGGGCAGGTTCCTTCGAAGGCTGGGCAAGAAAGATCTTTGTCAACACAGCACTCATGTCCCTGCGCAGGAAAGACGTCCTGCGAGGCACAGAGGAAGTGGACGCCGCCTACGGGGTGTCATCCGACAGCCCTACGGCCGTCCAGCAGATTGGTTACCGCGAGCTCATGAAGCTCGTCTCCGAGCTTCCTCCGGGGTTCCGCACCGTTTTCAACATGTACGTCATCGAAGGTTACTCCCACAAAGAAATCGCGGAGGCCCTCGGGGTGACGGAGGTCACGTCGCGGAGCCAGCTGCAAAGGGCGCGCACGCTGCTGCAAGACAAAATTAAAGAGAAGCATTAAGATGCAAAAAGGCAATATGACAGATTTCGACCTCTTCGTGAAGAGGTCCCTTCAAGACGCCGAGGAGGAAGTCTCCCCGCGCGTCTGGCGCGGCATAGAGTCAAGGCTCGCCGCCAGGGAGGCGCAGAAGGCCGCAGCTGCATCGCGAAAGAACCACAGCTTCGGCTGGGGCTGGCCTGCCGCCGCACTCGCAATGGCGGCAGTGCTTGCAGCCGTCATCATCCTGCCCGGGACAAAACGCAATTCCAACCTTACAAACCATAACGATACCACCCTCCTTTCGGACGCAAGTACCGTCAGGCAGGTTACCGTTTCCGGGCAGGACGGCGGCGAATCCGTCACCGCTGCTGCCGAGTCCGGCATAGTCGCCGATGTTCCCGTCGCCGACAGGCGCAGTTCCGCCTCAGGCGTAAAGGTTGCTGAGCCCCGGGCCCAGCAGCAGGCGGCACCGGTCGCCGAGCCCGCGCAGGAGCCGCAGGCTCGGCAGGAAGCCGCTCCCGAAACACAGGTCCCGCAGCAGCCCCAGGCATCGGAGCCGGTCGCACAGGAGCCCCAGGCGCCTCAGGAGGCCGTCAGGCCCGCTGCCGGGCAGCCCGATGAATTCGCCCGCATGGCCTTCGAAGACCAGATGTCCCGCAAGGCCCCGGTACGCATCTCCGCCCTGGCGGGAGGCATCCTGGGCGCAGGCAATTCCGCATCCTCGGCCCCGCTCTACGGCGTCAGCGCCAAGAACGACTATATCCCCGGCGACATCCGTGAAGAAGGCGAATCCTCCTACAGCATTCCGTTCAGCGTGGGCGTAGGCGTGCGTTTCGGGCTCACCCCCAGGCTTTCCGTCGGCACGGGCATCGACTACTCCCTCCTTTCGCGCAATTTCAACGGCAGCCTCACAGGCGCTTCAGGAGCCGTCACCAAGGGCAACATCCGCCACAACATGCAGTACATCGGCGTTCCGCTCAACGTCTACTTCGAACTGCTGGGCGGCGGCAGCCTCCGCCTGTTCGCATTCGGAACCGGCGAAGCCGAGTGGCCCCTCAGCAGCAAGTACGCCCTGGGCGGTGAAACAGTCAGCTATCAGGTGCGCGGCACCCAGTTCTCGGCAGGCGGCGGTCTCGGAGTCGAGTTCCGCATCACCGACGGCCTCGGCCTGTATGCGGCGCCCAACGCCCGCTACTATTTCAACTGCGGCCAGCCCAAGAGCATCCGCACCGAAAAGCCGCTCCTGATCAACTTCAACGCAGGTTTACATTTTTATTTTTAAGCCTGTAAAAAAAAGCTTTTACTACAAAAAAAGTATTTTGACTTTTACCCCGGGATTTACCCCCGGGGTTTCTTTTTTTCTCCCTTTATTTGCCGCAAATGAAGAAGAGAAAAAGACTTGCGATCCTGGCCGCGGCTGCATTCGTTGCGGCCGGATGCTCGTGGCTGGAGCCTCCCGGCAGCGGCATCGCCAGGTGTGACAAATTCCCCAGGGGCGGCTACAGCGACGGCAGGGACGGCAGGTCGTCCGATTCCACCGAAACCGGGCAGCAGTTCATTCCGGACACCATAGTCTGGGCAAGCGCGGTGCAGGTGCCGGACGACTATTACTGGCCCCGGGATACCGCCATGGGCGTCATGGACGCGAAGCTGCTGCTGTTCAAGGACGACGAGCAGGTGCTTTCGCTTCCGGTTGGAGCCGCATACGGCATCAGCCCCAATCCTGAAACCCACCATTTAATCGGCGGAAAGCTGTACACCGAATTCAACTCCGCCTCGGGCACTCAGATCCGGCGGGACGGCGAACTGGTCTGCCATTACGAAGGGCGGGAAGTGCTCAAAGGGCTCCTTCCGGTAATGGACGACATCTTTACCCTCGGCCTCGACAAGGATGACAACTCGCTGGTATACAGGAAGAACGGCACCATCATGCTGAAGATGGACGGTGCCCGGGCCCTGGGAGGGCTCGGCGAAAACGCCCCTGCGCTCTATATGGACGGCGGGCATCAGTATTTCGCGATGCATCAGAGCGGCTCCACCTATCTGGTAACGGACGGCAGCATGAAAAAGGCGGACGCCATGTCGAATTTAGTGATGGACTACCGCATCGCAGACGGAGTGCCGTACTGCATCTTCACCATGGGAAACAACATCTTCCTGCTTCAGGACAAGAAAAAGTCGGTCCTGTGCGAGAAGCTGGGCGCGCTGGAGGATTTCCACATAATAGTCACCGAAGACGGAGTGTTCGCGGCCGGCACCTCCAGTGGGAATACCATGGTCAGGAACATCCGGGACAGCTGCACACTGGAGTTCGAAGGGGAAAGCCTGTTTCTCTATGAGAGCCGGGGGAAGATGTTTTCGGTGAGGGCGCACCGCCCGGTGACCGTGCGGGAAGCAGACACTAGCCTGCCCGGAAACGGGAAGCTCCTCATGGAAGGGAGCGGCTGCTATTTCTTTTCGAGGGGATGCGGCTTCGCCCTGGAAGGGAGCCTCTATCTGGCGGTATCGGCCGAAAACGGGCCGCCCTTCATCTGGAAGGACGGGGAAAAGCTGAGGGAATTCAGCCTCAACGGCTATCTGACCGGGGTGGAGGTGCAGCTCACTTCTCCCAACTGAGGGCCCTGACGCCCCCGGGAAGGGTGTCGATGTGCACCCGCAGGCAGTCCTCGGGGAGCAGGTCCTCGATGTTTTCGGGCCACTCCATGAGGCAGAGACAGCCGGAGTCGATGTAGTCGTAGAAGCCTATGTCGAGAGCTTCGGAAATGCGCTCGATGCGGTAGAAATCGAAATGGAAGATGCTTTCCCCGGAAGCGCTGCGGTACTCGTTGACAATGGCGAAGGTGGGCGAGCTCACGGCGTCGTCCCTCACGCCCAGGGCCTTGCAGAGCGCGGTAATGAAAGTGGTCTTGCCGGCCCCCATGGAGCCGTAGAAGGCCACCACGCGGGAGTCTCCGAGCCCGGAAAGGAACTCTGCGGCAGCGGAGTCGATATCCGCAAGGCTGTTTATCAGAATCTGTTTTTTCATTACGACGGACAAAGTTATAAAATTAAAGGACATGTTAATCAACATCATCGGCGCCAAGACCATAGGAATCGATGCCGTACCGGTTACGGTGGAAGTGGACATTACGATGGGGATAGGCATCCACCTTGTGGGCCTTGCGGACGTGGCGGTGAAGGAAAGCCTGCTCCGCACCATAACGGCGCTGCAGTCGCTGGGTTTCCATATCCCCGGGAAGAAGATAGTAATCAACCTGGCGCCCGCCGACCTGCACAAGAGCGGCAGCGGGTACGACCTGCCGATTGCGCTGGGCATAATCGCGGCCTCGGGGCAGCGCACCATGCCCCGGCTCGGAAAGTATCTGATCATGGGGGAGCTGGGGCTGGACGGCTCGGTGAGGGAGGTGCCGGGCGCGCTCCCCTATGCGGAACTGGCTGTCAACCAAGGGTTTGAGGGGTGCATTCTGCCTGAGCGCTCGGCAATGGAAGCGATAGAATACAGGCAGACCCGCATTTACGGGGTGCGCAACATTCCGGACGTGCTCCGCATCCTGGAAGAGCAGGAGCCGGCGGACGACCTGCTCATCTGGAACAGCGCCGCCTACAGGGAGTACATGGCTGAAATCAGGAGCGGCGCGCTGGAGAGCGGCTATATGGATTTCTCGGAGATAATAGGTCAGGAAGGGGCCAAACGCGGGGCGGAGATAGCGGTCGCGGGCGGGCACAACATGATGATGATAGGCCCGCCTGGGAGCGGGAAGAGCTCGCTCGCGAAGGCCCTTGCGGGGATTCTGCCGCCGCTGACAATGGAGGAGTCGCTGGTTACCAGCAAGATATACTCGATAGCAGGGAAAGGTCGGATCCCCGGGCTTGTGCGGCAGCGGCCGTTCCGGGCGCCCCATTACAGCGCCTCGCTGGCCGCAATCCTGGGGGGAGGCAACGGCGACAACATCCTTCCGGGGGAGGTTTCGCTGGCCCACAACGGGATCCTGTTCCTCGACGAGATGGTGCAGGCGCCTAAAAGCGTCATCGAGGCCCTGCGGGGGCCCATAGAAGACCGCACGGTGAGCATTTCCAGGCTGAGGTCGAAGATAGTCTATCCCGCCTCATTCATGCTCGTCGCGGCCAGCAACCCCTGCCCCTGCGGCTATTACGGGGAGGGCGACAAGTGCACCTGCACCGTGGGCCAGAGGCTCGCCTACCTCTCCCGCCTGTCGGGGCCGATAATGGACAGGATTGATATCCAGCTGTATCTGAAAAGCGTGGATACCCGCAAGCTGGTGAACAGGGTGAAGGGAGAGGCCAGCGCCGCGGTGGCGGCGAGGGTGGCGAAGGCCCGGGAGCGGCAGAAGGAGCGCTTTCGCGACGTGGGCATACACACCAACGCCGAGATGGACAGCCGGGCGATAGAGCGTTTCTGCCGTCTTGACGACGAGTGCAAAGACCTGCTGGAGAAGCTGATAGGGCGCATGGGGCTTTCCGCCAGGTCGTTTTCGCGGATTATCAAGGTGGCGCGCACCATAGCCGATCTCGAAGGGGCGGCCGACATCGCCCCGGCGCATCTCTCCGAGGCCGCGAGCTACCGCTTCCTCGACCGGCGGATTGTATAAGGCCGGTCACGGGCGCTTTTTGTACACCAGGGAGCCTTCTGGTGTACAAACGGCCTGTCAAACCGCATTTCGTACACCAGGGAGGTTTTTGGTGTACGGCAACTGTTTTCTTAAACTGAAATTTATTATATTTGCAACAGCTCACTATCGAAATGGCAGAAATCAGGCAGGCACAGAGAATACAGACTTCCGTCCTGGCCGCAGGGGAAAAGAAGCTCCTCGTGTGGCTGGCGGAAAGGATGCCCGCATGGGTGACTTCCGACGTAATGACGGGGGTCGGCTTTGCCGGTTCTCTCATGATAGCGGCGGGGTTCATCCTCTCCAACCTCGGGGTTGGCTGGCTCTGGCTTGCCATCGGCGGCTTCGTGGCAAACTGGTTCGGGGATTCGCTGGACGGCACCATCGCACGCGTGCGCAATGCGCAGAGGCCCGTCTACGGCTATTACATCGACCACACCATGGACATGATAAACGAGCTGCTCATGTTCGTCGGGGTAGGCCTCTCCCCCTGGGTGCATCTGCACATAGCCCTCGGCGCCCTGGTCTTCTACCTCATGCTCACGGTGAACCAGAACATGAACGTGCACCTGAGGAGCGAATTCAACCTCACCTACGCCAAGATGGGCCCCACGGAGTTCAGGCTCATAATGATACTAATCTGCCTGCTCTTCATCTGCATCAAGCCCATCAGGGAATACATCGGTGACATCACGGTTCTCGGCATCACCTATACTTTCACCCTGTTCGACTATATTGCGGCCGGCGTAACCGCGATTCTGGCATTAATAGTCGCAGTAAACTGGATCCAGGACATCAGGTACTACGCCAGGCAGGATCCTCCTAAAGAAGGTAACTGATGCCGCTGCTGCCCCTCTCGGAACTAGAACAGCTCGCGCCCGTCTTCCGCGGGAAGGCCGGCAACGCCCTTGCCAGGGCGCTTCTCCGCGTTACAGGCGTAAGCAGGCTGGAGGAGCTGTATACGGTGACTGAAGGGAAAAAGGGGCCGGAAGCATCCGAAGCTTTTCTCAAGAGAATAGGCGTCAGCTATACGGTTTCTGGCGAAGAGCATCTCAGCAGCCTGGGGACCGGCCAGTTCATCACTGTCAGCAACCATCCGATAGGCAGCCTCGACGGCATTATACTCGTCGATTACCTGGCAAGGAAGTATCCCGACTACAAGGTGATAGTGAACAAGGTCCTGATGCGCATCAAAGTGCTGGAAGACAATTTCATCTCCGTTACCCCTACCGGGGAGATGCGCACTGCGCCCACCGCCGAGAGCATCAGCGGTATCCGCGCCGCCATGGAACATGTCAGGGGCGGCCATCCCCTGGGGCTCTTCCCCTCCGGTGCGGTTTCCGACAAGATCCTCGGCCCCAGGCCCGTGGTCACGATGCCGGACGGCAGCACTTACACTGAACCGCGCGTGCGCGACCGCAACTGGCAGATGCCGATAATCAAGTTCATCTCGAAGGCCGGCGTGCCGGTGGTTCCCATCCGCTTCTTCGACGGCAACTCCGACTTTTACTACAATCTGGGAGCCCTCTTCGGCTGGAGGGTGAGGCTGCTGCGCTTCCCCCGAGAGGTCACGAACAAGGCAGGAAAGACCATCAGGCTGGGCATAGGCCCCGTCATCACCCCCGAAGAACAGCAAAGGTGCGCAAGTCCTGAAGAACTGCGCACCCTGTTGAGAGGTTCTGTGTACGGGATGGGTCTCTAGCGGTTCTCCGCCGCTTCCACATCCTTGAAGTATTTGTAGCTGCTCACTTTCAGTTCGCCTGCGGCAAGCTCGTCCATGACGATGGTGCCGAACTGGTGGAGCTGCAGGGCCGACACGGTGTTGGTATGGGACACTCCCCCTTCGATGGCATCACGGATGGCGCGGGCCTTCTTGGGGCCGAAGGCGAGGATTACCACCTCCTTGGCGGAAAGCACGGTTGCCACGCCTACGGACATGGCCTGCCTGGGCACGAGCGACTCGTCGCCGCCGAAGAAGCGGGAATTCACGCGGATGGTGTCGTCGGTGAGGGTGACTACGCGGGTGCGGCTGTAGATGGACGAGAAGGGCTCGTTGAAGGCGATATGCCCGTCTTCGCCGATGCCGCCGAGGAAGAGGTCGATGCCGCCGGCTTCCACGATGGCCCTCTCGTAGGCCATGCACTCGGCCTGAAGGTCGGGAGCGTTTCCGTTGAGGATGTGGATATTCTCCCTGGGCTCGTCAATGCGCGAGAACAGGTTCTTGAACATGAAGGAGTGATAGCTCTCGGGATGGCTCTCGGGAAGGCCCACATACTCGTCCATGTTGAAGGAGATGACGTTCTTGAAGGAGATTTCGCCGGCTGCAACCATGCGTGCAAGCTCGTCATAGGTGCCTATGGGGGTGGAACCGGTGGGAAGGCCCAGCACGAAGGGTTCGTCGGTGCGGGCGGCCTTTTCACGGATGCGGTCTGCTATGTAATGTGCGGCCCAGATGGAACCGTCGGAATAGGAATCGCGGATAATAACTCTCATTTCTATTTCAATCTTAAGAAAACTTCAATTGCCTGATATTCAGCCATTCCCAGGTCGTCATACTGACGGGCGGTAGTCTGGGTGCGGTCTTCGGCCCTCTGCCAGAACTCGCGCGGATCTTCGCCGGGGAACGGAACTATGTCTTTCTGGGAAAGATGCCTGTAGATGGCATGGCGCTTTTCCAGCACTTCGTCGGGGCTGAGGGGAACCGCCATGTCGACGCGGTCGAGCTCCCACTCCATCCACGCGCCGCGGTAGAGCCAGATGTAGCAGCCTTCCGTCCACTTCGCCCCTTCTTCGGCCAGCTGGGTGAACGCCTCGAGGGCGGCCTCGGTGCAGACGCGGTGGGTGCCGTGGGGATCCGCCAGGTCGCCGGCCATGTAGATCTGGTCGGGCTTGAGGGCGCTCATGAGCTTTTTGATGATGTCGACGTCGATCTGGCTGCATGGGTTCTTCTTCACGCCGCCGCTCTCGTAGAAGGGCAGGTTGAGGAAGTGGATGTGGTCGTCGTCCATGCCGAAGGAATGGTCGGCACCGCGGGCCTCGCTGCGGCGGATTGCGGCCTTGATGTCCAGCAGGGCACGGGGTTCGGCCTCACCGGGCTTCTTGCTTTCGATGATCTTCCGCACCTCTTCGCGCCTGTCGCCGTAGCCGAGCTGGTAGGCGGCGTCGATGTGCTGCATCACCACGCTGTCGTGAACGGCCACGTCGCCGGAAGTCTCGTAGGCGACATGCACATTGTGGCCCTGATGCTGCAGGCGGATGAGCGTGCCGCCCATGCTGATGACGTCGTCGTCGGGATGCGGGGAGAAGACCAGCACCGTCTTGGGGAAGGGGCTGCTCTTGACGGGACGGTAGGTGTCGTCGGCGTTGGGCTTGCCGCCGGGCCATCCGGAAATGGTGTGCTGGAGATCGTTGAAGACGTCTATGTTGAGCTTGTTGTAGCTGCCTGCGACTTCAAGAAGGCCTTCGAGGGAGTTCTGGAGGTAATCCTGGCGGGTGAGCTTGAGGATGGGCTTCCCGACCTTGCGGCACAGCCAGATCACGGCCTTGCGGCGGAACTTGGGAGTCCAGTCGCAGGGGCCGATGAGCCACGGGGCCACGAAACGGGTAAGGTTGCCGGCGGCCACTTCGTCGACGTACAGCTTGACATTCGGGTGATGCTGGAAGAAGCTGGCGGGAACATCGGCGGACACTTTCTCCTCGGCGACTTTGCTCACCACTTCGGCCTTGCCTTCACCCCAGGCCAGCAGGATGACCTTCCTGGCGCTGAGCATGGTGCTGAGGCCCATGGTGATGGCCTCCTTGGGGGTAATCGACAGGTCGTGGCCGAAATAGTTGCTTGCCTGGCGCTTGCGGTTGAGATACGACAGGAGCACGGTGCGGGTGCGGCTCTGCTCGGCGGCACCGGGCTCGTTGAAGCCTACCTGGCCCTGCTCGCCGACGCCCAGGACCAGAAGGTCGAGGCCGCGCGCGGCGGCGTCGAAGGCGGAGCAGAATTCGCTGACCTTCTCGTGGGGAACGGTGCCGTCGGGGATATGGATGTTTTCGGGCAGGATGTCGATGTTGTTGAGCAGCGCCTCGTATAGCTTGGCGTTCCGGCTCTGGTAACTCCCTGCGACCGAAGGATAATACTCGTCGATAGAGTAGATTTCAACATTCCTGAAGGATATTTCCCCGGCCTTGTTCCGGCGGCTGAGTTCTTCGTAGAGCATGACCGGACTGGAACCGGTGCTGAGGCCGAGACGGAAGAGGCGTTTCTCTCCCGACTTTTCATGGGCGCGGATGGCGCCGATCACCTCTTCTGCAACTTTTACGCTGCCTTCGAGCGGATCCCGGCTCACCTCGGTGTAGAGGCGGTCGAAGCCGTGAAGGATATCGTCCGGGAGATTGTTCAGGATGAGGCCCCCGTCCTCAGGAAGTGTGAAATGTTTCATATCGTTTATAACAGATGGAATCCGACGGTAAGGCCTGCCATTACAATGCTCACCATGCTCATGAGCTTGATGAGGATGTTGAGGGACGGGCCGGAAGTGTCTTTGAACGGGTCGCCGACGGTGTCACCGACTACGGTTGCATGGTGGCATTCGGAATTCTTGCCCCCGAAGTTGCCTTCCTCGACGAACTTCTTGGCATTGTCCCATGCTCCGCCCGAGTTGGACATGAACACGGCGAGCACGAAGCCAGCGCCCAGGCCGCCTATGAGGAGGCCGAGCACGCCGGCGACGCCGAGCACCACGCCCACGAGAACCGGAACTATGATGGCCAGCAGGGCGGGACCGAGCATCTCGTGCTGAGCGGCCTTGGTGGAGATTTCCACGCAGCGCTTGTAGTCGGGAGTGCCTTCGCCGGTGAGAATGCCCTTGATTTCGCGGAACTGGCGGCGCACCTCGACCACCATCTTGGAGGCGGCGCGGCCCACGGCGTTCATGGTGAGGCCGCAGAACAGGAAGGCCATCATGGCGCCGATGAATACGCCTGCGAGAACGGACGGATTCATGAGCGACACGTTGAAGTTGTTCAGGATGTCGAGGATGCTGGCATCTGCGGCCTTCACGAGTTCGCCGCCTACAGCCACCACCTGTTCTCCCACGCGCTCGAGGGCGATCTTGATTTCTTCGATGTAGGAGGCCAGGAGGGCAAGCGCGGTGAGCGCGGCGCTGCCGATGGCGAAGCCCTTGCCGGTGGCGGCGGTGGTGTTGCCGAGGGCGTCGAGGACGTCGGTGCGCTCGCGTACTTCGGGCTCGAGTTCGCTCATCTGGGCGTTGCCGCCCGCATTGTCGGCGATGGGGCCGTAGGCGTCGGTGGCAAGGGTGATGCCCAGGGTGGAGAGCATGCCGACGGCTGCGATGGCCACGCCGTAGAGGCCCTTGGCCAGGGATGCGGAGGTCATCATGTGCCGCACGTCGAAGCCGATGGCGAAGAGGTATGCGAGCACTATCGCGCAGACTATGCTGATGACCGGAATGGCAGTGGAGACCATGCCCAGGCCGACGCCGTTGATGATGACGGTCGCGGGGCCGGTCTTGGAGGCCTCCGCGAGCTTCTGGGTGGGCTTGTAGGAGTGCGAGGTGTAGTATTCGGTGGCCTTGCCTATGATGACGCCGGCCAGCAGACCGGCCACGACGGAGCAGCCGAAGTGCCACCAGTCGGGCGTGGAGGTGCCGAACACAAGGGCCAGGATGCCGAAGGTGGCGACGCCGCTGAGAATGGCAGCCATGTTGGTACCGAAGCTCATGCTCTTCAGGAGCTGTCCCATGCCGGCGCCTTCCTTGGTGCGGACGGTGAAGATGCTGATCACGCTGAGCACCACGCCCACCGCCGCGATGAGCATCGGGGCGAGGATGGCGCGGGTCTGCATCTCGGGGCCGAGGGCATAGAAGGCCGAGGCGCCGAGCGCCATGGTGGACAGGATGCTGCCGCAGTAGCTCTCATAAAGGTCCGCTCCCATGCCGGCCACGTCACCCACGTTGTCGCCCACGTTGTCGGCGATGGTGGCGGGGTTGCGGGGATCGTCTTCGGGCAGATCGCTCTCTACCTTGCCCACTATGTCTGCACCCACGTCGGCGGCCTTGGTGTAGATGCCGCCGCCCACACGGGCGAAGAGGGCCTGCGTGGAGGCGCCCATTCCGAAGGTGAGCATGGTGGTGGTGATGACCACGAGGTTCTGCGACAGGCTGGCGGGATATACCAGCTGGAGCACGAAGTACCACAGGGCGATGTCGAGCAGGCCGAGGCCTACCACGGTGAGGCCCATTACCGCGCCGGAACGGAACGCGACCTTGAGGCCGGCGTTGAGCGAGCGGCGGGCGGCATTGGCCGTGCGGCCGGAAGCGAAGGTGGCGGTGCGCATGCCGATGAAGCCGGCGAGACCGCTGAAGAAACCGCCGGTGAGGAAGGCGAAGGGTACCCAGGGGTTCTGCACTCCGAAGCCGTACGCCAGGACGGCGAAGAACACGGCGAGGATGGCGAACACGATGATTACCACCTTGTACTGCTGTTTGAGATAGGCCATTGCGCCCTCACGGACGTATTTGGCGATTTCTTTCATACGGGGCGTGCCCTCGTCTTCCTTGCGCATCTGATGGTAGAACAGCCATGCGAAAAACAGGGCGATTACCGATGCTGCGGGCACTGCATAGAATAGTGGATTCATAGATTAATTATGTGTTTTATGTCCGTATTGTCTTCAAGCCAATCACAAATGTAATAAAAAACCCGCAGAATTGTTCGTTTCTGCGGGTTTTTAAAAATGTAACGGCTTTCCGTTACTCGGCCTTCTCTTCGGCGGGAGCCTCGGCGGCAGGGGCTTCGGCTACGGGAGCCTCGGCCTTCTTGCTGCGGCTGCGGCGGGTGGTCTTCTTGGCCTCCTTCTTCTCGCCGGAAGCGAGAGCGGCTTCGTTGAAGTCTACGAATTCAACGAGGGCCATGTCGGCGGCGTCGCCCTTGCGGAAACCGAGGTGGAGGATACGGAGGTATCCGCCCGGACGGTCTGCGATCTTGGGAGCGATGGTGCGGAAGAGCTCGCTGACGGCCTCCTTGTCCTTGAGGTAGCTGAAGACGACGCGACGGTTGTGGGTGCTGTCGTCCTTGCTCTTGGTCACAAGGGGTTCAAGGTAGGGCTTGAGGGCCTTTGCCTTGGCGACCGTGGTGGTGATCCTCTTCTTGAGAATGAGGGAAGATGCCATGTTGGCGAGCATAGCCTTGCGGTGTCCGCTCTGACGGCCGAGATGATTTACTGCTCTATTGTGTCTCATCTTTAAACGATCTTTTTCTTGGGTTCAATGTTATACTTGGTCACATCCATGCCAAAGGAGAGCTTCATCTTCTCCACCAGTACGTCTATCTCGTTGAGGGACTTGCGTCCGAAGTTGCGGAACTTCATGAGTTCGCTGCGGCTGTAGCTGACGAGGTCGGCGAAAGTGTCGATGTCGGCGGCCTTGAGGCAGTTGTACGCGCGGACGGAAAGGCCCATGTCGGACAGTTTGGTGAGGAGGATGTGCCTCATGCGGAGGCTCTCCTCGTCAAGCTCCTTGGTCTCGGGTTCAACGGCGCTCTCGATGGAGATCTTGTTGTCGTCGGTGAAGAGCTTGAAGTGGTAGATGAGGATGTTGGCTGCGTCCTGGAGGGCGGCGTTCGGCGAGATGGAACCGTCGGTGACTATTTCGAGCGTGAGCTTTTCATAGTCGGTCTTCTGCTCCACGCGCCAGTTCTCTACCGTCCAGTTGACCTTGCGGATAGGAGTGTAGATGGCGTCGACGGGGATGGTCCCGATGGGGGTATTCTCGTCGCGGGATTCCTCTGCGCTCACAAAACCGCGGCCCATGGTGATAAGGATATTGATCTGCAGCTTGACTGAAGGCTCCAGCGAGCAGATGTGCTGCTCGGGGTTCAACACCTTGAATGAAGACAATCCTTTGGAGATATCCTCGGCGGTAAACTCCTGTTTGCCGCTGATGGTGATGTTCACCTCCTCGGAGTCTACGGTCTCGACCATTCTCTTGAAGCGTACCTGCTTGAGGTTCAGGATGATATCCTGCATGCCCTCGATGACGCCGGGGATGGTGGCGAATTCGTTCTGAACGCCTTCGACTTTGATCTGGGAGATGGCAAAACCTTCCAGTGAAGCAAGGAGAATGCGGCGGAGAGCATTGCCGATGGTCTGGCCGTAGCCGGGCTCAAGGGGCCTGAACTCAAAGCGGCCGACCGTGTTAGTGCCTTCGAGCATTATCACCTTGTCGGGTTTTTGAAATGCTAAGATTGCCATGATGCGAGGTGTTAAACGTTATTTGGAGTAAAGGTCGACGATGAGCTGCTCGTTGATGTTCTCGGGAATGTCAGCCCTTGCGGGGAGATTCAGGAACTTGCCGGAGAGGGCCTTGGCGTCGAACTCCAGCCAGGAGTACTTGTTTGCGGAAGCAACGCTGGCCTGGATGACCTCGAGGCTCTTGGAACGCTCACGGACGGCTACGATGTCGCCTGCCATGACCCTGGTGGAAGGAATGCTGCAGACCTTTCCGTTGAGGGTGATGTGGTGATGGTTCACGAGCTGGCGGGCAGCGGCCCTGGTGGGAGCGATACCGAGACGGTATACTACGTTGTCGAGACGGCTCTCGAGGAGAAGGATGAGATTCTCACCCTTCAGGCCGGCCATGCGGGAAGCCTTGTCGTAGGTGTTGTGGAACTGGCGCTCCAGAACTCCGTACATGTACTTGACTTTCTGCTTCTCGGCGAGCTGGGTGCCGTATTCCTTGGTCTTCTTGCGCTTTGCGGCGAGACCGTGCTGTCCCGGAGGATAGTTCCTCTTTTCGAAATTCTTGTCAGCCCCGTAGATGGGTTCACCGAACTTGCGGGCTATCTTGGTGGTTGGACCTGTGTATCTTGCCATGGTAACTGTACTTTTAAGAGTTAAACTTTACGACGGCCCTTTGGTCTGCAACCGTTGTGCGGCATCGGGGTGACGTCGATGATCTCGGAAACTATGATGCCTGCATTGTTGATGGTGCGGATGGCGCTTTCACGACCGGCACCGGGACCTTTCACGTATACCTTGACCCTGCGGAGACCGGCGTCGTAAGCAGTCTTGCTTGCGTCCTCGGCGGCCATCTGGGCAGCATACGGGGTGTTCTTCTTGGAACCCCTGAAACCGCATTTTCCGGCGGAGCTCCAGCTGATGACCTGGCCCTGGCCGTTGGCCAGAGTGACGATCACGTTGTTGAAAGTAGAGGTGATATGGGCTTCGCCATACGCGTCTACCTTGACAACCCTCTTGGATGTTGTAGTTTTCTTTGCCATAATTCTTGGGGTCTGTTACTTGGTCGCCTTCTTCTTGTTGGCAACGGTCTTCTTCTTGCCCTTGCGGGTGCGGGCATTGTTCTTGGTGCTCTGGCCGCGTACGGGGAGTCCGAGACGATGACGGATTCCGCGATAGCAACCGATGTCCATCAATCGCTTGATGTTCATCTGGACGGTGGTGCGGAGCTCGCCTTCGATGCGATATTCAGATACCTCAGCACGGATGGCTGCGGTCTGGGCGTCGTCCCAGTCCCCACACTTGATGGCGCTGTCGATGCCGCACTTGTCGAGGATCTGCCTCGCCCTGCTGCGGCCGATACCGAAGATGTAGGTCAGGCCCACATCACCTCTTTTGTTGTTGGGTAAATCAACACCGGCTATTCTTGCCATAATTTATCTGTAATTTATTGTTATACAATTTATTAACCCTGGCGCATCTTGAACTTTGGGTTCTTCTTGCAGATTACGTAGAGACGACCTTTGCGCCTTACAATCTTGCAATCTTCGCTGCGCTTCTTGATGGATGTCTTGACTTTCATATCGATTGGATTTTATTTGTATCTGAAAGATATTCTTCCCTTGGTCAAATCGTAAGGAGATATTTCAACCTTAACCCTGTCGCCCAGAAGGATGTGGATAAAGTGCATGCGCATCTTCCCTGAAATGTTGCAGAGAAGTACGTGACCGTTCTCAAGCTCGACCTTGAACATCGCGTTTGGAAGGGTCTCGATGACCTTTCCGTCCTGTTCTATTGCTACTTGTTTAGACATTAAAATATTGCTTTAAAATTTGATTGCGGGATCTTTCTCGATAAACTCGAAGGTAGACAGCTGCTCGGCACGGCCTTTACGGACAACAACCGTAAGTTCGTAATGTGCAGTGTTGCTCCGGTCTGCGCTGTGAACGCTCCAGCCGTTACGGTCCAGGTACACACTCCTGCCGCCGGCTATGACCATGGGCTCGATGCATATGGTCATTCCTTCAATCAGCTTGGGGCCGCGGCCCGGGAGCCCGAAATTCGGGACTCCGGGGTCTTCGTGCATCCCCTTGCCGATTCCGTGGCCCTCGAGTTCGCGGACCACTGAATAACCGAATGACTCGACGTACGATTGCACCGCGTGTCCGATATCGCCGACACGGGCGCCGGCCACGGCAGCCTCTATGCCCTTGTAGAGCGAGGCCTTTGTGACATCGAGCAGGCGGCGGGTTTCAGGCGACACTTCCCCGACAGGGAAAGTGTACGCCGAATCGCCGCTATACCCTTTGTACAAAGTGGTTATGTCCGCGGTGACGATGTCGCCCTCTTTGAGGGGCTCGTCGGACGGGATGCCGTGCACGACCACATCGTTCACCGAAGTGCATATTGCCGCGGGGAAGCCCTCGAAACCGAGAGAAGAAGGAATTGCGCCGTTGTCGCGGATGAAGGTTTCGGCTATGCGGCTCAACTCTTTGGTCGAGACGCCGGGAGCCACAGCCTTGCCCACTTCGGCGAGAGCCTTCGACACGAGAATGCCATTCTCGCGCATCAGCTCTATTTCTTCCTCGGTCTTGGACTTAACCATCTTGCTTCGAAATTTCAAGGATCTCTACATGCCCGAACGTCCGCTCAGACGGCCGGTCTTCATGAGGCCGTCGTAGTGACGCATGAGCAGGTAACTTTCTATCTGCTGGAGCGTATCCAGGACAACACCCACAAGGATCAGCAGCGAGGTGCCGCCGAAGAAGCTTGCGAACTGGTTGTTGACTCCCAGAAGAATTGCGAAAGCAGGCAGAATTGCGATGATGCCCAGGAAGATGGAGCCGGGGAGGGTAACCTTGGACATGATGTTGTCGAGGTATTCCACGGTCTTCTTGCCAGGCTTCACACCCGGAATGAACCCACCATTGCGCTTCATGTCCTCCGCCATCTGGGTAGGATTGATGGTTACCGCAGTGTAGAAGTAGGTGAAGATGATGATGAGAACAAAGAATATGAAGTTATACCAGAAACCGGTATAGTTGCTGAGCGTGGCAGCGAGCCCGCGCGTTGCATCCCAGCGGGAGAACAGCAGCGGGAAGAGCATCAGGGCCTGGGCGAAGATGATAGGCATAACGCCCGCGGCGTTGATCTTGAGGGGGATGTACTGGCGGACGCCGCCGTACTGGCGGTTTCCGACAACCCTCTTGGCATACTGGACGGGAACCCTGCGGACTGCCTGTACGAGGGCGACTGCCGCAACGATTACGAAGAACCATATGAGCAGCTCCACGACGAAGAAGAGCGCACCGCCGCTGGTGGTGGAGAACTTCTCGCCGAACTCGGCAATGAGGGCGTAAGGCAGACGGGCCACGATACCTATCATGATGATGAGGGAGATACCGTTGCCGATGCCGCGGTCAGTGATGCGCTCACCTAGCCACATGACGAACATGGAGCCGGCCATGATGATGACGGTGGCCACCATGTTGTACATGAAGTTGCTCCATCCGAGGCTGTTGACCGCCACGAATGCCTGAGCGGGGATCTGGCTGTGAAGGGAAGCGATGTACGCGGGGCCCTGGATGCAGATGATCAGGATGGTGAGATACCTGGTGATCTGATTCATCTTCTGGCGGCCGCTCTCGCCTTCAGTCTGAAGCTTGCGGAAGTAGGGTACGAACATTCCGAGAAGCTGGACCACGATGGATGCCGAGATGTACGGCATCACACCGAGCGCAAAGATGGAAGCGTTGCCCATGGCACCGCCGGAGAACATGTTCAGAAGGCCTACGAGACCTTGAGAAGTAGCGCTCTGGAGCTTTGCAAGCATGGTGGCATCGATGCCCGGGAGCACGATGAAGCACCCGAGGCGATAGATGATCACCAGGAGGAGGGTGTAGCCCAGCCTCTTGCGCAGCTCTTCTATCTTGAAGATGTTCTTGATTGTTTCGATAAACTTCTTCATGGTTTATTCGATTACAACTGCCTTACCGCCGGCAGCTTCGATTTTGCTGATTGCAGATTTGGAGAATGCATCCGCGGTGACGGTGACGGCGCTCTTGATTTCGCCGTTGCCGAGAACCTTGACGAGGTCCTTCTTGGAAGCGAGGCGGTATGCCTTCATGAGCTCGACGCCGATCTCGGTTGCCTTTTCGGCATCTGCGATGGCCTGGAGAGCGCTGAGGCTGACAGCCTGGTACTCGACGCGGGTGGGATTCTTGAAGCCGAACTTGGGAAGACGGCGCTGAAGGGGCATCTGGCCGCCTTCGAAGCCGATCTTGTGCTCGTAACCGGCACGGGCCTTCGCGCCCTTGGTGCCACGGGTGGCGGTGCCGCCCCTTCCGGAGCCTTCGCCGCGACCTACGCGCTTGTTATTCTTGGTTGAACCAGCTGCGGGTTTGATGTTTTCGAGTTTCATTTCTTTCCCTCCTTAGTCTATTACTTCGTATTTTACGAGATGGGCTACTTTCGCAAGCTGGCCGCGGGTGATGGGAGTATCCTCCACCTCGACGGTCTGGTGCATGCGACGCAGTCCGAGATTGAGCAGATTGGCCTTCTGACGCTTGTCTTCGCCATTCTTGCTGACTACCTGTGTAATTCTGAGTTTTGCCATTGTCAGTTCCTCCTAGCCTTTAAATACCTTGCTCATCGGAATACCGCGCAGGCCTGCCACGGTGTAGGCGTCCCTCATTTCGGTGAGAGCCTGCACAGTTGCCTTGACGAGGTTGTGGGGATTGCTGGAACCCTTGCTCTTTGCAAGCACGTTCTGGATTCCGGCGCTCTCGAACACTGCACGCATGGCGCCGCCGGCCTTGACACCGGTACCGGGAGCCGCAGGTTTCATGAATACCTTTGCTCCGCCGTATGCAGTCTCCTGCTCGTGGGGAATGGTGGAGTTGATGACGGGAACCTTAACGAGGTTCTTCTTCGCATCCTCAGTGCCCTTGGCTATAGCTGCAGTGACCTCATTGGCCTTGCCAAGCCCGTAGCCTACAACACCGTTTTCATCACCTACCACAACGATAGCGGCAAAGCGGAAGTGGCGGCCGCCCTTGGTGACCTTGGTCACCCTCTGGATAGCTACCAGTCTGTCCTTGAGTTCAAGATCAGACGTTTTGACTCTTTTAACGTTTGTATTTGCCATAGTCTCTTGTTTTTAGAAGATCAGGCCGCCTTCGCGGGCAGCGTCTGCCAGACTCTTTACACGGCCGTGGAAGAGGTAACCTCCGCGGTCGAAGGAGACGGTCTTAATGCCGGCCGCGATAGCGCGCTCGGCGATGGCCTTGCCGACGATGGCAGCTGCCTCGACGCCGGTCTTGCCTTTGCACTGTGCTGCGAGAGCCTTGTCGTTGGAAGATGCGGCAGCGAGAGTCTTGCCGGCCTCGTCGTCGATGACCTGGCAGTAGATCTGCTTGTTGCTGCGGAATACGGCCAGACGGGGCCTTTCGGCGGTGCCGCTGACATGCTTGCGGATGCGATAATGTATCCTCTGCCTTCTTGCTATTCTAGATAATGCCATAATTCTTTCCTCCTACATTATTTGGCTGCAGCGGTCTTACCTGCCTTGCGGCGGAGCTGTTCGCCTACGAACTTGATACCCTTGCCCTTGTACGGTTCGGGCTTACGGAACGAGCGGATCTTGGCGGCTACCTGGCCCACCAGCTGCTTGTCGCAGCTCTTGAGCACGAGCTTGGGGGTCTCGCCCTTCTTTATTTCGGGAACTTCAGCCTTTACCTCGGGAGGAAGCATGAGCTGGATGTCGTGAGAATAACCGAGGGAGAAGGTGAGAAGCTGGCCCTGTACGGATACGCGGTATCCGACACCGACAAGCTCCTGCCTGATGGTGAATCCCTCGCTTACACCTACCACCATGTTATGTACGAGCGCGCGATACAGGCCGTGCATTGAACGGTGACGCGGGTTGTCGGTGGGGCGGGTGAACTTGATTTCGTTGTCCTCAATGGTGATGTTGATGTCGGGATCTACTTTCTGCGACAGCTCACCGAGAGGGCCTTTAACCTTCACAACGTTGCCAGGCATGATTTCAACGCTCACACCGGCCGGAAGGTTTACAGGCAATTTACCGATTCGTGACATTTATTGTTTTGTTTAAGGATTAATATACGTAGCACATTACTTCGCCGCCGACGCCCATTTCGCGGGCCTTCTTGTCGGTGACGATGCCCTTGGAGGTGGAGACGATGGCTATGCCGAGCCCGTTGAGGACGCGGGGAAGCTCGTCCACTCCGTTGTAACGCCTCAGACCGGGAGAGCTCACGCGCTCGATGCCCTTGATGGCGGGCATCTTGGTCTCGGGATGATACTTGAGAGCTATCTTGATGGTATTAAAGGGATTTCCTTCCACTACCTTGTAGCTGAGGATGTAGCCCTGCTCGCACAGAATCGCGGTGATGGCTTCCTTGACCTTGGAGGAAGGAATTTCCACGACCTTCTTTCCTGCCATGTAGGCATTGCGGATTCTGGTAAGGTAATCTGCGATTGGATCAGTCATATCTTTATACTTTTAATATTCTACCAGCTTGCCTTCTTTACTCCGGGAATGAGACCGTTGGATGCCATCTCACGGAACTGGATACGGCTGAGGCCGAATTCCCTCATGTATCCCCTGGGTCTGCCGGTGAGCGAGCAGCGGTTGTGCAGACGCACGGGGCTTGCGTTCTTGGGCAGCTTGTCCAATGCGGCGTAGTCTCCGGCAGCCTTGAGGGCGGCTCTCTTTTCGGCATATTTAGCAACCATCTTAGCGCGCTTCACTTCGCGGGCTTTCATTGATTCTTTTGCCATATTCTTTAGTTGTTATGTTTCTTGAAAGGAAGCCCGAATGCGGCGAGGAGAGCGTGGCACTCTTCGTCGGTCTTGGCAGTGGTGACAAAGCTTATCTCCATGCCGTGGATGCGGGGGTTCTTGTCGATGTCGATCTCGGGGAAGATGACCTGCTCCTTGATGCCGAGGGTGTAGTTTCCGCGGCCGTCCATGTTCTCGGCGATACCGTTGAAGTCACGGATACGGGGAAGGGTCACACGGATGAGCTTCTCGAGGAACTCGTACATCTTGACGTCGCGCAGAGTGACCTTGCAGCCAACCGGCATGCCCTTACGGAGCTTGAAGTTGGAGATGTCCTTGCGGGAGTAGGTGATGACGGCCTTCTGGCCGGTGATGAGGGAGAGCTCTTCGGCTGCATCCTCGACAACCTTCTTGTCCTGGGTGCCTTCGCCGACGCCTTCATTGATGGTTATCTTCGTCAGGCGCGGAACGGCCATCGGAGTGTCGAATGAGAACTTCTTCACGAGAGAGGGAACTATTTCCTCCTTGTAAAGCTTCTTGAGGGCGGGAACATAACCCTTGGGGGCCGGCTGCTGCCCTGCCGTTTCTTTTTTATTCTGCTTTGCCATGATTACTTGATCTCCTGTCCTGATTTTTTAGACACGCGCACCTTCTTGCCGTCCTCGATCTTGTAACCCACGCGGGTGGGAACCGGCTTCGCAGCGGTGCTGGCGGGGTCGAGAAGATTTACGTTGGAAATATGAATGCCCGCTTCCTTCTTGACGATGCCGCCCTGGGGCTGCTTAGGATTGGGTTTCGTGTGCTTGCTGACGAGGTTCACGCCCTCCACTATCACACGGTCTTTGTCTTTGAGTATGGTGAGGACCTTTCCGGTCTTGCCCTTGTCGTTTCCGGCGTTTACGTAAACGGTGTCGCCTTTCTTGATTTTAAGCTTTTTCATGATGCTGTGATATTAGAGGACCTCCGGTGCCAGTGAAACGATTTTCATGTAATTCTCGCGGAGCTCGCGTGCAACCGGTCCGAAGATACGGGTGCCGCGGAGTTCGCCGGCCTGGTTCAGAAGGACGCAGGCGTTGTCGTCGAAGCGGATATAAGAACCGTCCGCACGACGGATTTCCTTCTTGGTGCGTACTACGACAGCCCTGGAGACCGTACCCTTCTTGGCGTCGCCGCCGGGGATGGCGCTCTTGATGGCGACTACGATGGTGTCGCCGACCGTCGCATAACGATGGTGGGTACCGCCAAGCACACGGATGCAAAGGACTTCCTTGGCTCCGCTGTTGTCGGCCACCTGTAAACGTGTTTCCTGCTGTATCATAACTACTTGGCTTTTTCTACGATTTTAACTACTCTCCAGTTCTTGGTCTTGCTCAGCGGACGGGTCTCCATGATGAGGACAGTGTCTCCCTCGCCACATTCGTTCTTCTCGTCGTGGGCAACGAACTTTGCCGTGGTCTTGACGAACTTGCCGTAAAGGGGATGCATCTCCTTACGTTCTACAGCAACGACGACGGTCTTGTCCATCTTGCTGCTGACCACAACACCTTGTCTTTCCTTGCGAAGATTTCTTTCCATGGGAATATCTTTTAATTCAGTTGTTTTTCTTTCTCGGCCAGGACAGTGATCATGAGAGCGATGTCATGGCGGGTCTTCTTAAACTTGGAGGTATCTTCCAACGGAGAAATCGCATGGTTGATTTTCATGGTCTCGAGATTTCCTTTCTCGACCTGGATTTTGTCGCGCAGGTCTGCTACAGACATTTCGCGGGCTTCAGCTGCTTTCATTTCTTGTTCTCCATTAAAGATTATTCGGTATAGTCCCTCCTGACCACGAACTTGGTGGCGATGGGAAGTTTGTTGGCGCCCAGGCGCATTGCTTCCTTGGCAATTGCGAGGGACACGCCTTCGGCCTCGAAAAGGATGCGGCCGGGAGTGATGGGGGCAACCCATGCATAGACGTCGCCCTTACCCTTACCCATACGGGTGTCGAGAGGCTTCTTGGTGATAGGCTTCACAGGGAAGACGCGGATCCAGATCTGGCCCTCACGGTTCATATAGCGGGAGATTGCCTGACGGGCGGCCTCGATTTGCTGAGCCGTGAGCCAGCAGTTCTCCAGGGTCTTGATTCCGAAAGAACCGAATGCGAGCTGATTACCCCTCTGGGCGTTGCCCTTCATGACGTTCTTCTGTTCCCTGCGGTACTTGGTACGTTTTGGCTGTAACATTTTATTACAATTATTATAGTTTAACTGAAATTCAATTTCCCCATCCCGGGCGATTTTTATTTAACCAATTGAGTATCAAATAGTTGGCTTTTAAAGGGCCCATTTTGGGACTGCAAATTTAGTGAAATTTTTCTTTCCGGCAAGTATTTCGGCAAAATTTTTGAAACATTTTCGACACGAAAACCGAATAGTCAACTGCCAACTTTTCAGGAAGTTACAATTTTGGACAAAATTTTTTTTACTACCTTTGCGACCGTGAAAAAGACAGTCCTCATACTGCTCGCCCTGCTGCTGTGCATCCCCTCGGAAGCGCAGCTGTTCAGGTCGCGCAGGAAGAAGGCCCAGAAAGAGCAGACGGAACAGCGGGAAGCGGCCGCGGAAGGGCAGACCGGCGTGCGCAGGGTCTCCGGGGTTCCCATGTTCTATGAGGTGATCGACGGCGACACGGTCTTCGTGGACGCCATCGACCCGGTGTGGTGCTTCCCCAGGGGGTACAAGCCCAAGGGCACCGACTGGCGCAAGAACTACAGGCTGGTTTACAACTTCAACAAAGTATACCCCTACGCCCTCGCGGGCCGCAAGATGATGGCCCAGATAGACAGCACCCTGGCCGCCGACGCATCTAAGCGCAGCCAGCGCAACGCCTACACCCACGACGTGATGATGGAAATGTTCAGCCTCTTCGAGAAGGACATCCGCAACATGTCGGTATCCCAGGGAATGATGCTGATGCGCCTGATCGACCGCGAGTGCGGCGAGCCGCCCTACGGCATCATCAAGGAATACAGGAACGGCTTCACCGCGGGGTTCTGGCAGCTGGTAGCCAAGCTGTTCGGCGCCGACCTCAAGAAGCGCTACGAACCCGCGGGCGCCGACAAGGACATCGAGAGCCTGGTGCATATCTGGGAAAGCGGCGGCTGGGATTCGTTCTACTACTCCATTTTCTTCGAACAGCCAAAAAAGACGGTGATAGCGCGGGAACGCCTTCAGAGCACGGTCAAAAGCCGCGAAGACCGCCGCAAGATGAAGCAGGACGATGAGAAGGAGAAAGGGATAATGAAGCGCGCCCTGGAGCTAGCGAACGAAGACTGACAGTTCGCCTCCCTCCAGTTCGGCATGGGGCTCGCCGCCCGTAATCCAGTCTTTCAGAATCACGAGACGCGAAGCGCCCGGCCAGATCTCACCGGTCCGGACAGGCATGTCCACGGCGTTGTGGAAGTGGCCGAAGATGCAGTAGTCGGTGTGCCGCTCCGCACAGGCCTTGAGGCAGTACCGGTACAAAGGCTCATCCACACCGTTGAACTGATAGTGCGAATGGCTTTCCCGGCTGGAATTGCTCCACTTCTTGGCCAATCCAAAGGCAATCCACGGGTGAAGAGTGCTGAACAGCTTCTGACACAGCCGGTTATGGAACACCTTGAGCATGAAGTCGTACGATTTCGAGGACGGAGCCAGGCCGTCGCCGTGGCCCAGCAGGAGGCTTTTCCCCTGCAGTTCAACCCGGTACGGCTGCTGAATCACCTTCACGCCCAGATTCTGCCAGAAGGAATACAGCCACACGTCGTGGTTGCCCGGAATGTAATAAACCGGGATTCCGGCGTCCAGCAGGTCGGTGATGGCGGCAATGACACGAACCCCCTCGCGGGGAATCACGTCGCGGTATTCATACCAGAAGTCCCAGATGTCGCCGAGCAGATACAGGCCCTCGGTGCCGGGCCTGTGCAGGAGGGAGCGCAGCCACGCCACGAAGCGGGCCTCCCTCTCTGCGGGATCGCCGGCGGCGAGCCCCAGATGCACATCGGCGGCAAAGAAGATCATCTGCCAAGAACAAGCACCAGGATACCGACCACGGCGCAATACAGGGCGAACCAGCTGAATTTGGCCTTGCGCACTATGGCAATCATGACCTTGCAGGCGAAGAGCCCCGAAGCGAAAGCAGCGAGGAAGCCGAGGATGAGCGGAAGCGCACCCAGGCCCATGGTGGCCTCACCCTGAAGGACGTCCACTATGGAAAGGAACTGCTCGCCGAGGATGGGAACCAGCACCATGAGGAAAGAGAACTGCGCCATGGAGTCTTTCTTGACGCCCGTTACAAGCCCCGTGGCGATGGTGGTGCCGCTGCGGGAAAGCCCGGGGGCTACAGCCAGGGCCTGGCCTATACCCACTACGAAGGCCTGCCACCACGAGATGCCGTTGCGGTGGTTTCCGGCCTTCTTTGGAGTATAGAGGGTGGCGAAAAGCAGCAGGGCCGCCGTCACCAGCAGGCAGATGCCCACGGTGGTGAGAGTCTCTCCGAAAAGGGCCTCGACCTTGTCTTTGAAGAAGAAGCCGACTATCGCCACCGGAATCATGGAGACGCAGAGCTTCAGGAAATAGTCGGTTTCGTCGTTGTACTTGAACTTGAATATCCCCTTGATAATCTGCATGATAGCCGACCAGAACACGATGATGGTGCTGATCACGGTGGCGAGATGCACGGTTACCGTGAAATCGAGGAAATTGGAGGCGTCCACCCCCAGGAGTTCACGGGCAATCATGAGATGCCCGCTGCTGCTCACCGGCAGGAACTCCGTCAGGCCCTGCACCAGGCCCAGTATTATCGCTTGCCACCAGTTCATACCTTTTTGTCTTTAGAGCATTTGCACGGCCCCATGATGCCGACTATTACAGTAATAATGCCTGCGACTATGACTATCGGGGCGGCCACGAGGCGTCTGAAGTCGAACATGCTCCAGTTGAAAACCTGCGGATCCTTCAGGCCTCCGCCCGCCAGCAGGATGAACCCTGCCGCCATCACCAATACGCCCGCGATAATGAGTTTCACGCCCTTCGGGGTGACCGCGAGCTTGTCTTTCTTGTCCATATCTAATAATAAAGTTGATCTTTGTCCATACCGGATAGCCGGTTCACGGCAAAAAACGTGCTCACCATGCAGATGCCCACGCCGCACACCAGGATGACGGCCCCCACGAGCAGCATCCCCTTCCATCCGAAGAGAGCCATTATTTCCGGGAATTTCCTGAAGGCCAGATACCCTCCCGCCCCGAGGATGGCGACGGCAAGCAGCGACGCCACCACTCCCATGACCACCGCGGAGCGCATGAACGGCCTGCGGATGAACGAGAGCGACGCCCCCACCAGCTGCATGGTGTGGATGGTGAAGCGGCGGGCGAAGATATTGAGCCGCACGGTGTTGCCTATGAGCACGTAGGAGATGAAAACCAGCAGCGCGATGAGCACCCCGAGCACGATGGAGATTACCGACAGGTTGGAATTGAGGGCATCCACCAGCGAGGTGCGGCTTTCCACGCCGTCCACCAGCGGAGAGGCCGAAAGGGCGGCCGTCACCATGCCGAGGCTGTCGGAATTGACATAGTCGGCCTTGAGGGTGATTTCCACCGAAAGGGGGATGGACGTGCTTTCGAACACCTCCAGGAAATCCTTGCCCAGGATGTCCTCAAGCTCCTTTTTGCCCTCCTCGCGCGTGACGAGGCGGGCCGATTTGACATACGGAAGGCTGCCTGCGGAGGCGGCGTATCCGGCTGCGGATTCCTCGCTCACCTCCTGCTTCAGGAGGACCTCCATCTGCATGTTTTCCTTGAAGTAGTTCGAGACGCTGCGGGAGTTGACCGCCAGGAAAGCGGCAATCCCCACAAGCACGAGAACGAGGGCGATGCTGAGGACGGAAGAAATCCACGCTCCCGCCAGCCTGTGCCTGATAATCTTGTTCCCGGTCTTTGCCATAACGAGTTCCAAAGATACCAAAATTATTAAAATTCAAAAAAAATTCTTACCTTTGTTACAATGAGTAATGGCGCACAGAAAGTCCTCTTCGTAAATTCCGAGATTTCCCCCTATCTTCCGGACAGCCAGGTGGCGGGCATTGGCCGCTATCTTCCCCAGGGAATCCAGGAAAGAAAGAAGGAAATCCGGGTCTTCATGCCGCGTTTCGGCTGCATCAACGAGCGCCGGAACCAGCTGCACGAAGTCATCCGGCTGTCGGGCATGAACATCATCATCTCCGACGTGGACAGGCCGCTCGTAATCAAAGTGGCTTCGATCGCCGCTGCGCATATCCAGATCTACTTCATCGACAACGAAGACTATTTCCGTCGCAAGGCCGTCTATACCGACGCCGACGGCAAGTTCTTCCCGGACAACGACGAGCGTGCCATCTTCTTCGCTCGCGGAGTCATGGAAACCGCAAAGAAACTGCGCTGGGCCCCCGATGTCATCCATTGCAACGGGTGGTTCTCCCAGCTCGTTCCCGCATATCTCAAGAAAGCGTATAAGGGCGATCCCATCTTCGCCTCCGCGAAAGTGGTGCTCTCGCTGTACGGCGACACCCCTTCCGAGCCGTTCTGCAAAGACTTCGCAGGCAAGATTCCTTTCGGCGGGCTGAGCGGCAAAGACCTGCTGATTTCCAAGGCCCCCACTGGCATAGAACTTGCTAAAACGGCTATCAAGTATTCCGACGGCGTAATTCTCGGCTCACCCGACGTCAACGCGGAACTCACGGCGTACGCCGAAGAGCTCGGGCTTCCGGTTCTTCCCTACAACGCCAAGAGCTTCGAAGACGGCTCCTACGTCGACGAATACAACGCTTTTTATGACAAGCTTTAAACAATGAAATTTCCTGTTGTCGCGGCCGCACTCTGCCTGTGCATGGCCGCTTGCGTGAATATAGACGAGAATCTAGGCGGGAGCATGATCCCCGTCGGCAACACCTACAAGGTAGTCACCCCGCAGGCCATTCCCATCGGAGTCAGCCAGAAGATGGCGGACAGCCTTTCCGGCTTCTCCACCTCCCGCATCACCATCGGTTCCATCCGCAAGGACGAGGAATTCGGCCTCACCACCCGCTCCAGCGTGGTCACGCTCATCCCTCTGTTCAGCTCCGACCACGACATGGGCACCGGCCGCATCTTCAAGAGCATGCACTTCGCCACCGCCCTCGACTCCGTCTCGGTTGAAGACAGGAGCCAGATTAACATCCTCCAGGGCGTGAACGTCTACGAGGTGCTCAAGACCGTCGACTATTCCAAGGATTTCGACTGCAACGGCGACATTCCCCACGGCACTGAAAGGATTTCCGACCGCATCCCCCACATCGGGGCGTCCGACTCCCTGTCCTTCGACTTCACCTCCAAGTTCGGCGAGAAGTACATGAACATGACCGACGCCGACCGCTCGAGCTACGACAGCTACGTGGCAAAGTTCCCCGGCATCTACCTCGAAACCTCCGAGCCCCTCGGAGAGGGCGGCAGGATCAACATCTTCAAGCTGCAGCTGGGCTACAGCAGCGATTCCGGCGGCATCACCGGCAACTTCGCGCAGCTCAATTACTCGGCAGTCTACGACGGGGTGCGCAAAGACACCAGCGTCTTCTTCTACTACTCCGCAACCGGGTTCTACGACCTCGACTCGCTGGCCAAGAACTCCGGCACCGGCAGTTTCCCGCAGTACTGCCTCAACCTCACGGGCCACGAATACCCGAAATCCCGCGGCCTCTCCGGCCCCGCGCATGAAGAAGTGCTGGTGGAAGGCGGCGGAGGCCTCAAGCCCGTGGTGAGCGCCCGCGAAATCCGCGAGTCCATCATTTCCGCGATAGCGGCCAACGGGGACGACCCGTCCAAGGCCATCATCAACCGCGCCACCCTCCACTTCAGTTTCGTGCAGGAAGATTTCGACAAGCTCTACAAGCTTCCCGAAGTGCTCAGCCCCACCTGCCGCATCAGGGGCGACTCCACGGTGAGCTTCATGGGCCTTACCGACAGCTCCGCCAGCGAAGAGAACCAGGGCGACAGGAACCTGTCCCTATACACCTTCACTCCCGACATAACCTACCACGCACAGAAGCTTGTGACCATGGACGCCGACGACGAAAGCCTGGTCAAGGGCAATTACGACATCTGGCTGCTCATCATGCACAACGACGTCACCCAGACCACCAGCAGCGGCAACTCCGAAATCAGCCAGTACTACCAGTACCTGGCCTACCAGAGCTACATGGGCAACATGTACGGCGGTTACGGCTACGGCGGATACGGCTACGGCTACGGCAACAGCTACACCAACTATTACAACTACGCCATGCTGGCGCAGATGTACGGCCAGTCCACCACCTCCACCAGCACCAGCAGGAACCTCGACCGCGACCGCTACTACTACTGCCGCATTTACGGTCCGGATTGCCCCGACGAGCAGATGCGTCCCGTCCTGACATTTACGTACTCCGTCCCGAACGACAAATAATACCATGAAAAAAATACTGTTCACCGTGCTTGCGATCGCAGCGGTCGCATGTGCATCCGAAAAGAAGACGACCCTGAGCGGAACCGCACCCGAAGGTGTCGAAAAGGTCTCCGTAAAGGTGCCCGACCTGGGTATCGACACTCTCGTCGCCGTTAACAACGGCAGTTTCTCCATAGACCTTCCCTTTGACAAGACCGCATCCGGAATCGTTTCGATGGCAAGGAATCGCACCCAGTTCGTGCTCGACGGCACCGCCCTCACCCTTCAGGAAGACGGCGAGGCCCTCATCGCAAAATCTTCCAAGCCCGCAATCAGCGTCACCGAACGCATGAACGAGTTCGTGCTCTGGAGCCGCGACTTCATGAAGCGTTACGAAGAGGCTGAAGACGAAGACGGCGACGCCCTCATGGACGAATACACCGCCAAGCTCGAAGAATGCGCGAAGGCCAACACCGACAACGCATTCGGAATCATGTGCGTCCAGAGCCTCCAGGGCATGGTTGAACCCGCGGAACTCCGCGAAGTCATCGCCGCCCTCGCTCCCGAGCTCCAGAAGAAGGAGAGCATCGCAAACATGGTCAAGAGCATGGACGCCAAGGAAGCCACCGCTCCCGGCAAGATGTTCACCGACTTCGAGATTCCCCAGCCCGACGGCACCGTGAAGAAGCTCTCCGACTACGTAGGCAAGGGCAAGTACATCCTCGCCGACTTCTGGGCCAGCTGGTGCGGCCCCTGCAGGAGGGAGATCCCCAACATCAAGAAGGTTTACGACAAGTTCCACGGCCCGAAGTTCGACGTGGTGTCCATCGCCGTATGGGACAAGCTCGCCGACACCCGGAGGGCCATCGAAGTCGAAGGCCTCAAATGGAACCAGATTCTCGACGCGCAGAAGGTCCCGACCGACGCCTACGGCATAGTCGGCATCCCCGAACTCATCCTCTTCGCCCCTGACGGAACCATCCTCAAGAGAGGCGAGGAACTGCGCGGAGAAAACATGGAACCAGCCATCGCCGAGTACCTCAGGAAGTAATTGAAGGTCAGCGAAAAAATACGACTTTTACCGCATTCCCCCGGAGTCTACCGCTATTATGACTCCGAGGGAACGGTCATTTATGTGGGCAAGGCCAAGGACCTCCACAAGCGGGTGGCGCAGTATTTCGTCGACCCTTCCAGGCTGAACACCAAGACCCGCCTGCTGGTAAGCAGGATAGCGGACGTGCAGTACAGCGTGGTCGATTCCGAATCCGACGCCCTGCTGCTCGAAAACAACCTTATAAAGCAGTACAAGCCCCGCTACAACATCCTCCTGAAAGACAGCAAGACCTACCCGTGGATATGCATCACCGACGAGCCCTACCCCAGGGTGTTCCTGACCCGCAGGCTCGAGAAGAACGGTTCGCGCTATTACGGCCCGTACAGCACAGTGATGCACGCCAGGGGGCTGCTGGATTTCTTCTACTCCAATTATCCCCTTCGCAGCTGCAAGTACAGGATAGATTCGGACGCCATCCTCCGGAAGAAGATCCGCCCCTGCCTCGACCTCCAGCTGGGACGCTGCCGAGGCGCCTGCACCGGAGCGGTAAGCATCGAAGAGTACGGCGAGTGGATCGCCGAAATCGAATCGCTGCTGAAAGGCGGAGTCGGAGACATTGTCAGGAGCTACGAGGCCCGCATGAAGCAGGCGTCCGACGCCCTCGACTTCGAGAGCGCGCAATACTATAAGGAAAAGGCGGAACGGCTTCAGAAGCACTACTCCCGCAGCATCATCACTGCCGCCAGGGGCACCGACGCCGACGTGTTCTCGCTCGTCTTCGACGGGGCCGACGCCTTCGGCAATTTCCTGCGCATCCGCGGCGGCGCCATCATCCAGAGCCTCAACCTCGGCTTCAAGAGCCGCATAGAAGAGGAGAAGGCAGCGGTGCTGAGCACTTTCATCGGCGAGATCGAGAGCAAGTTCGGAACCCTTTCGCGAGAGATAATAGTTCCCTTCCTGCCGGACGTGCAGATGCCGGAGGTGAAGTTCACGGTGCCGGTGAAGGGCGACAAGATGGCGCTGCTGGAACTGAGCGCCAAGAACGCCCGCGAATATCATTTCAACACCCTCAAGCAGCGGGAGCACACCGACCCGGACGCCTTCCACCGCAGCGTCCTGGAGGAACTCCGCAAGGCCCTGGCGATGGACGTCCTCCCCGAACACATGGAATGCTTCGACAACTCCAACATACAGGGCACCAATCCGGTAGCTTCGTGCGTGGTGTTCAGGGGCGGCGTGCCGTCCAAGAAGGATTACCGCAAATTCAAGATCAAGACCGTCGTGGGCGCCAACGACTACGCCTCCATGAAGGAAGTGGTGAACCGCCGCTACTCGCGCATGATGGAGGAGAATCCGGAAGACCTGCCGCAGTTGGTGGTGATAGACGGCGGCAAAGGCCAGCTGGAATTCGCATGGCAGGCCCTCTGCGAACTCGGGATTCAGGATTCGCTCACAGTCGTCGGCCTCGCCAAAAGGCAGGAGGAGGTAATTCGCGTAAGGGATCCCTATCCCCTCTTCCTCGACCGCAACTCGCAGGCTCTCAAACTGTTGCAACAGATCCGCGACGAAGCGCACCGCTTCGGCATCACCTTCCACCGTTCGCTCCGCGACAAGGCGTCCATAAAATCGGCGCTCGACGACATCCCCGGCATAGGCCCCAAGACGGCCGAACGCCTCCTCCTGCATTACGGCTCGGTTGCGCGCATCGCCGCCGCAAATCCCGAAGAATTGGCTAACTTTGCAGGCCAGAAACTTGCCGGCAGGATACTGCGGGCACTCAACCCAGGCTTATTCGACAATGACTGACGAAAAGACATTCAACAAATGGTTCAACGTCTTCCTGGTAGTGGGAATGACGGTCTGCCTCACCATAGCGTGCATCCATAACCTCACCGAAAACTCGGGTGGGACCGGACTCACTTCGCAGCCATGGTTCATCATCCTCACTTCAGTGGGCGCCCTCATGGGAGTTATCAGCACCATCCTGGCCGCCAATGCCAACATACTAACTTTCGTATTCGGCCTCATAGACGTGATCATCTTCTCGTTCACGCTCTTCGACCAGAGGATATACATGCTGCTGGCCCTTCATGTGGGGTACTTCATTCCCATGGAATTCATAGGATTCTACCAGTGGAAGAAACGCGGAGGCTCCGCCAGCGACTCCACCCTCAGGACCCGCAGGCTCAAGGGGGTGCAGTGGCTCTGGACGGCCCTGCTGTTCGCGGGCGTCTTCGGCGTGGTGATGCTGCTGCGCTGGTCGCTCGATTCGGGGGCGCTGGCCACACTCACCGGCTGGGACTGGCTTCTCAGCGCCGCCCAGGAGGTGAACTTCAAGGATATGGCCCTGGACTGCACCATGACCACCGCCAACATCGTGGCGCTCGTGCTGATGGCGCTGGCGTTCACGGACCAGTGGTACCTGTGGATACTGGTGAACATCAGTTCCATCATCGCCTTCTCCTCCAAGCTTTCGGCCGGAGGCCCTGAATCAAGCTATACGATTGCACAGCTCCTCAAATACATATTCTATCTGCTCAACAGCATCAACGCACTGCGCATATGGCTTAAACTGAGCAGGCAATCCGGGCAGTCTCAGGAACCTGCCGATGCGGTGTAACCGCATTGTTTGGAGAAATTAATTATTTTTTGTTACTTTGCGGAACCTGTTGACTAGAACGTACTACAAAATCTAAATTATTATGGAATACGAAGAGATCGTAAACAAAGTGAAGGCCATCATCGTCGACAAGCTCGGCGTTGAGCCCTCCGAGGTAACCGAAACCGCCAATTTCACCAATGATCTTGGCGCTGATTCCCTGGATACCGTCGAGCTTCTCATGGAGTTCGAGAAGGTGTTCGGAGTTAAGATTCCCGATGAAGAAACCAGCGGCATCGCAACCGTAAAGGACGCCATCGACAAGGTCGCCGAAAAGCTCGGCACCCCGGTAGCATAAATCCTTTACAATAAAAACGCTATCAAAAGAAGACGGTCGGTATTTTTACCGGCCGTCTTCAATTTTGTGCAAACAAAAAAGATGACCGGCAGTTCTGCCGGTCATCTTCGTATCGGATTGCTCCGGACTAGTTGTCTGAGCGCTCGCTGTCACGGCGGGGCCTGCGGTCGCCACCACGACGGTCACCGTCGCGACGGGGCCTGCGGTCGCTACGGCCGGTGCCGCGGTTCGCGCCTGCAGCCTGTGCATTGGCGGCAGCGTAGGCAGCGGGAGAAAGATCCTGCTTGCCGTACTTCTCGCCGTTGCAGATCCAGACCTTGATGCCCATGGCACCCATCTGGGTACGGGCCACTGCGAGAGCGTAGTCGATGTCGGCGCGGAAGGTGTGGAGCGGGGTCCTGCCTTCCTTGAACATCTCGCTGCGAGCGATTTCAGCACCGCCTACACGGCCGCTGATCTGCACCTTGATGCCCTCGGCGCCTACACGCATGGTGTTGGCGATCGCCATCTTGATGGCGCGGCGGTAAGACACGCGGCCTTCAATCTGACGGGCGATGCTGTCAGCTACGATGTGGGCGTCAACCTCGGGACGACGGACCTCGTAGATGTTCACCTGCACGTCCTTGCCGGTAACCTTCTTGAGCTCTTCCTTGAGCTTGTCGACCTCGGTGCCGCCCTTGCCGATGATGAAACCGGGACGGGCCGCATAGATGGTGACGGTTATGAGCTTGAGGGTGCGTTCGATGACGATCCTGCTGAGGCCGGCCTTTGCGAGACGGCTGTTCAGATACTTGCGGATCTTGAAGTCTTCCGCAATCTTTTCGGCGTAGTTGCCACCTGCCCAGTTGGAGTCCCAGCCGCGGGTGATGCCGATTCTGTTGCTGATAGGATTAGTTTTCTGTCCCATGATTATTTAGCCTCCTCCTGTGCGGGTTTAACATCGAGTACGACGGTCACGTGGTTGGAACGCTTGCGGATGCGGCCGGCCCTGCCCTGCGGCATGGGGCGGATGCGCTTGATGGTGCGTCCTTCACCTACCATTATAGTCTTTACATATACGTTGCCGTTGTCGAGCTCCTTCGCGCTCTCGGGATTCTTGGCCTCCCAGTTGGCGATGGCGCTGCGGAGAAGTTTCTCGAGCTTGATGCTGGGCTCGCGCTTGCTGAAGTGCAGGATATCGAGGGCCTTGTTGACCTCGACGCCCCTGACGGTGTCGGCTACGAGACGCATCTTGCGGGGAGAAGTGGGAACTTCATTCAGTTTGGCGATTGCCGTGGTCTTCCTGGCTTCCTTGAAGCGTTCGGCCATAAGTCTTTTTCTCTGTCCCATGGTTACTTCTTGTTATTGCCGGAATGTCCTCTGAAAGTGCGGGTCGGCGCAAACTCGCCGAGCTTGTGACCGACCATCTGCTCGGTTACATAAACAGGAATGAACTTGTTCCCGTTGTGAACCGCGACAGTATGGCCGATGAAGTCAGGTGAAATCATGCTGGAACGGCTCCAGGTCTTGACCACCTCTTTCTTCTTGCCACCTTCATTCATGGCAAGAATCCTCTTTTCCAGGGCTTCCTGGATGTATGGTCCTTTTTTAAGTGAACGACTCATAATTCCTGTTTATTTCTTTCTTCTTTCAATTATGAACTTGTTGGAAGTGGCCTTCGGGTTGCGGGTCTTGTAGCCCTTTGCGGGGAGACCCTTGCGCGAACGCGGATGTCCGCCGGAGGCACGTCCTTCACCACCGCCCATCGGGTGGTCGTGCGGGTTCATGACGACGCCGCGGTTGTGCGGCCTGCGACCCAGATGACGGGGACGTCCTGCCTTACCGTCGCTCTCGAGGTTGTGGTCTCCGTTGGAGACGATACCTACGGTGGCGCGGCAGCTGACGGTTACCATGCGGGTTTCGCCGGAGGGCAGACGAAGCACTGCGTAGTTGCCCTCACGGGCGGCAAGCTGTGCATAGGTGCCTGCGGAGCGCGCCATAGCGGCGCCCTGGCCGGGACGAAGCTCGATGTTGTGAACCTGGGTACCAACAGGAATTTCGCTGAGGGGAAGGCAGTTGCCGATTTCGGGGGCAACACCCTTGCCGGAAGCGATGACCTGACCGACCTGAATCTTGTCGGGAGCGATGATGTAACGATACTCGCCGTCCTCATACTGGACGAGGGCGATGCGTGCACTGCGGTTGGGGTCGTACTCGATGGTACGGACGGTAGCGGTGCAGTTGTCCTTGTTGCGGAGGAAGTCGATGACGCGGTACATCCTCTTGTGACCGCCGCCTATATAGCGCATCGTGAGCTGGCCGGTGTTGTTGCGGCCGCCGGTGCGGTGCAGGGGCTCGAGCAATGACTTGTGGGGCTTGTCCGTCGTGATTTCGGCGAACGTGCTGATGACCTTGTTCCTCTGTCCGGGAGTGGTCGGTTTGAATTTCTTTACTGCCATTGTCTTACCTCCTATATATTAGCGTAGAAGTCGATCTTGTCTTCCCCTGCAAGGGTGACGTATGCCTTCTTGAAGTGGTTCGTACGGCCGCGGAGAATGCCGCTCTTGGAGAAACGGCTCTTGCGCTTGCCGTGGTAGTTGATGGTGTTCACGTCTGCAACGGATACTCCATACATCTTCTCCACTGCATCCTTGATCTGAAGCTTGTTGGCGTCGCGGTCGACCACGAAGCCATAACGGTTCAACTTTTCGCCCTGAACCGTGAGCTTCTCAGTAACTATTGGCTTAATAATGATTCCCATTTCTTGTAGAATTTATTTTTTCCTTTCTGCAAGAATGTCCTGTACGCCGTCCACCAGAACCACAGAATTCGCATTCATAATGGCGTAGGTGTTGATTTCGTCGACAGTGATGACATTCACATAAGGAAGGTTACGGGAAGAAAGGAAGATATTGTCGGAGTTCTGCGGCAGGACGAAGAGAACCTTGCGGTCTCCGGCCTTGAGTGCAGAAAGGATGCCTGCAAATTCCTTGGTCTTGGGAGCGTCCATGGCGAACGGCTCGACGACCTTGAGGGCGTTCTCCTTAACTTTATAAGAGAGAGCTGAGCAACGTGCGAGGGATTTGACCTTCTTGTTGAGCTTGCCGCCGTACCAGCGGGGCTTGGGACCGAAGATGCTGCCGCCGCCTACATAGGTACCGGCCTTGATGGAACCGTGACGTGCACCGCCGCCGCCTTTCTGGCGACCCATTTTCTTGGTGCTGTAGGAAACTTCGCTGCGGTCCTTGCTCTTGGCGTTGCCATGACGCTGATGCGCGAGATACTGGATGACGTCGAGATAGATGGCGTGATCGTTGGGTTCGATGCCGAAAACGGCGTCGTCGAGGACGACCTGCTTTCCGGAATCGGTACCGTCTATTTTAAGTACGTTCAGATTCATGGTTTAAGCCTCCAAAATAAGATATGAACCCCTGGCTCCGGGAACGGAACCCTTGACGATGAGAAGATTGTTCTCGGGAATGATCTTGATGACCTGAAGGTTGAAGACCTTCACCCTCTCCTGCCCCATGTGGCCGGCCATACGCATTCCGGGAAGAACGCGGGAAGGCCAGGAGGATGCTCCCATAGAACCCGGGTGACGCAGGCGGTCGGACTGACCGTGGGTCGTGCCGCCGACACCATTGAAGTGGTAGCGGTGAACGACACCCTGGAAACCCTTACCTTTAGAAGTGCCGACGACATCGACGAAGGGAACGTCCTTGAAAACGTCCTCGACGGTTACGGTGTCGCCCAATTTGAGCTCCTTGGCGAAGTCTGCCTCAAATTCGACAAGCTTGCGCCTGGGGGTTACGCCGGCTTTGGCGAAGTGCCCCTTGAGCGGTGCGCTGGTGTGCTTTTCTGTGGTTTCGTCATAGGCAAGCTGCACGGCCTCGTACTTATCCTTTTCGAGTGTGCGGATTTGCGTGACAACGCACGGACCAGCCTCGATGACAGTGCATGGAAGGTTCTTTCCATCAGCACTGAAGACGGAAGTCATTCCGACTTTTTTTCCAATTAATCCAGGCATTGGTTTGTTTGTTAATTAATTGTTTGATACTTAACCCCAAAATTTGGGGCTGCAAAGATACGATTTATTTTTCAAAATGCAAGTGCATTAAAAAAATATTAATTTGTAGTATCTTTGCATTGTATGATTCCACTTGAAATCTTCGGGTTCCTGAAACTCTCCTTCATAGACGTGCTCGACATCGTAATGGTGGCGGCCATCATCTACATCGCATTCCGCTGGCTCAGGGGTTCCAGCGCCCTCAACATCCTCATCGCCATAGTGGCGCTGTTCCTCCTCCGCTTCGTGGCGGTGGCCCTGGGCATGAAGCTCATGAGCGCGATACTCGACACCGTCATCAACCTGGGAGCGATAGCCCTCATCATCATTTTCCAGCCGGAGATACGCCAGTTCCTCAGCACGCTGGGGCGCTCCACCGGCCTCAGGACCAGGGACGGCAGCAACCGCAACTGGTTCGACCGGCTTCTGGGCAAGAACAGGCACGTGCTCGACAAGCAGGCCATACAGGAAATCACCCAGGCCTGCAGGGACATGGCCGAATCCAAGACCGGCGCCCTAATCGTGATCAGGCACAAGAACCCCCTCCAGAACGTGATAGACACCGGCGACCGCATAGACGCCGACATCAAGTGCAGGCTGATGGAAAACATCTTCTTCAAGAATTCCCCCCTGCACGACGGGGCCATGATAATAGGCGGCGGCCGCATCATCGCGGCGCGCTGCACCCTCCCCATGACGGAACGCACCGACCTCCCGCCCATGTACGGCATGCGCCACAAGTCGGCCGTGGGCATCTCGGAAAGGAGCGACGCCGACGTCATAGTGGTCAGCGAGCAGAGGGGTACGATCTCCTTCTGCCGGGAAGGGGTTCTCCAGCCCATCAACAACATCAACGAACTCAAACTCCTCCTGGAGCCGCAGACGAAGGAAGATGAAGACAGAGAGTAAGCTCGGATTCGACCGCGTGCGGCAGATGATATCGGACCGCTGCAGCACCGACTATGCCGCCCGGCGCACCGCGGAGGAGGAGTTCAGCACCGATGCCGCCGAAATCCGGCACCGCCTGCAGCTCACCGACGAGATGAGGGTGGTGCTCATGTTCGAGGAGAACTTCCCCACCAGCGGCTACATCGACGCCATAGGTTTCCTCAAACCACTGGAACAGAGCGGGTTCCATATCGACGTGCTGGGCCTGGGCAAGCTCAAGACCCTGCTCGACACCACACGCCGCACCACCGCATTCTTCGGCAGCATCAAGGACGGCATCTACCCCAACCTCAAGAGGATGGCGGCCCCGGTGATGAGTTTCCCCGAGGTGCTGCGCCGCATAGAGGTCATTCTCGACAAATACGGCGAAATAAAAGACTCCGCCTCCGCCGATCTTCAGGACATCCGCCGCAGGCTGAAAACCAAGGAGGCCTCCCTCTCCAAGAAGGCGCAGGCGGTGCTCAAGGCCGCCCAGGACGCCGGATACGCCGAGCCCGACACCGGGATCTCCATAAGGGACGGCAAATACCTGGTGCCGGTAGCGGCAGCCCACAAGAAAAAAATCCCCGGCTACGTGTTCGACGAGTCGGCCACCGGAAAGACCAGTTTCGTGGAGCCGGTGGAGGTAATCGAGCTGGAGAACGAAATAAACGCCCTCCGCGCCGACGAGGCCAGGGAAATCGAGCGCATCCTCATAGATTTCACCGATTTCCTGCGCCCCTACATTCCCGAACTCGTCAAGTCGGCGGAGTTCATCGGCGAGCTCGACTTCATAATGGCCAAGGCCCGCACCGCCATGGACTTCCGCGCCGGCATGCCCATCATCTCAGAAGACGGCAACCTGCGCCTGCGCAAGGCCAGGCACCCGCTGCTCGAAAGGGCTCTCGCCAAGGAAGGCAGGAAGATGGTTCCGGTGAGCCTGGGCCTATCGCCAGAAAAGCACATCCTGCTCATTTCCGGCCCCAACGCGGGCGGCAAGAGCGTCTGCCTCAAGACCGCCGGGCTGCTGCAGTACATGTTCCAGTGGGGCATGCTGATCCCCACCTCCGAAACATCGGAACTGCCTGTATTCAAAGACATTATGCTCAGCATCGGGGACGACCAGAGCCTCGAGAACGACCTCTCCACCTACTCCTCCTTCCTCGTGGAAATGAAGGAGATGCTCGCCTCGGCGGATTCTTCCACCATGGTGCTGATAGACGAATTCGGTTCCGGCACCGAGCCGGCCGCCGGCGGAGCCATAGCCGAAGCCATCCTGGCAGAGCTGGACAAACGGGGGGTCTACGGCGTTATTACGACCCACTACACCAACCTGAAACTCTACGCCTCCGGCTCGAAAACCGGGGTGGTCAACGGCGCGATGCAGTTCGACGCGGCGCGGATACAGCCCCTCTTCCAGCTCGAAATCGGGCTTCCGGGCAACTCCTTCGCCTTCGAAATGGCCCGCAAGACCGGCCTCCCCGAGCCCATCGTGAAAGATGCCGAAACCCGCGCGGGCGAAGAATATGTAGGAATCGAACGGAACCTGCGCCGGATAGTCCGCAACCGCCGGGCCCTCGACGAGAAGCTCATGAAGGTGAAACACACCGACAAGGAGCTGGCTCAGGCCGTCGAAGAATACCAGAAGGAACTCGAAGAACTCCAGCAGGAGAGGAAACAGATACTCGACGCCGCCCATCGCGAGGCCGAAAAGATAGTGAAAGGGGCCGGCAGCCAGGTGGAGCGCACGATCAGGGTGATACGCGAGAGCCAGGCCGACAAGACACGCACCAAGGAGGCGCGCGAGGAGCTCCAGGGCTTCCTCGGCGCCCTGGCCCAGAAGAAGACCAAGGACGAATACATCGAGCGCAAGATGGAGAAGCTCGGCCGCAAGAACGCGAAAAAGCCCGGGAAGGCGGCGCCTGCAGCCGTCGCGCCCCGCCGCGGAGAGCCGCTCAAGCTGGGCGAAAAAGTGCGCGTGAAGGCCAGCGGAATGGTGGGCGAAGTGGCCAAGGTCTCCTCGAAAAACGTCACCATCATAATCGGCAACATCTCCAGCACCATGTCTCCGGACGGCCTGGAGAGGATATCTTCCAACGAATACAACGAGGCTGCCAGGCGCAGTTTCAACAAGCCCAGGGCCAAGGCGGATCCGGGGCTGGCCGAAAGGCGGCTGGGCTTCAAGCCCGAGCTGGACGTCCGCGGCGAAAGGCTGTCGGACGCCCTCGACATAGTGATGCATTACGTGGACGACGCCATCATGGTGGGAGTCCCTTCCGTGCGCATCATCCACGGCAAGGGCACCGGCGCCCTCCACGAAGAGATACAGAAATACCTGAGAACCGTTCCCGGAGTGGCCAGGGTGGCCGATGAAGACGTGCGGCACGGGGGCTCGGGCGTAACCATAGTGACATTCGACTGAGCATGGACAGGCGCGAAACCGGAAAACGCGGGGAAGATGCGGCAGCGCAGTGGCTCTCCGCCCGCGGGCACAGGATCCTGGACCGGAACTGGAGGGGAGGAAGAGTGGAGCTGGACATTGTGTCCGAAGACGCTTCGGGCATTCATTTTGTAGAGGTAAAAAGCCGCAAGGCGCCTCTCACGGCCGACCCTGCAGTCAATGTCAACATGTTGAAAATGAAGAATTTGCAGTCTGCAGCACAGCGCTGGCTCCACTCCCATGCGGGTTTTCATCCGCTGGAAGTATTCTTCGACGTGATTACAGTAGTATTCGATTCCGAAACCACATACCTGAACTATTATCCACAAGCATTCATTCCGATACATGTCTAACTATTGCGTCATACTTGCCGGCGGTTCGAGCACCAGCTTCTGGCCGATCAGCCGGGAAGACCGTCCCAAAGAACTGGTCCGGTCCGAAAGCACCGGGAAATCCTTCCTGATGCAGACGTACAACAGGATGCTGGGTCTCTTCCCGGCAGAAAACATATACATAGCGACGCTTTACCGCCTCAAGGAGCTCATAATGGAGCAGCTCCCGCAGCTCGGCGAAGAACAGCTCATCCTGGAACCCTACAGCCGCAACACCGCACCCGCCATCGCTTTTTCGACCTACAAGATCCTCGCTAAAGACCCTGACGCCGTAATCGTAACCGCGCCCACCGACCAGCAGATCAGGAACTCGGAGGCCTTCGGGGAGGCGATAGGCAAAGCCATCGACTACGTTTCCAAGTACGACGTGCTGCTGGCCCTCGGCATAGTGCCCACCAGCCCGGACACCCATTTCGGCTACGTCCAGGTTGAAGGCGGACGCGACGCCTACAAGGCCGGAGTCCCCATCAAGGCAAGGACTTTCACCGAAAAGCCCTCCGCCGAGCTGGCAAGGGTTTTCATCGAAAGCGGCGAATTCCTGTGGAACTCCGGTATATTCGTAGGAAAAGCATCGAAAATACACGAAGAAATGCAGGTCTGCTGCCCCGAAATCACCATGCCCTGGAAAGGATGGCAGAATTACATGGGTACCCCGCAGGAGAGCAGTTTCGTGGAAAGGGTGTATACCGACAGCCCCAAGATCTCCATCGACTATGCCGTGCTTGAAAAGAGCGGGAGACTGTGGGTGCTTCCCTCCCTCTTCGACTGGAGCGACGTAGGCGACTTCAATTCGCTCTACGAGAACTCCCCTCACAAGGACGGCGACGGCAACCTCTTATCCATAGCCGGGAAATCCCTGTTAAAAGACGTTGACAGCAGCATAATATGGACCAACCGGCCGCGCAAGCTCACCGTCGTGCGGGGCCTGAAGGATTTCCTGGTGGTCGATTCCGACGACGTGCTGTACATCTGCCCGCGCGACGAAAGAATACTTCAGGACACCCAGTCCGAGCTGGCCGCTCCCGATTTCGACGATTACAGATAGACACCGATATGAAACTCAAATTCCTCTTTCCGGCAGTTCTCTGCCTCCTTCCGGCTCTCACGGCCATAGCCCAGCCGGACAAGGGTTCCGACAGGTACGTGACCAGGGCGAACTACACGCAGGCCGAGCGTTTCTCCCAGAAAAACGTGAACCAGATGGTCTTCTCCACTTCGGTAAGGCCGGGCTGGTTCAAGGATTCCGACAGGTTCTGGTACGGCTACAAGACCTCCGAAGGCACCAAATACTGGCTCGTAGATCCTGCGAAGGGCAGCAAGACCGAAATATTCGACATGCAGAGGCTAGCCATGCAGATTACCGAAATAGTGCATGACCCCTTCGACGCGCAGCACCTTCCGCTCGAGAAACTGAGGCTCAGGGACGACAGCTACTTCACCTTCGACGTGAGGAGCACCGCGGATGAGAAAGATCCCGAAGACAGCACCAAAACCCGCAAGAAGATATATCATTTCAAGTACGACCTCTCCTCGAAGCAGCTTTCCCAGGTTCCCGAAGAGAAGGACCGCTATCCCCGCTGGGCCTGCGTCTGCCCCGACGGCACCATGGGCGTCTACGCCAAAGAGAGCAATCTCTGGTGGATGGACTCCACGAGCCTCCGCAAGGCGGCCAAGGACCCGAAGGACACCACCATCGTGGAGCACCGCATAACTTCCGACGGAGTGCGCCAGAACGGCTACGGCTTCGACAATTACAAAGGTGACAACGGCGAGGATCCCAAGGAGAGGCATTACCCCGGAGAAATGGCCTGGAGCCCCGACGGCACCCATTTCGCCGTCCTGAAATGGGACGTTACTAAACTCAAGGACATGTGGGTAATCCACTCCGTGAAGCAACCCCGCCCCACCCTCGAGACCTACAAGTACCAGATGCCGGGAGAGGAAGGCCCCAGGGGCACCCTGCTGGTGTTCTCCAAAGCCGACACCACCTGGACCCCGCAGGAAGTGAAGACCTATGCCTTCAAGAGCCAGGACATGAGCCTCTACAGGGCCGAGCGCACTCCCGCCGATGCTTATAAAGACTACTATTCTCCCGTCTGGCTGGGCGACGACAACGGCTTCTACATGCAGCGGCTCAGCCGCGACATCAAGCGCCTCGACGTCTGCCATGTGGCCGTAGGGGCCGACTCTACCAAAACCATAATCTCCGAAAGGTCAAATACTTACGTGGAGTACAGGAACCTCCGTGAAACTCCGCAGGGGCTCCTCTTCTGGAGCGAGCGCAACGGCTGGGCGAACATCTACCTTTACGGCAAGGACGGCACGCTGAAGAAGAATCTTACCGACGGTCCGTGGCACGTGGAGGACGTGCTTGCCGTGGGCAAGGATTATCTGCTCGTGAGCGCCTGCGGCCTCGACCCCGATGAAAACCCGTACCAGATGCATACCTACAGGGTGACCTTCACCGGCGGCAAGCCCCAGCGGCTCGACATGCCCGACATGGACGTGGACGCTGCCGCCAGCTACGACGCCAAATGGTTCGTGGCCAACTATTCCCGCGTGGACGCCAAGCCCGCCACGGCGCTCTACGACGCCTCCGGAAAGAAGGTGCTCGATCTGGAAGAGGCCGATTTCACCAACCTGTTCGCCGCCGGGTACAAGTTCCCGGAGCGCTTCAAGGTAAAGGCAGCCGACGGCATAACCGATTTGTACGGAGCCATCTACAAACCTTTCGACTTCGATTCCACAAAGGTGTATCCGGTATGTGACTACGTCTATCCCGGTCCGCAGGTCGAGGCTGTGAACATCTCCTGGAGCAAGGGCTTCACCCGCACCGACCGCCTTGCCCAGCTGGGCTTCATAGTGGTTACGGTGGGCAACCGCGGAGGCCATCCCAACCGCAGTAAATGGTATCACAACTACGGTTACGGCAATCTGCGCGACTATGGTCTCGAAGACCAGAAATACGCCATCCAGCAGCTCTGCGCGCAGAGGCCTTACATGGACGTGACCCGCGTGGGCATCCACGGCCACAGCGGCGGAGGCTTCATGAGCACCGCGGCCATCTTCACCTATCCCGACTTCTTCAAGGCGGCGGTGTCCTGCTCCGGCAACCACGACAACTCCATCTACAACCGCTGGTGGAGCGAGCAGCATCACGGCATCCAGGAAAAGATAGTCAAGGGCGACACCACCTTCGTGTACAAAATAGAGAAGAACCAGGACATCGCCCGCAACCTCAGGGGGAACCTGATGCTTGTGACCGGCGACATCGACGACAACGTGCATCCCGCCAACACCATCCGCGTGGTGAATGCGCTCATGCGTGCCCACAAGCGCTTCGAGTTCGTGCTCATGCCCGAACAGCGCCACGGCTACGGCGACCTCAACGAATACTTCTTCTGGAAGATGGCGGACTTTTACACCTACTGGCTCATGGGCGACGACACCCGCAGGCCGGTGGACATTGTAGGAATGAACAACGATTAAAATATGAAAAGACTGATACTTGCAGCCGCGGCGCTGCTCTGCGCCCTCAGCTTTGCGCATGCGCAGGAAAGCGACATAGTCGCCCAGAGCGACGGATACGAATGGCCGACCGACCCGCAGGTCCTCGAAAAACTCGAAGAGTGGCAGGACCTGAAGTTCGGCGCGCTGATTCACTGGGGGCTCTATGCCGTACCAGGCATCGTGGAGTCTTGGAGCATCTGCAACGAGGACTGGATAACCAGGCCCGAAGGCTCGAAATACGAGGAGTACAAGCAGTGGTACTGGGGTCTGAGCAAGGAATTCAACCCGGTGGATTTCAACCCCGAACAATGGGCGCAAGTCTGTGCCGACGCCGGTATGAAGTACTCCATCTTCACCACCAAGCACCACGACGGATTCTGCATGTTCGACACCCGCTACACCGATTTCTCGGTGGCAAAAGGGCCGTTCGCGGAGAATCCCCGCAGCGACATAGCCAAATACGTGTTCGAGGCCTTCCGGGCGCAGGATTTCATGATAGGAGCCTATTTTTCCAAGCCCGACTGGCACTGCGAAGGCTTCTGGAATCCCTATTATGCCACGCCCAACCGCAGGCCGAACTACAAGCGCGACATGCATCCCGAGTGGTGGCAGGCCTACGTCGACTTTACGCAGAACCAGCTGAACGAGATTACCGGCGGGCGCTACGGAAAGATTGACATCCTCTGGCTTGACGGCGGATGGATAACCGGAGACGAAGTGGGCCTGAACGAAGTGCTCCCCGAAGCCAGGAAGCTCAATCCGGGCATGATCTGCGTGGACCGCACCATCCAGGGCCCGAACGAGAACTACCAGACCCCTGAAAGGATGGTTCCCGACCATCAGATCCTGCACCCGTGGGAGAGCTGCCTGCCGCACAGCAACGACTGGGGCTGGACTCCCCGCGCGCACTACAAATCCGCCCGCAGGGTCATCAACACCCTTGCCGAGATTACAGCCAAGGGCGGCTGCCTCGTGCTCGGGGTCGGGCCCACTGCCGGCGGCATCGTGGAAGAGAAGGAAGTGGTGATACTCAAGGAGATAGGCGCATGGCTAAAGGCCAACGGCGAGGCCATCTACGCCACCAGGCCGGTAGAGAACTACCATCAGGACAAGCTGTGGTTCACCCGTTCCAAGGACAGCTCGAAACTGTATGCAATCTATGCGCTGCCCGACGGCGAGAGCCTGCCGCAGACCATTTCATGGACGGGCAACGCGCCCAAGGGAAAGGCCGTGCTTCTGAGCACCGGCAAGAAACTCCGCACCGTCACCAAGGACGGCGTGACCACGGTCACCCTGCCCAAGGGCCTCAAGGACGACTCCGTCGCCCTCCGCCTCGAGGTCAGGTAGCGGCCGGACGGGCTTTTACTCCGCCGGGCTGAAGTCTTCTTTGCCGACTCCGCAGATGGGGCAGACCCAGCTTACAGGGATGTCTTCGAAGGCGGTTCCGGGCGCGATTCCGCTGTCGGGATCGCCTACTGCGGGATCGTATTCGTACCCGCAGATGTTGCATGTGTACTTCTTCATAATATAGCTGAGATTTTAAAGTTTCAGTGCGAATGCCTTGCCGTAGTCTTCGGCCTCTTTGAGGGCCTTCTCGTCGGGAACCCACATGGTGCGGCAACCTTCGTCGGTCACTTCGAAGCCGGCCTCGGTGAGGGCGGCGCTGATGAGCTTTGCGCCTTCTCCGCTCCATCCGTAAGAGCCGAAGGCGGCGGCCTTCTTTTTCTTGAGCCTCATGCCCTTGAGCATCTCGAGTATGCCGGCGATGGCATAGGAATAGCCGTAATTGATTGTGGGTGAACCTACAAGCACCGCCTTGCTGCGGAACACCTCGGTGAGGATGTCGTTCTTGTCTTCCTTGGCGGCGTTGAAAATCTTGACGGTGGTAGCGGGAGCTCCGGCCTTGATGCCCCTGGCTATGGCCTCGGCCATGAGCCTGGTGCTGTTCCACATGGTGTCGTAGACTATGGTGACCTGGTCTTCCTGATAAGAGTCGGACCACTGGAGGTACTTCTCCACGATTTGCGCGGGCTCCTTGCGCCAGATGACGCCGTGGCTGGGGCAGATCATGGCGAGGGGCAGGTTCATGCCCAGGATTTCCTTTACCTTGCGGCTGACCATAGGGCTGTAGGTGGAGAGGATGTTGGCGTAGTATTTCAGCGCCTCGTACATCATCTCGCACTTCGGCACCTCGTCATTGAAGAGGTTTTCGCTCGCGTAGTGCTGGCCGAATCCGTCGTTGCTGAAGAGGACTCCGCCCCCGCCGTTGTAATACGTGAACATGGTGTCGGGCCAGTGGAGCATGGGGGCTTCGATGAAAGTGAGCCTTTCATCCCCGCCCAGTTCCAGGACATCGCCGGTCTTGACGTTCACGAAGTTCCAGTCTTTATGGTAGTGGCCGCGCAGGATGGCCTCGCCTTTTGCCGTGCAGTAGACCGGAGTGTCGGGAATTTCGCGCATGAGCTCCGCGAGAGCGCCGGAATGGTCGGTCTCGTTGTGCTGCATAATGATTGCATCTATCTGGTCCAGAGGCACTTCCTCTTTCAGGCGGGATACGAATTCCTTGTCGTAAGGACCCCATACGGTGTCAAGCAGAACGGTTTTAGTCAGGCCCCTCACGAGATATGCGTTGTAGCTGGAGCCGCGCTTGGTGCTGAGTTCGTTTCCGTGGAACATGGTGAGCTCCCAGTCCACCTTTCCAACCCAGGTTATGTTATCGGTTATTGTTTTTGACATGGTATTGCAAATATAATCGTTTTTCCATCAAGTAGCAAGTAGGGAGAAATTGTTATCTTTGCAGATACGAGATGGACAAAACCGGTATCATAGAGATGGTTCACGCATCCGCGGCGCTCGAGGGAGGTACCCTCGATCTGGAAGAGTGCCGCCTGCTTCTCGAGAAGAACGTGAGCTCTGCCGGCAAGACCATTCAGGAGCAGATGATGTGCATGGGCCTTGACGGGGCCTACAGGCACTGCCTTGAGTTCGCCCGCACCCATGAATACTGGAGCTCTTACCGCATCAAGATGCTCGCGGTGGAAGCCCTGCACTGTTTCGGGCTCGACGGCAACGCGGTCAGGAGCGAAAGCGCTCTGGCGAAGGTCTGCTCCATCGCGAACGGCTGCCGTCTGCATCTCGGCACCACGCCTCCCGAAGACATCTACCGCGGCTCCCTTTCCATCCACTTCATAGTCTCTTCTCAGAAGCCCTGGGCGGACGGAAACGACGTGATGGCGCGCCTGCTCATGAACTACCTGCAGATGGAATGCGGTCTGGCCCCGGTAATCGTCAGACCCTCGCAACGCTCTGAATATAAGCGCATTCTTGCTGTCGCAAAAGAAGAGGACATTGCGGAGATCTTCGTGAACTACATGATGGACCACCTGCACGACGCCCCCGAGAAGGAAAAGACGCGGCCTGCCGCAATAAGGGTGGCTTACGCTGCGCAAAAACCGTTGGTGCAGAAGTTTTCTTCAAGGCAGATGATACTGCAGCTGCTCCGGGAGCGGCCGTACATGACCACGGCAGATCTGGCCGCGGCCATCGGCATCAGCGCCAAGGGAGTTGAAAAGCAGCTGAGACTGCTCAAGGAAGCCGGCAGCCTTGAACGTATAGGTCCCGACAAGGGCGGGCACTGGCATGTAATTTAACAATTCAGATATGGACGTTTGGAGTATATTGGGCCTGATAGCAGGCATAATCGGAATTGCCGGAAGCGTGCTCCCCATGCTCGCCGGGCCGCCCTTCAGCTGGGTCGGCGTGCTGCTCGTGTACATCTCCGGCACCAAGGGCGGGGCTGATCCTTATACCCTCAAAGCCCTGATAGCCTGGCTGATAGTTACCGTCATAGTCACGATAGCCGACTACATCGTTCCCGGCTGGTTCACCAAGGTGACGGGGGGCCACAAGGCGGCTTCCATAGGCGCCACCATTGGCCTGCTGGTCGGCCTGTTCTCGCCGTTCGGAATAATCCTGGGAGCCATCCTGGGGGCGTTCCTGGGCGAGTTCATCGTGGAAAAGAAGGGCGTGTGGGAGTCTTTCAAGGCCGGTATCGGGGCGTTCTTCGGCTTCATCACCACTACGGGCGTGAAGCTTATCGTCTCCGGGCTCATGCTCTTCTCCATCATCAAACATGTATTTTAACAGAATCTGACCGTGTCTGAAACCAGAAAACCCTCCGAGTTCGTGCGCTTCCTCAAGTTCGCGCTCTTCAGCGTCAGCGCGGGGCTCATCGAAATGGGCGCTTTCGCCCTTCTGAACGAAACCACCGGCTGGACCTATTGGCCCTGCTACCTCATAGCCCTTGTCCTGTCGGTGCTGTGGAACTTTACGCTCAACCGCAAATTCACATTCCGCAGCGCCAACAACGTGGCCAAGGCCATGATGCTGGTATTCCTTTACTATCTGGTATTCACGCCGTTGTCCACGATACTCGGGCAATGGCTCACCGACGGCATAACCCTGTTCGGGGCAGGCGGCAGGGGCCTGCACTGGAACGAGTACCTGGTCACGGCCATCAACATGGCGCTCAATTTCGTGACCGAGTTCCTCTTCCAGCGCTACGTGGTCTACGGCAAGAGCGTAGATTCAGCGGTGAAATAACCTCCCGGGGCTACAGCTCTCCGCTTCTCAGTTTTTCCACATAGTCGCCAACCCGCTGCAGTTCGCGCGGGATCTGAATGCTCTGCGGGCAGTGCGATATGCATGTTCCGCAGTGTATGCAGTGGTCTGCCTGACGGAGCGACTCCACGGCGCGGTCGTACGAGATGAGATAGCGCCGGCGGAGCTTCTGATAGTCTTTCTGCTCGCGCGAAGTCGCGATCTGGCCGGTATTCACCATCTCGTTGTAGTGCAGGAAAATCCCAGGAATGTCTATTCCGTAGGGACAGGGCATGCAGTATTTGCAGTCGTTGCAGGGCACCGTCGGATAGGAATCCAGCAGGATGGCTATCTCCATGAGGAACTCGATTTCCTCTTCGGTGAGAGGCTTGAAGTCCCCGAAAGTCTGCACGTTCTCCTTCAGCACTTCCATGTTGGTCATTCCGCTCAGGGCGCAGAGCACGCCCGGGTAAGACCCCACGAAACGAAAGGCCCATGAAGCAATGCTGCGCGACGGATCGCGCTCCTGCAGCTTGCTGGCTGGACCTTCGGCCATCTTGGCCAGACGGCCTCCGAGCAGCGGCTCCATGATCACCATGGGAATTCCCCTCTTCTCAAGCTCCTCGTACAGATACTCGGCGTTGGTGTTGCGCGGCTCCTTTGCATGGCGCCAGTCAAGGTAGTTCATCTCTATCTGCACGAAATCCCAGTGGTACTTGTCATGCAGTTTCATAAATTCGTCGAAGGCGTCATGCGGCCCGTGGAACGAGAAACCGAGGTTGCGGATACGCCCGGCCTCGCGCTCCTTCAGCAGGAACTCCGTCATGTGATTGTCCTCATAGCGCTTCTTGTACATGGGGTACCCGCCGCCGCCGATGGAATGCAGCAGATAGTAATCGATATAATCGGTGCGCAGGTTCACGAAGGAGTCGCGATACATCTTCAGGGACGCCTTTTCGCTGGCATCGCCGAAGTTGGAAAGCTTTGTGGCCAGATAGTAGCTGTCGCGCGGATAGCGGCTGATGGCTTCGCCCAGGGCGGCCTCGGACTGCCCCTGCAGGTAGGCGGGCGAGGTGTCATAGTAGTTCACCCCGTGGTTCCAGGCATAATCCACCAGGGAGTTTACTATTTCCTGGTCGATGTGGTCGCGGCCGTCGTCGCCCTTCTTCATGGGCCAGCGCATGCAACCGAAGCCCAGAAGCGACACCTTGTCGCCGTTCTTTGCATTGGTGCGCTGTATCACCCTGAGGTCCTTGTCGTCCCCGGCAGGTTCTGCAGCCTTAAGCGGCGTTGCGGCGGAAGAGGCGGCGAGTGCGCCCGCACCGGCCACCGTGGTCTTTATGAATTGTCTTCTGTCCATGGCTATCTGTTATCTGTGTGAACTTCGCGCCCGTCCACATGGATGGCGCTGTAAGGCCTTGCAGGACAAAGGTTTTCACATGCACCGCAGCCGATGCAGGCTTCCTTGTCCACGCTTGGGATCCGGAGGGATTCGGGATTGTCCGGCTCTTTCGGCACCATGCGGATGGCACCGGCTGGGCAGTGGCGCGCACAGTTGCCGCAGGACACGCCGTCAGTGTTCACCACGCAGAGGTCGTAATCTACCGTGGCGATGCCGATGTGAATCTGAGTCTTCTCTTCCGGAGTGATGGGGAGAATGGCCCCTGCAGGGCAGACCTGCGAGCAGACGGTGCACTCGGGACGGCAGTAGCCGGCTTCGAAGCTCATGTACGGCTCCATCAGGTTTTCGAGCTTGTCGGACGGCCGGAGCACCCGGTTGGGACACTGCGAGATGCAGAGCCCGCAGGCGGTGCAGTGGTCGTAGAAGCGCTTTACGCTGCCGGCCCCGAAAGGTACCAGGACCGTGGAGCGCTCCGGCTCTTTCTTATCTTCGATGAAAGCGAAGCCGCCATCCACCTTCTTTTCCTGCGCCTTCAGCGCAAGCGAGCCCGCCAACATGGCGCCGGCGGTCATGAACGCCCTGCGGCCGGGATCGGCAGCCTCTTCAGCGGGTATCGTCTGCGCCTTCTTGCGGCCCCAGGCGAACTTGTAGTGCAGAGCGTCGAACTTGCACTCTTCCAGGCAGTTGAAGCAGTCGACGCAGCGGCTGTAATCGATGCTGTGGCTGGAGATGTCTATGCAGGACGCTTTGCAGCCGCGTTCGCAGAGTTTGCAGTTCTTGCACTTGTCGGCGTCGATCACCGGACGGAACATTGCAAAGCGCGAGAAGAAGCTCAAGGTAGTGCCCACCGGGCAGACCGTATTGCAGTATGTGCGGCCGTTCTTCCATGCTAGCACAATCAGCAGCACGAAGGTGACTGCGGTCACAATGAACGTAGGCAGGCTCTTCAGCCACACCGATTTCTCGTAGAAGGCATAGCTGCCGGCCCTCTCGCTGAGTAGGGCGAACAGGTTGTTGACCCAGCGGTATACCGGCTGGAACAGGTTTGTCACGATACGGCCGTAGGCGCTGTAGGGGGCAAGCAGCGACACGAATGCGCTTACTCCGGCGACCAGGGCCGCCACGAAGAGCACCCAAACGCCGTACCGGAGCCATTTGACCTCTTTTGAAGAAGTGAAACGGAGGCGCGCACGCCTCTTGTTCCTGAGGCCGCTCAGCCACGAAACCATGTCCTGGAAAATTCCGAGCGGACAGATAACGGAGCAGTAGACGCGCCCGAACAAAAGCGTGATGAGTACCAGGGCCACTATCACCGCCAGGTTCAGCGCGAGGATTGCGGGCAGGAGCTGGATTTTTGCAAGCCAGCCCAGCCAGTGATGCAGGATCCCCGTAAAATCGAGGAACAGGAGAGTAATGGCGAGCAGCACCACCGCTCCCAGCACTCTTCGTAATTTGGGCAGGGTTTTCACGATAAACAATTATTTTTCCTCCAGGACGGAGCCATGGGCGGATTTGGCCACGGCTTCCTTCCAGAAGTCGGTATATCCGGGTTGAGTGAGCCCCTCCGGGGTGCCGGAGTGGTATTTGCTGTGCTTGAAGGAGCCGTCCTCGTTCTGGGCCTTCACGTTGCCGTCGATGAACTTCACCAGCAACAGCTCCTCGAGCTTTTTCCATGCTTCGAACTGGTCCATGGCGGTCCCCACGGTATATTCGGTCATGAGCCTGCGGGCTTTCCTGACCCTTCCTTTCCGGATGAGCTTCGCAAGTTTGGCATCCAGTTCGGGAACTTTCGTGAACATCTGGTCCTGTTCGAAGGAGTCGGCGGCGCAGCGAGCTACCGGCGCCATGAAATTGTACATCTTGTAGCAGGCGTTGGCCACGCGGTTGCACATCCAGAACTGGGAGGTCGGCGAGTAGTGAAGAATGTCGCCGTTGCCTTCGCGCAGGCACTCGGGCACATCATTGGTGCTGGCGTAAATGGGTGTGAGATAAGAAGTTGCAGCATCGTCACAGCCAAACCAGATGAGGGCTCCCACCTCGTCGGGAAGGTTCGGACGCGCCTGCGCCACGAACCAGAATCCGGTCTGCTGGGTGGCTATGGCCCTTTCGTTCACGTAGGATTTGCCTTCCCACTTGAAGCCCATCGGGCGCCAGCGGTACGGGAGGGCGTTTCCGCCCGCGCCGATATCGGTGGTCATGTCCATCGGGGTGCCCTCGAAGTGGTCGCGCATCACGTCGGCAACGTCCTTCGGGGTAATCTTGTGGTCGGGCTTAATCCATAGCGGAAGTTCGCCGGCCAGATCGTAGCCCATGGCATAATTGAGATAGCTGTCGGCGTCGAAGGCGCTGCCTCCGAGCAGGCGGAACATGCTCCAGACGCGGGCGTCGCAGCCGCGGACGGTGCCGAAGTCGAGCGGGCAGTATGCCTCGCGGAAGGAGAATTCCTCGTCGCTGCCGCTGAAGTAGCCTTTCTCGCGGGCAAAGGAAATCACGTCGGGGGCGTAGAGGGTATTGGGATCATCCAGCGGGAAGCGGGTGATGCGGGCCTGGTTGGCATGCCCGGAGATATACCCGTCGGGGATGCGGCGGGCCACCCACACCAGCCCCTTGTTGTCGGAGCCCTTGCCGATGAGGTCCATTATCCAGGCCTCCTCCTTGTCGGCGATACTGAAGGTCTCGCCTTCCGAGGCATAGCCGTATTCGTTTGCAAGCGAGACGATTATGTCGATGGCCTCGCGCGCGGTGCGGGCCCTTTCGAGGGCCACGTAGATGAGCGTGCCGTAATCCATGACGGCGGTCGTGTCCATGAGCTCAAGCCGCCCGCCCCAGGTGGTTTCGCCTATTATTACCTGGTTGACGTTGATATTGCCCACCCTCTGGTAGGTTACAGGCACCTGGGGGATGGCCCCGAGGGGACGGAAGGTGTCCCACTCGATTATCTGCCTCATGGCACCGGCCTTCCAGTGCCGCCCGGGCAGGAAATACAGCTCGCCGAAGAGCATGTGGGAGTCGGCGGCATAGGAAACCATGGAACTGCCGTCCGCGCTGGCTCCGGGGGTGACTATGACGTTGGAACAGGCCCTCGAACGGTCGCAGAAGAGCAGCGCCGCCGCGGTCAGGGCCAAGCAAATCAATGATTTGGATTTCATCTGAAAATTATTTGGATTTTGACAAATGTAACGAAAAAACGGGCGAAATGCAATCTTATAAAATAATTGCGTAAATTTGCGGTCTATGAGAATCAAAGCCATACTGACCGTACTGCTGGCGCTGGCGGCATTCTCCGCCGCGGCACAGGAGCAGCTCACGCCCGAACAGCGCGAGAAGCAGCTGTACGAGAACATCCAGAAGCAGTTGGACGACCTCACCATGTCGCTCAAGCTCGAAGACTGGCAGGTCTTCTATCTCGACTCCATCCTGGTGAACAACTACACCGCCATGTCGGCCGAGTTCGAAGAGATGTCGAACAACAGGGTGTCGAGCCAGGACCTCTACATCTACATCCAGGATAAATGGATGGACGAGACCTACAATGCCATCCACAAGATTCTGGACGACAACCAGTGGCAGAAGTATCTCAAACAGGGGGCCGCAAAGGCCAAGAAGGCACGCGACAAACGTGCGGAAAAAAGGGAAAATCAGAAATGACGAACGAACAGATCCAACAGGTCATCGACGAGCTCAAGGCTCTCAATGCCAAGACAGCCAAGGAAGTAGAAGAAGCGAGAATACGTTTTCTCGGAAAGAAGGGCTCCATCACCGCCCTCTTCGAGGAGTTCCGCACCATCGCCCCCGAGTACAAGAAACTCTACGGCAAGGCGCTCAACGTGCTCAAGCAAGAGGCCATCGCCAAGATAGAGGAGCTCCGCGAGGCGGCCGAGAATGACATAGCTTCCGGCCGCGCCGTCGAAGACATGTCGCTCCCCGGCAGCGGGTATGAACTGGGCTCCAGACATCCCGTCTCGATAGTCCGCCAGGAAATAGTGGACATCTTCCGCAAATTCGGATACGACGTGGCCGAAGGCCCCGAAATCGAAGACGACTGGCATGTGTTCGAGGCTCTCAACTTCCCGCCGAACCACCCCGCCAGGGACATGCAGGACACGTTCTTCGTAAGCGCAGGGCATAAGAACCCGCTCCTCCTCCGCACCCACACTTCGAGCGTACAGGTGCGCGCCATGGAAAAGCTCAAGCTGCCCATCCGCGTCATCTGCCCCGGCCGCGTGTTCCGCAACGAGGCCATTTCGGCCCGCGCCCACTGCATCTTCCATCAGGTGGAAGGCCTCTACATCGACGAGAACGTCACCTTCGCAGACCTCAAGCAGGCCATCCTGCTCTTCGTCCGCGAGATGTTCGGCGCCGACGCCAAGATCCGCATGCGCCCGTCCTACTTCCCCTTCACCGAACCCTCGAGCGAGGTGGACGTGAGCTGCAACATCTGCCACGGCAAGGGTTGCAACATCTGCAAGGGCACCGGCTGGCTGGAAATCATGGGCTGCGGAATGGTAGACCCCAACGTGCTGGAAGCCAACGGCATAGACAGCAAGAAATACAGCGGTTTCGCCTTCGGAATGGGCATCGAGCGCATAGCCATGCTCAAGTGGCAGGTGAACGACCTGCGCCACTATTTCGAGAACGATCTCCGCTTCCTGCACGAATTCGACAGCGCGCTGGAAGTATAGCTGCGCATAATGGACTAATTCGCCTCAAGGCTCCTGTCGGGGCTTTTGGGGCGTTTTTTTACTTTTTTTGAATTTTTTTTTGCGCTTTCAAAAAATCGCCTTATATTTGCAATCCCGACGCGGAAATAGCTCAGTTGGTAGAGCGCGACCTTGCCAAGGTCGAGGTCGCGGGTCCGAATCCCGTTTTCCGCTCAAAACGAAGAAGCCTGGTGCAAATGCACCGGGCTTTTTTGGTATCAGGCCTTGAAAGCTCGCTTTCACAAGGCCTGGCACAAAAAAAGCCCACCGCAGCGTAGCTGCGAGGCTTCTTCCGTTTTGACACCCCCTCCCCAGGGATAGCGCAAGCCGCCGAAGGCGGCGCAGCGGAATCCCGAGGGCAAAAAGTATCCTCAATTTGTTGAATTACGCGAGATTGACTATATTTGCGGCAATACAATAAAAAAGGAATACCATGTTGTCAACCATCATCCTTTCCCTGGCGCTTCTCACAAGCAGCATCAGCGCCCAGAACGCTCCCGCAGCTGCCGTAACCGTAACGCCGGCACAGCCGCTTAAATACTATTTCATCAACGAGAAACCGGCAACTGCCGAAGCTTTCGACACTGCAGACGTTTCCGCCCTGGCAGTCCGCTACACCGACAACGCCGTTGAATACAGGGCCTTCACTTCCGACTGCCGTTTCGTCCTTTTCGACGGCAACTCCAAGAAAGCCCTCACCCCCATGGAATTCTCACGGATATATACTCCCGAAACGTACGAGATTGACATCCTCGATCCCGTCGACGGCATCCGGCTGGTGATAATCCGCAAAAAGAAATAATTAAAAATAACAATTACATGAAAAAGATTCTGTTCTTCCTTGCAGCAGCCGCAGCGCTTGCTGCATGTACTCCCAAGCAGACCGCCAAGGTAGAGAAGCTCCTCTGCCCCCACAGCGGCATGCTTAAGGGCGTTGTCGTCACTTACGACGCCCTGATTGACAAAGCCTCCGTTAATGAAGACACCTACGAGGTGGAAGGTCCCGAAGTGGCCGCCGTAATCGTTGACAGCACACGCGTATTCATCAAGTTCGCCGCCCCCAAGAAGCACGAATGCGAAATGGAAGAGGGTTGCGAGAAGCATGAAGGTTGCGACAAACACGAAGGATGCGAGAAAGCCGAAGGTTGCGATGAGAAGAAGGAAGGCTGCGAGAAGCACGAAGGCTGTGAAAAGCACGAAGGCTGCGAAAAACACGAAGGCTGCGATGAGAAGAAGGAAGGCTGCGAGCACCACGAGAGTTGCGAAGAAAAGGCTGAAGGCTGTGAGCACCACGAAGGCTGTGAAAAGCCCGAAGCTCCCAAGGATTGCTGCGAAGCTCCCGAAATCACCGTAAAGCAGGCCAAGGACATCAAAACCGTCGACGGCAAGATCGTCAAGGCGTGGAAAGAAGCCGTAAAGGCCCTCTAGACCGGCATCATCGTGCGCTCCGCCGATTTAGGCCGTGAGCGCAAACACCTGATAATCATAAAATTATCTAAAATCGCCTCGGAAATAATCCGAGGCGATTTTGCTTAACACGGTGATTTTCAGGCAATTCCGCTCACGCATCAGAATGCGTACGAGACGGTGATGCTGTTGAGTATAGGTATGAACATTCCCAAGAAGGCATCACCTTTCGACTTGCCCGTCCAAGGCATACCGTGCGTTGCAAGGGTCAGTGAAAGGCGTTTGTAGAGAAGTCCGAGACGGACAGAGCCCCATGCACCACTAAACCGCAATTGCTGCCCCGACCAGGCTGGTCCCATTCCTATGCCAATGAAAGGAGAAAAAACCTTCTCCCTGCTCCTGAAACGACAGTCGCCATAAGCCATTAGGGTCGCATACGTCGAGAAATCGCTCTCGACATTGACTCCAGCAGAAAAATGGTTGCCGAAATGATGTCTGTACGCACCAGACAGGGCAAAACCGAAATATTGAGTATAAAAGGGCTCAACGACCACCCCGCCTCCAACTTCAAAGGTATTCCGGCGCAAAGGTTCCGTTGCGCCAAGACTGACAGGCGCAATGCACGCAATCGCAAGTATAAGCAAGAAACGTTTCATAATACTATATAAACACAACAATCATTGAAATGCGTCACTATCCGACACTTACATTGTGTACACCGGACGGATTTGGGTGCCGGCCGCTCACGGAATCAGCGTCGAGCCCTTTATGATTCTATCACCGACGGTTTCGTCCTCAACCAGGAAACGAACCTGGATTTGGGCCCCTTCAGGAATGTCTGCGTCACAGAAAAAAGAATAGGCTCTTACTAATATGGGGTGCAACTGCACAAATTCATCTACGGAACGTCTGTGTGATTCTTTTGTCCACTTAGCTGCCTCTTTGCACTCCGGATAAGATGGAAGGCCGCCAATCCATGCGCCTGTGATATTCAACGATAAATGTGAGGAGAGATTCTGTCCGGGTGCAACCCCGCAAATGACGGCGTCAGACGTGACCTCAATATCCTTAATGCCGACATAATACATCAAACCTGCATGTTTCCAGTTAACAACATTGAAACAATTATTGATTATTTCGGCATGTTCATTTTCCCACATGTTCACCGAACTTTCAGGAATTTCTTTTTTCTGAGTAAATACCGCGATTGTGCGGCTGTCACTTATCGAGACAAATAATGAATCACCGAGTGCCGTTCCAGGATATAATTGCCCTGGAGCTGATATACCTGTCCTTCCCCCGCAGGAGGATACTGCGAAAACCGCCGCTAAGAAGAGGACAGTAAGCTTAGTCCGTTGTAAAAACAATTTGCACATATCTGATACTGACAATCAAAACCTGAAGCCGGCCGTCAGGGCGACGCCATGGCCTCCGCCATCTCCTATGGTGATTCCGTTATAGCAGCCCCAGATTAGGTTTAAGCCAACATTGACACCCAGGTTCCTGTAGATACTGAAATCGAAACCCAGCTTGCCGTTCAGGTAAGGGAACACCCGTTTGGTTTCGGACTTGAGCGGCAAATTATTCACATAGTATGCGCCTCCCGCTTCCATTTCCAAGAAAAATGAATTGCGGGGATGTTTTGCAAACGGATAGTACCGTATGTAGTCAACGAATAGGGGGATTGCCGGCACAAAGCCATTTGTGCAATCCGGATCGTCAGAGACATTTTCCCTTATCCAATGACATCCGGTTCCCAGACCGAGGAATCGCTTTTCATTGAAGCGCCAACCCAGCGACAGGTCTGCCGCAAAATGAGTATCCCAATAAATGCCGGGAATGGCATTGCCTTTAAGATTGCCCTGAAAATGACCTTTGGGTTGTTCAGTTGCCCTGAGAAAGACGGGCGCGATGCACGCAATCGAAAGTATAAGTAAGAAACGTTTCATATAATGTTTAGTGTTACTGTACGACATAATAATTCATCCACATAATTAACGCAAGAATCATTGAAATGCGTCACTCAGGTGCGCCCAATGGAAAGATTTTTGCGCCATTGGTGGCGAATCAGGCCGATTTTGTGCCTAATGGAAAGAATATATTGTGCCATTGGGCACGGGCAGAGATTGCAGGCTATTGCGCCCATGCAGTTCATAACTGACGGCGGAGTATTTCCGGCTGCGGGGAGGCGAGGTTCGACTTGCGACGGAAGCCTCCGGCAGCAACGGCCTTACCGGTCGCAGACGACGGACTTCAGGTCGGAGGAGCTGCCGCCGTAGAAGAGCTGCCACTTGCCGCCGCAAGGAACCATGTCCTGCTTCTCTTCGGACCAGGCGAGGAAGGTCTCGTCGCTGAGCGGAATGCTTACCGTAACGGTTTCACCTGCAGCGACATGCACCCTCTTGAATCCGCGGAGCGACATGCGAGGACCTTCCGCATCACCCACTCTCCTGACGTACAGCTGCACCACCTCGTCGGCATCGCAACTTCCGCTGTTGGTAAGCGGAATCTCTATGGATTTGGAGCCCACAACGGCGTCGCCATACTCAAACGAAGTATACGACAGCCCATAGCCGAAGGCGAAGAGCGGCTCACCCTCGAAGTAGCGGTAGGTGCGGCCCTTCATGGAGTAATCGCTAAAATCGGGCAGCTGGTCCACATTCCTGTAGAACGTGACAGGGAGCTTTCCGGAAGGAGCGACATCGCCCATAAGCACATCTGCAAGGGCGGTTCCGCCCTCTTCACCGGGATACCAGGCCTGCAGGATGGCGTCGCAGGTCTCGGTTTCGGGCTCCAGGCCTATGGCACAGCCGCTGAAATTCACAAGTACTATCTTCTTGCCCGCCTTGTGCAGGACGGAAATAAGCTCACGCTGAACGGCGGGCAGCTCGATGCTAGTGCGGTCGCCGCCGCTGAAACCCGGAACGGCCACATCCATCTCTTCCCCTTCCAGCATCGGGGAGATACCGCCGGCGAACACCACCACGTCAATCCCTTCCAATTCTTTCAATACCTTCCTGGTGTCGAGGGCCGGGAGCATAAGCTCGGCCATTCCCTTGCGGCTTTCAATGTACTCCCTGATATCCCTCTCTTCACGACCGGTGCTATGGGCAATCTCACGGATCTGTTCATCTGTCATGTCCAGGCCCGTAAGGATGCCGCGGGAATCGAGGCCCTTCAGGTTCTCGGAACCGACGAGGCCGCAGCCGCGTACATACTTAATGTCCGGAATACGGGCCTTGAGACCATCCAGAAGCGTAACAGTATGGTCAGGAATACCGTTGTAGTTGCCCCACTGCATCTCGCGGTCGTCGGCATTGGGCCCGACGAGCGCGATACGCGAGTCTGCCTTGAGCGGAAGCAGGCCGCCACGGTTCTGTAGCAGCACGAATGTTTCGGCAGCCATCTTCCGGGAAAGGGCGAGATGCTCCTCCCCTTCCACAGTGTCGTCGCCCAGATGGGCCCACGGCTCCACGTTGTGCTCAAGTTCACCAAGGCGGATGCGGGCGGCAAGCAGGCGGACAAGGCTCCTGTCGACGTCTGCCTCGTTGAGCTTGCCGCTCTTCACTGCCTCCGGAATGCTCTCATAGGCCTCTCCGCAGTTCAGGTCGGTTCCGGCATGGACCGCCATTGCAGAAGCTTCCGCGGCATCGGCGGCATAGTTATGCCTGTGTTCGCCGATGAAATCGGAAATGGCCCAGCAGTCCGAAACGATAAGCCCCTTGTATCCCCATTCGCCGCGGAGCACCTTGTTGATGAGATAATCGTTGGCCCCGCAGGGGACGCCCCTGAAGCTGTTGTAGGCTATCATGACCTCCTGCACGTCCGCCTTGGTGACAAGATCCTTGAAAGCGGGGAGATAGGTTTCGCGGAGATCCCTCTCGCTCACCTGCGCATCGAACTCGTGACGCGTGGACTCCGGCCCCGAATGCACGGCATAATGCTTGGCGCAGGCATGGGCTTTCAGGACGGGAGCGTCGGACGGGCCCTGGAGCCCGCGGACCACGGCCATGCCGAGCTGTCCGGTGAGATACGGGTCTTCACCGTAAGTTTCCATTCCGCGGCCCCAGCGCGGGTCACGGAAGATGTTTATGTTCGGAGTCCAGAAAGTAAGCCCCTGATACTGCCCCACAAAACCCGATTCAATGGCCTGCCGGTTCTTGACCCTCGCCTCGTCGCTGACAGAGGTGAACACTTCGTACAGCAGAGGCTCGTCGAACGAGGCCGCCATGCCTATCGGCATCGGGAATACGGTGGCTTTTCCATTGCGCCCCACACCGTGAAGGGCCTCGTTCCACCAGTTGTAGGCGGGAATTCCAAGGCTGTCAAGAGGGGCGGAAGGATGAATCATGAGACTTGCCTTCTCTTCGACGGTCATTTTTGAAACGAGCTCTTTCGCCCGTTCCTCCGGAGTTGGTTGATGACATCCGCCAAGGCACATCAAGCCGCAAATAGCAACGGCTGCGGAAACCCGTAAACATTTGAATATCATAGCTTTCAAAATCAATAAACCAGTTCAGCCCTTACGGGATAATGGTCGGAGACATAGGGAGCCCCGAGATATTCCTGCGTGATGCGGGAGAATGAGCTGCAGCCCTTGAATCCGTCATAGAAGATGAAGTCGATGGGCTTGGAGCGCCTCACCTTTCCCCAGTCGTGCCAGGTGAGACCCCAGTCGGTGGAGGGAGCCGTTTCGCGTGCATCCTTCATCATGCCGCGCAGGTCGGTCAGGCAGGGGTCGTCGGGATAGACGTTGAAGTCACCGCAGAGAATCATCGGATATCCTTCAGGATTCATGGCTCCGATGCGTTCCACCACCACTGCAAGTCCGTTGCGCCTCGCAGCCCTCCCCACATGGTCGAGGTGTGTGTTCACGAAATAGAAATGCTTTCCAGTGCACTTGTCCTTGAGAAGGGTCCAGGTGGCGGTACGCTTGCAGGCGGCATCCCAGCCGAAGGAAGGCACGTCGGGAGTCTCGCTGAGCCAGTAGGTGCCCCACTTCTCCAGTTCCACCCTTTCGGAATCGTAGAAAACGGCCATGTGCTCGCCGTCGTGCACCCCGTCTTCACGGCCCACGCCGACATACTTGTAGCCGGGACACTTGTCCTGCAGGTATTCGAGCTGGAAATCAAGCGCTTCCTGAACTCCGAAAGCGGCGGGACGCTGGTCGCATATCATGGCGGCTGCGGCCTCGCGGCGCATCTCCCAGGAATTGACTCCGTCATCGGCGGTGCCGTATCGGATATTGTAGGACATCACGGGAATGGAGGCGGGAGGGATGACCTTTAACATCCGCACCCCGTGCGGAGCAATCAGGCATTTAAGTGCATCACCGGACAGGTTCTCCTGTCTCCAGAGGTCGCGGATCACCCCGGAAAGACCGAGCCTGTCCGCCACCCTGCCGAGATTGACGTCTTCCGTCTCCTCACCAAGGTTGAAGACTCCGATTGCAGTGCCGCCGTCGGCAAGGGGACGGCTCCACACCTGCACGTCCCCCATCACGAGGGCACGCCTGGCCTGCACTCCCAGAATGTCCTGATGGACCGCGTTCACCTCGTTGTTGCAGAGCAGGTTGAGAGTAAAATCATCCATCTGTGCCACGTCGCAGCCTATCAGCATGTTGGCCGCCAGGAGCGACCACAGCGAGATGTGGGTGTACTGCTCGTCGGGCGTCAGGCGGCTGTCGCGCAGGAAACTGCTCCAGCCCACCTTGCCCACTATGAGCATGTCGGGATCGTTCCAGTGACCAGGCGCAGCGTAAGGATAAAGCTCAGTCTGACGCTCGAAGCCGATATCGTAGAGGGAACCCCACGTGTCGGTGATATCGCCGGTGGTACGCCAGGAATTCGCGTCCACGTACGGACCCCAGGTCCACACGTCGGCCATGCCGTACTGGCAGAGCGAATAGAAGATGTCCCTGGGCTGCTCTCGGAGATACTGCTGCATCTTCAGGTAGGGGCGCACGTAGGCGGCGACGGAGTGGTCCTCACTGGCGTTGAACACCTTGCTGTAGCCGCACCAATCGTATTTCAGATAGTCCACTCCCCATTCGTTCCAGGTCTCGGCATCCTGCTTTTCGTGGTCTATGCTTCCCAGATAACCGCCGCAGGTGCGGTCGCCGGGAGAAGAGTAAATGCCAAGTTTGAGGCCTTCGCCATGCAGGAAATCCCCCAGCGCCTTCATGTCGGGGAACTTTTCGTTGGTGCCTATGGTACCGTCCGCATTCCGTTCCGCCGACTCCCATGCGTCGTCCACGTTGATGTAGGAATAACCGTAGTCGGCCAGGCCTTTGTCGATGATGGCCTGGGCTGATGACATCACCTTTTTCTGCGAAACGCTGGTTCCCCAGCAGTTCCAGGAATTCCATCCCATCGGCGGGGTGAGAGCTATCTTGTCGCCGACCTTCAGGGTGAACTGCTGACGGACTGTCCCGTGGGCGTTCTCCGCCACGAGCGTCATGGCATAGTCTCCCTTCTCCGGCACTTTGCCGCCCAGGATGCCCTTGTAGGCGTCAAGGGTGACACCCTCCGGCAGATTCTCGACCGAGAAGCGCATCGGACGTTCCCCGGAGAACGGCAGGCGGAAGATGATGGGAGAACCGGGACGGACGCCGTACACCAGCGGGCCGTTATAGCGCGGGGAAAGCGGAGCCGGCGGTGTCAGGATATACTTGGGGCTGTAGGAGGCTTCGAGTTTCTCTCCGGTGGCGGAGTCGGTAAACTCCACGCTGAACATGCGCTGCAGGTTTCCGTCGTAGGGAAGGGCGACGTCGCAGGGCTTGCCGGCTTTCAGTTTCAGCTTTTTGTCGAGGATGGCTGAGGTTTCCTTCCTGTCTATCATGGTTACGCCGGCCTTAAGAGTGCCGGAATAATTGCTCTGCGAAAGAAGGCGCACGAAGCAGTTGCCCCTGGAATCGTCGACGAAGGAAAGCGACACAAAATCGTCGAGACGGGGCTTGGCGAGATTGATTTCCGACTCGTAGAATCCGCCGGGGGCATCGCCGTCGTAAACCCTCACGGCAAGCACGTTTTCCGCGCCCCATTTGATCTGTTTCACGGGGACGAGATACCTCCTGCGAATCTCCCACGCGCTCTTGTACCCTTCCGGGCCGTCGGCAAAATCGCCGGTGGAGCCGACCATGGCCCCGTTGAGCCAGGTCTGGTCGCAGTCGTCCACCAGGCCGATGTCCAGGATGACATATCCGTAAAGGTTAAGTTCATTCTTCTTTTCGGAAGGGACGGTAAAGTGGAAACGGTACCAGGCGATACCGCCGGGAACCGCATATCCCTGATCGTCCCAGGTGTCGGTCAGATTGATGACAGGCCAGGCGCTGTCGTCGAAGGAAGCCTGCTTCCATGCGGGATTGTCCCCTACGGCGAAATGCCCTTTATGAAGGGGAAGATTCTGGGCACGGACTCCCAGTGCCAGGAAAAGCAGCAAAAGCGTAGCGATTCGTTTCATATCTTTCCTATTGATTATTAATCCATTACAAGACAAGCGGCACCTATGAGACCCGCGGATTCCATGTTGGTGGGGACGATGCGTAGGCGCTTCACGGTGGCGGGATACGGGAAGGTTTCCACCCTCCGCCACATGCTCTCCTCGAAGAGCCCGTAGGCCTTGGCGATGCTGCCGCCGAGCACTATCATTTCGGGGTCGAATGCGAAAAGGATGAGCTTCACCAGGTCGCCGACGTGACTGCCGAAACGGTCCCAGACGGGACCGGGGCCTTTTGCTGCCGCCTCCTTTCCGGTAGTGCCGGCATCTATGAAGAAGCGGCTGGAACAATAGTATTCGTAGTCATGCTCCAGATAAGGGATGCTGCCTATTTCGCCGGCGCCGGTATTGTGGCCGTTGAAAATCTTGCCGTCGATGACCAGCGTCGAGCCGACCCCGGTCCCGAGGGTGGCGCACACCACGCTGCCGACACCCTTGGCCTCGCCGAAACGGGAAACCCCAAGCGAGAAGCAGTTGGCGTCGTTGTTTATGGCCACTTTCTTCCCGTAGCGCTTCTCGAGGATTTCCTTCAGGTGCACTTCCTTCCAGGAGGGGATGTTGGCGGCATTGTATACTATACCGTTTTCGGAGTCCACCACCGAGGGCACGCCGACGCCTATGCCGGCGACTTCAGGAGAGTCCAATCCGTCGACAAGCGAGAAAATCTGCTCGAGGACTTCGTTTTCGGTCCCACCCGAATTGCACGGCATTGAATCCTGACTGACGATTTCGCCGGATTCGTTCACGACTCCGGCCCGGACGTTAGTTCCGCCCAAATCTATTCCGATATACTTCATAAGCTAACCTTTCCTGATTTTTCCACATGCACGGTCTTGCTTTCCCCGTCGCCCCAGATGACGGTAAGGTCGAAGGGTACGTTGGTGGAAATCGTGATTACAGGCCTCTGTGAGGGTGATTTGCGAGCGGCCGCCTTGAGCGTGAGCACGCCTTCCGGACCGAAAGGATAGCGCTCGATGCCATGGGCCTCGGTCTGCCGGAGGTCCCATTCCACCTTGTTTTCAGAGTAATCCGAGCGGATGCCCAGGATGCACTCGATGAACTCCGCGATGGGAGGAAGACCGGCCCAGCCCACGAAGTCCTTGCGGGCCATGAAGCCCGGCTCGATGCTCTCGGGGGCGTAGTACTCCCAGAAAGTGCCGGTATCTTTCCACACCTGGAACACGTTGCCGAAGTGATTGTCGGCCACCTCGCGGCAGAGCTCCCTGTAACCTTTCCGCCAGAGGCCGTCGATTACCATGTAATTGGTTCCGGGCCAGATGCCGCCCTGCCAGTAGCGGCCGAGCGGATTGTACTTCTTATGATCGGCGCTGAGCGAAGGCACCCGGTGCGGCCTTGCGAATTCGGAGGAATCGCAGAGATGCCCCACCAGGGCGTCGAGCCTGTCCTTTTCGAGAATGTCCGTCTGAAGGGCCCAGAATGCCGATATTCCCTTTACCGAAGCCCTCGACCCGTCGGCATATACGTCATACAGGAAACCGGTTTCGGGGTCCCACATATTGTCGTTTATCCAGGCCTTGAGGAATTTCATTTCGTCTTCCATCTCCTCGATTTCCTGCCAGCGCTCGGTGTAGAAGCCTATCTGCATGAGGCAGTCCTCGACCAGGTACTGCTGCAGGTTGGTGTCGAGCCAGCTCAGATGGCCGTTCGAGAAAATCTGGTTGTAGCCTTCCGGAACGCGCGGCATATTGTCCATGCCGGTGCCCCATCCGGAGCTCCAGTAGGTTCCGTTCTGCCAGGTGCGGTTGAGTTTCCACCATTGCGCATAGGCCACCAGCGCCGGGAACACCCTATGGAGGCGGTCGATGTCGCCAAATTGCTTATAGTAAAGCAGTTCCGCCCACGGAAGGAGGTTCGGGCCCGTGGAAACCGGGTCGTAGCGCTCGAAACAGTCGGAGCCGTCGGCGCGGATTTCCCGGCAGATAAAACCGTCCTGGTGCTGCTTCGCATAGAAATTGTCGAGCGTGCGCTGGAACGGGAAGAAACGGTAGCCGTAGCGGGCGAAAAGCATCATGAACGAATCGTCCCACATGAAGATGTTGCCGTTGTAAGCCACGTCGAGATAGGGGCTCACGAAGCCGCTCCCCTCCTGCGGCTGGCGGATGTTGCCCACGGCAATCTTCCAGGCGTGCCAGTACATGTCCACCTCGGCCTGATGGCCCTCCCAGAACGGCGCCGGAAGCACTTTCCGGGCCTGCTCGAAGCTCTTCGGCTCCACGGTTTCGCGCTTCATGGTGCGATACGGATTCTCGGCCACGAAGATGTTCTTCACGTAGGTGTTCTTGTAGGGCAGCTCATAAGGGCCGCTCTTCAAGTCCTGGGCGGCTGCCACCGCGAATGGCAGCAACAAGCCCAGAAGCGCAATTTGTAACCTATTCATAATTAACTATTTAGTCACCAGGCGTTTAATAGTCCGCGGAATCTCCACGTTCATGTAGGTTCCCATGAATTCGCGGGACCAGGGGCCATATGCGAACACGGGCACCACGGTGGGCGTGTGGTCGTCGGAATTGTACACCGCCAGGATGTGGCCGCTCTCCAGATCGCCGTCCAGCAGGGTGAGGCCGCCGGTTTCGTGGTCGGCGGTGACCACCACCAGGGTCTCGCCGTTGGAATCGGCGAACTTGAGGGCCTCGGCCACTGCCAGGTCGAAGCCCAGCTGCTCGATTACCGACGCGGGGAAGCACTCGGAATGGCCGGCGTAGTCTATCTTGGCGCCTTCCACCATGAGGAAGAAGCCTTTCTTCGACTCCTTCGACAGCTTGTCGATGGAAGCCCTGGTGATATCGGCCAGGAAGCCGAGGGTTTCCTCGGTGGCGTAACGGCCCATGCGGTTGTCCAGGCAGATGACCTTTCCTGGAGTTTCATTCACTTTGAGGGCGTCGGTGATATAGGAATAGCCGTTGGCCTTGATGCCGGCGGCCATGTCGATTCCGTCGGCCCTCGGATCTTCGATGTAGTCGCGACCGCTTCCGCAGATGAGGTCGACGTCGCTCGTCAGCCAGTAACGGGTGATGCGGTCGGTGCTGTCACGCTCCGAAGTGTGGCCATAGAAAACTGCGGGAGTGGCGTCGGCGATGTCTCCGAGCGAAACCACACCGGTGGCCTTGCCCATGGCCTTGAAATAGTCGGTGAGGGGGGAATACTCTACCGAGCCGTCCTTGTTGGAGGCGATGTGCCTCGTCCAGGAAAGGTCGCCGGTGGCGAGGGCGCTGCCGCCGGAGGCGGAGTCGCCGATGAAATCGTCCTGAGGATTGTAGAACTGGATTCCTATGCTCTTGAGTTTGAGGATGCTAAGGTCGCGCTGGTTGGCGTAGGCGCCGGCCGTAATCTGGTTGATCCCCATGCCGTCCCCGATAAGGTATATGACATTCTTGATTTTCTTTTTGGCGCCGTCGTTGCGGTAGGTGGGCGTATAGGTGGGGATGCGGCGGACGAGCTGCAGCTTCTCGTTCTGGAAGCCGGAGAAGTCGCGTGTGGCGGCGTCCAGCTTCTTGGTGCCGGTGACTCCTGCCTGCACCTTGTGCCGGCCCATGATGAAGTTCTTGTTGCCCCAGTCGCTGAAGAAGAGCGAAGCCACGGCGGGCTTGTCGGTATTGATTATGTCCACGCCCAGTTTCCAGAAGGTGAAATAGGAGGTGGTGCCTTCTGGCGTGCTCCAGAAACGGAAGGGCTTGCCCATTTCGTGCGCTTTGGCGATGGCAGCCTTAACAGGCTCAAGTTCAGCATCTATCATGCGGCCCTTGCCGTTCCACTTGCGGGCATAATCCCGGAAATCGGCGCTTATCATGCCCACGCGGGAGAGCTGCTCGGGAGTATAGCTGTCCGTCAGGCGGCCGTCGAAGCAGATATACGCAGGATAGTTCGCGAACTCTTCCGGGGCAATAACGTCGCCGGAAATCACTACCTGCACCCCTTCGGGGCTGGCGAACACGTCGGGATACTGATCCAGCAGGCTCACCACGCCGGGCATGGCGTCAGCCGCCTTCAGGTCTATCATGAGGATGAGCCTGTCGGAGCTGTTCTTCCACATCCTGCCCTCGTTTTCACGGAAAGTGCGCACAATGGGTTCCACGTAAAGACCCCTGAGGCTGCGGTCGGTGCTGATGTCTTTCCGGTTGTGGGCGACCAGGATTTCGCCGTCCTGCAGGAAGACGTCGGCCTCGATGGAACGGCAGTGCTGGGAATACGCCTCCCAGAAGGGGACGGTACGGTCGTAGTCGTTATGGGAATGAAGGATGACCGGCTGCTGGGCGGCCAGCGAAAACGGCAGCAGGACTGCCAGGAAAACTAAAATCTTCTTCATTATCGGTAGTAAAGCTGATTCTTGGGAACACGGGTGAAACGTTCTTCGCCCTCAGCCTTCCAGCCCCAGGCGAGGGCCTGACCCTCATAGTCTTCAAGGTAAACGAGCCTGTAGGCGTGCATGCCCTTCAGGAGCGGAATCCGCCCCATGGTGGTGATGGCCGAATGGGAGCCGTCGTTGTTCACCACCAGGGCGCCGTCGATTTCCAGGATGGCGCCGTCGTCGCTGGTGAGCGAGAAGCTCCAGATGCCGTCTTCGGGGATGTCGATATAGCCTGTGAAGATGTAGCCGAAGTGGTCTTCGTCGGGAGCGGCGGCGATGGAGGGCGCCTCCATGACACCGCTGGATTTCACCGGGCTCTTTTTAACATCGGCCGACCACGAGAACTGCCCCAGATGGTAGGTATAGCGGCAGCCCGGCCTGAGGCCGGATACGGACACGGCCGGGGAGAATTCGGCCTTCGTGGCCAAAGCGCAGGCTTCGGGAGAAGGCATCATGCCTTCCTTGAAGGCGCGTGCGCGGATACGGGCCGACTGCGTCAGGGAGAAGGGCTCCCTGTATTCGGGGCTGGCCTCCGTGGGCTCGCTGCCGTCCAGTGTATAATGGATGGACGCGCCTTCCGTACGGCAGGACATTGCCATGGTCACTTCGCCCTTGAACAGGGACAGGCCTTCCGGAAGCGCGGGCGTGGAAACCATAGGCTCGACGCTCAGTGAATATGGCGCGGGAAGGGCGTCACGGCCGTGGTCGGGGGTTTTGGAAAGCTTGAATGCCAGGGTGCCGCCGGCCATGATTTCCTCATAGGTAACGAAGTTTCGCTCCACCCTCTTTCCGTTGAGGGTGACATCTTCGATGTACATCCACTTCGGGTGATCGGCCGTGATGGTAAGGGTGTTGCCGTTCCCCAGCCTGATGACGGCTTTTTTGAACATGGGAGCGGCAAGGATGTACTCTCCGCTGCCGGGGCAGGCGGGATAGATGCCAAGGGATGAAAGCACGTACCAGGCGCTCATCTGGCCGCAGTCCTCGTTGCCGCAGACGCCGTCGGGACCGGTGCCGTACATCTCGGTGAGCAGCTCCCTCACCACCTTCTGGCTCTTCGAGGGTGCACCGAGCCAGTTGTAAATCCAGGCCATGTGATGGCTGGGTTCGTTGCCGTGGGCATACTGGCCCTTCAGGCCGGAAATATCCGACACGTTCACCTTGTCGGAACGTTCCTCATAGGTGAAGAGGGAGTCCAGGGCGGCCAGCATGGGTTCCGTACCGCCCATCAGCCCGGCATGGCCGGCGACGTCCTGCGGCACGAAGAAGCGCGCCTGCCAGGGGATGGCCTCGGTGTAGTCGCGCGTAGAGGCGATGGGATCGAATGGTTCCACCCAGTTGCCGGTATCTTCGCGGCCGCGCATGAAGCCGGAGGAAGGATCGAACACGTTCCGGTAGCGCAGGGCGCGGGCATCGTACTCCGCGGCGATATCCGCCTTGCCCAGGCTTTCCGCCATGCGGGCTATGCACCAGTCGTCGTATGCGAATTCCAGTGTCTGCGACACGGATTCGCGCATTAGGTTGGAAGGGATGTAGCCGTATTTGTTGTAGAGGTCGGAGGTAATGCCCTTGTTCTTGTTGGAAGACACCACCATGGCCTCGAGGGCCTCTTCGCCGTCGAAGCCGCGGATGCCGTGCAGCCAGGCGTCGGCAATTACGGGAATGCTGTGATAGCCTATCATGCAGCCGGTTTCCCCGTGGCCGAGAGGCCAGATGGGAAGCTCGCCCCACTGGCGGTACATCTCCAGCATGCTGCCGATCATGTCGTTCACCAGCGCGGGATTGATGATGGTCTGGAGCGGATTCCAGCTCCGGAAGGTATCCCAGAGGGATAGCGTGGAATAGAAGGGCCTGGCACCTGCATCGGCAATGTTGTTGGGCACCGCGAAAGTATGATAAAAGCAGGTGTAGAACTGATCCACGGGGCCGCCTTCCACCACTATGCCGTTCAATACGGCGTCCCACAGCCCGGCGGCCAGGGTCCGAAGCCCGTCGAAATCCTTGCCGTCCGTCTCGGCGATGCGGTTGGCGCGCGCCTCTGCGAGCCCGGTATAGGACAGGCCAGCCAGCACCGTAAGTTCCCTGGTATCTGCCGGGAAAGTGAGCAGCAGTTCCCCGGGAGCGGGCTCTTCGGCCTTTTCGAACGGGGTGGAGAAGGCGGCGCTGAGGAAGATTTCCCTGCCTTCAACCCAGCCGTTCACCAGGCGTTTACCGACCACCTCGTCTCCCTCGGCCCTGAACCATGCCTCAACGGCCCTGCAGCCGTCTCCTATGCAGTGGTTGGCGTCCAGCAGAAGCAGGCGCTCCCCGGCTCCGGTGAAGGTGTAACGGTGCACGCCGGCATGCGGAGTGGCGGTCAGCTCTACAGTGATGCCGGGAGTTTCCACTTTGTAATACCCGGGGCGGGCGCTTTCTTTCCCGTGGTCCAGCGCCAGGGGCTTCACTTCGCCGAGCCCTGGGGTGAAGAGGAAATCGCCGAGGTCGGCACAGCCGGTGCCGCTCAGGTGAGTATGGCTGAACCCGAGGATGGACGTGTCGGAATAATGATAGCCGGAACAGCCGTCCCAGCCGTAGGTGCGGGTATCGGGGCTCAGCTGAACCAGGCCGAAGGGCGTGGTGGCGCCGGGATAGGTGTGGCCGTGGATATCGGTCCCGTTGAAGACGTTCACGGCATCGGCGCCGGTTTTCCCTCCGCTGCAGGCCGCCGCGATTGCAGCCGCAGCCAGGATGAACAGGGATAAAGACTTTTTCATAACTGAAAACCAACAGGTTAACGGGTTATAGTATATGTGCCGGCCGCATAGTCCTTCGACTCAGTGTCGCCCGGCAGGGTGACGGTGGCGGTGGCGCCCTTGGGCACGGTGAATTTCCAGATCCACTTGTCGCCATCGAACTTCCAGCTGCTCGTGATGAGGCCGGCCGCACTCTGGAAAGAGGCGTCCAGCGAGCCGAGGCGCCTGTCGGCCACTGGCTTCATGACGATATGCCTGAAGCCCGGCTGTGCGGGATCCGCTGCAATACCGGCGGCGCACTCCCAGATCCACTGGCACACTGCCCCGTAGGCGTAGTGGTTGAAACTGTTCATGCCCTGCGGGCCCATGCCGTTTTCGATGGTGTAGCTGTTCCAGCGCTCCCAGATGGTTGTGGCGCCATTGTCCACGGAGTACAGCCAGCTCGGGTTCTTGCGCTGGAGAAGCAGGTCGTACGCCACGTCGGACATGCCGTATTCGGACAGCGTGGTCATGAGGATGGAGGTGCCGAGGAAGCCGGTCTGCAGACAGCCGTCGTGGTCGGCGAAGTTCTGCCTCAGGCGGGCGAGCATGTCTTCCAGGGCCTTCCCCTCCACTACGTGGTTCTTGAGGGCGAAGAGGGCCGGAGTCTGCATGGTATTCAGGACTTCGAGCTTGAACGTGCCGTCCGGGTTCATGAACTGCGTGCGGATGTACTCTCTGGCAGCGTCCTGCATGGCCGCATACTTGGCGGCGTCTGCGTCACGCCCGGTGGCGGCGGCCATGTCGCGCATCATGCCGGCGTCGAGCGCCCAGTAGGAGGCGCCGAGGTAGCACCAGTACTGCTCCGCCTGGCGGCGGGTTTCGGCACTGGCGAAAGCCCGTCCGCTGCAGCTTTCGAGCGGCTCGTAGCCGACCCAGTCGCCCCACTGATAGTTCCTGTTCTCTTCAATGAGGGCGTAATGGTCGTATTTGGTGTCGTTCACGTGCTTCATGAACAGCTCCATAGCATCCCAGTTCTCGTCCACGATGGAGTTGTCGCCGAACTGCTTCCAGACCGTCCAGGGTACTATTACGCCGGCATCGGCCCAGCCGAGGCGCATCTTTTCGTTGCCGTACTGGGCGGTGGGGGCGACGCCCGGGAAGCCGCCGGTTTCACTCTGGCTGTCGCGCATGTCACGCATCCACTTGTGGAAGAAGGCGTCGGTGTTGGCGAAGAAGGTGCCGGTCTCGGTGAAGACCTGGGTGTCGGCCGTCCAGCCGAGGCGCTCGTTGCGCTGCGGGCAGTCGGTGGGAACGGAGAGGTAGTTGGAGCGCTGGCCCCATACCGTATTGGAAATGAGACGGTTGACAAGTTCGTTACCGGTGGTTACGGTGCCGGTTTCCAGCGACTGTGCGATGGAAGTGACGGGGATGGAAGTTACCGCCGCGATCTCTACCGGAGCGGTGGCGGTCACTGAAATGAGGCGGTAGCCGAAGAAAGTGCACATGGGGTGATAAGTCACGAAATCATCGCCTCCGGCGAAGGTATACTGCACCACCATGCCTTCCTCCATGCGCAGGTTGTCGCGGTGGACGCTGCCGCCGGGACCGTCCATGCCGCGGCTCACTGCGCCGGCGCCGTCGTTCAGCAGTTCACCGGGAAGGCAGGTGAGCACCGTGCCTTCGGCCGCCTTGAAGCGGAAGCAGGGCACTGCGGCTGCGTTCTGGCCGAAGTCCACCACCAGGGTTTCGCCGGGGTTCAGGGAGATGGTCTCGCCTTTGGCGAATTCGCGCTTGACGACGACGGTGCCGTAGCACTTTTCATCTTCGACCTCGGATTCCACCGCGCCAGTGACGCCTTCCCACACATAAGCCTTTACCGGCTCGAGCGCAATGTCGTGGCGCAGATAGATCTCGGCGCCCTCGGAGGGGAGGATTTCTCCTTTGAATTCAGTGTTGAGCTCGGGGGTCGAGAGCTTTTCGGGAGTGGCGTATCCGGGCAGGATGCGGGCGTCGTAATACTCGCCGTCGAAGATGGCGGCGTGCGTGACCGGGCCTGCTATGCCGGCAGTCCAGCCATCGAGGCCGGTGCCGAAGAGTTCTTTAGTACCGTCTTTGTATGTGAGCTCCAGCACGGCGCGGAAGGCGGGCTTGTCGCCCAGCATGCCGTCATTCCCCTGGGTGACTATCTTGTCTGCCCACCAGCCGGGGGTGACCTGCGCCGAAAGCTGATTCACCGCGCCGGCCTTTTTGTTGAAGGCTGCGGTGATGTCGTAGGTGAAGGAACGGCGCGTCTTGAGCGGATGCGTGAATCCGGGCTTAAGCACCTCTTCTCCGACGGGTTCTCCGTTGACGTAAAGGTAGTAAACGCCGAGGCCGGTGGTCATCCACACGGCGGATTTAACGGGCTTGGAATTCTCGATCGTACTCAGGAACCAGCTGGCGCCGTCGGCCGCGAGGTCGTTCTCGCGCTCTCCGCTGAGCACGGGTGCATTCACTGCAGAAATCCATTCGGAGCATTCCCAGGCGCTGTCGTCCAGGGCTTCCACCTTCTTTGCGGAAGGACCGGACACCTGCGCGGTGCAGGCGATCAGAACTCCGGCAAAAACAGTAAGGGCAAGAGTCTTAAGGGTCATATCGCGTTGTGTTTCAGTGTAATCGTTTCAACCCTTAAATATAGCCATTTTTTACTGTTTTTCCATCAGCGGATTTGAAATATGAAGTAAGCAGGTCAATAAACAAATTGTACGGGACCCAGCAGTCCGGAATCCCTGAGCGGACTCCCCGGAGCAGGGCCGTTGATGGTCCAGGTCTTGCGCTGCGCTTCCGGAAGGGAGGCGTCGTAGACAAGGCGGTTGAACCAGGTGCCGGTGACGTCGATGCGGATCGTATTGGTTCCGGCCTGCAGCAGAGCACCTACGGGCACGCGGTACGGATGCGCCCACCTGACGCCTGCAGGCTTCCCGTTCACGGTGACATCGGCAATCATGTCCACCTCGCCGAGATCCAGGAAAACGGGTTTTCCGATCCTGTCCTCCGGCACTTCAACGGTAGTCTCATAAGTGGCAGTACCGGAGAATGCACGGCCTTCCGCACTAACAGGCAGGTCCTTCCACGGAACAAGGGCGGACAGCTGCAATGGTTCTTCCGGGGCGCCCCAGCCTTCCGGGAAACGGAGCGTCCAGCCATGGAGCGGCACCGACTTCCCTTCCGGTGCGGGAGCGGGCTGTGCCGGCGAACCACCCTTTTCCGTGAACACCACAAAGCGGTTCTCCGCCCGGCCCATATCCAGCCGGATGCGCTGATACTTGCCCTCCAGCTCCGATTCCAGCGCGGTTATTTCCCCGGTGGATGCATCCCAAAGCTCCGCCCGGCCCCGGGCTTTCAGCAGCAGGGAGCCATGAAACTCGCCGCCGGCTGGCGCCGTAACATAAAACCATCGGCCGCCCTTGACCTCGCGTGCCGTCCATTGTACGCTGCCGCCTTCCGCAATGAGCTGCGGTTCCATTCCGAAGGCTTGCATCGCCTCCTCCAGGGGGACATCCCAGGCAATCAGACCGCGGCCAAGCCGGCGCACTGCGCCCTGTTCCTTCCAGATGGCCCTGACCCTCCTGGAAAAGCGCCTTTCAGCCCTGGCATCCACATTCAGGGTGGCAAAGCCCTGCGGCGGGCCGGCCACCACCTTCGCCCCGGAGCGGATAAGCCGGTACAGCTTGTCAAGCGTCGAAGGGAGCATGCGCTCGCCATCCGGAATCCAGAGCATCCCGTATGTCTGCCCGTCGGGCGTGCAAAGCCGGCCCCGCCTTACCTTCAGGCGGTTCAGCAGCACGTCCGGGTTGCAGTAATCGTATTTGAAACCTTCCGGGAAAGCTGCCAGCTGGTCGGGCCTGTGCCCCACCTCGTCGCCAAGATACCAGAGCACGTCCACGACAGGCAGGCCACGTTCCAGCATATAGCCGGTACGGGCCAGGTAGCGCGTGAACTCGGACATGTACATCCACCAGGTCTGGCCGCGGAGGAATGGAGTCCCGATGCCGCCGCCGAAACTGGTTCCCGGCGGGAAGAACCCGATCTGGGGATTGTGAGTATAGGTATGGAACACGTTGTGCGTCACGCCTTCCGTCATGTTCAGGTTGGCCACTTCCTTGAACATCTCCCAATGCTCGTCCCAGGTCAGCTGGAAACTGGTGAAACTTTCGGCAGCCACGCGGCGCTTCCCGTAGATGTGGGCTGCGGAGGCGGTAGGCTTGATCGGTTTGAAATTCAGGCTCCCCACGAAGTTCTCTTCAAGAGGCTGCCAGAATTCACACATCGGCACGTCGGCATATTTGTAGTACTCCAGCGGGTCCATGGCAACCACGTCGCCGCCGGCGGTCTCGTACTGGACCTCCAGGCCCTTTTCGTGGGCCAGCTCCGTCATCCTGGCAAAGAAATTCTCGTTGTAGAGGGCCGTAACGGTGCGGCGCCAGTCGGTCAGGAAACGGTATGTGGTCTCCGGATTATCCATGACGTATCCGGTAAGGGCCGGCATCCACTGCCGCAGGGCATAGCCGGCGCGGCGGGCGAATTCGTCTTCCATCAAGCCGGTCCAGGTCTGGTTGCCGCATTCCCAGCTGTCCATCAGCATACCGCCGGCCAGACCGGCTAGCGGACCGTCCTGCAGACGGCCGACATAGTGGCTGAACTGGCTGTCAGCCCCGCGGATATCGAACTTGTTGCACTCCCAGCCGGTCGCTTCCGGAGGGGCGGGCGAGTTCCTGCGGCCGCTGTTCACGTGTCCGAAGCGGAGCACCGTCCATGTGCCCTCCCCTTCCGGCGCAGTCCACTGCAGACGGCCGGAGCCATCCATTTGTCCGCTCAGGTCTGCAACAGCCTCTACCGGCACATAGGCTTTTTCAGACTGCTGCACGTGGGACTGGAAGCGCTCCTTTGCCCGCAGCGTACGGGCGGCCTCGGCCTGCCATTCGTTCTTGCGGGCGGCAGAATAGAAGCGCAGGTAAGCGAGTTCCAGCGGATGCGCATTCGTCAAGGTGAGTTCCATTTCCGGGGCCTCCGTTTCTTCCACGGCCAGCACCAGCGGAGCGCCGTCCTGCCAGCTGGACATGGGCAGATCCGCATCCAAGACAGGCTTGCGTGAGCCGTCCCGCTGAAGCGCATCCAGCCTGACATGTATGCCCGGCACGTACACCCAGGGGTGGTTCATGCTGTTGATGCTGGGCAGTTCCAGCGTCCGCACGACGGTCCCCTCCGGGAGAGAGAATCGTACCGTGTGGCTTCCTCCTTCCGTTTCGCTGACCTTCCCGCCCCCTTCGAGCAGCGCTTTCCATGACGGTTCATCGGACTTTATGTCCAGAAGGGACAACGGCTCGCCGGTATCCCCTTCAGGGGTGGGGAAAGCCAGCACGCAGACGTCCCTGTAGTCCCGCCAGTCTTCTTCTGAAGGCATGCCCTTGGGGAGCACGAGATCCACCCGGCTTCCGGCCGGCACGTCGGTACGGCTCCAGACCAGGTCGCGCATCGCATCCTCAGGCTGGATCCAGGGGCCTCCGGCCATCGCCCATCCCGGGCAGGTCTGGATGGTCAGGCGAAGATCCTTTTCCCGCGCAGTACGGGCCAGATACGCCACCATTTCATCCCATTCGGGAGAAAGCGGCACTACGGGCTTGCCTGCGCCGGGCCAGCGGCCGCCGGCGTTTCCATGGAACCACTGGATACCGGAAATGCCGGCATCTCGGATGGCCTCCATATCGGCGTTTATGCCTGCTTCAGACACGTTGTCGCCCAGAAAATGGAACCATGATTCAGGCCAGAACACCTTGGGCGGCGCAAGGAAGTTCTCCCGGTCCTGCTGGCCGAATTCCGCATCCAATACTGCCGGATCGGCCTGGATTCCGACCACCTGGGCCGGAGCGGGCATGCAGAGGAGACTCCCCGCGACGGCAATCAGCAGCTGTTTCACATGTTTGCTGTTATTCATGACGTATGCTGTTTTCTGGTATTTCTGTGAACTTGTCCGATGAAGGGGCCTTCCAGCTCCAGCCCAGGACCTGTCCCTCGTAATCCTCCAGGTAGATGAGCCGGAAAGGATGGAGGCCTTTCAGGAGCGCGGCCTGGCCGGTGGCGGTATAGTCGGAATGCGAGCCGTCGTTGTTGACCACAAGCCGGCCGTCAATTGCCAGCACGCTGCCGTCGTCGCTACGCAGCGCAAACTCCCAGAGACCGTCTTCGGGAATATCCAGGAGGCCGGTGAATACATAGCCGAAATGATCATCATCCGGTGCTCCCGCAATGTCCGGAGCTTTCATTGTTCCCTTTGAGACGACCGGAGAGGCCACAACGTCGGCAGCACACTTGAACGCGCCCCGATGGTAGGTGAACAGGCAGCCGGGAGCGGTGGAGGCCGCCTTTCGTGCAGGCGAAAACGTGACGGGGAAGGCATGAACGCTCATCAGCGGGCTCTCAGCGAACCCTTCCCTGAACGCCCTGGCCTTGATGGTGACATCCCTGTCGATACGGAAGGGCTGCCCATAAAGCGGCGAACTTTGTGAGGGCTCGCTGCCGTCGAGCGTATAGCGGATTTCCGCACCGGCGGTGCGGGAACGGAGACAAACTTCAAACTCTTTGTCGAAAAAGCGCGGATCGCCCTCGATATATGGCGTCGATACCACCTTTCCATCGGACAGTGAATACGGTGCAGAAAGGGAATCGCGGTCGTGGCAGGGCTTATTCGAAAGCTTGAACGAGAGCTCTCCTCCTTCCGTCAGGGCGTCGTAAGTAATGAACTGCGCCTGCACGGGAACGCCGTTGAAAGCGACTTCTCTGATGAAGGGATAGTCCGGGTGGTCTGCCTTGATTGTCAATTGTTTACCATTGCCGAGAGTGACGACGGTCTTCGGGAAAACCGGAGCGGAGAATACGAATTCTCCGCTGCCGGGGCAAAGGGGATAGAGCCCCAGGGCGGCGCACACATACCAGGCGCTCATCTGGCCGCAATCCTCGTTGCCGCAAAGGCCGTCCGGCCCGGTGGAGTAAAGCTTGTCAACTATCTCCCTTACACGGAATTGCGTAGACGACGGATCGCCGAGCGAGGGATAAAGCCAGGCTGCGGCATGGCTGGGTTCGTTGCCATGGGCATATTTGCCTATGCGCCCTGTTACAAACCATTCCGCATGCCCCTCAAGATTGTCGTAGCCGGTTCCGAAAAGGGAATCGAGCGAGGCCCTCGCAGCTTCCTGCCCGCCCAGCATGGCGGCGAATCCGGCCACATCGTGAGCAATGAAATGCCGGTACTGCCATGCCGTCGCTTCGGTATAGTCGCGGGTAGCTTCGCGGCCAGTTCCGTCAGGGGTGAACGGATACCGCCAGTTGCCATCGGAGTCCCTGCCCCGGAAGAAGCCGGTGGAAGGGTCGAGAATGTTGCGGTAGCGCAGGGCCCTCTGGTCATATTCGGATGCTATATCCCCGTGCCCAAGGGATTCCGCCATACGGGCTATGCACCAGTCGTCGTAGGCGTATTCAAGCGTCATCGAAACGGACTGCGGAGTGAGGTCGCAGGGGATGTAGCCGTATTGGTTGTACCAGTCGGTAGCGGGATACGAATTCGAGGCGGCGATCATTGCCTTCAGGGCTTTTTCGCCGTCGAAGTCGCGGATTCCCCGCAGCCAGGCATCGGCAATCACGGAGACGCAGTGGAAGCCTATCATACAGTCCACCTCGTCGCCCCAGAGCGGCCAGAGCGGCAGGGTGCCGTTCAGGTCGTACATATCCAGCATGCTGAAAACCATACCGTTGACCAGGTCCGGCTCCAGCAGGGTCATGAGCGGATTCCAGCTGCGGAAGGTGTCCCAAAGCGACAGCGGGAAATAAAAGCCCATCCCTTCAGGAACGGTTTTCACCTGCCCCAGGTGGTTTTTGTACCGGCCGTCGAGGTCGGCCATCTGGTTCGGAACCACAAAACAGTGGTAAAGGGCGGTATAGAATACCTTCCGGCGATCCCTGTCGCCGCCTTCCACGGCTATCTTCCCGAGAGTTTCCGCCCACCGGGCCTCCGAAGTGCCGAGGGCCGCGTCGAAATCGGGCTCCGGCATCTCCGCAAGGCGGTTGTTTTCAGCACCTTCCGCATCTACGGAAGAGATTCCCACGCTTATGGTCAGTTCCCTGAGTTCAGGGGAAAAGGTGAGCAGGTAACGGTCGTGCCCGTCGGTCTCGCAGGAACTGAACGGCTCCGAGAAAAGGGCAGAGAAGTACACCCATCTGTCAGGAGCCCAGCCGCTTACATGGCGTCCGCCCACAACCCTGGAGTCCGACAGCTGCCTGAAGAACATCCCGTCCGGCCTTTTGTTGGAAACGGTATGGCGGATGTCGATGAGCACCCGCCGCTCCCCTTTTCCGGAGAAAGTGTAGCGATGGCATCCGGTATGGGATAGTGCGGTCAGTTCAGCAGTGATTCCTTCCGAGGGGAACTCCACCCGGTAATAGCCGGCATGAGCGCTCTCGTCCTTTTTGTCGAAAGGAAGCGGATGCGGAGCGTAACCGCCCTCGTCCTGAGGCACTTCCCCGATCAGGGGGGTGAAAAGGAAATCGCCCAGGTCGCCCTCTCCCGTTCCGCTCAGATGGGTGTGGGAGAAGCCCAGGATTGCCCGGTCATTGTCGTGATAACCCGCGACTCCGCCGTCCGGGGTGTCGGGACTCAGCTGCACCAGTCCGAAAGGAGCCGCAGCACCCGGACAGGTGTGGCCGTCCAGCGCTGTACCCACGAAAGGATTCACCTCCATGACCGGATTGTTCACACAGGACGTCAACAGCAGCACCAGCGCTGACGAGAGAGAAAACCTGCTCATAATACTATCTGCGGTTGAAAATCAATACCTCCTGCACTTTTCCGGAGAATATGTTGTGTACCGTGAGACGGAGCTTGCCGCCTTCCACCCGGCCTTCCATGACGGTGGGGAACCCGTTTTCGCTCATCTCGGGTCCGCCTCCCACCACCTGGGTCCAGCGATGCTGCGGACCGGGAGCGTCGACGCGATAATGGTGCATGTGCGCCGTGATGAGGAGCTGGCAGCCCGCCTTGTCGAGCAGCGGGCCCCACATCCGGCTGCAGGTGCGCTGCCAGAAAGCGAAATCCGACGAATACTGCGGATCTTTGTCGGCCGGCGCCACGTCTCCCGGATTGTGGGTGGGATCGTCGTCGAAAAGCGGGATATGACAGAAGGCCACGAGGAATGGGGCTTTGGCGATTTCAGGACGCTTCAGGGCATCCTTCAGCCACGCCGTCTGGGCCTCGCGGTATTCCGCGCTCTTGAAAATCCCGGCGAAAAGGGGATTTGTGTCCAGCTTGTCCTCGGCCGTATCCAGGCCTATGAGGGCGATGTCACCCATCCTCACGGCGAAGTTGCGGCCCAGATCCCAGTCGCGCACGTCGCGCTCTTCGGGCTGGCGGTACATCCACACCTTTTCTAGGTGCCGGTTCGCCCGGCCGCGGGAATCATGGTTGCCGGGGCAGAAGAGATAGGGCGTTCCGGAGGCGTAGTCCCTGCGCTCGATGGGCTGTTCCAGGAAGAGGCGTACCTGATTTTCGACGCTTTCCTCGGAATTGGAGGCATCTCCGTTCCAGACCACGCAGGAGGGGGCGACGGCCGCAATCTTATCCAGCACCGGGCTGATGGACTCCCAGTGGGCGTGAGTGTCGTTGATGACGCAGAAGCTGCTGTCTTTCAGCCGTTTGCCGGCAGTGATGAAACTGTAGACACGGGGGTCTTCCTCATTCCCGAGCACTTTCATGTCGTAGCCGTGGCCGTAGTGGATGCGGTCGGCGCCGATGCGGTAATAGTAGCGCGTAGCGGGCTTCAGGCCTGTCACCCTCACCTGGATTACGCGGTCTTCGATGTCGCAGAGGCGATACCCGCCGCACAGGACCTTGCGTGCATCGGAAAGGTCCGGCTTCTCGCCTATTAGCACGTATCCGTTGGCCAGGGCGTTCACCGAGAATGCCACGCCTATCGAGGTTTCGGCAAAGTTCTGCAGCATCGGGGCCGATGCCAGAAGTTTGCCTTCTTCGGCCTTGACCTCGTCCGGAAGGGCAGCCTCCGCCCGTCCTGCCGCTTTGAGCAGGTCTTCTGCGCCTGCCGCCGCCACGGCCACCGCGGCCGTACTTTTCAAGAATTCCCGTCTGTCCATATAACAGTTATTTAGTTGTCTTTCTCTTGTATTTCGCTTGTGATGCTGCCGTCAGGCTGCCTTTCATGACGGACGCTGACGGTGCCGTACGGGGTCTCCCGGCGCACTTCCACCCAGTCCACACCCCGGGGCAGCTGCGGCCTTATGCTCAGTTTACGGTATCCCGCTTCGTCCGGAACGATGCCGCCCAGGGCCTGATAGAACCAGCTAAGGATGCCGTTGTAGCAGTTGTGCAGATGACTGCGTCCGCCGTCCCATTCCTCCCAGACACCGGTACCCCCGTTCTCCAGCATATACAGATAACCGGGATATCCGCTCTGTTTTAGCATGCCGTACAACCAGTCGCACTCGCCGGCCTGCGTGGCCCATTCCGTGATTACGGGAATACCCACAAGGCCTGTGGCCAGATGCCCGCCATACAGCGTTTCCGTACGTTCTTTCAGGGTTTGGACCACATGCGCCTGCAACTGTTCCGGCACTGCTCCGACCAGCAGAGGATACGCCAGGTCTATCTGGCTGCCGGAGGCATAGATTCCGTCGTGGTAAAAAGCTTCGTGAATCCTCCTCCTCAGCGCTTCCAGACGGTTCCGGTAGGCCGCGGCATCGTCCGGAATGTTCAAGGCAATCGCTATCTGCTCCAGCGCCAGAAGGCTCTGCACCAGTGCGCAATTGTTCACCAGGTTTACGGAAGCCGGATCGTTCACGTCCACTCCTTCGGGGGCAGCCCAGTCTCCCAGATACCAGCCGCGGTAGGACTCGTCCGGCCAGCGCATGAGCAGGCCGTCCACGGAATAGGCATCCACATAATCCAGCCAGTGTTTCATGTTTCCGTAAAAGCGTTCCATGGGACGCGGGTCGGCAAAGTTCCAGTACATGCGCCACGACGCCTGCACCGGAAAACTGCACCAGTACGGACCGCCGCCGGCGGTGTAGGGGTTGGGCGCGGTATGGGGCAGGCCGCCGTCGGGACGCTGGGCATCGGCCCAGGCCTGCAGCCAGTTCAGATACAGGGGGCTCACGTCGGCAAGGCAGGACAATGAAAGCGTGGAGGCATTGCCGTCCCCGCCGTAGCCGAGGCGCTCGATGCTGGCGCAGTCCACCATGTAGCCGTTGAAGGCCAGGTTCTCAAGGCTGCGGGCCACCAGGTCATGAATCGCGTTCAGCTGCGGATCCGAACACCGGAAGCTCGCAGTCAGCGGGTAGTCGGTGCGCATCCGGCGAGCGTGCAGTTCACGTGGCTCCTGTTCAAGCCCAGCCAGCAGCACATAGCGGAACACATGATGATTGAACACATTGCTGAAACGGTCGTTCTCTCCGGCCGCAATAAAGGTGTCATAGCCGCAGATGCCGGGATCGAAAGCTTCCGGAGACACATCGCTGTAGGAAATGTGCACCTCGTCTCCGGCTTGCAGTCCCTGGAATTGAACATCCAGAAGGGCGTTCACCACCTTGCCGAAATCGGCCAGCCAGCGGCCGTCGCCCAGCGATTCCACGTAAACCGGTTCCAGGGTTTCCTGAACGCGGCAGGGTTCACACATCTGCATGCTGGCCGAAACGCCCTCGACCGGAACCACATTCACCGGCCCCCATTGGGGTATGGCCCCGTTGTCCAGCAGCTCACCGGCAAAACCGTGGGGAAGCCAGTTCCCCATGTCCGAACGGCCGCTCCAGGCCCCTTCCCAGGAGGCGTCCGTCCAAACTTGAGGAATTCCGCCCACATCCAGTTCGGCTTTTACCAGCGGACCGTCATAAACAGCATCGAACGTCGTTTTCTTGTACCAGCCGGAACCGGCGGCAATAATCAGTTCGTTAGAACCCTTTTTCAAAAGACGGCTGACGTCGTACACCACGATCAGCGAGCGCCTGTCCAGCTGGGAAACCGCGGGCTGGAGCACCGCATCCGAAACTTTCTCACCGTTGAGCCAGGCTTCGTGATAGCCCAGGGAGTTTACGTACAGAAGGGCCCGGCCGGTCTTTTTCAGGCTGAAGGTCCTGCGGAGCAGCGATGCGCGACCCTCACCGGGAACGGCGCCGATATAGTCCCCCTTCAGGCTGTCGTTCTCGAGGATTCCGACGCCAAAACGCTGCCAGGAGCTCCAGGCCGATTTTTTGCCGTCGGCAGTCCACACCCGCACACGCCAGCGGGTCTGCTGCCGGGACAGCAACTGCGCCCCTCCGTAAGGCACCATCACCTGATTCCCGGAAAGCACTTTACCGGAACGCCACAGCCTCGGGCCGACCTCGATATCATATGCCTCCTGCTCTGCGGGAAGCCGGCCGCCTTTGATTTTCCACGAGAAATGCGGCTTTCCGCTGTCGATGCCCAGCGGTTCCGCCAGGCCTTCGCAACGGAGGTCATAAAGCTGCACTGCAGGCTGGCAGGCCTGAAGAAGCAGCAGCAAGGCAAGGAACTTCGCTTTCATGAATCAGTGGTAAAGCATTTCTGCAGGAAGGTTTTCACAGGAGATTCCGGGCCCCTTGAGGCCGAGCTGAAGGTTCTCTTCGTCGAAATTGTCCCAATACCGGAGCTCCAGGGAGTGATAGCCGTCCTCCAGATTGAGCCAGAGGTCGCCGCTGCCCCCGCCATCCCTGTCAAGGTCGATGAGCGTCTCACCATCCAGAATGAGCACGACGCCGTCGTCGCAGGCAAGGAACAGCCGGTAGAGGCCGCTTTTTTCTATCTTCATGAAGCCCTTGTAAATGAGGCCGAAATGGTCGTCCCGCTGATGGATGTCGGCCGAGATGAGCGGAGCCACGCCGGAAGCGAGTTCCGGGGCGGACAGCACTTCGGGGACGCTCATGAATGCGCCCTCGCGGTAGCTGTAGAGAAGACCGGGACCGGCGGGAGCGGCATCCTTGACGGCGGCAAATGAGCGGTACTGCGGCATCCCGAGCACATCCTGCACTTTCCACGAAAGCGGCTTTTTCTGTACGAATACCGTCTCGGCACGGATATCCTCTACGGATGCGGCGAAAAGCAGCTTATAAGTGCCGGCAGCGGTTTCCCAGGAAGATGTCTTTTCGTTGAAAGAGGCGAGGGAATAGTTGTCCACAGTAAAGGCAAGCACCTGGCTCTCACCTGGTTGCAGCAACCGCGTCTTTGCAAAGGCCTTGAGCTCGCGCAGCGGTTTCTCCAGACCGCCGGCAGGCGCGCTCACATAGAGCTGCACCGCCTCCCTGCCGGGTACGGAACCCGTGTTGGTGACGGTTACCGATGCCGTGAAGCCGTCCTTCCCCGTCTTTACCTCAGGCTTGGAATAGGCGAACGTCGTGTAACTCAGGCCATAGCCGAAGGGATAGGAGACTTCCTCCCCGCGGGTCTGATAGTAGCGGTAGCCCACCCATATATCCTCGGTGTAGAGGGTATAGTCGACATTTTCCGTGGCGTGATGGTCGGAATAAATGTCGTAGTCGTAGGGGAAATCGGCTGCGGAGGGCACGTCGATATAATTGTTGGGGAAGGTCATGGGAAGCTTTCCGGAAGGATTCACCCTGCCCGTAAGGATATCCGCGACCGCATTGGCGCCTTCCTCTCCGGGAGCCCACGGAAGGAGGATGGCATCCACAAGGTGCTTCCACGACGCCGTCTCGATGACTCCGCCCACGTTCAACACCACAATCACCTTCTTGCCCCTTGCGCGGTAAGAACGGCCCAGGTTTTCGATGAGCTGCTTTTCGGTGCCCCAGAGCTCGAAGTCTCCCTTGAGGATGCGGTCCTTCCCTTCACCGGCCTGGCGGCCCAGGACGAGAATGGCCACGTCGTTCACACGGCCCTGGTAATCTATGGCGCTGGCCGTAAGCGGGAGCTCCTCGCGATATTCCCTGTTCTCGATAAACTCCTGGTCGTAGCGGGCCTGGATGGCCTTTGCGGCGTATTCGTAATAGTTTTTGAGCTTTGCGTCCAGGGTGAAGCCGGAGTTTTCCAGGGCATCGGTCATGGTGACGACGTAGGGCTTGGACACCTCTCCGGAGCCGGTACCGCCAGCAATGAAATCCTTGGCGCTCACCCCGTAAAGGGCCACCTTTTCCGTCCCCTTGAGGGGAAGCGCATGGCGCTGGTTGCGGAGCATTACTATCCCTTCGGCGGCGGCTTCGCGGGCAGTGAGCGCATGGGCCTTGAGGTCGGGCTTGCCAGAGAAGGCATAGCGGCTGAATTTCGGGGTCTTGACAACATACTCCAGCACCCGCCTTACGTTGCGGTCGAGTTCCTCCATGCTGATGCTGCCGTCCAGCACGCCTTCGATGATGCGCCGGATTTCGACGTCGGAGCCCGGGTCCATCAGGTCGTTGCCAGCCTTGACGGAGGCCACCGTATTGTCTTTGCAACCCCAGTCGGTGATGACCAGCCCTTCATAGCCCCATTCGTCCCGCAGCACGGTTGTGAGCAGGTCGTAGTCCTGCTGGGTATACTTGCCATTGAGCTTGTTGTAGGAGCTCATGACCGTCCAGGGCCTGCCTTCCTTCACTGCGATTTCGAAGTTTTTGAGATACAGCTCCCGGAGGGCCCTGCGGCTCACCAAGGCATCGTTTTCTGTGCGGTTGGTCTCCTGGCTGTTGGCCGCATAATGCTTGATGGAAGTGCCCGCACCGTTGCCCTGTATGCCGCGTACATAGGCGGCGGCCATCTTGCCGCTGAGCACCGGATCTTCCGAGAAGTATTCGAAATTGCGGCCGCAGAGCGGGTTGCGGTGAAGGTTCATGCCCGGAGCAAGGAGCACGTCCACCCCATATTCCAGCACTTCGTTCCCAAGGTCTTTCGTAACCCTTTCCACCAGGTCGGTGTCCCACGAACTGGCAAGCAGCGTGCCGACGGGGAAACCCGTCGCCACAGTCTTCCGCGGGTCACGCTCGTGATCGAAGCGCACGCCTGCGGGACCGTCGGAGAATACTGTCTGGGGAATGCCCAGACGGGGGATGGCGCGGGTGCCTCCGGCAAGGCCGGGGACCAGGTTGTCGGAAGAAGTCCCTACCAGCAAAGAGGCCTTTTCTTCCAGAGTCATGGCCGCGATAATCTCGTCAATGTTGTCCACTCTCAGCTGCGGCTGTGCAGCGGAGGAAAGACACGTTAACAGACAAATGCCCGCAAGGAGCGAAATGCGAATCTTATTCATAATGAGCTATATTATTCCATGCAAAAACTTCTTACACTGAAAGGAGCCGTTTTGGCGACGAGGTAAACACCGTCATCTTCCGAGAGGGTTCCCTGCACGGGAACGGTCCGGTTTTTCCATTTCCAACCGGTGTCCGGGATATCCAGAGTGGCGATGACTGGGCCGTCCGGCGTCCCGGTGCGGACTTCCAGCTGTCCACCGGCCTGGCCGGCCTGAATACTCACGATAAACGAACCGGGCGCTTCGGAAAAGCCCAGGAAACGGTATCCGGTCCACTGACCGTCATCCGTGAAAGAAATAAACTCATATTCCCCGTTCCGGCTGTGAACAAGCCCGGAATCAGAGAAATCCGAAGCTCCGGAGGCGGGAATCAAATCACCGGGCTGCGAATAAAGCGTGTAACCCCGGTTGCGCGCCACCTGCCCCCAGACATCGGAACGACGCTTGAAGCCGGGCCAGTCCTTTCGGGAAGGCTGGCTCCAGCCGGTTTCGGCTATCGCGAAGGCGCGGGGATACAGCTGCATCTCGGCGTGCCAGGCCTCATGGACCCATTCGGTCCACAGATTGCCCTGCAGGCCCAGCACATGGTGTGCGTCGGCCTCGGCGACATCTTCCCCGAGCGGATCGAAAGAATAAACCTTCTCCAAAGTCACCAGCCGGCCTGCGGCGCGGTACTGCGACCCCTGCTGATAATCCAGGTAACAATAGTCCGTGGGGGTGAAAATCACGTCGTGACCGGCGGCGATGGCTTTAAGGCCGCCTTCCGTTCCACGCCAGGACATGACGGTGGCATCGGGCGCCAGACCGCCTTCCAGAATCTCGTCCCAGCCGATGATGTGTTTTCCGTGCTCGTTAGCAAAGCGCTCCACCCTCCTGATCATATAGCCCTGAAGCTCTTCCACGCTCTGCAGGCCTTCCGCCTTCATGCGCGCCTGACAGTCGGAGCAGCGCTCCCAGTTGTTCTTGCCGGCCTCGTCTCCGCCGATATGCACGTAGGGGCTGGGGAACAGCTCGAACACTTCCAGCAACACCTTCTCCAGGAACTCGTAGGTCTTCTCGCTGCCGGGGCAGATCTCCCATGCGTCCGGACGATTTTCCGGCGGCAGGTTGCAGGCCAGCCAGGGATAGGCTGCGCGGGTTTCATAATTATGGCCTGGCATCTCTATCTCGGGAATCACCTCGATGTGCCTGTCCGCCGCATAGGCCAGCAGTTCGCGGATATCGTCCTTTGTGAAATACCCGCCATAGGCGCCCGGGGTCCCTTCATCCGTGAATGCACCGCCGGTCTCATTCTCTTCCCAGTCCCAGAAATCCGCAACCGGCCGCCAGGCGGTAAACGAGGTCAGGCGCGGATAGGAGTCGATCTGCAGGCGCCAGCCCGGATTGTCCACCAGGTGGAAATGGAAACGGTTCAGCTTGAGCCTGGACATCATATCCATCTGCTTCTTGATGAACTCCTTCCCCTGGAAATTGCGGCTTACATCCAGCATCAGTCCCCGGTGCCGGAAACGCGGCCAGTCCAGGACGGTGCAATATGAAACGGTATCAGAGAGCTCCGTGAGCATATCCAGCGTCTGCCTGGCATAGAAGGCGCCCTGCTCATCGGCTGCCACCACCTTGACTCCCCTCTTCCCGATCTCCAGCCAGTAGGCCTGCCCGAGCTGCCAGTCCGTCAGTTCCTGACCCTTGAGCCTGTTTTTCATGCCCCTTTCGGAGATGCTCACGGCCGGAGCCATCTGCGCCAGTTCGGCCGATGCGATACAGCCGTCCCCGACCTCGTATTCCACGGGAGCCGGGATGATGTCCGCTGGGCCTGCTCCACACCCTTTCTGCCGCTGTGTCCCGCAGGCTATGGCCACCAGGGCGCAGCACATTGCCAGATACTTCTTCATCCTAACGTACTCTTTTTACCCCTTTCGGGAGTTTGACCTGCGACCTGACACTGCCGTCGGGCTGTTTTTCGTGACGGACTTCGATGACGCCGTATGGCGTGGGGAATCTGCCTTCGGCCCAGTCCAGCGCGCCAAGATGCGGTTCGATGCGCACTTTCCCGAAACCGGCTTCAACCGGCTCGATGCCAAGGACATGGCGGCTGAGCCAGGCAGTGGGACCGCTGGCCCAGCCGTGGCAGAAGCTGTGGCGGAGGCCCACGTAACACCATGCGCCGCCGTCCGCATGGATGTCGAACCTGCCCTCCGGAACCACCTCGTCTATACGGGCGGCGTTCATGGAGTCATTGTAATTGAAATCCTCCCAGAACGTGGTGGCGCCCAGGTCCAGCATCCGCCCCCAGTAGGTGCTGATGAGTTCCATCGCCTCGGCGTAACGCCCTGCCCCGGCCAGGGCCTCCAGGAGATAATAGCCCATGAAGGATGTGCACTGTCCGGGACCGCCTTCAAGTATGATCCGTGCGGCTTCGGTGGCGTCCAGCATGCCTGCAATGGAGAGATGCGCGGCAGCCTGGCCGTTACCGGCAGTGTCGGGAACATAGCTGCGCAGTTCCCGGGCCTTGGCCAGGCACTCCCGCTGCAGGGCCTTGTCGCCCAGGGCTTCGGCCATCTGCGCCCCGCAATCGAGGGCACGGACGGTGATTCCCTGCAGGCCGGCATGGATCACCTCCGGTTTGTCGTTGGTGGGCCAGTCGATGAAACGGCCGTCCTGATAGTTCTCCCTGTTGCCGTCCATGGAGGACATCACATGGTGCAGCAGTTCAGTCATATATGCCTGCTGCTCCTTAAGATAGGACAGGTCGCCGTACCACTGATACAGCTGGTGATGGATAATGAGCCACCAGAGGGAGTAGGAGCAGATGCCGTTCATCCAGTCTGTGGCCGGCGTCTGTACCCTCACGAAGTCCAGGCTCCTGCGCACCACGTCCTGGTCGCCGAACACTGTACCGGCTGTCATCACCTCCGGATGCATGTCGCCTATCCATACCAGGCGGTCGCGCTTGATGCCGTCCCACAGATAGTCCTGCATGCACAGGTGCACGGTATACGCCCCTGTCTGCCATATCCGGTTCAGGCGCTCGTCGGAACACCGGAAACTGCCCAGATACGGCAGGTCGCGTTTTTTGGATACGGCCCTCACGGCCATGATATCAACCTCTTCAGGGTAGTCGGGCAGCTCCAGCCTGGCAAAACGGAAACCGCTGTTGCCCACCTCGACTGTACCCAGCCATGGCACCGGAACTACGAGGTCCCGCACCGAATGGTCGTTGGTGGCCGTGGTCCCGGGAGCCTGGATATCACTGAGCGCTTCGCTCACCGACTCTCCCAGAACCAGGCGGAAGCGTGCGGCTCCTTCATTGGCATCCATGCCGCGGGCTATCTGGATGCCGCCATGGAGTTCCTTACCGAAGTCCAGCAGCACCCATCCGCCCTTGCCCATCACGCATGGGTCACCCCCGCTGGTGGACACCTGGCCGTCGGTAAATGGTTTAAGCAGCACCGACGCATCCCGGACCGCACCGCCTGAACAGACTATACGCGTCGGGGTCAGGTATTCCGTCTTGAAAGCGCTGTGCTGAGGAGAGCTTTCGGGTGTCGCAGTGCAGGCGGCGGTCAATACAAACAGCGCCAGCAGCGCATATCCGGTCTTTTTCATGGCTATTCGTCGATTATTATGTTTACGGGGCCCAGCAGACCCGAGGACTGCAGCGCGTCCCCGGCCTCATAGGGCTGGTTGTTCGTCCATGTTTTGCGCTCCCCTTCAGGCAGTTTTTCATCTGCGATGAGGCGGTTGCGCCAGTTGTTATAGACGGTGATCTCCAGGGTGTTCTCCCCTTCTTTCACAAAACCGGTGATGTCCAGCCGGTGCGGGAAAGTCCACACTCCGCCGGCATCCTTTCCGTTCACCCGGACGTCGGCAAGCACCATCACGTCGCCGAGATCCAGCAGGAATCGCCTGCCTTTCAACGCCTCAAGCGTGAACGTATTCCTGTATACGGCGCTTCCGGAATAGTACCTGACAGCATCGTCGGCGCTTTCCGTCCAGTCCGACAGTTCATCGAAGCTGCGGGAGAAGGCAGTATTTCCCGCCGAGGCGGCGAAGTCGACGGTCCACGGGCCCGGCACTGAAACACTGCCTGCGGGAACGGTAGCACGGACTGGGCTGTCCGCATCTTTGCGGAAAACTACGAAGAAGCTCTGCATCCGGTCGAGAGCCAGTTCGCGGCCGTCCCATGCCGTCATGCCTCCGGTTACGGGATCCCATATCTCCGCGCCCAGGGCAGGGTTCACCCTGAAGGCAGGATGCACCGTCACCGGGGTGTCGTCCTGATTGGAAATGAAGTAGATATCGCCGTCGGCACCGAGGGTGCGGTGGATGAAGAGCACGTCGGCGTCCCCTTCATACGTAAAATCGGGCCGGGTGCCCAGGTCGTCCAGGATTCCGTCCAGCTGGGTCCCGTCAGGATAGCACAGGCCCTTTCCGGAACCGTTCCATATCTGTTTCACGAGCTGTGCAACCCGCTCGTCGGCTTCGAAGATTCCGTGCTGCATGCTGGGGGAATGCGTGGGGGCGGGGCCCACTATCGACAGTCCGTCCCTGACGAACCCGGCAATCGCCTCCAGGACCTCAGGGCGCATTGTCTCCTGCTTCGGGAGCACCAGCACACGGTATTCCATGCCGCTGTCCAGTACAAGTTTACCATCGCGTACGCGGGCGTGGTTGCGGAGGACGTCGGCGTTGATGTAATCGAAACTGTAACCCTTCGGGAGCGACGGATTGCAAACCCCGGTCATTTTCGGGGCGTCCTCGCCGATGAAATAGGCCACGTCGGCCACGTACCTCCCCTGCTGAAGCATGAAGTTGCAGCGCCGGAGGTACTCGATGAACGGGCCCATGCCGTCGAACCAAGTGTTGTTGCGGTTGAATTCGTTGCCGAACCATGCGTCGCGGCCCGGCTGGCGGTCGTCGGGCTGCTGGATGTACAGGTGCAGGAGGTTTGCGTTGATGCCCTCGCAGAAGAAACGGTCTATCCGCTGTTTCATCAGGCGGGGATAGCGGTTGAACGGCGGGCCGCCTGCGGTACAGGACTCCGCCCAGATACGGTTCTTGCCGTAGATATGGCCGCAGGAGGAAGCCGCCCGGTTCTCAATGTCGCCAAGTGAGCCCTCACTCCAGTATTCGCCGGCGATCTGGTCGCTCCGGCTGCCGTAGAGCAGGAACTCGCTCGGGAAGCCCCAGTGGCCATAGCACTCCAGCCATGTCTCGAGGCCGTCGGCATGGGCCTTCTCCCGGAGGCCGCCCACATAGTCGTTGGCCACACGGTCAGCCACCAGGCGTCGGAGGTCCCACAGGAAACGCTCGCTCTCGTCCATGGTGCCCACTACCTCCCCTTGCAGGACGGGAAGATACAGGAGGGGATCGTAGCCGTAGGTATCCTTGAAGACCTTCGCCATGTCGTCGGTCCAGTTCTGGCCACCAGTCTCATAGCTGTCCTCCACGACCACTTTCCAGGTCTTGCGGTCCTCGGCCGGGATACGGCGAAGGAGCTCGCCTACGAAC
>CAMHKQ010000004.1 GCA_946185745.1 uncultured Bacteroidales bacterium
ATTTCCTTTTGGACCAATTGCGGCTCATCAGGCTGCATCACGGTGCATCCAATAGCCAAGGCTACGAAGACGCTGGATATTAAGTACTTTATGCTCATTGTAATAAAGTATTTAAAAGTGATGATTCGCTTGGGGGGAAGGCCGGTAACCAGTTCTCGTCGCCGGTTCCTTCTCCGCCACCAGGCGAGACGGCAATAATAGAGTTAAGATTAAATGTAATAACCTCTACAGCAGGCGTTTGATACACTTCCTTTTCTTTTATAATTTCCATAGTGATTGGTGGTTACTTTTTCTGTGTTTCCGCAAAAATATGTGCGCGTATCCAACGAATCAAGTTCATTTTGGTTCATTTAACACAAAAAACTGGAAGTCAGCTCTAAAGGGCCTGTCAAGCCCACGCCCGGCCACGAAAAACCGCGAAAACGTGGCCCGCAGGCATCGCAAACCCCGCCCGGCCACGAAAAACTGCGAAAACGTGGCCGGCTGGCATCGCAAACCTTTCCCGGCCACGGAAAACCGCGAAATCGTGGCCGGCGGGTTATTTCCGGTGGGGAAACATCGCATCAAGAATCACCGGATCCAGATTGATTAGGCGGGCAATCTTTCTGTTGTCGGCGTTGTAGTCGAAGTGTAGCAGTCGGGCCAAGTCCATCTTGTCGTCTTTGGCCAAAGAGGAGATTCGCTGGCCGCCGTACTTATTTCGACTTAAACTATACAGCGCATCAATCAATTCATCATCAGTATAGTAGATTGCGTCTCCCAAAGCGGAGGCAATCTCTTTGTAGGATTCGATGTTTTTTGCGAGCTTGTTGAAATAATGCCGGGCATCGCGGAACACGCCTTCTCCGATGTCCAGACGACAGTAGCTTGCCGGCGAAAAGTAACCGTCGACAATGATGTAGTTATCTGGATAAACCACTTGTTTCGTATGGAGGAACTCTCGTTTGGCACGCGCTGTCAAATCGCTGAAAACTAAATCTTTCCGAGCCTTGAACACGCTGTTGAAGTAATAGCTGTTTGCACCGAATGGATAAGTAAACGGGGTCTGGTCCGGGTCTATTACAAAGTTGTTCCTGTTTGTGTATCCGATCTGGTTGCGCAGCGACTCCAGGCTTTCGATGGCGATGGGCTCGTTGCAGTCGAAATATGACAGATTAACTCTCTTACCTGCGGATGAGAAGTACCGGACAAGGCGTTTTTTGAACAAGGCGAAGAATCCCAGGACATGTCCCCGACCGCCGCATAACACAAAATGCACGTGATTGCTCATCAATTCGAAGGTGATTATCTGCACCTCCGGGCAATCATGGGCGCACATGGCCACCAGCGTCATGGCAACCGCATATTCCTTGTCTTTGAAAATGACCGACTGATGCTCTCCGGGGGTGCACAAATGCCACAACCCACCGTACTTTTGTACAGTCCACTCAAAAACACGTCTGCATCTGCTTTCTTTCTCGCTGAACGACCGTTCACGCTGCGCCTGGGCGCCTTCATGGTAATCCTTTGCCATACTTTACTCACAATAACTCCAACGCCACCTTGGCTCTGGATACGACAAAGATAATACACGTACGCCCTGTTTCCAAAAAAACTTGCTCCCGGCCACGAAAACCCGCCAAAGCGTGGCCGGCAGGCATTTCAAACCCGTTCCGGCCACGTTTTCGGCCCCAAGCGTGGCCGGCAACCGATTCAAGCCCCTCCCGTCCACGGATTCAGCCAAAACCGTGGCCGGCGGCCCGGTGTTATTCGCCTAATTTTGAAAAACAGACGGGATTCGTTATATTCGGACCTCCCGGCCATCCCACGTCGGCAGAAGCTAAGCCTGCGGATTTTTTTGCCGGGAAGTGACGCATTCCGGAAAATCGTGTGTTTATAAGGCAGATATCCAAAGTGTATAATGAACTGGACGAGCAGGCGCTGGCCAGGTACTGCTCTCAGAGGGACAGAATGGCGGAAGAGGAACTGTATAGAAGATATGCAGTAAGGGTGAGTGCGCTGTGCCGGCGATACCTCGGAGACGAAGACGACGCGAAGGACCTGATGCTGGATACGCTCATCAAGGCACTTGAAAAGATTGATTCTTTCAAGTATACCGGGGAGGGTTCCCTGTATGCGTGGATAAGGAAGATTGCCATAAACAAAGCTCTCAACCAGATAAAACGCCACCGCTGGAGGATGGTCCCCCTGGACTTTGACGCAAGGGACGACATTCCGGAGCCCGCTGGGGAAGAGGTGGAAACGATACCGAGGGAGAAGCTTATGGAATGGATTTCGGAGCTGCCCGGTTTACGGAGAGCCGTCCTGAACCTTTACTGCATCGACGGTTACTCGCACAAGGATATCGGCAAGATGCTGGGAATCAGCGAGAGAGGCTCAACCAGCACGCTGGTGAAGGCAAGGAGGCAACTGAAAGAAAAGATAAAACAATATTTAAAGGAACAGGACCGATGAGAAAGTGGGAAGACATAGTCAGGGACAAGTTGGAAGAGCCGGAAGGCGAGCTTCCCGAGAGCGTCTTTGCCGAGTTCCGTGCCCGCCTGGATGCTGCCGCTCCCGCGCCGAAGCGCTTCCGTCCGGCATGGGCGATTGTTCCCGCGCTCGCTGCCGCGCTTGCCGCCGTCCTGCTCATTCACAAACCTACCGTATCGGAGAGAGACAGCCTTGTTGCACAGCAGGAGTCGGCCTTGGTTGCCGAGGCAGCCGTTATTGCAGACAGCGACGGACCGGCACAGGCAGCAGCCTCCGCCGACATCGCCGAAGGGATGCCGACCGCCGTTCCGCCGGTCGCAACTGAAAGCTCCACAAAGGCAGAGACAGCCGAAGCAGAAAAGCAGCCCGAAAAACCTGACAGCGCCGTTCCGGAAGCAGAGGCGGCAACCCCGGCAGAAACGGCATCATCTTCCGGGAAGGCGGAAGCTCCCGAAAAAGCTGCGGCAGCTCCGCAGGCTGTCGAAACCGTATCCACCGGGCATCCCGCCGCGTCGCCGTTCGTTCCCGCGAATAGAAATGCCAGGATTGTCAGAAAGATATTGTTCCCCACTGCCGGCGTGCTCACCGGAGGAGGGCTGCTTGCCACTGCTGTACCGCTTCTTTTTGGAATGCGCGAGGCCATGGAAGTGTCTCCAAGCGGCGACCTTACCACGCAACAGGAACCGCAGAAATACGAACCCACCGGAAACGTTCATTACTTTTTCCCGCGCAGGTTCGGCTTGTCGGCAAGATTTCCCATAAGCGAAAAGCTTTCAGTCACCACCGGGCTGGATTATTCCAGATACAAAAGCTCAATCGCCTATTCCCTGTCAGGGGAAAAAATGCAGACTGCGCATTATCTGGGAATACCCCTGCGCCTCGACTGGACGTTTGCCTCAACCAAACGGCTGGATTTCTATCTTGGAGGAGGGCTTGAAGGCGACTGGTGCATCAAAGCGACGTTCGACGGGGAGCAGGTGCAAAAAGACGGTTTCAGCGCCTCTCTCCTGGGCGCCGGGGGAATCCAGTTCAAGCTTACCAAGAACCTGGGGCTGTACATGGAACCTGAGTTCAACTGGACATTCATGCCGGAAAAACCGGTTTTAAATACTTACCGGAGCGCCCACCCCGTCATGTTTTCGGTGACATCCGGCCTTCGAATCACTTTTGGAAAATAAACAATCGGTTATTATGACTCATTTTGGACTGATTGCGGCCGCAGCCGCAATGCTCATGTTAAGCCAGTCGTGCGAAAAGCCCGGCCTGGACGATTCCGGGAACAACCCGTACAAGGCCCTGGAGCTTACCACCAAATCTGCCGAATTCGCCCGGGAGGGCAACACTTTCGCATTTGATTTCCTCGACCGCATCAACGCGGCGGAGGAAGAAGACTTCATCATCTCCCCGCTCAGCATGCAGTTCCTGCTGGGGATGCTGCTGGACGGCGCACAGAACGGAACCGCCGATGAAATCTGCAAGGTGCTGGGCTACGGCGCCGGTGAGGTGGACGCCGTGAACGAATACTGCCTCTCCATGATGCAGCAGCTTCCCTCGCTGGACAAGAAGACGAAACTTTCCATTGCAAATGCCATCTTTGTAAACAAACAGTATTCGCTGAAAGACAGTTACAAGAGCACTGTCGGCAAATACTACCTGGCAGAGGTGGCCAATCTGGATTTCTTCGACGGCGCAGGCGCGCTGAAAACCATCAACGGCTGGTGCGACAAGCAGACGAACGGGATGATTCCCAAGGTGCTGGACGAGGTGAGCCCGGACATGCTGGCATATCTTCTCAACGCCTTGTATTTCAAGAGCCAGTGGAAGGAAAAGTTCCCCAAAGGGAATACTGCCAATGAAAGCTTCACGATCGGGAACGGTGCCGCGAAGAAGGTGCCGATGATGAAGAACAACGGGCACTTCATGTATCAGGACAACAATATTTTCCGGGTGGTGCGCCTTCCGTACGGAAACGGGGCCTTCAGCATGCTGGTCATCCTTCCGCAAACCGGGAAGACGATTGCAGAGGTAACATCGGCCCTCAAGGACTTCGACTGGAACGGATTCCTTTCGGGGATGGTCTCCTGCGACGTGGACCTCTGGCTGCCGAAGTTCGAGACCAAGTACTCCAAGAAACTCAACGACATCCTTTCCGACATGGGAATGCCTTCCTCCTTCACCACGGCTGCCAATTTCAAGGCCATGTCCGATGCCGCCCTGTGCCTGAGCTTCGTCAAGCAGGACGCCGTCATCAAGGTGGATGAAGAAGGAACAGAGGCTGCGGCGGTATCTTCGGCCGGAGTGATGGCCACATCTGCCGGCCCCGGCCAGAACGTCGTCTTCCATGCCGACCATCCTTTCCTTTACCTGATTACAGAAACCAGTTCCGGCGCGATTCTCTTTGCCGGCAAATACAGCGGAAAATGAAAAAGTCACATATCATAATATTGCTTCTAACCTTGTCCACAAGTGTGGTCTCGGCACAGGAGAACCCGTCATGGAAACGACTGGAAAGTAACATACAGCTGGGCGCCGGATTGTTCCTGGAGAGCGGTTATCTGGCCCATGAGGAGAATCCCGGAGCCGTGCTCCGTCTTTCATACGGCCTGGACATCCGGTTCAGCGACATGTGGTCGGTAATGCCGGGTGTCGGACTCCGTGCCCAACTGAGCCAAATCGACCATTTCATGGCTGTGGGCAATGACCCCGACGGAATGAGTCTTGCCGATGTGTTTGTTACAGCACGTTATCATTTTGAGTCTGACGGCTCCAGGATGGTTTTTGGTCTGGGACCCGCGCTTTCATTTATGACATCTCCGGACACATACTACGTCGACGCGGACCCGAACGACCCGCGGAACGGCAAGGAAAAATTCAACCGCTTCGACCTGGGGCTGCAGCCGAGCATAACCTTCCTGCGCGGCAAGCATTTCCAGTGGGGCTTCGAGGGCAGCATCGGCCTGCTGAATGCGATGAGGCAGTACCCGGAATACAACCGTACAGGCTCCATCCACCTGCATTATCTCGCCGTCACCTGCGGCTGGCATTTCTAATCTTTCCTCGCCTCTACCCTTTCCGGGCCCCGGGGCAGTGCTCGCGGAGGAAGTTGAGGACGAAGTCGTAGTCTTCGTCGGGGACGTAGACCTGGTTGCGCTCGAGGAGCTGGTTCACCTTGATGAGATTGTAGCGGCGGCGCGGGATGATGCGGCGCACGGAAGCGAGCGTGGAGGTGGAGGTGGTGCGGGCGGCGGCAAGCACTCCGGCCCCTACGGTGGACGGACGCCGGGCGGCCGCGCCGACGATAGCTGTCGCCAGTCCTATCTTGCGGGCTTTGCGGGCCTGTGCCGGTTCGGTCTCGTGCACAAGGACCTTCTCGTCCATAGTAAAGTGAACGATGTACTTGCCCCCGTACATCCATGCCACAATCAGGTACGCAAGCAGCGAAATGACAATGAAAACGATATAAACGACAAGCCAGATCTTGAGGCTGCTTTGCCAGAGGTTTTCCCCCCAGGCGTTGGCCCAGTCGCCATTCACGGCCGTACGGATGAGGTCGATGAGCAGCGGAATGCTGAACAGTCCGCCTATGATTTTGAGCACGACAACCAGGATTGCCGGATTCCTGTACATGTTGAGCGCATAGGTCCAGCGATACTTGCCGTCCTCGTCGCGGGAAACCCTCGTGGTGGTGAGTTCTTTCTTTTTCATGGTGCGGGCGCAATTGATTACACACAAAGATAGTTTTTTCACTCGAAACGGCTACTGAAAAAACACTATCTTTGCATTAGGAATGCCTTTTATCAAAAAAATGACTCTTTCGGAGCTTACTCTGGACCGGGAAGGGCTGGCTGCCGCAATTGCGTGTTCCCCTTCTGTTCGTTGGGGGATGGACTCTCCGGCCGGGAACGCTACAATCTTGGATCAACTTCAAATATTACCCGGTTGAAGAAATCCATGATTGACAAAGAGCTGGTTGAACTCACCCCCAAAGGGATAATACTTGGAGATCCTGTTCTCAAGCTTTGGCTCAAAAGAGTTATCTCATTGTAATGAGAAAAAACCTTATCTTTGTTCATGTTTAAATTCGTCTTCAAAGTTCTTTCGGCAGTCATGACTCTCGGATTGTTCACCACCGCCTGTGCAGCACAGGCTCCGCAGGGGCAACTGATATATTGCAGTTACGCATGTGCGGGCGCCGCCGGGCTCGGAAAGGATTACTGCGAGCTTATAGCCGATCCGGGCACTGAGCCCAAAGTGGTGGTTGCGCTGAATCTCGGCAACCGCTTCGAAGACCCTGAAATCCACGCCGAATACCCTGTAGGGCAGGATGTCGTGGATTCGCTCGCAGCCATGCTCGCCGAAGCCAAAGTGTACAAGCTTAACGGATACCAAGTGGAAGAGCCCATCACCGGAGGCCATTCATACCGCATCTACCAGGAGTATTCCTCCGGCGAGAAAATCAATGCCGCCTGGTATGGCAACCATATCAAGGACGAGGCCCTGGCGGCATACCACATGATTGAGAGATTCTTCCGGCCCTGGCGCGAGAAGGCCGAAAGGGAGCCGCAGGAATAATCAGGGTTTGACTGCCTGCCTCCAGGTCTTGTTCATGATGACGGGAGGCGTATGGCCCGCATGCTCAGGATCGTTGTCGTACATCTGCCGGAGTGACGGTGGCCGTGAGCGTCTCGGATGCCCCCGCCACAAGGTTAAGGGCGGTTTTATTGAGGGACACTCCGGTTACATGAACGGTAGCAGGCTGCGGTTACACGGGTGACAACCGGCGATGACGGCCAGTGCCAGGAACGAAGACAATACTCTGACGACGGAATCTTTCATGGTGCGGCTGAAATTTGTTACACACAAATATGGCTTTTCCCCATGAAAAGGCCAAGAAACCGTTGGTTTTATGTCCAACTTCCGGGGCGCAGATTATCTTGAACCGGGATACAAATATAACGCATTTTTTTGTATCTTTGCAGCGAATTAATTCAAAACAATATGAATCTCAGAGACATTAAGAAGGACATCACCTATATTCTCGGTGCCTTCATCGAGGATTGCGCTACGGCCGTCCAGAATCCCAAAGTAAGTGAAAAAGCAGTTTCCGGTCTCATGAACGAGGCCCTGGATCTCTACGACGAGCTGCGCGAGAAAATCATGGTTAACAAGGTGGAAGGCTCCAAGAAAGCATATTTCAATGCCCTCCGCAAAGAGATTCTCGAGCGCACCGATGCCCTTTACGGCAAGCTCAGCGACGCCATCACCAAGCAGAACGGTGAAGATGCCGAAGAAATCGTTGCCGACAAGAAGCCCGCTTCCAAAAAGTTAGGCACCGCGGCTGCGAAGAAGGCCGAAGAAAAGCCCGCAGAGAAGCCGGCTGCAAAGAAGGCTCCCGCAAAGAAGGCCGAAAAGCCCGCTGAGGAAAAGCCGGTAGAAAAGAAGCCCGCCGCAAAGAAGGCCCCTGCCAAGAAGGCTGAAGCTCCCGCCGAGGAAAAGCCCGCCGCCAAGAAGCCCGCTGCAAAGAAGGCTCCCGCAAAGAAGGCCGAAGAGGGCGCTGAAAAGCCCGCCGCAAAGAAACCCGCTGCAAAGAAGGCTCCCGCCAAGAAAGCAGAACCCAAGGCTGAGTAATCCCGAAGCGCCATGAAGAAATTGTTCCTTATGCTGGCCTTTTTGGCCGGCATGATGGCTGCCAATGCGCAGCCTGCATACAAGAATGAAGTCGCAGTCGGCGCCGGCCTGATTGCCACAAGCGATCTTCAGTCCATCTCCTATCGCCTCATGGCCAAGATGCTGGGGGTGTTCGCCGATGAAGAGAATCCGCTCGAAACAGTCAATTCCGGCACCAACTCCGCAGAGTATTTCCACTATCTGGGCGATCTGGTCGCAGTCGGCGGCGTGGTCGGTTACCACAACTTCAAAGTGAAGCAGGGTACTATCACGGAATCTTTCACCTCCTACACCCTGCTGCCCGCCATCAAGCTTTCCTGGTATAACCGCGATCATTTCAGCTCCTATTCCAAACTGGCTCTCGGCGCATCCCTGATTCATCAGGAACAGAGTGACGGGGCGAGCAATAAAGTCACGTTCAACGGCCAGCTCACCTTCCTCGGCATCGACGCCGGCTGGAAGCGTCTCCGTTTCTTCGGCGAAGTAGGCTTCGGTCAGCAGGGCCTGGCTTTCACCGGCTTACGTTATCGTTTCTAGCCTCCCCGGACAGGAAGGCAACCGCCTGTGAAAGCCACTGCAGCATTAACCCTTCTGCTCGCGCTTGCCACGCTGCCGCTCGCGGCAAAACCCACCACGCCCAGGACAGCCACGCAGAGGGCTGCAGAGGAGGCTGACGCCAACGGTCCGCTCTCCCAGAGCGTCTGGGGAATATGCGCCGTCAACGCCAAGGGGGACACCCTGGCCTGGCTGAACGCCTCCCGCCGCATGGTTCCCGCCTCGAACATGAAGCTCATCACCACCGGGGCAGCACTGCTGACCTTCGGCGGGGACTACACCTATAAAACCCGTTTCGCCACCGACGGCGAAGTGCAGGACTCGGTGCTCATAGGCAACTTGTACATAGTAGGCGGCGGCGACCCGATGATAGGCAATCTGTTCTCTTATCTGCCGTCGACCGAAGTCACCTTCAGGTCGTGGTTCAAGGTGCTAAGAAGCAACGGAATAAAGCATATAACCGGTGACATCGTGGGCGACGGCAGTTACTTCGACGCCATCCAGCGCCATACCGACTGGAGCGTGGAGGACGTGGCTACCCGCGACGGTGTGGTGCCCAGCGGACTCACCTGGCGCGGAAAGATGAAAGACACCATTCCCGACGGTCCCTATCCCGCAGCGCTGCATTTCCTCGAATGGCTCCGGACCGACTCCACGCTCACCGTGGCCGGCTGCGCCAGGGAAGGCACAGCAGACAGCCTGGTGACGCTGGGCGAAGTGAAATCCAGGCCCCTGAGGAGCCTTGTCCGCACAGCCAACTGCCAGTCCGACAATTTCATAGCGGAAACACTCGCCAAGAGCATAGGAATGCGCTACGCGGGCGACGATGAATATATGGTGATTCCGGCCGCCCTGCGCAAATCGCTCTCTCCCATAGGGCTCGCCGCCGCCAGCGGCAGGATGCGCTTCGCGGACGGCTCGGGCCTCTCCCGCAAGAACTATATCAGCCCTTCGTTCATGGTGAGGTATCTGCTTGCAATGATGGGCAGCAAGGTATACCGCGACTTCTTCGCCTCCCTGCCGTGCGCGGGCCAGAAGAACACCACCCTGTCGAACCGCATGCCCAATGCCCCCGGCGAACTCAAGGACCGCATCCACATGAAAAGCGGCAGCATGAACGGCATCAACTGCCTGAGCGGCTACATCGTCCCGGGCGACGGCGATCCTTCCAAGACCATAGCGTTCAGCATCCTTTCCAACAACTCCATAGAGCAGGCAAGGGTGGTTTATCAGCAGATAGACGCCCTCCTGGAAACCCTGGCAAACGAAAACCGATAGACATATGAAAAAAGTATCTTCAGTCATTCTGGCAGCAGCGGCCGCACTGGGCCTCAACAGCTGCAAAAGCGCTCCCACGGCCGTCGTGGTCGTGGACGAACTCTACGATTTCATCGACGGCAGCCTTGCCTGCAAGAGGTCGGACGAATGCGTGAAAAACAGCGAAGCCGTCCTGAAAGAAGCTGCCGCCAAAGGCACTCCGATATTCTTCGTATGCGACTTCCATCCCGCCAATCACTGCTCGTTCGTGGAGCAGGGCGGTCCGTGGCCTCCCCACTGCGTGCAGGGAACCCGCGGCGGCGAAATCGCCGACGAACTCAAGCCTTTCGTGACCGGAGACAATGTGTTCTACAAGGGCACCAACCCCGCTGAGGAGCAGTATTCCGGCTTCGAGGGCGTGAGCAAGGATGGCGTCAGCCTCAACGATGCGCTCAAGGCGCTCGGCATAACGAAGGTTACGGTTATCGGCATCGCCACTGAATACTGCGTGCGCAACACCGCCGAAGACCTCCTGAAAGCCGGCTATGAGGTCAGCATCCCCGAGAAGGCACTTGCATGTGTAGATGAAGACGGCCATGTCGAGGCGGTCGCCGCAATGAAGGCCGAAGGAATCAACATCTACTGATTATATCCTGACCAGGATTTTGACGCCTATGTTGCGTCCGGGGTTGAATACTCCGGCGTATTTTAGGCGGCTGAGATGGCTCTGGTAGACGGTGTCGAAGACATTGTCGGCAAAGGCCATCAGCGTAAGCGCGTCCTTGCCGGCAATGCGGATGTCCGCCCCGGCGGAAAGCCCGAAGAGCACGTAGCCGGGAGTGGCGGTTTCGGTGCCGCCGGTGACATGGATGCGGTCCTGCGCCGCCACCGCTTCCATTCTGGCCGCCACATAGCTGTTGGTGAGCACTTTACCGTCGCGTACAAGGTCGTACTTGAGGTTTGAGACAAGGCGCGGCGCAGGCGTGAAGGGCAGGTAATCGTTGCGCGCGACAAGGCGCGAATACACCAGCGAAAGCACATTTTCGAAATGCAGCCGTTCTACCGGGTGGACGTCGACACTGATTTCGCCGCCCCACAGGAAAGCGTTTCCCTGCGTGTAGCCGAACACGGGGTCGCCCTCTTCGGAAACACCGCCGGTGCGTTCGAGATAAATGTAATTCTGCACCAGGTTCGCAAAGAGTGCGGTCTCTGCGGAAACAACCGCCGATGAGTAGTCCCAGCCGAGGTCGGCCTGCCAGCTGCTCTCGCTGAGGAGGCCGTGGTTGCCGACCTCGTAACGGAGCGTTCCCTCATGCTTGCCGTTGGAGCCGAGTTCGCTGACGTTTGGAGCACGGAAGCCCCTTGACAGGTTCAGCCGGAGGTCGGATTTCGGGCTGAGACGGCGGATGGCGCCGATACTGCCGGTAACGCCTCCGAAAGTCCTGCTGAAGTCTTCGAAACGGGCTTCCAGAGGCTCACAGTGCAGGAAACGGATATCTCCCCTGACACCCCCGCTGACATGCCACTCCCCGATTTCGCGGCAGGCGGTGACAAAGATGCCGGCATCGCCGAGACCGTAGTCGGGAATGAGGAACTCTTCGCCGGCGTTCACCGATTTCTGGAACATGCCTGCCGCTCCGCCGACCAGTCTCCAGCCGGAGTCTGTCTGCCGTTTGTATTGGAGATTCCAGTTGAGAGTGTGAAGCACGAGGTCGAGACCGGGCTCGACGGCGCTTTCCTCGAACTCCCTCCGGCCGTTCCTCTGATAGCCCAGCGTGGCCTTGACAGTGCCCTCGCCGGCTATGAAAAAGTTGTCCAGCACAGCCTTGAAGTGGTTCACTTTCTGGAACGGGAGCTCCGGGGAATAGCCGTTCCCCGGACCTTCGAGCAGGCCGGTTTCGGGGTCGCGCTCGCCTTCGGCGATGCCCGGGACAAGTTGGAACAGGCTGAGTTTCAGATGGGACCAGCCCCAGCTGCGATTGATTCCGAACATCCCTGATGCGGCCTTCTCCCCGAACCTTGTTCCGGGAACGAATCCGTCGGAGGCGTTGCGGTAATCATGCGCCATGCGCTGGCTCCAGCGGATGTCCCATACCACCCCGCCGTTATTGCCGGAGGCGTCCCCGGTGTATCCGAAAAGGCCTGCGTTGGACTGGTATTCCGCGCCTGCGGAGGCGCTTATGGTCCCCCTCGGGAGTACCGGATAGTCGTTCAGCACAATTACGCCGGCCATGGCGTCGGAGCCGTACACCAGGCTCGCCGGGCCCTTCAGGATTTCGACGCTGCCTACCGACTGCGGGTCCACCTCGACTCCGTGTTCGTCGCCCCACTGCTGGCCTTCCTGGCGGATGCCGTCGTGCACCACCAGCACCCGGTTGTAACCGAGACCGCGGATTACGGGCTTGGAGATGCCTCCTCCCGTGGTTATCTGGGAGATGCCAGGCTTGCCCGCAAGGGCGTCAATTATGTTGGAAGATGCCGACTCCTGCAGTTCCCTGGCGGATACCAGCGCCACGGGAGATGGGGAATCGCGGCGCAGCTCGGTGCCGGTGATGCCGGTGACCACCGCCTCGGCGATGGATGCGTTGGATTCCAGAAGCACGAAATCCCTGTGCGACGTAACCCGGAGGTCTATGTCTTCTATTATGGTCTGATGCCCCAGCAGGCTCACCTGCACCGTTGTGACGATTGCAGGAAGGCTCTGCGCCAGGTAGTTGCCGTCAGAATCGGTGATCGTTCCCTGTTTGAGGTCGGGAAACAGCACGTACACCCCGGCGAGCGGTTCGCCGGAGGCCTTGTCCGTAACCTTTCCGGAAAGAGTCTTTACGTCTTTTCCGGCCAGTACCGCAGGAAGAAGCAGCGCCGGCAAAAGCAGTGCACACAATATGAACATCCGCTTCATTGCGGCACAAAAATAACACATTCACCGGAATACCGGCTACCTGTCGAAGGGATTTCCTGCCGGGTCACGGCTCACTATCCAGCGCAATGCATTGACAAACAGCAGGTTCTGCTCGCCGTCCTTGTAGCACTGGTCGCCGTGGCCCATGTTCAGGTAAATCATCCTGTACTTGGTGTTGGTCCACACCACGGGCCAGTCGCCGCCGTAGACTATGTCCTTTAGCCCGATGGGATAATTCTTGGAAGAGAGGGACATGAGCACCTTTATGTCGGGATTAGACCGAGGTTCGGGAGTCCACTGGTAGAACTCGCTTGCAGGCAGCACGAACTCCTTGGGAAGATTCTTCGTGACCGGATGGAATCTGTCGTCCAAACGAGCCAGCGCAGGCTGTGGAGGCCAGTTGTTGCACTTGAACACTCCGCCCCCGAGGAAGTCAAGGTACCATGGCCAGCCGGTCCTGGCATCGTTGTAGGCAGAGGCGTGGAAACCTACCCATCCGCCTCCGTTCTCCATGTACTTCTCAAACAGCGCACGGCCTGCAGGGTCGGAAGGCTGGGCGTTGAGCGCCACTATGACGGTGTATTCCTTCAGCTGGTCGTAGGTATAGGCAGAAAGGCTCGTAGTGGTATCCAGCTCGAACCCGTCGCCGACGTTGAGCGCGGAAAAGAAGTCTATCGACATCAAGTCGAACTGGACATGGGCCTCCTCGGCATGTGGTTCCCAGTAGAGAAGTGCCTTGAAGCGTTTTTCCTTGGCATAGTTGGCCTCGCGGGTATCGGTTCCGATGGAGGGGTTGACATTGCAGGCCGCAAAGAGCATCAAGCTCAGCAATGCGAGCGCGGTTTTTTTCATATCTAATTGTGTATTAATCGTTTGACAGCCAATCAATGGTATCCAGAAGGATATTGAGGAAGGTCTCGTTCTGCATGAGGACGGGACTGTGCCCGAACTGGAAATAGATGTTCTTAGACTTTACGGCGGTGTTGGTCCATATCACCGGGTGGTCTCCCATCCTGACGCCGGAAGCGGGAGAATAGGAGTCTTCGTCGACAGAGGCGATCACATGGATATACGAAGCCTCCCTGGGACTCTTGTCGTAGGTGTACCACTCGTCCTCGTCTATAGTGAAGGAAGAGCCAGCTCTGCGCATGGCCGGATGCGATTCATCCTCGACTTTCACTGTGCCGGAACAGGTTTCGGCGATATAGTTGTCGAAACGGATTCCGCCCATGAAAGCGGAGAACCAGTCCCACATCGGGAATCCGTCGAATTCCCCGAGCAGGGTGGCATGATGGAAGCCCGCGTAGCCGCCCTTTCCATTTTCGATATAATCGATGAATGCCTCCTGAGCCTCTTCGGGCCAGGGGTACGGGGGGCAGTCAAGCTGGAGTATCACGTCGTAATCGTCCAGGAACTCGGCAGATACGTTACGGGTATTTCGGCTGTCGGTGATGGCAAAGCCATGGCTGAACGCAACCGAATCGAGCCACGGCACCAGCACGTCGGTAAGGGGCTTGTGCCAGCCTCCGTCCTCATAGAGCACCAGTACGTTCTTCAGGCTGCGGGAGGTGCGGAGCTTCTCCGAACAGGCTTCCGCCATCGGATGTTCGCCCTGCTCGCAGTTCCACTCCCAGTACATTCCGCCGCGGAGGTTGTGCCGTACTATGTAATCGCACCTTTCTGCAATCATATCCACGTCATGGCCCTCATGGAAGGGCATTCCCAGGACGAGCTTGCAGGGAGGTACACCTGCCGCAATGTGCGCCGCAACCGCCTCCTGGTAGGTGTATTCGTCGCCCATGTCGTAGGCCATCACATTCAAGTAATCGACATAGGGAAGGACGGCCTTGAAGTCTATGTACCTGGCCGAGCAGACCGTGGCTATGGTGAGCATCTTCTTGTTACCCAGCGTTTTGCGCAGGCATTCCATGAGCATGGTAAAGTTCCCGAGGTCTTCTGGAGATGCCGATATGCCGGCAGCGTTGCTAGTGGGATATTCCCAGTCGATGTCGATTCCGTCTAGGCGGAAACGTCTCACCACCCGGCGGCAGGCCTTGGCAAAGGCCCGGCGATTCTCGGGAGATGCCGCCATCTCGCTGAAACGGCCGCTTCCCCATCCCCCTATCGACAGGAGGACCTTGGGGGCGCGGCGCCCCCTTCCGAGCCTGGCCACTTTGCGGAGCTCTCGTTTATCCGGGATATATACCCCGTCGAAGGTCTCATTTACATGCGCGAACGCGAAATTGATATGGGTTACAAGGGCGGGATCGGGGATGCCCATTTCAGAGCGGAAGACGTAGGCCCCTATCACCATGTCTGTCTTCTCCGCGGCGGAATTGGCCGCAGAAGCATCCTGCTGCAGGAAAAGCAGTGGAAGCACTGCGAGCATCAAATATGACAATCTGTTATTCATCTGCATGTTTTTTCAAATATACGAAACCAGGCCGTGTACGGCAAGTATTTCCACATGAAACGGCAATCCACCTGGGCCGAAGCCCAAGTGGACGCCACAACAAATATCACCAACCAAACTAACCTTTGCATGTTATGGTGTTTTGTTTGTTGATCCGTTCATTAGAAGTTGCCCTTGCCGGTATCCCACCAGAGACGGGTGTTGCCGCTGTCGGGACCGCCGAGTTTCTGGGTGGCTTCGGAGAGTTGTCCGGTCCACTCGAGCGACTCGGGGAAGGTCATGCGCTTGACGTTGTCGTCGTTCTTGAAGACGCCCTGGCTCTCGTTCACCATGACGGGGAAGAGAACGGGATAACCGGTCCTGCGCTGCTCCGACCAGGCCTCCATGCCTTCGGGATAGCAGGCAATCCACTTCTGGGTGATGATCTTCTGGAGCTTGATTTCGTTGCTTGCAGACTCGTCCCATTTCGGGGAAACCCTATTCATATACGGGGAATCGGCGGGAATGCTGTTGGCGGGGTTCTTCACGTCGACATAAGCGGCGGGCATGTTGTCGCTCTGCAGGTAGGCACCAGCATCGCCCGCACCCCACTGGTCAAATGAGGTCTGCACGCCTTTCTCGTAAAGATCCTTTGCGCTGCCGCCCATGCCGCTCCAACCGCGGAGGGCGCCTTCTGCACGGAGGAACCAGACTTCGGCGCTGGACATGATGAGGCCGGGAGTGTCACCGCCGAAGTTCGGGGCGGAGTGACCGGCGTAGATGTCCTTGACGGCCATCTCGATGCCCATCCTGATACCCTTGTAGGAGTATCCGGCTTCCTTGGCGTCGGCATCCGAGCAGGGCTTGAAGAACTTGCCCACGCGCGGGTCGTTGTAGCCGAGGAGGATGCTCTCCATCTCTGCGTTCATGCAGCAGTCGTTCCAGTCGGTTCCGAGGGTGGAAAGGGGATGCACCCAGCCCTTGCCGGACACGGATACGGTACCGTCCTCGAGCACGCCGTCGGCAACGGCGGCTTCGGCCTTCTGGCGGGCGAGCGAAGGATTAACCTTCACTATGCGCATAGCGGCGCGGAGCTGCACGGAGTTGGCGAAGCGGATCCACCTGTTGAAGTCGCCGCCCAGGAGCAGGTCGAAGGGTTCGAAGGGCTTTGCGTCGGGATACTCCTGGATGAAGGCCTTGAGCGCAGCCTTTGCGGATTCGAGTTCCGCGAAGACATGGTTGTAAGCCTCTTCCTGGGTGTCGAAGGACGCGCCGGTAGAACCGGTTCCGTACTTGCTGTAAACCACGGGGCCATAGGAATCGGACACGCGGATCATGGCGACGGCCCTCATTATCTGGGCGACCGCATAGAAGTGGGGATAGTCTTCCTGACGGCTCTGGATGCTCGTGAAGATCGGGCTCATGACGTCACGGTAAGTGAGGTCCCACATGCCGCCTACCCAAGACCTGATAAGGAAGAGCGTGGAGGGATTGATGTTGTTCTGGAAGGGGGTGGGAGCCTGCATGTAGCCGCACCAGGTGTCGGCCGTCAGGTTCTGCGCGGTCTGCATTTCCCAGGCCCAGAGGCAGGTGTTGTTGTAGATGCCCTGCTCGATGGTGGGGAAATATGCGCCCACGTCGTTGAAGTCGGCTGAAAGCAGTTCGTTGGTGACACCGTACGGGTCGGTGTTGTATTCCTCCCACTTGCTGCAGCCCTGGAATATTGCAGCCGCCATGGCCGCAACAGCTATCGCTGATAATATCTTGTTTTTCATATCTGATCTGGATTAGAAGCCCAACTTGACATTGAAACCGAATGAACGTGTGCCGGGAACGCCGTAGTAGTCGACGCCCTGGACGCCGGATGCTGCTGACATGCTTGCGTCGGTGTCATACGGAGCGGCGCAGTAGAATACGACGAGGTTGCGTCCTACGAGCGAAAGGGATGCGCTCTTGAGGAATTTGGAATCCACGAAGAGTTTCTTGGGCAGGTTGTATCCGAAGGACACTTCGCGCAGACGGATATTGGTGGCGTCGTACACGTAGTACTCGGAGATACCGTCATGGCCGCCTACCCTGCGGTAGAATGCGTTCACGTCGCTGATATGCTTGCCCTCGAGGTCAACGAAGCCGTTGTCCCTGGCAAGTGCGGTAGCCTCGGTCACACCGTTGATATCGAGCATGGCCTGGGTGAGCGACAGGGCGTCGCCACCGAAGCGGCAGTCGACGAGGAAGCCGAGCGACAGGTCCTTGAAGTCGATGGTGTTGTTCCAGCCGAGCAGGAAGTCGGGAGTGGCGTTGCCGATGTAGTTGAAGCCGTCGGCCTTGGTGGGAAGTCCGGAGTCGTCGAAGATGATGTTTCCGGATTCGTCACGGTTGAACACGTAACCGTAGATGTCGCCGTAGGAACCGCCTTCGGTAAGCCACATGCGGTATGCGTCGGAACCGGAGTCGGTGAGGACGAACTGGGTTATTTCGTCATGAAGCTTGATGATCTTGTTGGTGTTCTTGGACATGTTGAACTGGGACTTCCAGATGAAGTCACGGGTCATGACGGGAGTGATACCCACGATGGCCTCGATACCGCTGTTCTGGATATTACCGGCGTTCACGTAATAGTAGTTGTAACCGCTGCCTTCCGGAGCCTTCAGGGTGAAGAGCTGGTTGGTGGTGTTGGTGCGGTACCAAGTGAAGTCGACGGTGAACCTCTCCTTGAAGAAGTGCCATTCGGTACCGACTTCGATGGAGGAGGAGATTTCGGGCTTGAGGTCGCCGAACGCGGCGGTTCCGACAGGAGTGACGGTGCCGTTGTAGTTGACCGAGCCGGTAGGATTGGTAATGCGGGTCGGGATGTCGTTACCTACATTTGCATAGGATGCGCGGATCTTTCCGTAGTTGATCCACGAAGGCATCTTGAGCATTTCGCTCAGGAGCAGGGTCGCACCCACGGAGGGATAGAAGAAACCTGTCTTGAAGCTGTTGGTATAGGCGAGCGCCGAAGACCAGTCGTTACGGGCGGTCACGTCCACGAACAGGAAATCCTTGAAGCCCAGGTTGGCGGTGGCGAACAGCGCCGCGTTCTGCGTGCGGTATGCCGACTGGCTGAACTGCTGGGTGCTGGTGTTCGGGATGGTGAAGATGTTCGCGTAGGAAAGGCCGCTGTTGTAGGAGCTGGAATAGAGGCCATGGCTCCTGCTGTCGGTGAAGCTGCCGCCGAGCGATGCGGAAAGCGAGAAGGCACCGAAGTCCTTGTTCACGCTGGCGATGAGGTCGTTGTAGAGCATCGCACCGGTGGACTGGCCGTATTCGTAAAGGCCGTTCTTGTTACCTGCGAGCGAGACGTCGGTGGTGGCGTACATCTTGACTTCCTCGCGGTCGGCGTTGGCGTCGAAATTGGTACGGGCCTGGATGTAGAGCCACGGGGTGATGTCCCACTTGGCGCTGAGGCCGGCGATGACGCGGTTGCGGACATTGTCGCGGGAGGTGCGGTTCATAACCCACCACGGGTTCTGCTCTTCGGGAGCGATGGACTTGAACCAGTTCTGGGCCATGAGGTTGCGGTCGGCGTCGAAGGTTTCGAACGCGGTGGCATACTCACTGATGTCACGTCCTACCGGAATGTTGTACAGGCCGGGGAGCGGGCTGGTGTAGGAGCCGCCCGGACGCGGACGGTTGAACACGTCCTGATAGATGTACTGCACGCTGGCGTCGAGGGTTACGGCATCCCAGAGCTTGGAAGTGTTGCGGAGAGTGACGTTGTGCTTTCCGAAACGGCTGTTGGGATAGATACCCTTCGCGGTGGTGTTGCCGTAGGAGATGTAGGTCTGGTTCCTGTCGGTGCCGGTGGAAACCGAAAGGGTGTTGATTTCGGTGAGACCGGTCTCGAAGAAGTCCTTGATGAATCCTACCTTATCCCAGGCGCCCGAGACCTTGGGGCCCCAGCTGTAGAAGCCCTCGCTCTCGCCGTAACGGGTCTGGAGCTGGGGCAGATAAGCAGCTGTGTCGAAGGTGGTGGTTGAGGTAAAGTTCACGCTGGTGCTTCCGGCAGCTCCTTTCTTGGTGGTAATCATGATGACGCCGTTGGCGGCTTCGGTACCGTAAAGTGCCGATGCCGATGCGCCCTTGAGGACGTTGATGGAGGCGATGTCGTCGGGGTTGAGGTTGGCCATACCGTCGCCGCCGTCATGGCTGCCTATCATGAGGGAGTACATCTGCTGTCCCTGCTCGTTGCGGATGGGCACACCGTCCACTACATAGAGAGGCTGGTTGTTGCCGCTGGCGGAGCGGAAACCGCGGATGGACACCTTGGTGGCGCCGCCCAGTCCGGAGGAGTTCGGGGTGACGGTGACGCCTGCGGCCTTGCCGGCAAGCGCATTCATCATGTTGACGTCACGGGCCCTGGTGAGATCGTCGTTGGTGACGGTCTGTGTGGAGTATGTGAGGCTCTTGGCCTGACGCTGGATACCGAGGGCGGAAACCACCACTTCGTTCAGCATCGAGGCGGACACGTTCATCTGCACGTCGATGCGGGAACGGGAAGCGACGGCCACCTCAGCCTCGTCGTATCCAAGGAGCGAGAACACCAGCACGCCGTCCGAGGGAACGCCGATGGCATAGGAACCGTCATCTGCGGTCACGGTTGCGAGGCTGGTATTCCCTTTCAGAAAGACGAATGCTCCGACGAGCGGGGTTCCGTCGGCTCCGTCGGTTACGGATCCGCTTACCTGCACGATATTCTGTGCACCGAGGCGGATTGCGGGCACGAGCATGAGGAGTGCGCCCGTCAACAGGAGAATTCTTTTGAATGTTTTCATATAAACTGGATAAATAGTTTTGGTTATCGTGTCAGTTTCTGCACAAAAATATGCAACTCCATATATAAGGGAGTTGAAAAAAAAACAGAAAAGGTAAATTATTTGACAAAAGTGTCAGAGCTCCGCCAGGAGGGACAGAAGCTTGCCGGCGACGGTGGTCCAAACCTCTTTGTAGCAGGCATTGTTCACCTGCGGCCAGTACGGGACATCGGAATCGCCGATAGTCCTGATGCCGACCGGCATCTCTCCGGTGAAAGTACCGGACGAGAAGGAATCCATGAGCGGATAAGAGCGGCCTTCGCCGTAGGCCATCGACTGCCCGAAGGGGTTCATTCCCAGCAGCCAGTAAAGCTGGGCGCGGGCAGCATCGTACAGGGCGGCGTCTCCCAGCATCCCGGCGGCGATGGCTGCCGCCTTGCCCTGCGAAAGGAGAATGGCGTTGCCGCCGTTGTATATCCCGAACCAGACGGGGAAGCGCCTCAGATAATGCTCCCTGTCAAGCTGCACTCCGCTCCGAAGCTGAGCGAGGAAACGCGGTGCGGCATCTTCCGGGAGAAAGACATTCTGCTGCAGGAATGCCGCCGCGTCTTCGGGTTCCGTCACGGAGTAGATTCCCGAAGGCATCATGCCGTATGGGCCTGCGTAGGCCATGAGGCGTTTCAGGTAGGAAGCATAAGACGCGAGCGCCGCGGTCCACGTCTGCCGGCTTTCATTTTCCGGCTGGGTTTCCAGGATGCTTTCAAGGGCCTGGGCGAAAAGCTGTTCCCTGCTCTGGTGCACGCTGTGCACCATGGAGCCGAGAGTAGTATCGCGGCAGAATCCGCCCTGTCCCGGGCCTTCCGCGAGCTGGCAGGCGAGCACATAATCCATGGCCTTCCTGGCCCTGGCGGCGTATTTTTCCCTGCCGGTGCATTTGTAAAGGAGGCTTGACGCCCAGGAAACGGCGGCCATATGCTGGCTTCGGGAAGTACTGTAGGTATGTTCGTAGGGCTGTACGAAAATGTCGTAGCCGTCCGCGGCGAATTTCTTTTCGGCGTAGCTGAAGTCCCTTTCGGCGCGTTCCCGGAAAGAATCCGACAGTTCTCCCTTGAAATAACCGGCTGCAAAGGCCTCGTAAGCGGCATACAGGTAATTGTCATAGGCCATCCCCTGTATCCTCACCGAATAGATGTCGTCGCGGGAGGGAATTATGCCATCCTGCCACAGAAGGAGGCCCATGCTGCTGGCCCTGAAGCCGTCGGGGAAACGGACTTTTTCGAGGAATTCGAGCCCCCACAGGGCCTCTCCTTCCAGCCTTTTTGACAGGGTAGGAGCGCGTTTTGCTGCTGCCGCGGCAGCTTCGAGGAGGCCGAATGCGACATCCCCGGTCTGGAGAGTCTGCTGGCTAAGGTCGCCGGCATCGTGCCAGCCGCCGCCATAGCAGAGGGTGTCGCCGTCATGCACGGCGAAAAGGTCACTGTGGCACAGCGGGTGCACCCCTTCCACCTCATGGCCGCAGCGCTGGCCGAAGATAAAATTGACGGCTTTCCACTGCAGTTCGTCGAAAGGATGGGCGGCGATCCGGAAGGTGCCGGAGACACTCTCCCCGGCTTTGAGATAATAGTTTCCGTCTTTCTTGGGAACAAAGGCCGAGAAATCCAGCACGGCAAAATCGCCAAGGTCGGAAGAATCCAGCACAACCGGGGCGCTGAAGACTTCCCTGCCGTTTTCAGTGCAGAGAGAGAAAATATCTGGTGCCCCGTCCGCAGCCATCACGGCCGTTTTGGCACCGCCTGTATAATATCCTGAATTTGAATGGATTATCTGATTTGGCAAAGGTTCCCAACCCGACACCTTCACAGCCGCATCGATTTCCTCGAAAGCCAGGTCGGAAATGACATATCCGGCCACTGCGCCGGGCTCCAGGTTCCATCCCCTGTTGGTGACGTAGAATTCCACCCTGTCTACGCAGTCGCGCCGCAGGTCGCCGATCCAGAATCCGCAGCGGCTCAGTCCCTGCGACAGGGGAACTAAATGCGCTCCGGCCGGAGGGGTGAAGCCGTCTTTCGGAGTGTCTTCGCGGTTCACGAACACGAGGTTGACGCTGGGGGCAAGATCTCCGGGACTATCCACAGACACATTGAAAACCAGATAGTTATATCTCTCCAAGTCGGCCCCGTCAAGGCTTATGGCGGCCCGGTGGTCGCCGTAGGTGGCGTAGTCGGGATCGGACGGGGACCCCTTCGCCCTGAAGCCGGGATCGAGGGGGAATGTGATGGTGAGGATTCCCTCTATCGGGAGGGTGGCTTTCACCTTTGCGCCGCTAAAGGTGAGCTGCTCGAACGAAAGCTCGTCATGCAGCGGTAACGGTTTGGAAACGAGGCCGCTTTCCTGTATTTCCCGGGCGAACTGAGGGGACACGTCGCCATAGCCCTGCGAGCATGAAAGCACCGGCAAGGCGACAAACAGGAGCAGGAGGGCCCGTTTCATCAGTCTGCGATGCTGCGAACCTTAGAACCTACGCGTGCGTAGAGGAACATGAGAATCTCACCGGCCAGGACGATGACCCAGGTAGGCCTCCAATTGCCCATGGTATCTGCAAGGAAGCCCTGCACGAGCGGAAGGACTGCACCACCCAGGACGCCTATCATGAACACGCCCGAAGCGACGGAGGTGTATTTGCCCAGACGGGCCGTGGCGAGGGTGAAGATGGCGCCCCACATGATAGAGTGAAAGAGCCCCACCGCAACCAGAAGCCACGGGTTGTCGAACACCATGGCAAGCGCCACGAGGACCGCCGCGACGGAGGTGGTGAAAGTGAGCTGCGCCTTCGGGCTTATCTTGCTGAGCATACTGCCGGCGGCACGGCCAACCAGCATTCCGCCCCAATACAGCGTGGCGAGCAGTGCCGGGCTGGCGATTCCGCGGTCGATGGCGTACATGTTGATGTTGGCGCCAACGCACACCTCAACGCCCACGTAGAAGAATATGGCTATCACCCCGAGGGTGAGATGGCTGAAGGACCAGACGCTTTTTTCCAGCTTTTCACCCGTGTCGTTGCGGGTGCCCTCTATGTCGGGCAGCGCGATACGGGAAAGGATGAACAGCACCAGCGCCATGATTGCCGCCAGGCAGATGAACGGTACCATGAGCTGGCTCACTTTCACATCGGACATGGCGACTCCGCTGAAGACCACACCCGTTACGAAATACGGGGCAATGGTGGTGCCGACGGAGTTGGCGGTGCCCCCTATGGCGAGCCTCTGGACCGACTGGGTGCCGGGAATATGGCACGCCGACAGGTAAGGATTGATCACGACCTGCAGCACAGTGGCGGAACCTCCCGTGATGAATGAGCCTATGAGGAAGATGAGGAAGGCAACCGGAATGACGGCGCTTCCCGCATGGATGCTGGATTCCGGGAATCTGACCGCGAACCACGAGGAGAAGAAGAACAGTGCGAGTCCGGTGACCATCATGCCCACTCCCCGCAGGAGCGTGGTCTTGTAGCCTTTGCCGTTCACCCAGCGGGAGCCCACCGGGCCGAAAATGGGATAGGCCAGGAACCAGCTGAAAGTGATGAGGGTGGTGAAAGTGTTCCGGAAATTGCCCGCGTTCCTAAGGAACGCTTCCTTCAGCGGTGCCTGGAACTGGGAGTTCACCGTAGTCAGGAATCCGATCACGAAGAAGAGGAAGACCATCGAGATGAACGGTCCCATGTAATTTGTTTTCTTGTCCGTCATGGCAGAATCGGGTTTATAAAAGAGACGCCGCTTCGCGGTCGATGAGTATGGTGACGTCGGAATGCAGCTGCAGCACCGATGCCGGAATCTTTTCGGAAGGCTTATCTTCGGCCATGGCCTTTACGGCCGGAGCCTTATCGCATCCCTTCGCCGCAAGGACCAGTTTCCCGGCAGAGAAGATATCAGCGAGTCCGAGAGTCACTCCGCCCAGCCTGGTTTCGTCGGGAGTAGCGGTCTCGCGCCTCACCCGCTGCTCGAGTTCGGGAGTCATCTCCGCCACGCGGCATCCGGAGTCGAATGGGGTACCGGGCTGGTTGAATCCCAGGTGCGCGTTTTCGCCCAGCCCCAGGAGGATGAAGTCTATCCCTCCCCTGCGGGATAGTTCTTCAGTGAAACGGGCGCAGTCGGCCGGGAAGTCCGCCGAATAAGTGGGCAGCATCAGGAAATTGTCGTCTTTGATGCCGAGGGGGTCAATCACCTGCGTTTTGAGCATGGTATAGCAGGCGCCGCTGTACTCGCGCGGCACGCCAGCTATTTCGTCTATACCGAAAAAAGTGACTTTGGAAAGGTCCGGACGTTTCTCCCTGCACAGCTCTACCAGAGCCTTGTGGACGCCGCAGGTGGTACGGCCGGTGGACAGGCCGACTACGCTGCAGGGCCGGGATTCTATCTGCCGCAGGATGGCCTCCGCCGAACGGCGGTCGACCTCTTCGGGAGTATTCAGGACCTGTATCTTCATGATTACATGTTCATTGCAACCGCCGCCGCACCGAGCAGTCCGATGAACTGGGGATTCAGCTTGGTGATTACCACACCGTTGGTCACGAAGCGCATGGTATTGCCGTTCAGGCGGGAAAGGATCTTCTCGAACATGAACTCGTCGGCCGCGATTCCGCCTCCGAGCACTACTGTATCGGGGTCGGTGACACGCACGAGGTTCATGATAAGGTCGGCTATGCCCTGTGCGGCGTTGCAAGTGAGCACGGTGCAGAGTTCGTCGCCTTCCTTTGCAAGGGCGAAGATGTCAGCGGCCGGGATACGCACCGCATCGTCGGCAGGGAAGGTCAGGCGGGTGGGGTATTTGTCCCGGAGCAGCCTCGCACAAGCGTTGAGGCCGATTCCGGAGGCTATCATCTCCACGCAGTCGGTCCTGCCGCAATCGCACTTCACCCCGATGTTTGCACCCACTACCATATGCCCCGCCTCGCCGGCGTTGAAATGGCTGCCACGCACCTGCCTGCCGTTGACTACCAGGCCCACGGCAATACCGGTACCTACATTAATATAGATAAAATTCTTGGAGTACTGGCCGACGCCCCAGACGCGTTCCGCCCGTGTGGCGCTCTTCACGTCGTTGTCGATACGGCAGGGAATGCCGTAAAGCTCGGTCAGCTCCTTTGCCAGCTCTATGGGCTGAGTGCGGTTGGGATCAATCTGGTGCCACACTCCGGAGTTCGGATCTACCCGGCCGATGAGCCCGACGCCCATGGCTACGGGACGTTCACCGCCCACGAAGCCGACGTTTGCGATGTAGTCGTCGAGGGAGGAGCGTATTATCCCGGATGCAGCCTGCTGGCTGAAGAATCCGGAATCGTACCTCTTGTACTTTAATACGTTCCCGTGCTTGTCCACCTGCCCTATCAGCAGTTTTGTTCCTCCGAGGTCCAGTCCTAAATAAGTCTCCATGATTGATTATAGCTGTGCGATTACAAAATTAATTCATGCTTATTTGTTCAAGTTCCAAAAAATGTCAAAAATAGTTTGGAAGTTGTTTATATTCTGCTCGGACTCGCACCGAATGCCTTCTTGAAGCATACGCTGAAGTATTTCGGGTCGGAAAAGCCCACCATGTCGGACACTTCCGCTACCGAATAAAGCCCCCCTTCGAGCAGCTCCCGGGCTTTCGTGAGCCTGTAGTTGCGCACGAAATCGTTCGGGCCCTGCCCGGTAAGCGACTTCAGTTTGTTGTAAAAGGCAGTGCGGCTCATGCCCACTTCGCGGCAGAGGTCGTTCACCGCCAGTTCGCTGTTGTCCAGTTCTTTTTCGATGATTCCGGAGAGCCTGTCCATGAACTCCCGGTCCAGGCGGTTGGCGAATTCGAGTTTATCGGATTTCCTTCCCTCCCTGGCGAATGCGGCCCTGAGCCTTTCCCTTTCCTCCAGGATATTCCGGATGCGCATACGCAGCACCGACATGTCAAACGGCCTCACTATGTAGTCGTCCACGCCCGCTTCGAGGGCGGACACTATATGCTCGCGGTCGTCCCTGGCGGATATCAGGATGACCGGAATATGGCTGGTGGTTACGGTGGACTTCAGCCGCCTGCAGAACTCCGCGCCGGTAGTGCCGGAATCGGAAGATACGAGCATCAGGAGATCCGGGCTCTTTTCATCGGCAACGCTCCATGCCTGCTCCGTGTCGGAAGCGGTGAGAACTTCATATGACAGGGAGAGGGTACCGGCCAGATAGTCGACTATTTCCGCCAAAGGCCCTGCTATCAGGAGGGTTGCACCCGGCTGACCGGAAGCGGAGGGACGCGCTCCGGCGGGAACGGCATCCCCGTGTGATGGGGATTCATGGCCGCCGGTGCCGGTATTCATGCCCATCCTGCCGGTGGCTTCGACCTGCTTCACGAGGGCAAGGAGTTTGTCAAGGTTGAGCCTTGCCGTCTCCAATGCGGCCATTCCGCTCTCGGACAGGGTTTCGTTCCTTTCCAGGTCGGACAGCGGGGCCTTCACGAGGGCGGCCGGAGTGTCCATCTCGGAAGTGAGCCTCAGGATTTCCCTCAACCTCCCGCGAAGCGCGTTCTTGCGGACAGACTCCGAACGGCGCCCGAGTTTAGTGGCGACGATTACCGCCACAGTGACCAGTACTGCGGAAAACAAGAACCACAACACTAACTGAAGAGTATGGTTTTCGACGGGGGTCATATGGGATGATGTTCTTTGCAAATATAAACAAACGAAGCGCATCCTATGTTTAAAAACTATCAAAAAAAGTTCGTAGATTTGAAAAAATCTTTTGAACATGAAACGGATTTCAGTCATTCTTGTGCTGTCGCTTGCCGCCGTGGCGGCCATGGCACAGCCTCTCCGCACGAGCCAGATAATCACCGACAGCGTCTCCAGCACCCTGCTCGGCGAAGAAGTCAAGGTGAACGTTTACCTGCCGCAGGGCTACGACACTTCGGCCGACAGGCTCTACCCCGTGGTGTATCTGCTCCACGGCCTCTCCGACACCTACGAGGCCTGGAAGGATAAAGGTCACATGCAGGAAGTGGTGGACGAGCTCATCGCTTCGGGCGCCATCTCCAAGATGGTCATCTTCATGCCCAATGCAGGCGGCCCCGACGTCCACAACCAGTGGAACGGCTATTTCAACATGCCCGACAGGCCTTACGAGGATTTCTTCTTCAAGGAGCTGGTTCCCACGCTTGAAAGCCGCTACCGCATCAAGGCGGACAAGCAGCACCGCGCCATCATGGGCCTTTCCATGGGCGGAGGCGGCTCCACCGTCTACAGCCAGAGGCATCCCGACATGTTCTCGAGCTGCTTCGCCATGAGCCCGTGGCTCGACCAGGAAGAGCCCGGAGGGGACATGCCGAAAGACAAGCTCTACATGGTGAGCAAGGCGGTGCACGACCATTCCGCCAACAAGTTCGTGGAGAATGCTGACGAGCAGACAGTTGCGGCGCTCAAGACCGTGAAGTGGTTCTTCGACTGCGGCGACGACGACTTCCTGCTGGACCTCTCCATGGATATCTACCAGAAAATGCGCAATAAGGGCATTCCCGCCGAGCTGCGCATCCGCGACGGCTGGCACTGCTGGGAATACTGGCACCAGGCCCTGCGGACAGCCCTGCAGTTCGCCACCTGGAACTTCGGCGACCCGGAAAACAGGTAATCCCTATTTAGCGGAGGCCATTTCGAGGGCCACGCCGAGCATGAGGTGGATGTGGGCGAGGGAGCCCTCCACATCCCAGTCGGGGCGGTATTCGTCACAGGGCTTGTGATACCACAGAGCGAAAGGATATTTGTTTGGCCTGTCGGGATGGACAAGGTCCACTCCTGACTCTATGACCACCGCAGGGACTCCCTTCTTCACGAAGTTGAAGTGGTCGGAACGGAAGAACCACCCGTCGGAATTGTCCTGATTCAGAGTGACATAGCGGCCCTGCCGCTTAGCTCCGCGGGCGATGGGACCGTCCAGCGGGCTGTTGCCTCCTCCGAGGACCACCACGTCGCGGGTGAGGGGCTCCGGAGCCATGCTTTCGAAGTTGATGCACGCCGCTGTCTTGTCCATCGGGACAGCCGGGAAGTTGCAGTAATGCTCCGAACCGAACATGCCGCTCTCTTCTGCGGTGTAGAACAGGAAGAGCAGGGAACGGTCGGGGCGGCGGGGCAGTTTTGCCGCCTGGGCGGCGCAGACCAGGGTGGCGGCTACTCCGGATGCGTTGTCGGCAGCGCCGTTGTAGATGGTGTCGCCCTTTTCGTCGGGAGTGCCGATGCCCAGGTGGTCCCAGTGGCCGGAGATGACCACGGCCTCATCGGGCTTTGTGCGGCCGGGAAGGATGCCTCCGATGTTGCGGGAAGTCCGGATTTCATGGTTCACCGTCATTTTTATATCTGCCTTCAGGTCCAGTTCCATCGGCTTGAAGCCGGGCTTTTTGGCGGCTGCGGCCGCCTCGTCGAAGTCGGCCCCGGCGGCGGCGAAGAGCTTGCGGCATCCCTGCTCGCTGATCCAGCCGTTCATGGGCAGGCGCGAGGCGTTCCCGCTCGCGGAATCGAAAAGCGCAAGGTTGCTTCCGGTGTGGTTGGAGCACACGTCCCAGCCGTATCCGGCGGCGGGGCTATTGTGAATCACCAGGCACCCTGCGGCACCGAGCTTCGCCGCCTGCTCGAACTTGCACAGCCAGCGGCCGTAGTAGGTCATGTTCTTTCCCTGGAACAGGCTTTCGTCGTAGAAGCCGGGGTCGTTCACCATTGCAAGCACCAGCTTTCCCCTAACGTCAACGCCCTCGAAATCGTGCCACCCGAACTCGTCGGCGTCGATTCCGAAACCGCAGAACACCACTCCGGTGGCGGGCAGGTCGATGCGCCCGTCGGGCCGTGCGTTCCAGCCCACGAAATCATCGGGAATCTGCAGGGTGCCTGAACCCTTGATGCCGCTGTACTGCAGGCCGCCGCCGTCGAAGCTGCACTGCGTGGAGATCAGCTGCACTTCCTGGAAGTAGCTGCCGCCGAATGCCGGCTGGATGCCGAGGCTGTCGAGCTGCGAGGCCAGATAGATGGTTACAGGCTCTTCGAACTGCGACATGGGCATGCGGCCGCCGAACTCGTCGGAGGCGACTTTTGCTATCCAGCTGCGGAACATGGCTTCTTCCTGTTCGGCGGGAATGGGCAGGCTGAGTGCCCGGCCGCGGCAACCCGCAAGCGCAAGGGCGCAAAGTACTATCAGGGGAAAACGTTTCATATCTTCTGTAAAGGTAATGATAATTCACTTGATGCTACCTCCCGCACTGCTCCCAATGGCAAAAATATAGCGCCATTGGGAGCAAATCAGGCCGTTTTTGCTCCTAATGGAACTGTTTTTGCGCCATTGGGAGCACTGGAGTACTATTGATTATTATTATCTTTGAGCGAATGAAACGTTTATTGATTATCGTCGGCCTGATGCTGGCATCCGTTTTCGGGTTCCAGGCCGCCGCCCAGAAGGTAACCGACTCCGGCTACCGGACCGTCGCCCACATCAAGAGCGACGGCACCATTCAGGACGGCTCGTACCGCACTATCGGGCATATCAAGAGCGACGGGACGGTGCAGGACGGCTCCTACCGCACCATCGGCCACCTGAGGGATGACGGCACAGTACAGGACGCCAGCTACCGGACGGTCGGCCATATCAAGGACGACGGCACCGTGCAAGACGGTTCGTACCGCACGGTCGGGCATATCAAGAGCGACGGCACCGTGCAGGATGGCTCGTACCGCACTATCGGCCACGCCGAGGGCATCCCGCTACAATGGGCCGCGTTCTATTTCTTTTTTCTGAAGTAAAGCTGCCGCACGCAGAAATGGACTACACCCGGCACTACGATTCGCCCCTGGGCGGGATTACGCTCGCAAGCGACGGGGAGGCACTCGTCGGCGTCTGGTTCGACGGGCAAAATCACTTTGCCGCCGGGCTTGACCCGGTGCACGAAGAGCGGCGGCTCCCTGTTTTTGACGATGCCTGCCGGTGGCTGGACATCTATTTCAGCGGCCGTGTGCCGGATTTCACTCCTAAGTTGAAGTTGCGCACGACAGCTTTCCGCAGGAAGGTCTGGGAGATTCTGCTGACCATCCCGTATGGCCAGACGATGACCTACGGTGAGATTGCCGCAAAGCTTGGCGGGAGCGTGGGCGTGGGTGATGGCGGGGGCTTGAAGCGGGCGTCCGCCCGTGCCGTCGGCGAGGGTGAGGGTCCGATGCCGATGTCCGCCCGTGCCGTCGGCGGCGCCGTGAGCCACAACCCCATCTCCCTCATCATCCCCTGCCACCGTGTAGTCGGCAGCCGCGGCACCCTCACCGGCTACGCCGCCGGCCTCGACCGCAAAGAGCGGCTGCTCCGGATGGAAAGGGGGTAGCCAGCGGTTGCCGGCCACGTTTTCGCAGGTTTTCGTGGACGGGACGTATTTGAAATGCCTGCCGGCCACGCTGGAGGCCAAATCCGTGGCCGGGATGCCCCAAATGAACAAGTACAAGGCTACTTTGCTCTGTTCGTACACCTGAAGGCCCTCTGGTGTACGCATCGACCCTTTTACCCCATTTGGTTCACTAAACACTCCTCTGGTGTACAAACCCCCGAACTCCTGACAGGCAAGGGTACCTGAAGCATTTTGTCCAATATTATTAATTATCTCACAGAAATGCAATATATACAATACATATATTGTTCTTATATTTGTAAAAAGAGTGTGATAGTGCAAACAATGAGCAGGGCAATTGAATTCCTGGAGGAGCATCAGTCCCTCACTCCCTCACGCTGGCGTGAAGATGCGCAGTGGCGCAGAGACAATGAGTTTTGGCTTATGTATTCGCGTTGCATTACGTTACAGGTTTTGCGCGCAATGGATAAACAGTCTGTCACGCAGGTAGAACTGGCCAAACGTATGGGCTGCACACAGCAATATATTTCCAATCTGCTGAAAGGCAGCTCCAATATGACTCTTGAGACCATCGCCCGCCTGGAAAACGCATTGAATATTGACCTTATCAAATCGGCCCTTTCTTACGTACGCGGGTATGGCAAGATTTCTCCTTCAAGACAGCGATACCTTAATGATTCAGATGATGAGTCGCATGAAGACACCCTTTAATTGGCGAGTTTTTTACCAGACCGAGAATAAAAAAACCGCCGATGAGACTTGTTCTATTCCGTTCCATACTCGCGTGGAACAAACTGAACAACTGCTCAAATAATCTGAAAAATATTTAGCCGCGAACGATATTTTTTGTATCTTCGCGGCTGGATATTTATGTTGCTTATGAAATCACTCATCATCGCAAGGGAAAGAGAGCAGGCTACGCTCAAAAGGTTGTTAGAAGAACCCACGGCGCAGTTTTTGGCCGTTTACGGCAGGCGTCGTATAGGAAAAACGTTTCTTATTAGGGAATACTTTGATGATAATTTTGCCTTTCGACATACTGCTATCTCCCCGTTGGAATTAGAGAATAAAGACGAGAAGCTCCTTTACAAGATTCAATTGGAGGAGTTCGCTCATTCCCTTGAGAAATACGGGGCCAAGTTGGACGGGCCACTCGTAAGTTGGTTTGATGCGTTCCACAAACTTGAAGACATGCTTGATCGCAAAAGGTCTCAGAAAAAGATGGTGGTTTTCATTGACGAGATGCCCTGGCTCGATACTGCCAAATCCGGATTTATGTCCGCCTTCGAACACTTCTGGAACGACTGGGGCTGCGCCAAACATAATCTTCTCCTGATTGTTTGCGGTAGTGCCACCACCTGGATGTTGGACAAACTCATCAATAACAAAGGTGGACTTTATGGCCGCACCAACAGGGAAATGCACATGCATCCTTTCACCTTGAATGAAACAGAACGGTACTTTAAGGCCAGAAACATCACAATGGATCGCTATGATCTTGTCCAGACATATATGATTATGGGTGGTGTAGCTTACTATATGTCTTTCTTCGAGCCGGGCAAGTCCCTTGCCGACAACATAGACGACATCTTCTTTAGAGAGGGCGGTTTCCTCCTCACGGAATATGGCCGCCTCTTTACCTCCTTGTTCTCCGATAATGAGAACTATAGGAAAATTGTCGAGGCGCTCTCTGGACTCAGATATGGTGCCACGCGTGAGCAAATCTCCAAAGCCACCGGTATCTCGGAAGGGGGAACTCTAAGTGCAATACTCAAGGCTCTCGTTAAGAGTGACCTGTTATCCACCTATTACAATTTTGGAGAAACCAAACGGAATCTCTACTACAAACTCACGGATATGTTCTGCCTCTTTTATCTGGGCTTTGTCAACAAGAACCCCACCAATAATCCCCATTATTGGCGTGATAACCAGGCATCTCCAAAACTGAACAGATGGCGCGGAATAGCGTTTGAGGATGTTTGTTTCGTCCATCAGGAGCAGATCCGTGCCTCGCTTGGGATAGCCGGTGTCCAGGCAGAGGTTTATCCTTGGCGAGCGACAGCAGATGGAGATGTGCCAGGCGCTCAGATAGACATGCTTATTGACAGAGCAGATCGAGTGGTGAATCTTTGCGAGATGAAATTCACTCGTGGTGACTTTGCCATAGACAAAGATTATGACGCCAAATTGCGGAATAAAATAGATGCACTATTGACAGCCACCAAGAACAAAAAAAACATCCAGCCTACGCTAGTTACTACGTATGGCCTTAAGATGAACATGTATAGCAACCGCATCCAACGGGTTGTGACCATGGACGCGTTGTTTGAGAAGGCTATTTAATTGGCTCACAAAGGGCTCAAATTCCACTGACTAACACGGTCGAACACGTGTTGTTATTGTTGATAATCGGCTGAATTTCAGTCGATTATTTTCTTGTAGCAAAGGGCTCACAAACGGCTCATATAACAGCTATTAATCGGTGGACGGTCTACGGATTGAGCATAAAAAAAACCATCGCTGGATTAGCGACGGGTATATATGGAGTTTCTTGGGTTTGCCAGTGGCTTCGTACTTGCCACTAACAGTATTATGGTGTGTTTGTAGCGAGAGTGGGGCATGATCCCACGACCTCCGGATTATGAATCCGACGCTCTAACCAGCTGAGCTACCTCGCCGTCACTACGTTCGGCGAGGTAGCTGCCTGTCTCAGGGGGGGGCCTGCCCCCCTGACACCCCCTGCCGCCTTATGTCCCTTTCTCTTTGCTCTGCAAAGACCGGGACCGGCGGTTCGCCTGATGGCTCAGGGTTGCCAAACTATCCGTTTCACCGAATCGTAAGTATTTCAAAGTCACCGGATTAACCGGTCACAAAAAACCAGGCGCACAGCGCCTGGCTGTAAAAAGTTGAGATAGAAGGACTCGAACCCTCACTGACAGAGCCAGAATCTGTAGTGCTACCATTACACCATATCTCAATGGCGATTTCAAAAATCGGACTGCAAAGATACAACCCTTTTGGATATTTCCAAAAAAAATTGACTATTTCTTCTTCAATTCCTTTGTATAGTACAGGACATACGAGCCGCTATACCAGTGTTTGTCCCCTTCGCCTACCTGTTCGGGCTGCAGGCCGTAGGTGTCGGCGGACATGTATTCGCCGGAAAGGTCTTCATAGACAATGTCGACATACGCAGGTGCAGAAAAGACGGTGCCGTCGAACAGGGCGAGGCCCATATTGCTCGTGTAGAGGGTGTCGGACTGGTAGTAGGGGACATCATATCCGGCCTCATTGCGATAGCGCAGGACTGTACGGATGCCCTGAAGGGGCTTGCCCTGCTCGTCAACCACATTTATCTCCGCCCTGAAGTCGGCATGGGGACAGCCGTACTCGCAACGGAAGGGATTGCACCCCGTTGCCATCCCGCCAAAACCCAGAAGGGTGAGGACGAAACCTCCCAGTGTTTTTAATAAACCTTTCATATTCCAATCATTTATGCAAAAGCGCTACGGCCCATACCTCACAGCCTTCTCCGCGGCCGACGAAACCCAGATGTTCGGTAGTGGTGGCTTTTACGCTCACCTGCTCCTTCTCGATGTCCATCACTGATGCGAGGACGTCGCGCATGCGGGGAACGAGCCTGCCGATTTTGGGTGCCTGGAGCGCGATTGTGATATCTACATTGGAAACCTCCCAGCCTTTGGCGCGGACCTTTTCCATGACAATTCGCAGCAGGTCTTTGCTGTCGGCACCTTTCCATTCGTCGGAGGTGTCGGGGAAAAGCTTGCCGATGTCGCCGAGGGCGAGGGCCCCGAGGAGGGCGTCGCAGAGGGCGTGAATGGCCACGTCGCCGTCGGAATGGGCCACGAAGCCGTATTCGGACGGCACGGACACGCCTGCCAGCCACATGGGGAGCCCAGGGGCAAGCTGGTGGACGTCGTATCCCTGACCGATTCTGAAATCCATACCTTACAAAAATACGCATTTTTTCATTACTTTTGTAAACTATGGCATTATTCAATTTCTACGGCAGAGGCGAGCACAGGGTGTTCGACCACAAGCCCATATTTTACGATCCCGAGAAGGACAATCTCCGCAGGTATTTCGGCGACGTGGACGGAAGTAACGAAACGGCGGAATACAAGCCCGGAAGCTACATCCGCGGCTCGTTCAGGGACAGCAAGACCAACGGCCTCGACAAGCCCATGAAGAGGGTTCAGACCATCATCACCGTAGTCACGATCATCCTCGTGATTGCGCTTATGTTCTTCATACTCAAGTTGTATCCCTATCTGTTCGTGCAGCAATAATGGGCAAACTGAAAGTACTTCCGGCGCAGGTTTCCAACATGATAGCCGCGGGAGAGGTGGTGCAGCGCCCCGCTTCCGTGGTGAAAGAACTCATGGAGAATGCGGTGGACGCCGGCGCCACGCAGGTGACGGTGGTGGTCGCCGACGCCGGGCGCACGCTCATCCAGGTCATCGACAACGGCTCCGGGATGAGCCCCTCCGACGCCGTCCTCTGCTTCGAGAGGCACGCGACCAGCAAGATCTCATCTGCCGAAGACCTCAATGCCATAGACAGTTACGGCTTCAGGGGGGAGGCGCTGGCCAGCATCGCCGCGGTAGCGGAAGTGACTCTCAGGACCAGGCGGGCTAAAGATGAAACGGCAACCCAGGTGGTGATAGGCGGAGGCGGAGAAGTCAAGACATCCTCCGTCGCCGCACCCACGGGCAGCAATTTCGCCGTGCGCAACCTTTTCTACAACACCCCGGCCCGGCGCAAGTTCCTCAAATCCGACAACGTCGAGCTGAAACACATAGTGGACGAATTCACCCGCGTGGCGCTCACACGCCCCGACGTGGGCTTTTCGCTCAGTTCGAACGGCCGCGACCTTTTCGTGATGAGGCCGGCCAAATCGCTGAAATTCAGGATATTGGACCTGATGGGATCGGCGGTGGCAAGCGACCTGGCAGACCTTTCGGTAGAGACCACGGTTGCCACCATTTCGGGCTTCGTGGGCAAGCCCGAGAGCGCAAAGAAGACTGTCGGCAACCAGTTCTTCTTCGTGAACGGACGTTTTTTCCGCAGCCCCTACCTGCACAAGGCGGTGATGAAGGCCTATGAGGAATTCATCCCCGAAGGGCTCACGCCGTCGTATTTCATCTGGCTTCAGGCAGATCCGCATTCGGTCGACGTGAACATCTCCCCCACCAAGAGCGAGGTCAAGTTCGAGGAGGACAGCGTCATCTTCCAGGTACTTTACGCCTGCGTGAAGGAAACGCTGGGGCGCAATTCATACGGAGGGGGGATAGATTTCGACGCCGCCCAGAGCGTGCAGATGCCCCATATCGGCAAGCACTATGAAGATGTGCACGGCCCGGTCACCGAGCCCGCCCCGCAGCTCGACACCTCCTACGACCCGTTCGCGGTGAACCTGGGCTTTGAAACCCATTCCGGAGAGGCTCCAGCCCCGCAGCAGTACGCTCCCCGCAGCCAGTCAGCTGAAAAGCTATTCGAAGAGAAAATCCAGCCCAACGCCTTTGCGGTCAAGGGCAAATATATAGTGTCTCCCGTGGCCTCGGGCCTGCTGGTCGTGAATATCAGAAGGGCCGCGGAAAGGATAGTCTACGAACGCACGCTTAAGGCGCTCAGCCGCAGCGAGCACGTCACGCAGCAGGCCCTCTTCCCGGTTTCGGTGCAGGTCGGCCCGGCCGCGCGGCTGCTTTTCGACGACAAGGCGGCACAGCTCTCGGCCGTAGGGTTCGACATCACCGGATTCGGCAACGACACCGTGGTGGTGAACGGAGTGCCGGAAGGCTTCTCCTGCGAGCCCGGAAAGGTGCAGCAGATGGTGCAGGACCTGGTGCTCATCCTGTCCGACGACACCGGCGGCCTCTCCGACAGGGTGAACGCCTCGATAGCGGCCAAAATCGCCACCCTGGGCTCGCTGAACGCCGAAGTGCCCACGACCGCCACCCAGGCGCAAACGTTTGTAAACGTTTTATTCTCCTGCGAAAACTCCGAACTCACCCCCTCGGGCAGGCGCATCATGACGATAATCAGCACAGAAGAACTGGACAAGAAATTCTAGACCATGCAATACTATTCCCGGCGCTACGGGCAGCTGCCCCCGGCGACCATCAACATCATAATAGTCAACGCGATACTATTCCTGGCCACGCTGGTGAACCAGGATTTCATGATCCGCACGTTCGCGATGTTCCCTCCCGAGTCGCCGTTGTTCCGCTGGTGGCAGATCATCACCCACATGTTCATGCACGGTGGCTTCTGGCACATCCTGTTCAACATGTATACCCTGTTCATTTTCGGAATGGTGGTGGAACGCACCATAGGCACCAAAAAGTTCCTGGTGTATTATTTCCTGTGCGGGCTCGGCGCAGCCGCCCTGCATCTGGGAGTCCAGTCCCTCACCGGCACGTCCCTTTACGTACCCACACTCGGTGCGTCGGGTGCGGTGTACGGGGTTTTGCTGGCCTACGCCTACCTCTTCCCCGACAACAAGCTCACCCTGCTTTTCCCGCCTGTCACCCTGTCGGCCAAGTGGATGGTGCTGATATTCCTTGGGATAGAGCTGATTACCGGCATAACCGGAACGGCCGAGGGCGTGGCCCACTTCGCTCATCTGGGCGGGGCCCTGATGGGCTGGCTGCTCATGATTTGGTGGCGCAAAAGCCACAGGCTCTTCAATCAAAACTGGTGGTAAGATGGACATTCCTTCCATAGTTTCCGAAGCCCTGGCGGTGCTGAAACGCGGCGGGCTCATCCTGTATCCGACCGACACCATCTGGGGAATCGGCTGCGACGCGACCAACGAGGCCGCGGTGCAGAAAGTGTTCGAACTCAAGCGGCGCAGCGGCGCGAAATCGCTCGTGCTGCTTGTCGACAGCCTCGACATGGTGGCCCGATACGTCAAAAAGATTCCCTCGATAGCCATTGACCTGGTGGAGGTGAACGACGCCCCCATGACCATCGTGTACCCCGATGCGGTGACGGGAGCCTACGGCCTGGCACCCTCGACGGTGGCCGAAGACGGCTCGGTGGGGATACGCATTCCGCGCGTGACACCGGGTCCGGACGACAAGCCTGTCAGCGCCGGTGCCGTCTTCTGCAACAAATTGATTTTCAAGCTTCGCGCACCGCTGGTGAGCACTTCGGCGAATATCTCAGGCGAGCCCGCTCCCGAGAATTTCAAGCAGATTTCCAAGGAAATTCTCGACGGCGTGGACTATGTGGTTCCGAACTCTTTCCTCGACAGCGGCCGGAACGTGCGTTTCGACGACAGCGCCACCGGACGATCTTCGCAGATAATCAAACTCGGCCCGGGCGGCGAGGTGGAAATAATCCGGCCATAATGGAGATTTTTTATTCAGATCAGGTTAATGAAGGATTCCTCCGCCTTCCGGCGGAAGAGACGGCACATTGCATGCGCGTCCTGCGCCACAGGCCCGGAGACGAAATAGACGTGATTGACGGCCGCGGCACGCTGTACCATTGCGTGTTGCAGGAAGAGGCTCCCGCCGGAGGCACGCAGAAGCGCGGCAAAGGCGAAGAGCAGACGGCCCTTGCCCGGATTGTCAGTTCCGAAGCCTCGTGGGGGTCGCACCCCTACCGTCTTACACTGGCGGTTTGCCCCACGAAGAATCCCGACCGCTACGAATGGATGGCGGAAAAAGTCACCGAGGTGGGCGTGGACACGCTCGCCCCCGTCATCGGGGAAAGGTCGGAGCGCCGGGTGCTCAAGACGGACCGTCTGCACCGCATCCTGCTATCCGCCACGAAGCAGTCTCTCAAGGGAGCGATTCCGGAACTGCTTGAGCCACAGACAGTAATGGATTTCATAGCCGGAATGGGCGAAGCGCGTGAAGCAGCCGCGGGCGAGCTCCGTCTCATCGCCTACTGTTCCGACGAAGTGAAGCCGCGGGCCTTCATCATGGACCTGCTCCGGGAGGTGGCGGAGACACCGGTATCTGCATTGACAGGTATTCCGCACGTCACGGTACTCATCGGCCCCGAAGGGGACTTCAGTCCTGCGGAGGTTCAGGCTGCAATGGCCGCCGGGTTCGTGCCGGTGAGCCTCGGCAGTTCGCGTCTCCGCACCGAAACCGCCGCCATCACCGCCGCCGAAGCCGTCTATCTTTCTATCTATGAATAAGCGACTTACATTCCTCGCCCTTATGCTGGTTCCGGCCCTTGTGCTGAGCGGCTGCATGGAACAGACGGGATATCAGCAGCTTAGCGGCTATGCGCAGGGAGGCACCTGGAGCGTGAAATACAATGCCGCGGGGATAAAAGCAAGGCCGGACGAAGTGCGGAACGGCATCGAGGCCATCCTGAAAGACATAGACACTACGCTCAGCGGTTACAACAAGAGTTCTCAGCTCTCGCGCCTGAATGCCGGCGACACCATAAAGCCTGGCAGAATGCTCATGGAGATGTACGATTACAGCTACGGCATCTGGAAGGAGACCGAAGGGGCCGTGGATGTGGCGGCAGGCCCGCTGTTCGATATCTGGGGCTTCGGGTTCAGGAACGATTCCCTACCGTCCGCCGACAAGGTCGCGGCCGCGATGGCGGTGAGCGGCATGCGCCGTCTGGTTCCTTCGATGGAGGAGGCGCTGACTGCGGACGGGCGCCTGTACAGGGAGCGGCTGATCCGGAATGACGGAGATTCTTCGCTTGCGCTCAGAATGACAAAGGGGGCGGAAATGGCGACGCTTGACGGGCCGGTGCTGAATTTCAACGCAGTGGCGCAGGGGTACAGCTGCGACACCGTGGCCAGATACCTTTGCAAACTGGGCGTCAAGGATATGCTGGTGGATATAGGGGAGATATGGTGCAGCGGGCTCAACCCCTCCAGCAAACCGTGGAAAGTGGGCGTAGACCGGCCGAAGGACGGGAACAACACTCCGGGTGCCGATCTGGACGGTATTTGGGAATCTTCGGGCTCCGCCGGCCAGGGCATCGTTACCAGCGGCAATTACCGGAAATTTTACATAAAGGACGGGCGGAAGTTCTCGCACACTATAGACCCGCGAAGCGGCTATCCCGCCGAAAACACGCTCCTTAGCGCTACCGTGACGGCGCCTTCGGCGGCTTCGGCAGACGCCTATGCAACTTATTGCATGGTAATAGGATACGAGGAGGCGAAGGCCTTCATCGAAAGCCGGGCCGACCTGGAAGGGTATCTCATCCGCGCCACTCCGGACGGAAGCATGGAGGAGTGGGCCAGCCCCGGATTCAGACTGCTGAAATAATTACTTGATCTTTACGTCGGCGAAGACCGGAAGATGGTCGGAAGCTCTGTCGAGCCGGGCTACCTTCGACTTGGTGATGACTCCCGACTTGAGCGGTGTCACGCGCGTGAAGCCCGGGTTACGGAGAACCATGATGTAATCGATGCAGATATCGGCCCCGTCGGAAGGATAGGTGGGCTGGTCGGGCGTAAGGATGTCCCAGTACTGCGCGAATTCCTGCATGCAGGCCTCGTTCCTCGGGGCATTGAGGTCCCCAGCCAGGAAAACGGGCTTCGTGGAACGGCCGTATTTGCCAAGCACATAATTGTTTATGATGCGGGTCTGCTGGAGACGCGCGTTTTCGTACTCGTAGTCGAGATGGGTGGAGATGAAGACGTACTGCGCGGTTTCCACCACCACGAATGCACGGACTTCGCTGCCCTCGAAATGCGGGAGATTCCCGGCCGCCCCGTAGACGATGGCGGAAGGCGTGACGATGCCGTCGCCATAGGCGCCGTCCCTGTAGGGAATGGCCCTCCCGAAGCGGTATTCCCAGCCGCCGAGGCCGTAGGCGAGCTCGCGGAGCTGGTATTCGGGGTTGCGGGTGTTGCAGCTGTCAAGCTCGTTCAGCGAAACTATATCCGCCTTGTATTCCTTGATTAACGCAGCCACGTCGGGAGCGCTGTTCTCCCCTGACTTGTGGAAAACGCCCACATTGTACTGCATGAGACGGACAGAGCCTTCCTGCTTTCCGGCAACGCCGCAGGAAACGAGGAGCAAAGCGGCTCCCAGGAGTATTATCACGCGATTTTTCATAACGCAAAGATGCGAAAAATTATTATATTTGTATTCTATGAAAATAAGGTATTTCCTCTGTCTGCTTCCCTGTATCGTACTGGCCCCGTCCTGCACCGGGGGAAGCGGCAATTCCAATTTCGATGAGAGTGAATACATTGCAGTCCCCTTCCGCGGCAACACTTACGTGACCGGAGCGGCAGGCGATATATACAATAAAGCCGTTTCCACCATCGACAGCGGGAGCGGCGCCCTGAAGAACTGGAACGACGCCTCCACGGTGCTCAGCTTCTACGTCAGGACTTCCGCCACCGGGGACATGGCCCTCGCCATAAAGGCGCACAACATTCAGGACACCCACTCCTGCACCCTCACCTTCACCGACGGCGAATCCTCCTACGATGTCACGGTCGCTTCCAAAACTCCCGTCTGCCTCAACGTGGGCACCTTCAAGGTGAGCGCTCCCGGCTATAAGAAAATAGACATCAAGGCCAAGGAAGTTTCTCCGGCAGCAGCCCAGTTCGCAAGGATAGACAAGTACCTGCTAAAAGGCTCCGCCCTGCAGGGCAAGAACTGCTATCTGCCTGAAAACAAGGTGGATGACAACTCCCTCTGGTGCCGGAGGGGCCCGTCCGTCCATCTGTTCTACACCCTTCCGCAGGAAGACGTGGAATGGTTCTACAACGAAGTGACGGTGCCCGAAGGATCGGACGTCCCCGGCAGTTATTTCATGCTGACCGGCTTCCGGGAGGGCTACATGGGCATCCAGTCCCATCCGGAAGGCCAGCCCAACACCGTGCTGTTCTCGGTCTGGAGCCCGCAGGAAACGGACGATGCATCCGCAGTGTCCGAAGACAAGAAAGTGAAGCTGCTCCGGCAGGGCAAGGACGTGGAAGCCAGGGATTTCGGCGGGGAGGGCACCGGCGGCCAGAGCTTCATGAACTATCCCTGGAAAACCGGCATCAGCTACAAAACGCTCGTTCAGGTGCGGCCCACCGGCACCGGAGCCACCGATTACACCGGCTATTTCTGCGACGAGAAAGGAGAGTGGCACCTTCTGGCATCCTTCAGAAGGCCCCAGACCGACACCTGGTACATGGGAGCATATTCCTTCCTGGAGTGCTTCGTTCCCGAAACCAGCATCTACGCGCGCGAAGCCCGTTTCCACAATCAGTGGGTACGGCTCAGGGACGGCAGCTGGAAAAAGATCAGTTCCGCTCGCTTCTCCTGCGACAATACCGGCATCAGCGGGTTCAGGGGAGACATGTACGGCGCACAGGAGGGTGAAGACCTGGTCCTCAGGCACTGCGGCTTCTTCCCGGAGCAGACCATGTTCGGCACCACCTTCGCCATTCCGCAGGGAGGTTCCGCCCCGCAGATCGATTTCGCCGCTCTCGAAAGGCTTTAACGCCTCAGGTTACGGTAGTCCTTGGGGCTCATCCCGAAGGTTTCCCTGAATATTTTGGTAAAGTAAGAGGAGGACGAGAATCCAAGCCTGTAGCCGATGTCGGATATGCGGGCGGTGGGGTCTTTCATGAGCTCGAGCGCCCTTGCCATGCGGATATCGCGGATGAGCTGGTTGGGACTCATGTCCAGTTCGGATTTCAGCTTGTTGAAGAGCGTCGCGCGGCTGCAGTTCATGCCGGCGGAAATGCTGTCCACGCCGAGCCCGAACTCCCCGATATTGTCCTGGATGTATTTGATGACAGCTTCCACGAACACGGATTTTTCCTTGTCCATGATGAGTTGAATCGGACTTCCGGCGCTTTCCGAAGCGCCCTGCCGGCGATTGTCCGGATGCCATAAAGAGAGTTTAAGGCTGTATTCCTCGAGCTTCCTTTTCTTTTTTTCATTCTCCGAGACAAGCGAAATCACGAGGTAGACGAGCCCGATGCCGGCGAAGATTCCCAGCAGGATGGAAGCGAGCCGGAGCGGTGGCCACCGGACGTCTATTTCGAGCGTCGAACTCTCCCCGAATGGTTCCGCGGGGTTCTGTGCCGCCGCCACCTCGAATACGTACCTGCCCGGGCAGACGTTTAGATAGGACGCGCCCCCTTCGCCGTCCCCGCGGGGGAGCATGTGCCATTCATTGTCGTGGCCTATCAGCCTGTAACGGTAGACGTTATTGCCGGGAGTGTCGTAGTCGAGCGAGACGAAGGAGATGCGGAAGTCGGCGGCGGCACTCTCCAGCTTCACTCCGGAATCGGACGATATGTCCATGGGGCCGCTCCCGTCCATCCCGCTGAAACCGGTAATCATCACCCCGATGTTCCTGCTCACCATGTTGCTCTTCAGGGATTCCGGCAGAAACCCGTTGAGCCCGCGGTTGCATCCTATGAAGATGTCGCCGCTGGAGCTGTTCAGGCAGGAGTTGTAGGTGAAAGCATGGCTCAGGAAGCCGTCTTCCCGGCTGAAGCGCCAGACTCGGGAGACGTCGCAGCAGAGCACTCCTCCGTCGGTGATGAGCCAGAGCCCGCTGTTGTCGGACACCATTCCGAGGATGAGGGGCTCCCCTATGTCCCAGCGCGGGGAACGCACAAGGGAACCGTCTTCACGCATAACGTACAGGCCCTTGTCGGTACCGACGTACAGGTTGCCTTCATAGACCTCGATGGAGGTAACCCCGCGGGGGCCGTCAGTATCGCCCTCGTAATGTCCGGAATAGCCTCCGGAGTCCATGTCGTATGACAGCAGTCCCCAGCCGTTGGAGGCGAAATAGAGCTTGCGGCCCATCTGGCGGATGCTCATCACGTCGCATTCCCTGTCGATGCGAAGGCTCCGGATAAAGCGGCCGGACCATTCCATATACCGGCATATACCGGATTTCGTGCCGAGCCACAGGTTGCCGTCCGAGTCGCGGTAAATGGAGCAGATGTCGAATTCGCCGTCGTCCATCACTTCCGGGCCGTAATGGACGGCGTGTCCGAAGGCGAGGTCGGTATGATAGAGCCCGTTCCCGAATGTGCCTATCCACACGCCGTCGCTTTCCACCAGGATGGAGTGTACGCTGAGCGCGCGCATCCCGGGACCGAGGTCGACGCCCAGGTATTCGCCGTCAGCCGGATTGAATAAGCTAAGGCCTCCGTCGTCGGCTCCGAGGGCAAGGCGTCCGTCAGGCATCTGCCCGATGACAGTGACCACCTGCCCGCATTCCTTGGGAGGCAGGGTGGTGATGATGTCGGCGCCGGTGCCATAATAGTTTACACCGCTGAAATAGGTTCCCGCCCATAGCGCGCCGTCCCGGTCGAAGAACAGGGAGATGAAGACGCCGTCGTCGAGCTTTTCGAGCTCTCTGGAATGGACATGACAGGCATACAGCCCGTCCGAGGTTCCGAGCACGAGCCTCCCCTGCCCGGACGCGGCCACGGAATGAAGCTCGGTTCCGGCCAAACCGGACAGGACGGAGTAGAAATGCATGCTCGCTATTTCAAGACGGAACATTTTCCCTTCCGGGGAACACACCCACATGTCGCCGAAGGAATCCACGCAGGCGAAGGAGGCCGAACCGATAGAGGCACCGGTAAGGTTGTCCCTTACAGGTATGGCCACGAAAGAATCCGTCGCGGAATTATAGCGATAGATGTTCCTGTCGCCGCAGAGCGCCCAGATAACGCCCTCGTTGCAGATTATTCCGGTAATGTCTTTCCGGGAAAGCTGCATCCGGTAAGTACGCCAAGACCTGTCCTTGATGTCGTATCTGAAAAGCCCGTAATCGGAAGTGCCGACCCACAGGTTTCCACCTTCGTCAGCCTCGATGCAGCTAATCATCACTTCGTCGTAACTGCGGGTGGTGACTTCGAAGGGGACCTTCACGAGCGAATCGTCGCTCAGCATGAAGAGGCCTTCGCGCGTTGCGACGTAGAAATCTCCTCCAGGGGTGGAGCAGAGGTCGTAAACCGCCTTGTTGAAGGGCAGGCCGCCCTCGCACCCAATCCTGAGAAGCGCCTGGCTGTCGTAACGGCACAGGCCGTACTTCGTGCCGAAATACACGAACCCGCCGCGGTCCTGGCCCACCGTGTTGACTATGTCCGAGGGCAGGCCGTCTTCTACGCTGATATTCCGGACTTTAGCCTGCACAACCGCAGGCAGGAGCATCAAAACGGGTACAAACAGCAGGAAAAAGCGCTTCATGGGATAAAACTATCGGCTAAATTATGTTTGAATGTTCTTTTTAATAGCACAAAAATATAAAAAAATATCACTATTGTCAAAATATACAGGTTTCAATAAAAAATTAGACGATTTTACTATCATATTAGGTAAAAAGTTAATTATCTTTAGTCCTGCAAAAAGAAATCATTTACTAACCACCAGTAAAAAAATGAAGAAACTAATCTTTGCTTTAGTGGCCATGCTGCTCCCAATGGGGTTGCTGGCACAATCTTCAGTAAGCGGCGTGGTAGTGGACACCCAGGGCGAACCTGTCATCGGGTGCGGCGTATTCGAAGTGGGCAATCCCACCAACGGCGTCGTAACCGACAATGACGGTACGTTCGCCATCAGGGTCCCCGCCAACGCGACTCTTCAGTTCTCGTGCATCGGTTATACCGAGCAGCAGATTGCCCTGAACGGCAGGACCGACATCAAGGTAACGCTCTCGGAATCCACCGAATTCCTCAATGAGGTCATGGTCGTGGCCTTCGGTACGACGACCAGGGAGGCCTTCACGGGATCGGCGGGAACCATGGGCGAGAACGAACTCTCCAAGGTACAGCTGTCCAACGCCGCACAGGCCCTCGCAGGCCGCGTAGCAGGTGTGCAGATCAACAATACCTCCGGACAGTTCGGCAGCTCTCCCTCCATTACCATCCGTGGTATCGGCTCCATCTACTCCGATACCGAACCCCTTATCGTCGTTGACGGCATGCCTTATGACGGCGACCTCAACCTTATCAACAGCAACGATATCGAGTCGATGGTAGTGCTCAAAGACGCAGCTTCCAACGCACTGTACGGTGCCCGAGGCGCAAACGGCGTCATCATGATCACCACCAAGCGCGGCAAGATTGGCGATGCCAAAATCACCGTCGATGCCAAGTGGGGTGTCAACAGCAACGCTCTCCAGCTCTACAACACCGTGAGCACCAGGGAGTTCTATGAAACCTACTACAAGACCCTCTACAACCAGGCCATGCTCGACGGGGCAAGCGCCGAAGACGCCCACGCACTTGCAAACTCCGGCGTCCAGAACCCCAACATCGGTCCCGGTTACATGGTTTACACCGTTCCGCGCGGCGAAGACTTCATCCTTGCCGGCGGCAAGATGAACCCGAACGCCACCCTCGGCGCTTTCCACAACTACGGCGGACAGACCTTCTGGATCCAGCCCGACGACTGGCAGAAGGAAGGCCTCCAGAACGGTTTCCGTCAGGAATACAACGTGTCCATCGCAGGTGCGGTCGACAAGATCAACTACTACTCTTCAATTGGTTATCTTAACCAGGAAGGTATTCAGGAAAATCAGGACCAGAAGCGTCTCACCGCCCGTCTGGGCGCCGACTACCAGGCAAAGCCCTGGCTCAAGGTGGGTGCGAACTTCAACTACACCCATTATGTCTACCACCAGACTTCCGAAGGCACCCTCAACGCAGGCTTCATCTGGCAGACCATCAAGACCCAGGCTCCGGTATATCCGGTTTACCTGCGCGACGCCAACGGCAACATCATGAAGGACAAGTGGGGTCTCGACATGTACGACTTCGCCCAGTCCTACGGCATGAACAGGGCAGGCGGAACCGGCGGCAACACCATCTTCGGCAACAAGTACGACAATTCCGGCCATGACGGAAACTCCATCACCGCCAAGGGATATGCCGACTTCAAGCTGTTCCCGTTCCTCACCTTCACCATCAATGCCAGTGCCTACGACTACGACCGCAAGTATACCTATATTACTAGTCCGTTCGTAGACTACTACACCAACTCTTCCGACAACGGCTACCTGTACAAGAGCCACCAGAGGGACTTCTCGTACAACACCCAGCAGCTGCTGAACTTCAACAAGGCGTTCGGCAAGCACAATGTCGGGCTCATGGTCGGTCACGAGTACTATAACACCAAGTACGAATACATGGACATGTCGGGCCGCAACTTCGGCATCGACGGCGTAACTGAAATCGACGCCCTCCTTCAGCTCAACCCGACTCCCTCATCGAGCTCCAGCGTCTACAACAACGAAGGTTACTTCTCCCGCGCCCTCTACGACTACGACGGAAAGTACTACCTCTCCGCTTCGTTCCGCCGCGACGCATCCTCGCGCTTCAGCGTGGATCACCGCTGGGGTAACTTCTGGTCGGCCGGTGCCGCATGGCTCATCTCCAAGGAAAGCTTCTTCGACGTTCCCTGGGTGAACACCCTCAAGTACAAGGTCTCCATCGGTTCCCAGGGTAACGACAACATCGGCAACTATCTGTATGCCAACTCCTACGACATCGTGAACAACGACAACAAGGTCGCATTCCAGTGGCGCCAGAAGGGTACCGAGGACATCACCTGGGAAACCAACACCAACTTCAACACCGGCTTCGAATTCGAGCTGTTCGACTACCGCCTCACCGGTAGCCTCGACTACTTCTACCGCAAGACCTCCGACATGCTGTTCCAGATCAGCACTCCGCCGTCCATCGGCTACAGCAGCTACTGGACCAACCTCGGTGACATGCGCAACACCGGTTTCGAACTCGACCTCCATGCAGACCTCGTCCGCAACAAGAACTTCCAGTGGAACGTCGATTTCAACATCTCCACTGCAAGGGACAAGGTGCTCAGGCTTCCTGACGATCTCAAGACCGTGCAGGTCGGCGACCACATGGGCTACGTGAACGAGGATACCTCCTTCATCTCCAAGTACCGCTACTACATCGGCGAAGGACTCCCGCTGTACAGCTGGTATCTCCGCTCCTACGCAGGCGTCGATCCCGAAACCGGCGAAGCCCTTTACTGGAAGGACGTAACCGACGATGAGGGCAATCCTACCGGTGAAAGGGAGACCACCAACATCGGCACCGAAGGCTCCTACTACCTCAACGGCAACGCGGCTCCCGACTTCTACGGCGGTCTCGGAATGCAGTTCTACCTCTACGGCTTCGACCTCTCCTTCAACCTGACCTACCAGCTCGGCGGCCTCGCATACGACTACGCATACGAAATCATCATGCACAACGGCAGCGGCAACCAGATCGGAACCACCTGGCACAAGGACATCCTCAACGCCTGGACTCCGGAGAACAAGAATACCAACGTTCCCCGCCTGAACCAGACCGATGCCTACACCTCCACCCGTTCCGACAGGTTCCTCGTGGACGCCAGCTATCTCAATTTCCAGAACGTGAACTTCGGATACACCTTCCCGACCAAGTGGACCCGCGCCATGAAGGTGGACAAGATCCGCGTCTACTGTTCCGCTGAAAACCTGTTCTTCATCTCGAAGAGGCAGGGTATGGATCCCCGTTACTCGATTGCCGGTTGGAACAACATGTCTTCGAACAACCCCATCCGTACAATCTCCGGCGGTATAACTCTCACCTTCTAAAATGGACAAGATCATGAAAAAATATATTTTGTTCGCTTCGTCACTGCTGCTCGCCTTCATTCTCAGCGGCTGTATCCAGGAGACTTTCCCCACCGACTACGTGCTTGACAGCCAGATAGCCCAGTCGGAATCGGCCACCGAAGGCATGATGAATGCAGTTTATTCCACCCTTTCCGGCTCCGACCCGCTCAACGACGGTCCGATGCCCTACGGCGGACTCAAGGTCATGCTCGACCACGGCACCAGCTCGCTCATCAGCCCGGGATACAACGGTTACAACACCATGCTGCAGTACTCGTACGGCAACTTCTCGTATACCAACAGGGCGAGGTGGCCGTCAGCCCTTTACTATGTATATATAAAGAGCGTCAACGACATCATCAGCCTCTATCCCGAAGGCACCGAACTCACCGATGTCCAGAAGGGTTATCTCGGACAGTGCTATGCTTTCAGGGCCCTCTACTACATGGAGCTCACTGAAATCATGGAATGGAAGGAACCCTCCGACCCGGTCATCACCCCGAAGCTCACCATGCCCGAGGATCCCAATCACCTGAAGAACCTCGGCGTTCCCATCGTAACGGAAACCACCAGCAGCGAAACTGCCTCCAACAACCCCAGGGTTACAATCGACGAGAACTTCGACCTCATCTTCTCCGATCTTGCGAAGGCTGAGGAACTGCTTGCCGACTTCGTCCGCACCGACAAGGTGCAGCCCGACCTGAGCGTCGTTTACGGCATCTACGCTCGCGCCTATCTGTATCTGGCTTCCAGGGCCAAGACTCTGGCCGCCAAGTACACCGACGAGGCTGCGCTGTGGCAGAGCTGTTACAGCTACGCACAGAAGGCCATCGAAGCTTCCAAGTGCACTCCTCTCACCGAGAGCCAGTGGCTGGATCCCGTCAACGGCTTCAACAACCGCACTTCCCAGAATTCCTGGATGCTCGCATACTCCGTGTCCGCCAGCAACACCGACGCTGTGGAAACTTCCTGGAGCCCCGCCAACATCATGGGCACCGAGACCAACTACATCGTTTACGGCTGGCGCGTAGGCCGCGGCCTCGCACGCCACTGGTATGACAGGCTGTCCGACAAGGACTGGCGCAAGAAGTCCTGGCTCGACCCCAGCTTCTTCTATGAGAGCAAGAACCAGAAACCCGGCGAGCCCTATCTGATCGAAACCGATGCCGCAGGCAATCTCATCAACAACAAGTGGAACCTCTCCGGCGACAACACCAGCAACGAGCAGTCCGCATGGTCCGACGACTATGACGGCAGGCTCTGCGACGGATGGAAGTACGAGCTCAACAGCAGCGCTTCCTGGGTCCGCAAGCAGTGCAGCGTCGCCAACGGCTTCCTTGGATTCCCGTATCTCTACATGAACCTCAAGTTCCGTCCGCACGCAGGCGGTTGGAGTGACGTCTATACCGGCGGCATTATCGACTGGCCCATGATGCGCGTCGAGGAAATGTACTTCATCAAGGCAGAGGCCGCCCTCCATACCCAGGGTGTCGGCGCCGCCAAGAACGAACTCGAGTCCTTCATGAAGAGCTACAGGTACTCCGACTACACCTGCAACGCATCCAGCGCAGAGGACGTCCTCGAAGAGCTCATATTCGAAAAGGATATCGAGTTCTGGGGCGAAGGCGTGAACTACTTCGACGACAAGCGTCTCGAGAGGGGTCTCTACAGGTCTTATCTCGGCTGCAACCTCACCAGGAACCAGCAGATAATCAACTGCAGCGGCATCTTCCCGGGATGGACTCCCATGTTCTCCCAGACCGAGATGAACGCCAACACCGCGATTCTCCACTACAACACTCCGATCAATGCGGTTGCCAACTATCACGACGAGCTCACCCTCGACGAGATCAAGGCCCACTATCTGGATCCCATTGACATCACCAAGCTCAAATTCTAAACAGTGGATATCATGAAACTTTTCAGTAAATTATTCATATCCGCGATTGCTGCGGCAGGTGTTCTCGCCTTCGCTTCCTGCACCGAAGAACAGGAGCCGATCGGCGGAGGCTCCAGCACCGAGAGCTTCTTCTTCAAGCAGACCCTCAACTACAACCTGCTCACGAATCCCGAAATCAATATCCCGGTCGTACGACTCGGAAACTCCGGCGACCTCACCGTGAACGTCACTTCCACGGGAGATCCCGAATTCACCGTGCCTTCCTCCGTCACCATCAAGGACGGCGACCGCACCGGATATCTGGCAGTCACCTACAACCAGTCCAGCCTGCAGTACAACAAGCTGTACAATCTTGCAATCAAGATTTCAGGCTTCACCTCCATTTATGGCTATGAAACCGCCGACGTCACCATCGAGTGGCCCACTTCGTTCTTCTCCTATGGTACCGGCGGAATCGAAGAAGGCTGGTGGGGCGAGTTCGAAGAGAAGGAACTGTTCGTAAGGGACTACGCCAACAACGTATACCAGTGCTACCTTCCCGAATGCTGGGGCCACGACTCCGGCGGCAAGGAGGCAGGTTACCCGGTTCAGGACTACGTGTTCTACTGGAACACCGCCACCAACATGCTCTATGTGCCTCTCCAGGCCATGGGCTGCGAAGACTGGTGCATCGCCGACAAGGGTTCCATCGCCTGCAAGTTCGGAGGCCCCGACTACGCCGAAGGCTCTGCCGAATGGATGGACTACATCGACAACTTCTACAAGCAGAACACCGACTTCGAGCATCCGTACTTCGATCCCGAGAAGAAGATCTTCTATCTCAGCAACTCCGCTGCGGTTTCCCCGGCGACCGGTGAAATCGTCTACGGTGACGCCGTATTCGACAAGTACACCCTTGACTAATTTTCTCATAAGCAGCCCGCGAAGCGCTTTGCGGGCTGCTTTACCATGAGATTATGAAAAAGATACTTCTATTGCTGGCCATAGGGCTGGCAGTTGCGGCGTGTGGCCCCAAATCATCTGACGACGCCGAGGCTCAGGCGGCCAAAGCATTGGCAGAGAGGGTTTTAGGCCCAAAGGCGAAACACTTCGTCTTCCAAACCGCAACCCGCCCTGATGTACAGAAAGACTGGTACCGGCTATCCAGTAAGGACGGCAGGATACTGGTGGAAGGAAACGACGCCAATTCAATGGCCGTGGCCCTGAACCACTATCTGAAGTACTACTGCAAAGTGGAATACGGCTGGTTCCTGGGCGATTCTTTCACCCTTCCCGCAAGGCTTCCGAAGCTCCCCGCTCCGGTGGAAGGCACGGCGAAGGTCAGGGACCGTTTCTTCCTCAACTACTGCACCTTCGGCTACACCATGCCGTGGTGGCAGTGGGCGGACTGGGAGCACTTCATCGACTGGATGGCCCTCAACGGCGTGAATCTGCCGCTGGCCATCACGGGACAGGAGAGCATCTGGTTCAAGATCTGGACAGGAATGGGCCTGGACCCGGACGAAGTGAAAGCGTATTTCACCGGACCGTCGCATCTGCCCTGGCACCGCATGCAGAACATCGACCGCTGGGGAGGACCCCTTCCCGACGGCTGGCTGGACAGGCAGCTGGAGCTCCAGAAGCAGATATGCGAACGTGAACGCGAGCTGAACATGAAGCCCGTACTGCCCGCATTTGCCGGTCATGTGCCTGCAGAGCTGGCAAAGGTATATCCCGATGCGAAACTGACCAAGCTGGAGGCATGGAGCGGTTATCCCGATGAATACGCCTGCACTTTCCTGGACCCGATGGATCCCCTTTACACGGAAATACAGAAGAAGTTCGTGGCGCTCGAAAGCGAGATTTACGGGACTGACCATATTTACGGTATCGACATCTTCAACGAACTAACTCCCCCCAGCTGGGAGCCCGATTACCTGGCCAGGGTGAGCAAGCAGGTCGACGAAAGCCTGCTGGCCGCGGATCCCGACGCCATCTGGCTGCAGATGGGCTGGATGTTCTACAACGACCGCGACAAGTGGACCGACGAGAGGGTGCACGCATATCTCACCTCCTTCCCGGTGGAGAAGCAGCTCATGCTCGACTACTACTGCGAAAGGCAGGAAGTCTGGCGCCGTACCGACAGCTTCCACGGCGTGCCGTACATCTGGTGCTACCTCGGAAACTTCGGCGGCAACACCGCGATGGTAGGCCAGATAAGGCGAGTCAATTCGTTGATAGACAAGACATTCGAAGAAGGAGGCAGCAATTTCACCGGTCTGGGAGCAACGCTCGAGGGCTTCGACTGCAACCCCTTCATGTACGAGTTCATCTTCGAGAAGGCCTGGCAGATTTCCTCCTGGCCCGACGGCGGAATCACAGACGTCACCGACAGCATTCCGCTGTGGACCACAGCTCTTGCCGAGCAGCGTGCCGGCGGCGCGTCCGAAGAGGCCAAAGAGGCCTGGAAGATACTGATAGACAGCGTGTACATCGGCCGCTCCACTCCCGGACAGTCGCCCTATCTGAGCCAGAGGCCGAACATCGGCAGGTCGCGCACCTACTACTGCAACGCCAGGATCGAATACCGCAATTCCAACCTGGCGCTGGCGCTGGAGAAGCTGCTGGAGGTGAACGGCAGGAATTCCGCCTACACCTTCGACCTCGCCAATGTCACCAGGCAGCTGCTGGCCAATTACTTCGGCGACCTCAAACTCCGCTACGACAAGGCTTACGGAGAGAGGGACCGCAAGACCATGAAGGCCCTTTCATCCGAAATGCTCTCCGTGATGGACGACATCGACCGCGTAATCGCCACTCACCCCTATTTCCTTGTGGGCAAATGGATTGCAGACGCCCGCTCGTGGGGAAGCACTCCTGCCGAAAAGGATTACTTCGAGTCGAACGCACGCAATCTCATCACCACCTGGAGCGACAAGGACCAGCTGCTGAACGACTATGCGGCCCGTACCCTGAACGGACTCACCGCCACCTTCTACAAGGTTCGCTGGGAGAAGTTCTTCAAGGCCATGGAGGCCTGCCTCGACGAGGGTGCCGAATGGGACGACGCCCATTACAATGCCTTCTGCGAGGATGTCACCACCTTTGAAAAGAGCTGGTGGACCGACCGCACCGGCACCTTCCCGGCGAAGCCGTCAGGCGACGCAAAAGCAATTGCTGCAGAACTTTTCGCAAAGTATAAGGATAAGTTCTGAACAATATACCGCACTAATTCTTTTCATTTGAGATTCTGCCGGCCCCGAAGGTATTTCGCGACCGGCAGTTTTTCGCAGTTGAACAATAGCCAGCAGCAACGCTCCCGTCGCTTCGCGACCCTATTCCGGGTAAAGGTCGCTTTTGCTGCAGGCTATTTTTTTTGTAACTTTGAAAGCTATGGCAAAGACAAAGACAGTTTGGTACTGCACCAATTGCGGGAACGAGTATCCCCAGTTCCTGGGAAGGTGCCCCGCGTGCGGGGAATGGAACACGATGAAGGAGATGACGGTGGAGCCGAAGAAGGGCGCCGCCGGCACGAAGGGCGTGGCAAAGGCCGTATCGACCGAGCGCAAGCCGCTGAGGCTCAAGGAAATCGACTATTCGAAGGAAGAGCGCATCAGCCTCGGAATGCCCGAGGTGGACAGGCTGCTCGGCGGGGGCATGGTACCGGGCTCCCTGGTGCTCATAGGCGGCGAGCCGGGCATAGGAAAGAGCACCCTTTCGCTTCAGATTCCGCTTTGCGCAAAAGACTTGGACACCCTGTATGTAACGGGCGAGGAAAGCGCCAGGCAGGTGAAGATGAGGGCCAACCGGCTCTCCGGAAGCAACGCCGGAAGCGAGGTGCAGGACAACATCAACATCTACTGCGAAACGCTGATAGACAACGTTATAGCGGAAGCGACCGAAAGCAGGCCGGGCCTGATGATAGTCGACTCCGTACAGACAATGTACACCGAAAGCGTCGATTCCGCCCCGGGTTCGGTGAGCCAGATAAAGGAAGTCGCCGCAATGCTTCTGCGCTTTGCCAAGGAAACAGGGGTTCCGGTAATCCTGATAGGCCACATCACCAAGGACGGTTTCATCGCAGGCCCGAAAATCCTCGAACACATCGTGGACGTGGTGCTCCAGTTCGAGGGCGAAAACCGGGGCTCGTACAGGATACTCCGCAGCATCAAGAACCGCTTCGGCAGCACCAGCGAGATTGCGGTGTTCGAAATGACGGGCGTGGGTCTACGAGAAGTCGCCAACCCCTCCGAGCTGCTCATTCCGCTGCACGGCGAAGGTCTCAGCGGAGCGGCAATATGTGCGTCGCTCGACGGCACCAGGCCGCTTCTGTTCGAGGTTCAGGCGCTGGTGTCGTCGGCTGTCTACGGAACCGCACAGCGCAGCGCTACAGGGTTCGACTACAGACGCCTGAACATGCTCCTGGCAGTCCTCGAAAAGAGGGCGGGATTCCATCTTGCGGCAAAGGACGTCTTCCTGAACATGGCCGGGGGGCTCAAGGTAAGCGAACCGGCGGCCGACCTTGCCGTGGTGGCCGCGGTGCTTTCCAGCAACTTCGACTTCGCCCTCCCGGCGGACGTCTGCTTTGCCGGAGAGGTGGGCCTGAGCGGCGAAATCCGCCCGGTCCCCCAGACCGACCGGCGCGTGGCCGAAGCAGCCCGTCTCGGCTTCAAAAAAATCTATGTGAGCAGTTTCGAAAAGCTTCCGAAGCTTGAAGGCATAACGGTCACAAAGGTCGCGGACATCCCCGAACTGGTCAAAAAACTTTTCAAGTAGAGGATTTTTTTCCTACCTTTACATTTAACAACGCACAAAATACAATTAACCAAAACCATTTAATAATTTGATCTATGCGTAAACTCTTACTCATTCTTGCAACGCTGACGCTCGCTGCAACAGCAGCATTCGGTCAGCAGAAGTACAATCAGTACGGTGTTGCAGTGCAGTCCGACCGCCTCGACGTCGAAGCCCAGGACGGCATTCTGGTCATGGAGTCTCCCAACACCGCCTACAAACTCTGGTTCGACGTCCGTGCACAGGCAGACGCCGCCGTTTACTTCGGCGCACCCGACTATGCCGACGCCATCGGTAACGGCACCAGCATCCGCCGCGCCCGTTTTGCCGTCAAGGGCCAGATAGACGAGAAATGGTACGGCGAGTTCGACATGGACCTGGCCAACGGCCTCGTGGAGCTCAAAGACGCCATCATCCGCTACACCGGCATCCCCAACCTCGACCTTCAGGTGGGTAACTTCAAGGAGAACTTCTCCATCCAGCGCAACACCACCAGCCGCTACCTCCAGTTCATGGAGAGGCCGATGGTCTGCTCCGCCCTCGCTCCCTCGCGTCATTTGGGCGTGAACGCCAAGTATGCCAAGGACTGGATCTGGATCTCCGCAGGCGCATTCACCACTGAAATCGCAGGTGAGGAGGAATGGACCAACATCGCCGACAACAACAAGGACTATGGCCGTAACAGCGGCTACTCCCTCACCGGCAAGCTCGTCTTCCGTCCCCTCTACAAGGCGAAGAACGCAAGCCTCCACCTCGGCGGCGCAGTTTCCTACCGCACTCCCATCACCAGCGTGGCTACCGGCGAATGGGGCTTCTACCGTGCCAGCGCCCGCAATTCCACCAGCATCAACCGCAAGAAGTACCTCGACACCAACACCCTTCCCGGCTACGACCACAACCTCCTCTGGACCGCTGAACTCGCAGGCCACTGGGGCGGTCTCCGCTACGAGGCTGCCTACATTGGCGACAACGTGTTCTTCAAGAAGGACGCCGTCGATCCCGCCACCAAGCACTTCGGCGGCTGGTACGTACAGGCAGGCTACCTGCTCTTCGGCGGCAGCCAGCGCTACGACGCCAACGGCGGCAAATACACCAAGATCAGGCCCGGCGGAAAGTGCGGCGACCTCGAACTCTGCCTCCGCTATGAGACCGTCGACCTCAACGACGGCGAAGTATTCGGCGGCTCGGCCGAAGCTTACGCAGTAGGCCTCAACTGGTGGGTGAACAACAACGTGAAGTTCCAGCTCAACTACCAGTTCAACAACAACGACCGCTATGCCAACGGCAAGGGCAAGCTCAATGTCGGCCACGACTCCACCGGTGCCCCCACCAGGGACTACACCAAGGTCGTGGAGCCCACCGGCAAGGCTGGCGTGGACTACAGCATGATAGCTCTCCGCTGTGAAATCGACTTCTAACCATTAATTCCGAACGATCATGAAAAAGATATTCTTCATTGCCACTGCAGCCATCCTGGCTTTCACGGGCTGCGTAAAGGACGAAATCTACAAAGGCCCCTCTTCCATCGACAAGGTGGTCTTCACTCCCGAGGCGCCCACTTCGCATGACGCCGTCACCGTGACCGCGACTGTTTCCGGCCTCCAGGCCGTCACGTCCGCCACGCTCAAGTACAACGGCACCGACGCCGCCATGACCGGCTCCGGCAGCAACTGGAGCGCCGTCATCCCGGCTCAGCCCGACGGCACCGATGTCAGCTTCACCGTCACCGTAGTGAACGAAGCCGGCTTCACCACCACCTCCGACAATTATACCTTCAAGGTAGGCGATCCCGCCACCGACTGGAGCAAGCTCAAACTCAACGAGGTTTACGGCGCAGGCGCCGACGAAGAGAAATTCTTCGAGCTCTACAACGGCAGCGACTTCCCCATCAAACTCACCGGCGTCACCATCAACAAGGACGAGTCCCTCACCTGGACCGGCATCGACGGCGAGGTAGTTGAGCCCAAGGGCTTCTTCGCCATCGTAGGCGGCAAGGGCACCACCCCGAGGGGCTTCAGCAGCGGCTTCTCCGCCAAGAAGAGCGTCCTCATCGAGCTCTTCTCGCCCGACGGCACCAAGCTCGACCAGTTCCAGCGCGGCGACAAGGACGACAGCGGCGCATGGGGCGCATCCCTCTCCAACAACAAGGGTTCCTGGAGCCGCATTCCCGACGGCACCGGCAAGTGGATGATCACCGCAACCTTCACCCCCGGCGCGGCCAACTCCACCGACGGCACCGACGATCCCGATGTCAAACAGTAAAACCGACGGATTATGGCAGATCTTAAGATAGGTGAAGAGAGCAAGCCGCGCTTCGAATTCCGCAGCTTCGGCCAGTGCTTCTGCGCTGCGCACAAGAGGATGGCACGCCTTTCCGTCCCCGTCCCCGAAAAGGTCTGGGAGCGCACCAGCGACGAGATTTACATCATCTCCGCCAAGAACGACATCAACAACACCAAGATCCGCAACGGCAAGATGGACATCAAGACCTATGTCCAGACCGTCGACGGCTTCGAGCAGTGGAACCCCCTCATGAAGGGTGAATTCCCCATCAGCCGCGAAGTGCTCGAAAAGGAAGTGTTCCCCGCCTTCATGGTGGAGATGCCGAAGCTCGACAAGGACACCTACACCTATGACGAATTCATCGCCATGGTGAAGGCCTGCCCCGACCTCGCAGCGGTAAGGGTGCACAAGCAGCGCTTCGGCTACATGGTGAACAACACCATCTGCGAAGTGGGCAACGTGCTCATCAACGGCGCCAAGGTGGTCACCATCAACAGCGAATCCACCGAAATCGAAGACATCAAGAAAACCGTCGCGGACTGCGGCCTCGAAGGGGTTGAGAACATCAACTACCTGCAGGCCATCAAGCGCGTGATCGGTATGATTGACAAACCCCTTGCAAACGAATAGCGCCATGGCACAGGAAATAGAGAAAAAATTCCTCGTAAAGGGCGACTTCAAGGCCGACGCCTTCAAGGCTACCCGCATCACCCAGGGCTATCTCTGCAGCGTCCCCGAAAGGACCGTGCGCATCCGCGTCAAGGGCGAGAAAGGCTTCATCACCGTCAAGGGCATTGGCAATTCTTCCGGCGCAGCCCGCTTCGAATGGGAAAAGGAAATTCCCGTCGACGAAGTGAAGGCCCTGCTCGACCTGGCCGAACCCGGCGTGATTGACAAGACCCGCTATCTGGTCAAGAACACCGACGGGAAGCACACCTGGGAAGTGGATGAGTTCTACGGCGACAACGACGGCCTCACCGTGGCCGAAGTCGAACTTGCCGACGAGAACGAGCCCTTCGACAAGCCCGCATGGCTTGGAGAGGAAGTTACGGGCGATCCCAAATACTTCAACTCCATGCTCATGAAGAACCCCTACAAGAACTGGAAGTAATTATGGCAGAGCAGACTACGGCAAAGGCGGTGCAGTTCGACCCGCTGGACATGAACAACTACAAAATCGAGAAGCTGCCCAAGATGCAGAAATCGAAATTTGAGATTTGGATGGCCCGGCTGGGCGGTCCTCTGGCCGTCATCGCCTTTGTCTGGATCTGCTGGTTCTGCCATATCGGCTTCATTGACAACCTCGACACGTCCAACCTGGCCGCCACGGCGCAAAAGCGTCTTGGCGTGCTGGGGCTGGACGGTTTTATCCGCGCCAACTATGCGATGCTGGGGATTTTCGTCGCCAGCCTCATACTCTGGATGACCGAGGCCCTGCCCAACTACCTGACCTCCCTCATCCTCATCCTCGGCGTGGTTCTCTTCAACGTGACGACCCAGAAAGAAGCGCTCGCCCAGCTCGGTCACCCGGTAATGTGGCTGAACATCCTGAGCTTCGTGCTCGCTTCGATGCTGGTCAAGACCCAGTTCGCCAAGCGCCTGGCACTGGCCTTCGTGATCCGTTTCGGAAAGAGCGCCAAGAGCGTGCTCTGGAGTTTCCTTGTCATCAACCTCATCCTGTCGGCCTTCATTTCCGCCACTACGGTGAAGGCCACCATCATGCTCCCCATATTCATGGTCATCTGCGCCATCTACGGGGCTTCCGACGGGCACAGGAACAACTTCGGCCGCAACCTGGTAATCCAGAACCTGTTCCAGGTGAACATCGGCGCCAACGCCTTCTACACGGGCAGCGGAGCGCATCTGCTGGCCATCTCGCTCATCGCCGGCTTCCTGGGCTCCTGTGATTTCGGCTACAAGGAATGGCTCGTTTCGGTGGGCCCGATGAGCGTCATCATCCTGGTGGTCGGCCTGCTGATGGGCATGTACGTGTTCTTCCCCATGAAAAAGGAAGAGCAGAAACCGCAGATTGAAGGCGGCATCGACCGCCTGAAGGACGAGCTCTCGGCCATGGGAAAAATGACTCTGCAAGAATGGAAGGCGGTCGGAATCTTCGTCGTCGTGCTGTTCCTCTGGGTCACCAAGGGCACCTTCCACAATATAGACGAGACCATAGTCGCGCTGATCGGCGCCGTGCTGGCCCTCATCCCGGGGATAGGCGTTGTGAAATGGAACGACGTGGACATCCCCTGGCATCTGATGCTCTTCAGCGCCGGTGCTTACGTGCTGGGAAGCGGTCTCAACGCCACCGACCTTCCGAACACCATGGTGAACGCGGCGTTCGACTCCATGGGAATCACCGCGGACACCCCCTACTGGGTGCTCTACGTGATCCTGACCTTCCTGATGATGTATTCCGGGCTTGTCTTCCAGAGCAAGACCATACGCACGATGGTGTTCGTACCCATAGCCCTCGGCGTGGAAGCCCGTTTCAAATTCCCTCCCATGAGCCTCGCGCTGCCCGTTGCGATGCTCATAGAGCACTGCTATGTGCTGCCTTTCAACAGCAAGCCGGCAGCTCTCCTTTACAACACCAACCAGTACAGCATGACGGACGCCTTCAAGTACGGTATCACCATGATGACCTTCTCGTGGCTGCTTATCCTGCTGTTCGGCCAGACACTGCTCAAATGGCTGGGCATAACTCCGGGGCTGTTTTAACTTGAAAACTGCAAGACTATGAATATGACTGTAGAGTTCATACTGAGAATCCTCGCCGCCGCCGGCATGGGCGCTGTAATAGGACTGGAACGCGAATTAAGGTCGAAGGAAGCCGGCATCCGCACCCATTTCCTGGTGGCTTTGGGTTCGGCCCTCTTCATGATTATTTCGGCCTACGGGTTCGAGGGCGCACAGGCCGGGCGTTTCGATGTCGCACGAGTTGCCGCACAGGTGGTTACCGGCATCGGTTTCCTGGGTGCGGGAGTCATCATTTTCCAGAAGAATTCCGTTCACGGCCTCACCACCGCGGCAGGGCTCTGGGTAACCGCTGCCATCGGTCTCGGCTGCGGAGGCGGAATGTACGTCCTGTCCGGGATAGGCACCCTGCTGGTGCTGGTGGGCCTCGAGGTCCTGCACTTCGCGCTGCCGCAGATCAGTGAGAAACCGGTCATGGTGGCCTTCAAGGCCGATTCCAAGGATGCGCTCCTGGGCGCGCTGGACTCCATGAAAGACCGCAAGATAAAGATCTGGGACTATTCGGTCGCAGCACTGGAAGATGGCGGATACAAGGCCACAGTCAACGTGAAAGTCCGCCATCACAATTACGTGAAAATCCTGGGAGTCCTGCTTGACACGGCTCCCGGTACACAATTCCTGAGTATCGAATAATCAGGCCCTGGGCACGTTCAGCACTTCCATGCCGCTTATCTTTCCGCTTTCAAGCCTGAAGCGGAGGGCGGTGCGCATGACCTGCCAGCCCTGGATGCCGGCGGCCCCGGGGTTGAGGTACATCATCCCGTACTTTTCATCCCACTGCACCTTGAGGATATGGGAATGGCCGCATACGAAGATATCGGGCTTCACGGCTTTTATGAGCTCCTGCGCCCGGGGGTAGTAATGCCCCGGCGAACCGCCGATATGGGTGATGAGGATTTTTGAACCTTCTTCCGTAAAGAACTGATATTCAGGGAATTCCTCGCGGATATCAAGCCCGTCACAGTTGCCGTGCACGCCCACTACGGGCTTGCATTCCCGGATCTGCTGCACAAGCCCCTGACCTCCGCCCCAGTCGCCCGCATGCCACACGACATCCACCGGTTTCAGGAAATCGGCGAACTCGCGGTCGAAACGGCCGTGGGTGTCGGAGATCAGGCCTACGTACATTACTTGCCTATTTCCTTGAGATGCTTCTCCCACGCCCAGGCGGAAGCCAGGGTTTCCGCGGTGGTGCGGGTGGCCTTCCAGCCCAGCTTCTCGTTGGCGAGGGTGGGATCCGCCCAGATGGCGGTGATGTCGCCGGCGCGGCGGGGGGCAAACTCCCAGTTCACCTTCACGCCGTTCACCTTCTCGAAGGTATCGACCAGCTCCATGACGCTCAGCGGGGTGCCGGTGCCGACGTTGAAGATTTCGTAACGCTCCTCCATCCTGCCCTCGAGCATGCGGGCCACGGCGCACACATGGGCCTTCGCAAGGTCCACTATATCAATGAAATCGCGCTTGCAGGTGCCGTCTTCGGTGGGGTAGTCGTTCCCGAACACGCTGAGTTTTTCGCGCTTGCCGATGGCGGTCTGGGTGATGAAGGGAACCAGGTTGTTGGGCACGCCGCGGGGCAGTTCGCCGATGAGGGCGGACGGATGCGCGCCTATGGGGTTGAAGTAGCGGAGCGCTATTCCGCGTACACCCGGATATGCCTTGATGCTGTCGCGCAGGATATCCTCGCACATCACCTTGGTGTTGCCGTAGGGGCTCTCGGCGGGCTTGCGCGGAGTGTTCTCGGTGACGGGGCACTTGTCCGGCTGGCCGTAGACGGTGGCGCTGCTCGAGAACAGCACGTTTCCTCCGCGCTTTCGGGCCTGCTCCAGGATGTTCATGAAGCTCGTCAGGTTGTTGCGGTAGTATTTCAGGGGTTCCTGGACGCTTTCGCCTACCGCCTTGAAGGCGGCGAAATGAATGACGGCGTCTATCTTGAATTCCTGGAAAAGGCCGTCCACCTTTTCCGCGTCGCAGAAGTCCATCTTTACGAGAGGAAGTTCCTTCCCCAGGATTTTGCATACACCCCTGTAGTTGGTTTCGTCGCAATTCGAGAAATCGTCGGCAATTACCACATTGTAACCCGCCTGGGTGAGTTCCACGGTCACATGGCTTCCTATGAAGCCCGCTCCGCCAGAAACAAGTACTGTTTTCATCGTTTTATCGTTTATTTGTTGTCTTTCGTTTTTGGAAGCGAGAATTCGCAGCCGCAGAAGGTCTGGTTGTAGAAGTTCCGTTCCCTGATTATTTCGTTCCGCCTCGGCTGCAGGCCTCCCCTGCGCCAGTTCTGCGCCCAGTAGACGAGGGGCTTCGGGGCGCTTCCGGCCGCTTCGGCCACAGCCTGCCTTCCGGCTTCATCCACCTGCTCCAGCGATTTCCACCTGGAAGATGCCAGCGAAGTGGTGAGGCAGTCGAAGCCTTCGGCTGCGGCATAACGTGCCGCTCGCAACAGGCGGAACCTGAAGCACGCGGCGCAGCGCTCGCCACGCTCGGGAAAATCGGCGAGAGACCGGCCGGCCGGGAGCTGCTCCTGCACATATTCCAGCCACTTGCCGTGGTCGTACTCGTCTTCCACCACCGGAACGCCGAATTCGGCGGCATAGGGCTTCAGTACCTCCAGGCGCCTGGCGTTTTCTTCCGCCGCGCAGATGTTGGAATTGCTCCAGAACAGCGTCGGCCGCAGCCCTTCCGCCACCATCTTCTCGATAATGGCACCGGAGCACGGCGCACAGCACACGTGCAGCAGAATCTTGTTTCCGGGAGGGTTGAGAGTCATCTTACTGCTGCGGTATATCGTTGATATCCACCAGGTTATTGAGTATCGCGTAGACCGTCAGGCCCGCCACCGTCTTGATTCCGATCTTGCGGGTGATGTTCTTGCGATGGGTTATCACCGTGTTGATGGAGATGTTGTGCCTGTCGGCTATTTCCTTGTTGAGAAGGCCCTTGGCCACGCTTGCGAGGATTTCTTTCTCGCGGTCGGACAAGGCGTTTGCGGAATCTTCCGGTGCCTCGGCGACCTTCGTACGGGCGTGGGGAACGGGATGCTCCATCAGTCGCACCATGGGTACCAGCACTTCGTCTTCGATGCGCGTATGGCAGGTGAGGTCGTTCTGGAGCGCATATATGTAGTTGAGCAGCCGGACCCTGAGGCCATCCTCGCAGACTTCAGGCAAACTCTTGAGTATCAGACTTTTAAGGTCTGAAAGTTTTTCATCTATATTGGAATGGTTCTCTTCGAAGCGGTCGATGGAATAGACCGCTGACGGCTTTCCCAGCAGCAGGTTCTGCACATACGGGATGACCTCGCCTTCCTCGTAGGCGAAGTGCTTCTCGAGTTCGGTCTTGTAGTCGCTGAAGAACTTCCAGATAACCTGCTTCTGTGCCGGGGAACAGGGCGCGATCAGGTTCTCGATGCTGGAGGCGATGAGCACCAGCGCGTTGTTCATGTAGTAGTCATGGCTCTTGTGCAGATAGCGGAGGATGTCTTCTATCCGCCCGTCGCGCAGCATTTCCTCGGTGGGGATGAAATCCTTGCGGGAATAGACTCCGCAGATAAGCAGGAACGTGGACGGATCCAGACGGTTCTTGTTGCACATCTCGCGGACGGTCATCTCGCCGAAGGCGCCGTCCATGCCCAGACGCGAAAAAACGGCAAGCAGGTGGTAGTTCGCCTCCACCAGCGCCGACATCTTGGTTTCCGCTGTAATTGGTCTCACGATATGCAAATATACAAAAAAGACGGGCGCCTTAATACAGCCCTGCCGGAAGGTCCAGGACCAGCTCTTGGGCGTCGGGATCAGCGGAGATGATGAAGTCGGGATGAAGGGGGATGAGAACCTCGGCGGTGCCGTCTTTGCCGGGGCCGGAAGCCAGCTGCACATAGAGGCAGTAGTTCCCGGGGATGGGCTCGTCGCCCGTTACCCTGCCTACGAGGACGGGGGCGGCGGAATGGCCGAACGTGGCGGCATCCCCGCCGTCGAATACGCTCCAACCGGTGAAATCCTGATCATCGTCGTCTTCTGCCGATACGTCCGCATATATTTCGCGGCCTACCATTTCCTCGGCATCCTCGAGCGACGTAACGTCGTTTAAATGAATGATATAGCGTGACCCGCGCTCGCGGCAGGACTGCACGAAGAACGGAACGTCAAGCCCTTCGAATGCAATATAAACCGGCTCGGAGAAGTCGAGGGAAGCGAAATCCACCTCGGAGCTGATGAGCAGCCCGCCGTCGGTGCCGTTCGACTTGAGTATCTTTGCAACGCGCATCATGGCCGAACCCTATTTTGCGAAAAGTTCCGGGGTCTCCAGATGGCCGGTGTAGGAAATCTGCTCGCGCTTGCGGCCCTTGACATACACGGAAGCATTGCCGTTGTCGAAGATGGTGACGGAGTAGAAATAGACGTCTTCTTCGTTGTCCACCAGGAGCTGGATCACGTGGCTGTCCTTGTCGACGGTGTCGGAATACTCCAGGATATCCGCCTCGAAGTTGAGGCCCTTGCCGCCACCGTAGGGGGCGTCGTATGCCACGCCAAAAAACGGCAGATAGGAAATCAGGTGATTGCCGTCGACCTGCAGCGAATAGCCCTGGATGTTGCGGGCGGCGCCCCTCATGGGCAGCATCCTGTCGACGCTGATGGTAAACTTCTGGTTCTGGATCTTTTCTTCCACCAGCTGTTTCTGCCTTGCCTCCTGTTCCGGGGTCATGCGCATGGCGGCACAGCCGGAAAGCATCAGGACGGCGGCTGCAATTGCAAAGAATCTGTTCATTTCCGCTAGTTTTTTACTAAACAAAGATAACAAAAACCTTAAAAATTTTGTGAATTTCCAAAATATATCTAAATTTGCGGTCCCAAAGCGGATGTGGTGGAATGGTAGACACGCTACTTTGAGGGGGTAGTGGGCGTTTGGCCTGTGTGAGTTCGAGTCTCACCATCCGCACAAGAGATGTTCCGAAAGGAGCATCTCTTTTTCGTTTTAAGCCCCGGGGCGGTTTCAGGGCATCCGCCAGGAACCGTCTCTTATCATTTTCTTGAAGCGGTGTCCAAACAGGGCGCCGTAATAGTTTATCAGCGTCTCCTGCCTGTCCGGGCCCTCCATAAAGAAGGAGCCGGTACTTTCAAAGTTGGCCACCGCCGTGCTCACTATCCGGGGGCGGAGCATGGCATACAGTGCTATGCCGAAGAAGTGGTACCAGGCGCCGTAATTGTCTCCCAGCGGCTTGGAGTCGTTGCGGATATAGGCCAGTTTCCGCTGCATTGGGTCGTCGGCCCTTTCGGTGCGGTGCGGCTGTCCGGCCAGCACGTTTTCGCAGGTGAGGAGGGCCATGTAGATGTCACCCCCGTTCAGCACATAGCTGTCTTCAAAGAGCTGATGAAGCTGCAGGCTGCGGTCCGGATAGCTGAGGATGCGTTCCATGAGCGCTTCTTCCGTTCCGGTGACGCAGTAGCGGGATGTCCAGCCGCAGGCCAGGCACAGGAGCAGCTTGCTGTGCATGAACAGCGGGCAGGGGAAATCCTCCTGTTTGCCGCTGAGACGGCGTCCAAGGCGATGCCAATAGCCGTAGCGCATGTACTTTTTGGCATCGGGCGACCACACGTGTTCTTCGCCCATGACGGGCCAGATGTCGGGAGTGTGCCGGCGGATGACTTCGGCGAACTGGTTCAGCAGCAGATCGTTATCCAGAGGGTTGGTTTTGCCGATCCGAAAATCGGGATCGGCGGTCTGCCTATCCCTGTCGGAAACGGCCTGGGGAAGGGAACGGTGGAACAGGTGGTCGAAAATCTTGATGGGAATGGTATCCAGCTGACGGATGAGCATGGCGTCGCCTACCTCGTCCACCATCATCACCTGGCTCTGCTGATAGCGGACGATACTATAATCCCGTTCCAGCGTCTGCCGGAAGACCGTGCCCGTGGTTCCGCAAGAGACCAGCGCAAGAGCGGCCAGTCCGGCCAGACATTTCCCACAAACTGTCATTTTTTGATGTTGTCTCCTGGTTGCAAGATAGTGAAAAAATGCGCTAACGGCAACACATTAAAGCATCCCATCCTATATAATATTTGGAAAATATCGCCGAATGTGCTAACTTGCGCGGATTTTTAGAATAGAAGGTTAGTATTATGGCAAAACAGCTCAAGAATAAGGTTATTGCAATGATCATGCTGCTTGTCTGTGCAAACCAGGCGTTTGCGCAGGAAGCCGGCAACATGGTCTGGAAAGAGAAAAACGTCTATTTCATCAACTATGGAATGGGCGTAAACACCATCTACAACAATGCCAAGTGGGCGCCAGACGGCGTTGGCCTGGCCGCGGAGCTGAGCGGGGGCGTCTGGTTCAATTCCTATTTCGGAGCCCGACTCGCCCTGAACGGCATCAGCGACAAGCTCAACGTTAAGGGAAGGAACGTCGCCGACAAGGTGTTATTCGCACACATGGACGGCATGGTCAACGCCCTCAACTTCTTCGGAGGCAAGAAGGAGCGTATCTGGGCGCTTTCTCCATTCGCCGGTGCCGGCGCAATGGGCACCTGGGCCGAGAACTCCAAGAGTCTTAACAGGGAGCTGATGGTGGATGGCGGCATGATCGCCACCCTGCATGCCGGCAAGAACCTTGACGTCAACCTCGAGGCCGGAGCGTTCATCGCCCGCGAAGCCGCATGGTTCGGCGGCGGCCGTTTCCTCACCTTCCCGTATGCCAACCTCGGACTTGGCTACAACTTCGGAAGCAAGCGCGTCGAGAGGCAGAGCACCCTCGTCTTCAACGACAAGACCGAAGACGACGCCACCGGTCCCCAGAAGTTCGCAGTCTCCACCAACGTAATCGACTATCTCGACAGGGGCACCATCAACCTTGGCGTGAGCCTGGCGCTTTCCAGGCACATCTCCGGTGAGCTGCAGTACCGCATGAATCCTTTCAAGTCCGGCAGCGGCGACGACATCGTCCTCAACCAGAAGACCGTCTACGCCATCGGCGCCCGCTACTGGCCGTGGATCTGCTTCTCCGGCTGGTGGATAAAGGGTGGCATCCAGGCCGAGAATTATGTCCGCCAGAACTACATCACCGCCATCTACGGGGACGGGCTCAAGAGGGGCACCGGTTTCGGAGCCTCCATCGGCGGCGGCTATTCCCTCATGCTGTCGAAGAGCTTCAACATCGACCTCGGAGCCGACATCTGGGGTGGTATCGACACCACTGCCGAAGGCAACAAGGCGTTCATCCTTCCCAACAACCTGTATCTCTGCATAGCTTACGTATTCGGCAGGAAACAATGAGCCCGAGGCGGACATCAATAAGCGCTTTCATCGTACTGGTTTTCCTCCTGTTCCTCTATTCCTGCGGAACGGGCAAGAAGGTCCAGCATCTTGTTGAAACCCAAGCCTCTGCCGAGCTCACGCTGCCTTACGAAAGCGAATTCTCCGGTCTCGACACCGTTGCCATCGCGGGCATCAGCTCCCACGACACCCTGTCCGTGCTGGACGACGAGGGCAACAAAATCTACCTGATGAGGACCGTCCTCGACGAGAACGGCGAGGCCACGGCCAGCGAGATGCTCGAGGCGGCGTATATCTCCGCCAGGTTCCGCAACGTTGCGGAGCGCCGCGGCAAGGTGGACATCCGTTTCGATGTAACCGTGCCCGCCGCAATGATGGGCAGCAGCTGGCAGGTGAGGCTCACCCCCACCATGTTCATCATGGGCGACAGCACCAGGCTGGATCCGGTCGTAATCACCGGAAAGGATTTCCGCAGCAGCCAGATCCGCGGGTACGAGCGCTATGAGCAGTGGGTGTCCAAGATCGTGGAAGACACCACCCGTTTCATCAACAGGCGTCAGGTCGAGCTGTTCATCGAGCGCTACATGCCCGAGGTATACGCCTTCAGGAACGACACCAGCATCATCACCGAGGACGAATTCAACCTTGCGAAGGGCATCACCGGCGAGGAGCTCATAGAGCATTACACCGACGACATCGCACGCCGCATCAACAAACGCCGCATAGCCTCCAAGGACAAGCGGTTCCAGTATTACGTGAAGACTCCCATCGTGGAGGATGGCCTCAAGCTCGACACCATCATCACCACGGCCACGGGAGATCTGGTCTACGAGTACGTACAGACCATCGACGTCCACAGGGGCCTCCGAAAGGCGGACATAGTCATGGACGGCGGGATATTCGAGTTCGGCGAGAAGCTGGTTTACACGGTGCCGCGGAGCAAGCCCCTGGCTTTCTACATCAGCTCCCTCTCGTCCTTCGTGGACACCACCACCCATTACAAGACCAAGATCATAGAGCGCCGCGCCGAGGCGAACAGCTCTTACAATGTGGTGTTCAAGACTGCCAGCTACAAGATCGACCCCACCCTGGAGAACAACGCAGAAGAGATTGCCAGGATCAAGAGGAACATCCTGGATCTGGTGGAGAACCAGGTGTTCGACCTCGACAGCATCATCATTTCGGCGTTCGCGTCTCCCGAGGGCAACTGGAAGTACAACATGGAGCTGTCGTCCAAGCGTTCGGCGTCCATATCCTCCTATATGACCGACTACATGCAGAGGCAGCGGGATTCCATAATCGCCGAGCGCGGATTCTTCATCGACGCCGAAGAAGGCACGGTGCGGGATGCTTCGGGCGACCTCGCAGCAGTACGCTTCACCAGCCGCTCCGACGGCGAAAACTGGCGGATGCTGGACGAGCTCGTCAGGAACGACCCCTACATGGTGGAGAACGGCTACGACGAGGAGTATTTCAAGCTCGCTGACGCCCACGATCCCGACCGCAGGGAGAGGAGGATGAGCAGGCACGAATGGTATTCCTACGTCCGCGACGTGTTCTACCCCAAGCTGAGGGTGGTGAACTTCAATTTCCACCTTCACCGGAAAGGCATGGTCAAGGATACCATCCATACCACCGTTGTGGACACCACATACATGGAAGGCGTCCAGGCCATCGACGACAGGGATTACGAGCGCGCCATAGCGCTTCTCACCCCGTATCACGACTACAACCTCGCCGTGGCCTATTCGGCCATGGACCGTACCGAGAGCGCCCTGGAGATTCTGGAAAAGTATCCCGAATCCAAGCGAACGGCTCCCATCAACTACATGCTCGCCATACTTTATTCCCGCAAGGGCGAGATTCAGAAGGCCGTCCAGCTGTACATGAACTCCTGCAGCCAGAATCCCTCGTACGTTTACAGGGGCAACCTCGACCCGGAAATCTCCGCCCTCATCAAGCAGTACGGCCTCAACAAGCAGAACGACGAAGATGTCTGGTAGGCTATGGGCAAGGCATTCATGCGCATATTCCTGGCGTTCGCCTTTCTGCTGGCGTTCAGCTCCTGTGAAGATATCGATTCGTTCTTCGAAGAGAGCGCATCAGGACGCAACGTGCTGTCCTTCACGCTGAACGGGGAAAAGGTTTACCAGGCCAGGTCCGGCGGTTTTCCTTCCGAATACCCTCTGTGCCGGCATGCCACATACCGTTTCAATTCCGACAGCAGCAGCGTATCCGTCGATGCGAGTCTGGCCCACAAATGTTTCAGCGATATTTCACTGACCCTTCCGGCCGGCAAAGTCGCAAAAGATGCGAGCTTTTCACCGGAATTGTCCATGGTATATCTGTATCTTCCGCAGATTGCCCACTGGGGAGAGCCTGAGGTCGGCGAAGGCTATACCGCAACCCCTCTCGTCGTGGACAGGAAAGCCGAATACAGGTATGCGACCATCAAGCAGGCCAGCGTCAGGATCCGCCGCTGGGACCCCGACGCCAGGGTGCTCGCCGGAAATTTCACGATGGAAGGGCAATACCAGGACAGCACCGGCAGGGTCATACCCTTCAAGGTCACCGACGGCATGTTCGACGTGACCGACGACATTTATCCGAATTAATGATTCAGCCGCCAGGCTGCAGCACAGAAAAACCGCGCTCCGGACCGGGGCGCGGTAATTCTTTCAGTAAAGGCAGGTTTATGCCTCGGGAGCGGGAGCGGCCTCTTCTGCGGGAGCCTCGACGGCAGCCTCGGCAGCTTCTGCAACCTCCTCTGCAGCCTCTTCGGCAGCAGCCTTGGCAGCGGCGGCCTGCTCTTCGGCAAGCTTGGCGGCCTTCTTGGCGAGTTCCTCGGCACGGGCCTCATTGACCTTGCGCTCTTCGGCAGCGGCGGCCTTGGCCTTGGCGATGGCCTCGTTCTTGAGACCGTTGACCTTTGCCTCTACCTTTGCGTCCCTCTGTGCTTTCCATGCGTTCCACTTGGCATCTGCCTGCTCCTGGGTGAGAGCACCCTTTGCAACACCACCGTTGAGGTGCTTGCGGAGGAGAACACCCTCATAGGAGAGGATGCGGCGGCAAACCAGGCTCGGCTGGGCACCAACATTGAGCCATGCGAGAGCGCGCTCGGAATTGAGCACGATCGAAGCGGGGTTGGTGTTGGGGTTATAGGAGCCAATCTGCTCGATGAAACGACCATCGCGCGGAGCGCGGGAATCGGCCACAACAATGTGGAAGAATGCGAAATTCTTCTTACCGTGGCGCTGAAGACGAATTTTAACAGCCATTGTGAATCTGTTTGATAAAGTTAATAATTAAAATGTCCCCTGCTCGAGGGGACCGCAAAGATAGCAATTATTTTTAAAACTTCAACTCGGCGCCGATGTTGACCGCGAAATTCTTGGTATTCTCGTCGCGGTGGGTGAGACGCCAGAAGAAATCCACCCTGAGCACCCTGAAGATATTGCTGATGCCGGCGCCGACCTCCACGAACGGGGTCTTTCCGAGGGCCCTCATGCCTTCCGGGAAGAGCAGCGGAGCCTGCACCGTGCCTGTCTGCAGCAGCGCGATGTCGCCGTTGTTTTTGTCGGACAGATGCCCCCAGGTCGACCTGAGCGTCAGCTCTTCGCGCAGCCCCAGCTTGCGGATGAGAGGAATCTTCCCGAGGAAGAAGCCTCCGAAGGAGTGGTTCCAGAAAACGGTGGCCCAGCTGTCCGAGGCGAACTCGAAATACTGCATGGTGCTGAACGCGCGCTTGTTGATGAGATAGGTGTTGTTGCCTTCGTGGATATGCAGGAACGTATAAGGCACCTGCCCTACCAGGGTACCGGCGTTGACGTAGATTTCGCTGACTCCCAGCGGCGGAGTGTAAAGCTTCCAGTTCATCGAAGCCTCGGGGCGGAAATAGCCGTAGTCGAAATCGCGGAGGCCGGGAACCGAGCCGCAGAGGTCGATGGTGAACACCGGATAATCGGAACGGATATACGTCTTTTCGTAGATGCCGCGCGATGCCGTCTCGCTCCAGGAGATGCGGGAAATCAGATGCAACTCATTGGTAGCCACACTCTTGACTGGCTCTCCTGCAGGAGTGATGAGCGGCACCGAAGCGCTGGGGAAGTAGCGGCGCATGCCGATTTTTGCCGTGGCGGTGTAGGACGGCGAGAACTCGTGTTCGTAGCTGGCGCGGTATTCCGTAATGAGGCTCGAACGGTCGCTGGTGCCGGCGCCTAGCAGCGAGTAGAAGAAATTGCCCGAATAGAGCGCATCGTTGGGGGTGCCGAGCTGCACACGGTCATATTTCGCGCCGATGATGAACTTGCGCATGGGTTCGGTGCTGAACAGATGCTCCCACGCCGTGCCTGCCTTGATAATCTTGTCCTTGGTGCCGTATGCCACATATGCGGACAGGCGGTCCTCATGGCTCCAGTCCCTCGAACTGCGGATACCGAACTGCGGCCTCATGCCTTCGGTGTTGTTGAAGCTGAGCCACTTGTAGAAGGGACCGAAGCCCACGTCACCGATGTCCATATAACCGTTGGCAAGCGTGTATATCAGATGATAAAGGGTTTTGTACAAGTTGGTTCCCTGCACCTTGTCCACCATGGGATAGATGCCGGCTTCGACCTCGGAGAGAGGCGAGGGCCTTACCGAATTCCAGTAGCGTTCGTCATAATGCCCGGCATCGGGCGCCACGTTGGCCGGTGCGTCGGTGCTCTTCTGGGCGAGCGGACTCACGAAGTCGGGCTCGCCGTAGGTGATGTCCCGGTTGACATGGAAGGAGACGATTTTGCTGGAATCGTTCTTGGAGAGGCTGAGGTCGGCGAAGAGCCTGTCTTCGTCGAAGAACCAGCCGGAACCCTCCAGACGCTTGAAGCTGCTGTCCAGGATAAAGTCGCGTATATGATTGACGTTCACCGCATTGCTCATGTCTGCATGAATACTCCTGAGGGCGTAGTCCTCGAGGTCGATGTACATCTCCCCTTCGAATGCGGGAGACGACACGAGCGGCCTGGGAGCGAAACGCACCAGGAGTTCCGGCCGGCCGGCGGTGTATACGGTGTCGACTATCTGATAGCTGTAATACTGCAGGCCGTCGGCGATCAGCGGGGAAACGAAATTGATTCCCAGCGCGTCGATGAAGTCGGAGTAGAAGTTGGCCCTAACATACACGCTGCCGGTAAACTGGCTCAGCAGGTTGTAGTCGGGATTCACCCCGGAAACCCTGTTTGCCACGATTTCCTCGCTGTCTTTCAGCGGGTTGGAAGAGTGCTGGCGCACAGCCACCGCCTCTGAAATGAGGGAAGGCAGATATTCAGCGCCGTTGGCGGCGGAGGTGGTGACGTAGTCTTTCGCGAAGGGGAACCTTTTATCTATGAACCGGCGGTCAAGCACCACTTCGGGATGCGAGAAGCCGATGTGCATCCTGTCGTAAAGACGGATGGTATACTGCGGGCGGGCGTCTGGATTGTTCCGGGAACGGTTTTCGTTGATTTTCTGCAGGAGAACCCGTGCTGCCTCGTCGTCCGCCACCACCTGGGACATGCCGGGAACCGCCGCTGAAAAGAGCAGCAGTATCACCGGTAGATATCTCAGAAATGTCTTCATTTGTCTTTTGAGGCTGCGAAGATACCAAATACAGCGGAACCCGAACCGCTCATCGAAGCAAAAACCGCACCCCTGGAATACATTTCCCGTTTAAGTGCCGGGATTTCCGGATGCTTCGGGAATACGGAGGCCTCGAAGTCGTTGACTATCACATCTTTCCACTTTTCCACGGGGGTTGACGAAAGAGTGTTCTTCAAGTCCGCTCCGGCAGCGCCCGACGGAACGAGGGAGGCATACGCTTCCTTCGTGCTCACATGCACTCCGCGCGGGACCTCCACCTCAAAGCGCCAGCCGTCCAACGGCAGTGATACCGGCTCGAGGACTTCCCCGCGGCCGGTGGCGTACATCGGGAAATTGTAGATGAAAAACGGGCAGTCCGAGCCCAGGCACGAGGCGTAATCCGCGAGGGCTTCCAGGGAAAGCCCCAGGGAGAACATGTCGTTGAGCGCGGCCAGGGTGAAGGCGCCGTCTGCCGAGCCGCCGCCGAGGCCGGCGCCAACGGGACTGTTCTTCTCGAGCGAGATATGCACCGGACCTATGCCGAAATCGGCCCGGAGAAGCCTCCAGGCGCGCGCGGTAAGGTCTTCCGAGGGCTCCCATCCGCCGTATTCGGAGCCGGTTATCTCTATTTCAAATGAAGATGCGGGAACTATTTCCAGGGTGTCGGAGAAACCGTAATAGGGCACGAACACAGTCTGAAGCTCATGATAGCCGTCCCCGCGCTTTCCAAGCACGCGGAGACCGAGATTCAGCTTGACGTTCGGGTATACTATCACAGCCGGGACAGAAGATAATCCTGCCTGTCCTTGGGAAGCCGGGACAGTACGGGAGAGAGGAACGAAAGGATCTGCAGGCGGCGCGCCTCCTCTTCGGGGATGCCGCGGCTCTGCATGTAAAAGCGCTCATCTTCATTGAGATAGCCGCAGGTGGCGCCGTGCGAGCACTCCACGTCGTCGGCATAAATCTCGAGCTGGGGATGGGTTTCCACCACCGAACCCTCGGTGAGCACGAGGCCGTGGCTTTCCTGGAACGCCCTGGTTTTCTGGGCGTCCGGAGCCACGTAGATGAGCCCGTTGAAAACGCACTTTCCATTGCCGCCGACAATGCCCTTGACAAGCTGGCGCGAGGTGGCGCCGCCAACCATATGGCGCACTTTTATGTCGAAGTTCTGTTTTTCGCCGCGGCTGCAGAAATAAAGGCCGGCCATGTCAAGTTCCACCCCCGGGCGCAGGATATCGATGCTGAAATTGATATTGCCGCTGTATCCGGGAGGGCAGACGATGGTAAGATGCACCACGTCGTTGTCTTCGAGCGTGGTCTGCTGCGGAATCTCGTCTATGCCGGCTATATAGAGCTTTTTCATCTGATGCTGTCGTATCCCTGATTGTCAATCTGTTCCACCAGTTCGAAGCCACCCTCGGCGACAATGCGGCCTTCACGGAGGACATGCACCCTGTCGGGGGTGACCATTTCGAGCAGACGCTTGTAATGGGTTATCACGATGGCGGATTTGGAGGGGCTCCTGAGGGCGTTCACGCCATCGGCCACCGTCTTGAGCGCATCCACGTCCAGGCCGCTGTCGGTCTCGTCGAGGATGCTCAGGGTCGGGTCGAGCATAGCCATCTGGAAGATCTCGTTGCGCTTTTTCTCGCCTCCGCTGAAGCCCACATTGACCTCGCGCTTGGCGAACTCGCCCTTCATCTTCACGAAGGCCATCTTCTCCTTCATGAGCTTGAGGAACTCGGCGGGAGTGTACTCGTCCTTGCCGAGGGCCTTGCGCCTGGCGTTCACCGCGCTCTTCATGAACGAGGTGATGCTCACGCCGGGGATCTCGATGGGATACTGGAAGCTCATGAAGATGCCGGCCCACGCCCTTTCTTCAGGCTTCATTTCCAGCAAGTTGCGCCCCTTGAAAGTGATGCTTCCGCCGGTCACGACATAGCCGGGCCTGCCAGTCAGGACGGCCCCGAGAGTGCTTTTTCCGGCCCCGTTCGGGCCCATTACCGCATGCACCTCTCCTTCCCCGATGGCAAGGTTCACGCCCTTCAGGATTTCCTTGCCCTCGACCGAAGCGTGCAAATCGTTTATTTCCAGAAGTTTCATATGTTCTTTTAAACGTTTAATCCATTAACCTATTGCGCCTTCCAGGTTTACGCTGAGCAGCTTCTGCGCCTCCACGGCGAACTCCATGGGCAGGCGGCTCAGCACCTCGCGGGCGTAGCCGTTCACTATCAGGCCCACGGCCTCCTCGGGGCTCAGGCCCCTCTGGTTGCAGTAAAAGAGCTGGTCGTCGCTTATCTTGGAGGTGGTGGCCTCATGCTCCACCACGGCGGTGGGATTCTGGTTGACTATGAACGGGAAAGTGTGCGCGCCGCACTTGTCGCCGATGAGCAGGCTGTCGCATTCACTGTAGTTCCGGGAGTGCGCGGCACCAGGAAGCATGCGCACCATTCCCCGGTAGGAGTTCTCGCTGTGACCGGCTGAAATGCCTTTCGAGATGATGCGGCTGCGGGTGTTCCGGCCGACATGAATCATCTTGGTGCCGGTGTCGGCCTGCTGCCAGTTGTTGGTCAGGGCCACCGAGTAGAACTCGGAGGTGCTGTTGTCGCCCTGCAGGATGGTGGAAGGATATTTCCAGGTTATGGCGGATCCGGTCTCGACCTGGGTCCAGCTAAGGTGGGCGCCTTCCTTGCAGATCCCCCTCTTGGTGACCAGGTTGAGGATGCCGCCGCGGCCGTCCTTGTCGCCGGGATACCAGTTCTGTACGGTGCTGTAGCGGACGTCGGCGTCTTTCTCCACTATGATTTCCACCACTGCGGCGTGAAGCTGGTTCTCGTCGCGCATGGGGGCGGTGCAGCCTTCCATGTAGCTCACGCTGGAGCCTTCGTCCGCCACGATGAGGGTACGCTCGAACTGGCCCGTGCCCGCGGCGTTGATGCGGAAATAGCTGCTGAGGTCCATCGGGCACTTGACTCCCTTCGGGATGTAGCAGAAAGAGCCGTCCGAGAACACCGCGCTGTTGAGCGCAGCATAGAAATTGTCCCCGTTGGGAACCACCTTGGCCAGATATTTCCGGACCAGGTCGGGATATTCCTTTACGGCTTCGCCGAAGCTGCAGAATATTATTCCCTTTTCGAGGAGTGTCTTGCGGAAGGTGGTGCTCACCGACACGGAATCGAATACCGCATCGACCGCGGTGGTGCCGCGCACGCCGGCCAGGGCCTCCTGCTCGCCTACCGGGATGCCGAGCTTGTCGAAGGTCTTCTTGAGCTCCGGATCTATTTCGGTCGGAGCATCCTCGTCGCGCTTCGGGGCGGCGTAGTAGATTATGTCCTGGAAGTCTATCTCGGGCAGGCGGCTGAGGTGGCCCCACCTGGGAGGCGTCATTTTCTGCCACTTGCGGAACGAATCGAGCCTGAACTCCAACAGCCATTCCGGCTCATCCTTCTTGGAGGAAATGAGCCTGACTATGTCTTCGTTAAGCCCCTTGGGAATGAACTCCTGCCGGATGTCCGTTACAAACCCTTCGCCGTATTCCTTTTCCGCTATGTCCTTAAGAAGTTGATGCTCGTCCATACCTGTGCATGACAATAGTCTGCAAAGATACAAAATAATATTTAAAGGATGCCTGTCAGAGAAGGTCGGCCAGCACAATCGCGGTCATGGCCTCGACCACCACCGGGGTGCGGAGCGCGAAGCACACGTCGTGCCGGCCGGTAATCTGCAGGATGTCCTCTTTCTTCTTGGCGAAGTTCCAGGTTTTCTGCGGCGCAGCGATGCTGGAAGTGGGCTTCACAGCAACCCTGAAGATGATGGGACCGCCGTTGGAAAGCCCGCCGTTGATGCCTCCGGCCCCGTTCTTGCGCGGACCTTCCGGCCCCCAGGGGTCGTTGTGCTCGGAACCGCGCATGCGCGCAGCTGTGAACCCGTCGCCGAACTCTATCCCGCGGATTCCGGGGATGCTGAACATGGCATGCGACAGGAGCGATTCCATGCTGTCCCAGAAAGGCTCACCGAAGCCTATCGGCAGCCCTTCTACACGGCATTCGATGATGCCGCCCAGGGAGTCGCCCTCCTTGGCGGTCTTGTCGAGCAGGTCGTCCCATTTGCTGCTGTCGCGTTCGCCGCCGATTTCGAGCAGTTCGGCATGGATGGTGACGTCGCGGCGCTCAATCTGCTCTTCCGCAGCCTGCATACGGGCCTGGGGAAGCTTCGAGAAGTCGACACCCTCCCTTTCGCCGACCTCGTATGTCGACTCGGGAGCGCCTTCCGGAAGCGGCTCGGGATTGAACTGGGAGGCGAGGATTTTCTTGGCGACCACGCCGGCAGCAACTATGGGAAGGGTGAGGCGGCCGCTGAAATGACCGCCGCCGCGCGGGTCGTTGGCAAAATTGTATTTGATGTTGGCCACCAGGTCGGCATGGCCGGGACGCGGGATGTCGTCGAACTGAAGATAATCCCGGCTTTCCACGTTTGAGTTCCAGAATATGATGGTGAGGGGCGAGCCGGTAGTATAACCGTTATAGACGCCGCTGAGTATCCTGGCCCTGTCGGCCTCCTTGCGCGCGGTGGTTCCCTTGCGCCCGGGCGCCCTCCTTGCTATATCCTCCTCGAAATCTTCTTCGTAAAGCTCTATGTTTTCGGGGACTCCGTCCAGAGTGACTCCTATGGCCGGTCCGTGCGACTCGCCGAAAACGGTAACCTTGAAAAACTGTCCGAAACTGTCCATGTAGCGAAGATAGTAATTTTAATAATCAAACAATTCCCAGAATCCGGGGAAAGACTTGGCCACGCAATCGGCGTCGTCGAGCGCCACCGGCGAATCGGCTCCCATCGACGCTATCTTGAGCGCCATGGCCATGCGGTGGTCGTGGTGGGTGGTGAAACTGCCGCCCTTGAGCAGGTCGCCGCTGACTATGCGGGAGCTGAGATTGCGCCCTTCTATCTGCAGTTCATCCTCCACTATCTGGGCCCTGACGCCGAAACGGGCCAGCATCTCCAGGATGGCCACGGCACGGTCGCTTTCCTTGTCGTGCAGGCGGCCTACGCCCCTCAGGGTGGTGATGCCGTCGCAGAAGGCGGCAAGCACCGAGCAGATGGGGAAGAGGTCGGGGGCGTTGCCCAGGTCGGCGTCGAAGCTCTCCAGCGGAGCCTTGCTCACGCATACCGAGCCGTCCAGTTCGGATACTACCGCGCCGGCCTGCACCAGAATGTCGGCTATGGCCAGATCGGCCTGCAGCGAGTCGGTGTTGAGCCCTGTCACCTCGGCCTTTCCGAAAATGGCGCCCGCCACCAGGAACACCGCACCGGCACTCCAGTCGCCCTCGATGTCGAGGTCGGCAGCCTTGTAGGACTGCCCTCCCTTTATGGAGAAGCTCACCTGGCTGCAGCCGCTCCAGTCCTGCTCTTCCAGCATTCTCTCGTCCCCTTCCATCTCGGCCTTGATGCGCACCCCGAACTTGCCCAGCACGTCTTCGGTGATGAACATGTAGGGGATGCTCTTGGGCTCGGATACGTAGATGTTGGAGTTCTTTCCGCACAGGGGCAGGGCGGCCATGAGGCCGCTGATGAGCTGCGAGCCGTCGCGGCCGGAGATTTCGGCGTTGCCGGGAATGAGCGGCGGGGTGATTTCCATGGGGACCTTCTCGCTGCGCACCGGCACTCCGAACGAGGCCATGATGCTCTGCACCCCTTTCAGGGGGCGCTGCAGCAGGGTTTTTTCGCCGAGTATGGTGAGCGGGCGGTCGTTCAGCACCGCCATTACCGGGATGCAGAGGCGGGTGAGCAGGCCGCTTTCGCCGGTATTCAGCTCATCCAGAGAAGTCCGGGCAGCACCGGTGCCGTCGATGGTGAGGGTGGTGCCGTCGCGGCGGATTTTCGCCCCCAGCGTCTGGGCCACCCTGATGGCGTTCTCAGAATCCTCGCAGGGGGTGTATCCGTGAAGATGGCTGCGCCCCTTGGCGAGCGCCGCGCAGATGATGGCGCGCTGGGCGAAGCTCTTGGAAGCCGGCACGGTAAGGTCGCCGACGCGCCAGAAGCCGCGGAAATTGCCGTACACTTTGCGGTGCATCTCCTCGAAGGTATACTGTCCCGCTGCGGTGGATAGGTCTTCGGAGAGCGCGGCGTAGGTGAACGGGGCGCCGAGGCGCAGGCAGTCGATGCGGGACCGGCGGCCCTGGGCGCCCATCGCGAAGGCCACCATCGGCCCGCTTTCAGTATTATACAGCTCCTCCAGGAGCTTGCAATCATCTGCAGATGAAGCGGTTGTGGCTATCTTGGCAATGTCGGCGCCATAGCGGAAGCAACGGGCCTTCACCTGCTGCAGATATTCGAGTGACGGTGTTTCCTGAAAATTGTGATATGAACGGATAATCTCCGTGCCGCACTCGCGGCAGAGGTCGCGGAAACGCTTGGAAAACGTGGAAGAAGCCTCCAGCTCCAGGTCGGCGTAACGGGCCCCGGCCCTGATGGCGAGGGAGAGCCTTCTTTCCGCTTCCTCTTCCCCTACGCCATCGATGCGGCAGGTGGCTATCAGCGGGGTGTCGGTATCGGAGAAAAGGTTTTCCGTCTCCTCGTCGGAAAGGGAGCAAAGGTCCAGGCGGATCTCCGCAAGTTCAATCCACGGGTCGTCGAGAAGGGAGAGAATCTCCTCGTATGTCTTGCGTTGGATTACCGTACAAATCATATTGGCCGCACAGTTTAATACTCTGCAAATATAACATTAATCTGCTTATCTCACGTCCGGAGTTCAGCGCGCACGCCCCGGGCCTGGCTCGAACCGGCTACGCCCTCAGATAGGACATTAACCGTGTGCGGTAATGCCCATAGTAAGCATGTTTCACATCTTCCGAAAGGAAGGACGTCCGGACCATCGCCTCAATTGCGGGATAATCTGCAGCGAAACGGTCCAGTTCGCGCACGACAATTCTTTCCGGGATTCCCAAAGCAATCCCGAATTCCAGGAAATCTTTGTATCCGATACCAAGAGTGAACGTCCTACCGTCGGCAAATAATCCTTTCTGAAGCGCAAAAATGCTATCGTCGGGAAGATGAATGTGCGTGTCAAGAAGATCATACGCCGGAGACAGCCGATAATCACCGGCAGGATTCATGATAACGGAGAAATTCTTTATGTGAGCATCCCCGTTGGAAAACAGGAAATTGAATAGAACCAAATCGAAAAACTTCACCATTTCGATTTTCCACGCAGGAAGATACTCTCTGATCAATTCTCCCATTTCTTCGTAACTCAGTGCGGTATATTTATAATCTCCTCCATGCGTGCTGGCGGATATTCCGGCAAGAGAAGCGAAGTCTTCCTGTTGGATTTTTGTGCCGTCCGGGGCTATGTCGTAGCGGCGGATAATGTATCCCGCCTCTCCGTTCCGGAAGAAACAGAGAGCATTGGCTGGTGTCTCTATTTTGAAAACCCGCTCTGCAATCTGCATCGTAAGGTGTTCGTTTGCCGGGCTGTCGGCCCTGTTGTCGAAATCGGAGAGAGCCGGTTTGAGGATATGAGTACCCTGCTCTCCTGCTTCAGTGAGTTGAAACTGACCGTTCCGAACTACGACGGAATATTTGCTTTGCGCCCCGGAGAGGGAAATCCTGCCACGGTTATCATTCAAACGGCCTATTTCATTAGCAGGACTCTCGAAAGGGAGAATGGGAGAAACAGAAGCACCGCCGGTCAGTCTCCTTAGTTGGGAAGCACTATACTGTCGAAATGGAATCTGTGTCATAGCGCTTTCACTGTGATTGCTCCCGGAGTATCCGTGTGGGCTGTGGCGAGCAGCACACCGAAGTCGTCCGAGCGGTCCAGCTTGTGAATCCGCGCCTGCACAATCCTGTTGTGACCTTCTGAGAGCATGTTGGCGAAAAAAGGAAACAGAAAAGCCTGCCGGTACTCCTGCCTGCTTTTCGGGAGTGTCAGGCTGATTGCCGGTGCGCTTTTGTCGGTATAATAGCTGTCCTCGTAACGAAATACGTAGTCTGAGGCGGAATTTTCCGTCAAAATGCCGGCCAAGCGGCCGTTATTGTACACAACAGCCTGCCTCATGACTCATCAATTGATTTAACACTGGTAGTTAGGACGAGCCCCAGAGTGTCCAGGATTCTATTCAGAATCATAAGGCGCGGGTTCCCCTCGTCGCGTTCGATTTTGGTGAGCGTATTGATTCCGACGCCGGAGAGCTCTGCCAGCTGCCGCTGGGTGATGTGCAGGTTTTTTCTCCTTTCTTTTATTTGTTTTCCGACCGTCTTCATATCACATTATATTGTGATTTTTGCAAAAATAAAGAATAAGGAAGAGAAAAACAATAAATAAATCACAAAATGTTGTGATTTTTATATTGGCAGGCTTTTAACTACAACCTTGCCGATTTTGACAGGAAGGACGAAGCGGATTTTGCCGCCTTCGGCTTTCTTGTCTTTTTCCATGGCCTTGAAGAGTTCGCTCTCCGGGCAGGGCAGTTCGGTGGGAAGGCCGCAGGATTCGAAGTCGGCCTTGAGTCTGGCGGCGAGGCCCTTTTCGGTCAGGCCGAGCTCCTCGGAGCGCCGTGCAGCCTGGACTATGCCTATTGCAACTGCCTCTCCGTGAGAGAGTTGCCTGCCTTCCGCGGCGTGTGTCCGCTGCCACCACTCGATGGCGTGCCCCCATGTGTGCCCGAGGTTGAGCTTGCGCCTCTCCCCCTTTTCGAGAGGATCCTTGTCCACGATGTCCTGCTTCACGTTCGATGCGTCCTGGATGAGGGCGGACAGTTCGGTTAGCCCTTCGGCGGTGCAGGCCGGGTTGACGCCGCCGCTGACGTATTCGCCGACGAGGCGGACCGTCTTTTCGTAGCCGCCGTTCAAATCTTTGATAATGAACGTTTTGAGCATCTCCGCCACGCCGGAAAGGAACTCGCGGCGGGGCAGCGACCTGAGCACGTCGGGGAAGATATAGGTGAATTCGGGCTGCCGGAAGGTGCCGAGTATGTTCTTGTACGAGTCGAGGTTTACGCCGGTCTTTCCTCCGATGGAGGCGTCTACCTGCGCCAGCAGCGTGGTGGGGATGTTTGCGTAGTCTATGCCGCGTTTGTAGATAGAAGCGGCGAAGCCTACCATGTCGGTGGTGATGCCGCCGCCCGCCGCCAGCACCAGAGCGCCCCTGTCCGCGCCCTGTTCGAGCAGCCAGCGGCAGATGCCGAGGACGCTGTCCATGGTTTTCAGCTCCTCTGAAGTGTCTATTGCGAGCAGGGGATAGTCGCCGAGGAAGCGGGCGAATCCTTCAACATTGCGGTCGCACACTATGAAAATCTGCTTGTGTGCCGCCAAAGCCTCTTGGATGGTCATAATGTACAAAAGTAGCAATTTTTCGCTTCGCAAAAAATACACGCCTCGGCGGGTTCGCTGATGCGAACTTTCGTCCAGCGCAGCAGTTTCCGTTTTTTTATCTATATTTGCAACCCTGTAGCCCCGGTGGCGGAATTGGTAGACGCGCTGGACCTATCCATGTCGGGGGCTATGCCGCCCCCGAACCCCTTGCCGCCTTCCGGCTTTCCTTATTTTTCGCTTCGCAAAAAATACACGCCTCGGCGGGTTCGCTGATGCGAACTTTCGTCCAGCGCAGCAGTTTCCGTTTTTTTATCTATATTTGCAACCCTGTAGCCCCGGTGGCGGAATTGGTAGACGCGCTGGACTCAAAATCCTGTGTCTGATGAAGACGTGCCGGTTCGAGCCCGGCCCGGGGCACCAAGCCGAAATCTTCAAGAGTATTTGGAGGTTCCGGCTTCGGTCAGTTTGAAACCGCTGGTCTGCAGCAGTTTATAGCGTTGGAGCATACAGTTCAGTAACTACCTCACGCTGAAAGCATAGACCGTGTGGCTGGTGTACTTCTCGCCGGGGCGGAGGAGCGCTGACGGCCACTCGGGCTTGTTGGGGGTGTCGGGATACTTCTGGGTTTCCAGGCAGATGGCGGCATGCTTGCCGTATACAATGCCCTTCTTGCCTATGACCGTGCCGTCGAGGAAGTTACCTGAATATACCTGGATGCCGGGCTCGTCGGTATAGACGTCCAGATTGATGCCAGTAAGCGGACTGTAGACACTGGCTGCGACCACGCTGTCGTCGCCATTGCCGTCCCTGTAGGTGTTGAGGCACCAGTTGTGGTCTATGCCCCTGCCGTTCCGGATCTGCTCGAAATCAAAGTTGCCCACGACATTTCCGATTTCCACGCCGGTCCTGAAGTCCATCGGGGTGCCCTCGACGGGGAGGATTTCGCCCGTTGTCATGAAGGTGGAATCGACCGGGGTGAAGCAGTCGGCGTTTACGGTGAGGATGCAGTTCTCTACCGTAAGTTCCGGGTTGCCGTTCAGGTTGAAGTAGGAGTGATTGGTCATGTTGACCACGGTGGGGGCGTCGGTAACCGCCTCATACTTAATGTCTATGGCATTTTTCGGCGTGAGTGTATAGGTGACCTTCGCGGTGACGTTCCCGGGGAAATTGTTGTCGCCGTCGGGAGAATCGACGCGCAGCCTGATGCTGTTTTTGGTGACCTTTTCTACCGTGTAGGGCTGATACTGCCATCCAGTGGGGCCGCCGTGGAGGCAGTGGCCGAAGTTGTTCTGCGGCAGCCGGTACTCTTTGCCGTCGATCTCCAGGCGGCCTCCGCCGATGCGGTTGGCATAGCGCCCGATCGTCGCCCCGAAGTCGGTGAGGTTGTATTCGGGATGGTAGCTGATTTCGCCGTCGAAGCCCAGCACCACATCCTGCATGTTGCCGTCCCTGTCGGGCACGAACACGGACACGATGCGCGCGCCGAAAGGCGTCACGACCACCTTCATTCCCGAAGCGTTCTCCAGGGTATACATTTCCTTCTGCTCCGCCGAACACCCGGCGAAGGCCAGCGCGGCGAATGCCAGCGCAACCATAACCATAGCAATCTTTTTCATACCATAAAGGTAGGAATAAATATCGGAAAACCGCTATATTTGCGTTATTGCAAACAACTATAACAGATATGAAATCACACCTTTTCATCGTCATTGCCCTGGCAGCCGGAGTGCTGGCCGGGTGCAAAGAGGGCAGCAATGAAGCTGTGCCTGCGGCAATGGATGTCATCATGACCCGCACCAGCATCCGCAGTTTCAACGGGGAAGCCGTTCCGAGGGAACAGCTCGAGACCATACTCAAGGCCGGAATGGCAGCTCCTTCGGCCATGAACGTCCAGCCCTGGAGGTTCGTAGTCCTCACCGACAAGGACAGGATAGCCGAACTGTTCGGAGGCGGATTCCGTCCCGAGGCCTACACCAGCGCCGGCGCCATCATCATCGTCTGCGGCCAGACCAAATACATGCGCAAGCCCTGGGGGCAGCCCGACGCACCCGAAGAGCCAGCGGAGAACATTTTCTGGTATGAAGACTGCAGCGCCGCGGCCGAGAACATCCTGCTGGCCGCACACGCCCTCGGGCTCGGGGCCGTCTGGACTGCCGGATATCCCGCAATGGAAAGGGTGGCTCCGCTTGCTGAAGCCCTCGGCATCCCCGAAGACGTCACGCCTCTGTGCATCATTCCGATAGGCGTTCCCGCCGAAAATCCGGCTCCTAAAGACAAGTGGAATCCGGACAACATCCACTGGGATAAGTGGTAGCCGAGATATGGGCAACATTGACAATGTGCTCGCGTTCAACCGCGAATACGTAGCCTCCAAAGGCTATGAAAAGCACATCACGGACAAGTTCCCCGACAAGAAGCTGGCAGTCCTCAGCTGCATGGACACGCGGCTGTCCGTGCTGCTGCAGGACGCACTTGGTCTCAAGAACGGAGACGCCAAGATCATCAAGAATGCCGGAGCCGTGATTCCGTCACAGTGGGACTCCGCCATGCGAAGCCTCATAGTTGCGGTATATGAACTGGGTGTTACCGAGATTATGGTCGTGGCGCACACTACCTGCGGCGCCTGCCACATGAGTTTCCACCATTTAGAGGAAGAAATGCTGGGGCGGGGCATTCCGGAAAGCGAGCTCCACCGTACCGACATCGACCTGAACGACTGGTTGGAAGGCTTCCACGACACGGATAAGTCGGTCCGCAACACGGTCGCGGCCATCGTGAACCATCCCCTCATTCCCTCCGACGTTACCGTCCGCGGGTTCATAATCGATTCTGTTACAGGAGAATTGACCGAAGTTAAATGAGACGTTTTATCATTTTCCTTTCCTGTGTTCTGTTTGCCGTTTCCTGCGGCGACAGCAACCGGCAGTATGTCCGCAAGGCCGTAAGCATCATGGACAAACAGGGGCTCTTTGCGGAAGGCCCCGAGTGGAAAGCGGCCCGGGCGGAAGCCCTGTCGGCGGAGCCGGAATCCCTTGAGCAGGCGCAGGAAATTGTTCGTGCTGCCGCCAGGGTCGCCGGAGGCAAGCATTCCGGCCTGAAACTCTCCGGAACCGTAAAGGAAGACGCCGCTTCCGAGTGGCCTGCCCCCTCGGTTACAATAGCTGACGGCGGGATTCCCGTCATCAAGATGCCGGCATTCTCCGGCAATCACGACGAAGGCTTGAAGTACGCCAATGCGGTACTTGATGCCATTCCGGAGGAGATTCCCGGAGTGGTCATCGACCTCAGGGGCAACACAGGCGGCAACATGTATCCCATGATTGCGGCAGTGCACCGTTTCCTGCCCAACGACGACCAGACGCTCCGCTTCCGCACGCGCAAGTCCACGCAGTGGATTCCGCTTTCATATGCCGTGAAGATGGCGGGCGTAGATCAGCGTCCCCGCATCGAATGCCCCGTGGCCATTCTCACAGATGATTGGACTGCCAGTTCCGGCGAGGCGACGCTCATCTGCTTCCGCGGCCTGGATTATGTGCGTGTATTCGGTGGCCCCACCGCCGGATACGCATCGGCCAACCAGCCTTTCCCTCTCCCCGGCGGCGACCAGCTCGTCCTCACCACAGGCTGTGACGTTGCCCGCACCGGCGAGCTGTTCTGCGACGACCCCATCGCCCCCGACATCGTAACGGAAACCCCGCTGGAGGACGCGTTGGAATGGATTGCCAACAACATAATAGCCCGTCCGTGACCTTGGAAACGGTCAAGACGGGCCGATCAATGAAAAGTATTGGGTGTGTTATCAGTTACCGGAGCGGATAATCAGGGCAAGGCCGCAGATAAAGAGCAGGAACATGACCCCGAGGAGCCAGTAAACCTTCTTTCCTGCGCCTTTGAATTCCTTCCAGACAAATACGCCCCAGATGGCGGCGACCATGGGCGCGCCCTGTCCCAGGGCGTAGGAAATGGCCGCACCGGCCTTGCCGGAAGCGATATAGCTGAAAGCGGTTCCCAGGCACCAGATGGCGCCGCCGAGAATGCCCACCAGGTGGGTTTTCGCCGAGCCGCTGAAGTATTCTTTATAAGTAACCCTCTCTCCGACAAATGGATAGCGCATGACCAGCGAGTTGAACAGGAAGTTGCTCAACAGCACGCCGATGCTGAATATGACGATGGCGGTGTACGGGGTAGCCATGCCTGCAGCCGGATTGCTGAAGTTGTCCAGATCCATGGCCCTGGCCACGAAGCGATAGAAGAAGGCCATCAGGGTTCCTGCCAGCACTGCCAGCCAGATGCCCTTGGAGGCCCCTTCCTTCTTTCCCTGCTGCACCTTTCCCGAAGCCACGCCGTTGCAGATGATGGCAATGACTATGAGGGCGATGCCGGCAAACAGGATATAGGGGTTACCCTTCGGGGCGCCGATGTAGTTTACTACGGTGCCGAGCACCAGCGAGATGCCCACGCCCAGCGGGAAGGCCACTGCCAGTCCGGCGATGGAGGTGGAGGCCGAGAGGAGGATGTTCGACGCATTGAAGATCACGCCTCCAAGGATGATGCTCCAGAACGATGCGGAGCTTATCTGGGAGATGTCCTCCAGGAACGGGCGTCCTTCGCTGCCTATGGAGCCCATGGTAAAGGCGATAAGCAGCGCGAAAAGCACCATGCCCAGGACATAATCCCAATAGAAAAGCTCATAGCGCCAGCTCCTTGCGGCAAGCTTCTGGGTGTTACCCCAGGAGCCCCAGCACAGCATCGTGATAAAGCAGAATATCACTGCCAGTGCATAACTGTTGACTATAAACATGGCTGTTATTCGTGTTTAACGAGTTGCGGTTGATCGGAATAGATGACGCAGGAGCGGATGATGAGAGGACGTTTCCCATCAGGGTTGGTCCACTTGAAGGAAACCGTGTGCGGTCCCTTCTGCAGGTCATAGTTGTAATACAGTTCCTGCTTACGGGAATTGGAGGCGGCAGGAAGATGTACGGTTTCCGCCAGTTCTCCATCCACAAATACGTCTACAAGGCCCACATATTCAGACTGGGGGTCCATTCTGCCGTAGCGCTCCCTGGAGAAGGAATAGCCGACCACGATGCCGGTCCCTTCGAAAGAAAGCGTTCCTGCATCGGCAACATCCTTGTTCACCTGAACCACCTCAACTGGCCACAAACCCGTAAAGGACTGTTCCAGACGGACGGTCTCGGGCTTCTGGCAGACAATGGTCACATCTTCTTCCCCGACGGTGCCGCCGTTCCGCTGAATAACCTGCAGGGCCTGATTGAAGGACATCTGATAAACTTTGTTCAGGGATATGTCGGTATAGGCGAAGTTCCTGTCCTCAACCTCGTACAGGTTCTTTTTCCAGTACTCCGGTATGCCGTCATATCCCAGCATTACGCCGAGGATGCCGCCGGCCGAAGCAGGATTGCAGTCGGAGTCGCAGCCGCACCTCGTGGCGATGTCGATGGTCTTGTAGAAATCCTTTTCGCCGTAGAGCAGGCCGATGAGGATGTAGGCGCTGTTGATGAGCGCATCGATGTTGAGCTGCTGGTAAACACCTTCCGGACAACCGATATCGAAAGACCATTTCCGCTGGCAGAGGGCCCATGTGATTTCCCAGTTGTCGGGATATGCCTTGTGCCATGCGATGACATCGGCCATGGCCTGATGGTACTTGCTCTCCGCGGGAATGGTTTTCAGCGCTTCCTCAACAACATAATCCATGTCGTCCGACACAAAGGCAAGAGCGTACATGGCGGCGACGTAAACGCCTCCGTACCAGCCGTCTCCGTAATTCATGAGGTGGCCGATTCCGTCGGCGAAGCCTACGGCCGCATTCACCATGCCGGGAGCCATGATGCCGGCATAGTCCGCTTCAATCTGGAAGTCGATATCGTCGGCATGCGGGTTGTTTTTCCAATGGCCGCTCTCCGGGGGCATGATTCCCTGCCGGATGTTGTAACGGGCCTGCTGGTTGGCATGCCAGAGCGGGTAGCCGGCATAGGCGAAAGCTTTGGCAAAAGATTCAATCGGCGCATCAAGCCCTTCTTTATCAAATACTTCCACAAAAGTCAGGTCCATGTAGATATCGTCGTACAGGCCGGGAGCATTGTCGTAATACCATTGGATGTAATGCTCGGGGTACATGATATTTATATGGTCGTTGATCATCGTGCCGGAATAGCGGAACTCGGTGGGACCGCCGTAGGTGCAGCCGATGGTCTGCCCGGCCCAGCCGCCCTTGATTTTGTCCTGGAGGGTTTCCTTGGACATCTTCACTTCGGACGGAAGAGTCTGTTTGGCTGTCTGGCAGGCTACGAGGGCTCCCAGTGCCAGAAAAGAGAGTAATATTTTTTTCATCATCCTCTAATTGTTCAATTTGTTTTCAACTTCTGTACGTGTGGGAGCCGATGACTGGGCCCCCATCCGGGTAACTGCAATGGATGAGGCCGCCGAAGCGAAACGGATGGCGTCACGCAGTTCCTTGCCTTCATCCAGGCCCACGGCGAGTGCGCCGTTGAAGACATCTCCGGCAGCCGTAGTGTCGACGGCTTCGGTGGGAAAGGCCGGGACGAATTCCGTCATGCTTCCGTTGTGCACCAGTGAGCCCTTCGCCCCGAGGGTTATTATGGCGGTTTCGGGGCCGAGTTCCCGGAGCGCACGGGCTGCGGAAACAGCCGAGGCATCGTCGGTAATCTTGATGCCGGTAAGCAGTTCAGCCTCCGTTTCATTCGGGGTGATGATGCTCACGGAATGCATCAGTTCGGGAGAGAGGTTCTGGGCGGGTGCCGGATTCAGGATGAGGGGAATCCTGTACTTCCGGGCCAGACGGGCGATGTGTTCCACCGTTTCCATGGGGATTTCCAGCTGCACCAGAATCAGGCTGTAGCGGCTGAAATCCTCAATCCGGTCGATATCTTCAGGCGTAATGCACTGGTTCGCTCCGCTGGCTACGACTATGCAGTTTTCCGCATGTTCGTCTACGGTGATCAGAGCGACGCCGGACGGAACGTCGGGGGAACTGAACACGTAGCGGGTGTCAAGCCCTTCCTTTTCGAACAGCTTGCGGGCATCCCTGCCATAGTTGTCTTCTCCGGTCTTGCAACAAAAGGTGATGTCCTTTCCGAGCCTTGCGGCCGCCACCGCCTGATTGGCTCCTTTTCCCCCGGGATTGAGGAAAAAGGTGCCGCCCAGCACGGTTTCTCCCGGTTTGGGAAGCCGTTTGGAGTGAACCACAAGGTCCGTATTGGAACTACCGATAACTAATACGCACATAAGATTCTTATTATCAATAACCCGGATTCTGCTTCAGGTTGGCGTTGGTTGTCATCGCCCTCTGCGGGATGGGGTAGATGTCCCTGTAGGAATCCGTATTTGTCTTATTGTCCCAAGGCTTGCTGAAGGTGCCGAAGCGGACCTGGTCCTGACGGCGGTGTCCTTCCCAACAGAGTTCGCGCGCACGCTCTTCCAGAAGCTCGTCCAAAGTGAGTGTGGACGTGGTGTAGGCGGTGGCACCGGCACGGTTGCGGACGCGGTTGGCAAGCTCGACGGCCGCATCATTGGCCTTACCGCCGTTCTGGCGCATAATGGCCTCAGCCTTCAGGAGATAGATATCTGCCAGGCGGTAGATCGGGAAGTCGTTGCTCATGGCCTGATAGCTCAGGCCGTCTTCATATTCCCACTTGCACATACGCACGCCTGAATCCAGCAGGGCGGGATTAGCCTGGTCGTAGATGGGGCCCACGAACGGGGTGTAGGTGAGCTGGCGGCCGGGGCTGACCATGAGGGGATTGCCGGCCTTGTCGTACTGCGGGCCTTCCAGCCAGGAGTTGCGGCGGGAGTCGCCATCTTCATAGGAATTCCACAACCATTCCAGACCGCAGGCGCCATCCCAGCAGAAGTTGTAGATATTGAAGGTCTGCTGACTCAGGGTCTGAAGGGTGATGTTGTGCAGGGGGAAGGTCCCGGTGACACTTGCCTCCAGCGGTATGGCCCAGATGGTTTCAGTAGAATTCTCGTTGTGCACGGCGAAATTGGTAAAATAATTGTCTTCCAGCTTCAGGGAGCCATAGGCCATAACCTTGTCGCAGGCGGCTGCAGCTTCGCTCCACATAGCTTTCCCGACCCAAATATCGGCATTCATGTACAATTTTGCAAGCATCGTATAGGCGGCAGCCTTGGTCACACGGCCATAGTTTTCCGCCGTCGGGGCGTCTTCCAGATAGCCGACATTCTCGTTGATTTCGCTTTCGATGAAATTGAAAAGTGTCTGCGGAGCGACCTGGGAGGGCAGTTCCGTGTCAGTGAAATCCGTGACAAGCGGCAGGTTGCGGAACCAGTCGATGCCCTTCAGGTACAGATAGGCACGGACCATCTTCACTTCCGCCACCAGTTTTTCGGCTCCGTCGAATTCCACGTTCGCCTCATCCATCTGGTACAGAATCTGGTTGCAGCGGGTGACTCCGTCCATGACAAAGCTGTAGGTTCTCCATACGCCGTCGTGGGCTTCGTTCCAGCTGTGTTCATGATCCTGGATCCAAACGCCGTCGTCCCACCAAAGACCGCCTTCGCGGTAGGGGATGATGCCTTCGTCCGTGGTCACCATGTCGTTCATCCAGACACCCATGTGCTGGAGGTAGCCGTTGCTCCAGGAACTGGAGGAGAGCCAGGCGTAGGCACGGCCTACGTTTTTCAGGAGGGACTCCTCATTGGTGAAGAATCCGTCTGCCGGCAGTTCGGAATATACGGTTTCATCCAGGTTCGTGCAGGCATTGCCGCAGAACAGGGCACCGATGAAAAGCAGGGAGTATATTATCTTTTTCATAAGGCACATGGTTTTAGAATGTAACGTTTACACCCAGGACGAAAGTCCTTGTGGAGGGATAGAACTCATCCCAGGCGATGCCGGGAGCCAGGCCGTTCAGGCTGACTTCGGGATCCACGCCTGTATACTTGGTGAGCGTGAGAAGATTCTGGCCGGTCACATATACCTTCAGGTTCTGGATCCACGGAGCCTTGGGGGCCCAGTTGTAGGCAAGGGTGACATTGGACAGTTTCAGGAAGGAGCCGTCCTCCACGAAGTGGGAAGACCAGGTGGTCTGGCCGGTATTGTCCGGAGAAGCCAAAGTTGAACGGAGGATATTCTTTCCGCCGAAGTAGTAGTAGCCTTCATAGAACAGGCGCTGTATGTTGGCAACGTCGTTGCCGACGGAACCGCGCCACATCATGGAAAGGTCCCAGTGCTTGTACGCAAGGTTGTTGGACCAGCCGAAGGTGAGGTCGGGGAAGGCGTTTCCGATAACTTGGTATACATCGCTGGAAACCGCTTCACCCGGGGCGACGCCCTCATAGGTGGCGTTTCCGTTCGCATCCATACCGGTGAACTTGGGACCGTAGAAATTGCCTATCGGCTCGCCTTCGTAAATGCGCTCGACATACTGCTTGAAGTCCGTGCTGATGTAACCCTGATCGAGGTACTGCATGGCATAGTCGTCATTGGAGAAGCTCTTGAGGAGGTTCTTGTTGTGAGCCATGGTCAGTGTCATATTCCACTGGAAGTCCTTGGTCTTGACCGGAATGGCGTTCAGGGTCAACTCGATACCGGTATTCTTGATGACACCGACATTCGTGAACTTCCTGCTGTAGAGATTCGGCGGAACCGGAACGGAATAAGTGTAAAGCAGGTCGCTGGTGGTACGGTCATAATAGTCCAGGGTTCCGCTGAGGCGCCCCTTCAGGACCGTAAAGTCGATACCTGCGTTAAACTCTCCCTTGCGCTCCCACTTGAGGTCGTCGTTCTTGTTGCTGGCGGGGCCGTAAGAATTGAGCCAGGAGCCGTTGTAATAGAAGCGGCCGCTCGTGGTCAGGCGTGCCAGGGACTGGTAATTGGCGATTTCCTGGTTGCCGGTGACACCGTAACCTACACGGAACTTGAGTTCATCCAGCCATTTGACGTTTTTCATGAAGTCTTCCTGGTCGATGCGCCAGCCCAGGCTCACGGCCGGGAAGAGGCCCCATTTATGATTGGCTCCGAAACGGGAGGAGCCTTCATATCTGGCCGATACGGAAAGGAGGTACTTTTCCTTATAGTTGTACATGACGCGGCCGAAGAAGGCTATGAGCTTGCTGGACTGCTTGGAAGAAGACATGTTCGCCTGTCCGTTCATCAGGCCCGAGCCGGAACCGATGTTATGCCAGGAGAAGTAGTCGGTGTCGAAGTCCTTGTTCCACATGTAGGCTGTCTCATACTCGTTGTCGGTATAGGAATAGCCGACCACGGCCTGGATGTTATGGTATCCTATCCGCTGTTTGTAGTTGCCTTCCAGGTCGAGCAGGCGGGTCGTGTTCCAGTAGTTGTTGATGCTCGCGGAACCGTTCACGGTCGCATCCTGAGGATAATATTTTGTCCAGTACTTGCTGTTGCTGCCGGAATACTGGTTGACCGATCCGGTGGCGGACACCGAAAAGAGCTCGGAAAGCTTGAGGGTGGCGCGCAGGCTTCCCATGAAGAAGCGGTTGCGGTCTTCCTGTTCCGTTTCGTTCAGGAGTGCGACCGGGTTGTAATACTGGAAGGGGCCGAGGTTGGTGTAGTAACCGCCGTGCGCCGTGTCGTTCTCGTCATAGATGGGCTCGGTCGGATTGCGGCGGACTGCCTGCTGCACTGCCCACTGGTCGGTGGGATGTCCGATACGATTGGAATAATTGAAGTTGTAATTGAGCGTAAGCCTGTCGTCGATGGCGGTCTGGGTGATGTTCAGCCTCGCACGGAGATCCTGGCGGTCGCTGCGCAGGACCAGGCCCTGCTCGTCCTGATAGGAAACGGCGGCACGGTAGGACAGGTTCCTGCTGCCTCCGGAGATTCCCAGGTTGTAGTACTGGGTGACCGGTGCCTTGCGGGTGATGGCGTCCAGCCAGTCCGTATCGGCGCCCCCGTCAAATCCTGTATGTCCGTCTGCAATTACCTGACGGAATTCGTCCGCGGAGAGCATTTCCAGTTTGCGGTTAACGGTCTGGATGCCGGCATATGTCGAGAAGTCCACGTTCATGCGGCCGTCCTTTGCACCCTTTTTGGTGGTGATCAGGATGACGCCGTTCGTTCCGCGCGTACCATAAATAGCTGCTGCGGAACCGTCCTTCAGAACGTCGATGGATTCGATTTCCTCCGGGTTGATGCTTTCCAGGTTGCCGCCGGCGACGTTGTCGATGATGACAAGCGGGGTGGCGCCTGCCGCCATGGAGGTGGTACCGCGGAGCTGGATGCTGATGCTGCCGTTCGGGTCGCCGCCGTCGCCGCGGATGATGCTCAGACCGGCGATCTTGCCGTTGATGAGGTCATACGGGCTGGAATTGCTTCCCTGCAGGAAATCATCGCTCTTGATGCTGGCGACCGATCCGGTCACCTCCTTGCGGGTCGTCTGGCCGTAACCGATGACGACGACGTCCTCGAGCTGGGTGATTTCCTCCTCCAGAACGACGTTCAGGAGCTCACGTCCATCGACGGGAACTTCCAGTTTCTTGTATCCGATGAGGAGGAATTGAAGGACGGCATCCTTCCCGGCTTCGATGGAGTAGGAGCCGTCAGGAGCGGTGGACGCGGCGCGTCCGCTTACCTGGTCGACAATGACGACGCCGGGAAGCGGATCCCCGGAATCACCGGTAACGACACCCCGGACGCTGCGCGTCTGGGCCATCAGACCCAGCGGGAGCAGAAGGGTCAGCAAGAGAACCCATGTTCTGTTCAGGATTTGTTTTTTCATACTGTGTTTGTATTGTGGTTGAAGATTTGCGCAATCGTTTGAGCAAAAGTAAAAGAATATATTCCCGAAATCACATATTATTTTCAAGAATTTGCGGATTTTTTTCAGTTTTTAGCGCAATAACTATATTATTTGCGCGAGAATTATTAAATTTGTTGCGCAACTACCACACTGATAACCATGAAAGAAACCCTCTCATCCATTGCCGAACGACTTGGTGTTTCAACGACCACAATCTCCCGAGTACTAAGCGGTAAAACAGAAAAATACCGGATCAGCCAGGACACTTCGGAGCGCATTATGGCCGAGGTCAGAAGGTGCGGTTACGTACCGAGTTTCCTTGCGCAAAGTTTGCGCAAAAATAAAACCAACACCATCGGCCTTGTTTTGCCGAGCATTTCCAATCCCTATTTCGCAGATATTGCATCGGCAGTCATAGCCGGAGCAAGGGAGCAGGGATATACTACCATTATCGTGGACTCCATGGAGGATGAACGCAACCAGCAGCATGCGCTGAGGGCCCTTCTGTCCCGCAAGGTGGACGGAATCATAGCTGCGCCATGCGGATCCGATCCGCGCTATTTTGAAGAAATCCGGAAAAACATCCCCCTGGTGCTGGTAGACCGTTATTTCGAGAATTCCATGATTCCGTATGTTACCGCAAACAATTACAAGGGCGCATTTGATGCGACGGAGAAATTGATACAGAACGGCCACGAGCTGATTGCCTGCATCCAGGGAGATATCGAATCGGTTCCGAACAAGGCGCGGGTGAAGGGTTATCGCGGTGCCTTGAAAAAGTATGGCCTGGAAAATCAGGCTCTGGTGGTCGGGGACGCCTTCTCCATCCAAAACGGATATCTGGAGACCAAACTGCTGCTAAGCCGTCCAGTTCGCCCCACGGCCATTTTCGTCCTCAGCCATACCATCCTGTTGGGTGCGCTCAAGGCCATTCAGGATACATCCTACCGCATTCCGGACGACATTTCCCTGATTTCTTTCGACGACCACTTAAGCCTGGACTACATGACCCCTCCGATGACCCGCGTCAGCCAGCCGGTGGAAGAAATGGGCCACCTGGCGGCAAAATTGCTTTTCGATTACATTGAAAACAAGAACGATTCCGTCACCCAACTGGCACTTTCCACAACGCTCATTGTCCGGTCTTCCGTGGCACGCCTATCTTCATAATTGGGGCTATGCCGCCGCAAACGCTGGTGCACGGCCAACCGACCCGTCCCGGCCACGTTTTCAGCCTTAAGCGTGGCCGACAAGCATTTCAAACACCTCCCGGCCACGAAAACGCCCCATTTCGTGGCTGGTTGACGGGCAGTTTGTACACCAGAAGGGCTTTTCGTGTACGAAATGCGGTTCGACGAGCCGTTCGTACACCAGAGGGGCTTTTCGTGTACAAAATGCAGTTCGACGGGCCGTTCGTACACCAGAGGGGCTACGTGTACGGAACCCGGTTCGAGGCCCGGAGGGCCGAGGCGCCTTCAGGCGCGTGCCGTGAGGGAGGAGCGATGCGACGACCGGGAGGCACCCGGCGAAGCGAAGCGGAGACGGCATGCCCCTGGGGGCAGCTGCGAAGCAGCGGGGTTAGAGGAAAGGCGCCGCGAATGCGGCGCCACCTCCACAAAAAAAAGCTCCGACGTCTCCGTCGGAGCCTTTTTTTGTGGAGGTAGTCGGATTCGAACCGGCGACCCCATGCTTGCAAAGCATGTGCTCTACCAGCTGAGCTATACCCCCGGGGCGATAGAGTTCCCGTGTTGCCATCAGGCAACCGCCCGGAGCCGTGTATTTGCGCTAGCAAATACGGAAAGGCTATAAGGGCGCTGGGGTTTGGGGCGGCATAGCCCCAATTAAAAAAACTGTAGTCCCTCGCGGAGTTGAACCGCGGACCTCCACATTATCAGTGTGGCGCTCTAACCAACTGAGCTAAGAGACTATATAATAATTGGAGATAAGTACAAGAGTCCCTTGATTGAACCTTGTATCACTCGAGCATCGTCAGTGTTCATGCTCCAAAAAGGAGGTGTTCCAGCCACACCTTCCGGTACGGCTACCTTGTTA
>CAMHKQ010000005.1 GCA_946185745.1 uncultured Bacteroidales bacterium
TTCCTAAAAGAAATTAACGCTCTCGTTTACTTGTTCTCGGTACTTGCTTGTACTTATCTTCCAATATTATCAAGGATCTTTCCCGTTCCTTTCTCAAACGGGGCTGCAAAGATACACACTTTTTACAAACCGCCAAACTTTTTTTTGCTTTTTTTATCTTATCTTCGCAGAGCTATGCAGACCAAAGCCTCACTCTGGCAGATTTTTTCCGTTTTCGCGGGCATCGGCACCTTCACCATCGGCGGAGGTTACGCCATGATTCCCCTCATCGAGGCGGCAATGCGCAAGCGGGGCTGGATAAGCGAAGAAGAGCTGCCCGACATAGTGGTGCTGGCCCAGAGCGCCCCCGGTCTGCTGGCGGTAAACATGGCCATCTACAGCGGCTACAGGCTCCGCGGGCTCAAGGGGGCCATCGCGGCAACCCTTGGGGCCGTCCTTCCATCCTTCGCCATCATCCTGCTGATTGCGATAGTGTTCACCTCGTTCAAAGACAATCCCGTGGTAATAAGGATATTCCGCGGCATCCGGCCGGTGGCGGTGGGGCTTATCCTGGTACCGGCGGTGAACATGGCCAAAAAGGGCTGCAAGAAATGGTGGCAGTGGCTGCTCTGCGCGGCAACCCTGTTCCTGGTGGCGTTCTGCAAGTTCTCGCCCATATATATCATATTGGTGACCATAGTGGTCGCGGCAGGCATTACTCTCGCCAGGGAGGGGCGCGTCAGGAAATGACAGTCACCCTGCTGCAGCTGTTCTGGACCTTCTTCCTCATCGGGCTCTTCAATTTCGGCGGGGGAGGCGCCATGATTTCCCTCATCCAGAGCAAGGTGGTCACCGAGTTCGGCTGGATCTCCCAGGGGCAGTTCACCGACATAGTGGCAATCTCCCAGACCACGCCGGGGCCCATAGGCATCAACTGCGCCACCTACGTGGGCTTCGAGGTAGGCCGCGGCTTCGGGGGCACGCTCCCCGGCATCGCGGGTTCCGCCATCGCCACCTTCGCACTGGTGCTCCCTTCGTTCATAATCTTCTGGGGTATTGTGCGCCTCTACAACAAGTACCGCAGCACCCCGCTCTTCGGCAACGTCATGACGGCGCTGAGGCCTGCGGTGGCGGGGCTCATCGGCGCGGCTGCGCTGGTGCTCATGTTCAGGCTCGGTTTCGGGGAGATGGGCGTCCTCACCGAGAACTTCCCTGACTGGACGTCGTGGGCCATCCTGGCCGTTTCGCTCGCGGCCTCGCTGCTTTTCAAGGTCAATCCCATCCTGCTAATCCTGGCGGGAGGGCTGTTAGGATTTATAATTTATTGATATATGAAAAAACTGCTGTCCCTTACTTTCGCAGTCCTGACTGCATGCACCCTCTCCTGCAAGGAAGGAGAGACCCTCGACATTACTCCGCGCCCGCGGGAAATCACCCTCGGCAGTGGGAGCTTCAACGTCAGGGGAGCCGGGTTCAATTTCGACGCCTCCCTGGAAAAACGCACCCTGAACGCCGTCTACAAGCTGGCGGATGACATCAGCGCAGCCTGCGGAAAAACCTGCAGCGTCGCCAGCGCCACCGGAGTGGATGCCTCTACCGACATCAGCCGCCTCAAGGGCATCTTCCTGCTCAAGGACTCCTCGCTCGCACCCGAGAACTACGTCATCGAAACCACCAGGAAGGGCATCAAGATTACCGCTCCCGACCACAACGGCTTCTTCTATGCCATCCAGACGCTCAGGCAGATCCTTCCCGTGGGCAACTACGCCGGCAAGGCCGCCCAGGGCAAGTGGGCCGTTCCGTGCGGCACCATCTCCGACGGACCGCGCTTCGCCTACAGGGGCATGCACATGGATCCCTGCCGTCATTTCTGGAGCGTGGAGGAGACCAAGAAGTACATCGACGTGATGGCCCTCTACAAGCTCAACCGCCTGCACTGGCATCTCACCGACGACCAGGGCTGGCGCATTGAGATAAAGAAATACCCCGAGCTCACCGAAGTCGGCGCTTTCCGCAACGGAACCATGATCGGCAGGGACTTCTCCAGCAACGACGGCATCCGCTACGGCGGCTTCTACACCCAGGAGCAAATCAAGGAAGTGGTGGCATACGCCTGGGAGAAGGGCATCACTGTCATCCCCGAAATCGACCTTCCCGGCCACATGGTGGCGGCGCTCACTACCTATCCGCAGCTGGGCTGCACCGGCGGACCTTATGAGGTGTGGACGCTCTGGGGCGTGTCGGAAGACGTGCTCTGCGTGGGCAAGGAAAGCACCTTCACCTTCCTGGAGGGCGTCCTGGACGAGATGTGCGAGCTCTTCCCCTCGGAATATATCCACATCGGCGGCGACGAATGCCCGAAGGTGCGCTGGGAGAAGTGCCCGCTGTGCCAGGCGCGCATCAAGGCTCTCGGCCTGAAGAGCGACGAGAAGGGCACCAAGGAGCAGAAGCTGCAGAACTACGTGACCTCGCGCATCCAGAAGTATCTGGAAGGCAAGGGCCGCAAGATTATCGGCTGGGATGAGATCCTCGAAGGCGAGCTGGCTCCCGGAGCCACCGTTATGTCGTGGCGCGGCGCCGACGGCGGCATCGAGGCTGCCAACAGGGGCTTCGACGTGATCATGACGCCCAACAGCCACATGTACTTCGACTACTACCAGTCCGAGAACGGCGTGGAAGACGGCGAGCCTCTCGGAATCGGCGGCTTCGTCCCCACGGAAAAGGTCTACTCCTTCGACCCCATGGACAAGATATCCCCCGAGATGCAGAAGCACATCCTCGGCGTCCAGGCCAACCTGTGGACTGAGTACATCGCCACTCCCGAGCATCTGGAATACATGCTGCTCCCGCGCATGCTGGCGCTTTCGGAAGTGCAGTGGTGCACCGAAGAAAACCGCGACTACGAGCGTTTCAGCGCCGGTCTCAAATCGCACCAGGAGAATATCCTGGAGCTGCTGGGATACAATTTCCGCAAATAGCTTCCGGACACTGTCATGAAAAAGACCGGTTTCATCTCCTTGCTGACCATCTGCCTTCTGCTCGTCCCCTCCTGCCGGAGGGGAAAGGAGCCTGAGGAGATAAAGGCCGAGATCGTGAGGGAGGTGAACCTCGCTCCGGTGCTGTATACCGTGAAGGCCAAGGCCCAGGTGATAGTAACCGAGCAGGACGAACCCGGCTCCATCAAACGCTACTTCGGCGACCGGGTGGTTCTGGTCCCGGTGAGCGCCACCCTCAAGGCGGGGGTGGATCTCTCCCGGATAGAGACGGTCATCATCGACCGCACCGACAACTCCATCCACATCACGCTGCCGCCGCCCGTCATCGAAATCGAGAGCACCGCCATCGACAACAGCCGCATCATCACGGAGGTGGCGCCCTTCCGCTACGATTTTTCGGAAGATGAAATCGCGCGCATCGCGCTCAAAGGCCGTGACCGCATAAAGGATGCGCTGCCGCAGATGGACCTGGTGCGCCCGGCCCAGGAAGAGGCCGCCCGGATGCTCGCGGGCATATGCGAGAAACTGGGTTATACCAACGTGGTGGTGGATATTCCCGACTACACCGCGGCACAATACGGAACTTTCCTGAAACTGGACTGACGCCATGAAAAGGAAACTCAGGAGGACACTGTTCGGCGCGGCCGCGATACTGGCCATTGGTCTTGCGGCCTATTTCGCCTTCCGCTCCTGCGGGAGGCCGTTTCTGCATGCCGGGCGCGAAACCGTGTACAGCCCGGTCACCGTGAGCGACATCTCGCCCACCGGCCAGCTCAAGGTCATGAGCGTCTACAAGGAAATAGTCGTGGGTTCCACCCGCACCGACTACACCCTCTTCGGGCCGGTATACAGGAAGATTTACGCCGTCTATCCGGCGCAGCTCAACCTGGGATACGACTTCACCGGGGTGAAATACGAGGTGGTTTCGGTGGTGGGGGACAGCACCTTCGTGACACTGCCGCCCATCAGCATCCTCAACGAGGACGGGCACTATGTGGACGAGGCAAGGATGCGGGTTCCCATCCAGTCGGGGGAATGGAACTATGTGGAGATGAATGCGTTGCGGGCCAAGGCCAATAACGAGATGCTGATCAGCAGCCTCGCGGACAACTGCATGCAGGAAGCCTCCGCCCAGGGCCGCGCCGTAGTGGAGAAGCTCCTCACCGCCCTCGGCTGCAGGAATATCGTGTTCAGATAGGGGCGGACATTATTCGCGCGGGCATAACCGCCTGAAAAGATTGCCGACTTCGACTGGAATGATGACAGCTACATCCACACATTCTCGCTCCGGGAGGATGTGGACGGCAGGCGCATGACGAGCCTTTACCGCTTTGCGTACATTGCGGTGGAGAAGTTCGGTAAAGACGCGGGCGAACTGGACAACATTCTTGAAAAGTGGTTATATTTGCTGAAGAACCTCAGGCGGCTTGACGAGCGGTCGAAAGAACTGCAGGACAGGGTGTTCGAGATGTTCTTCAGGGCCGCGGAGATAGCGCGGCTGCCGGAGGAGAAGCAAAAAACTTACAGGGAAAGCATCATGAACGAGAACGACTGGATGAATGCCGTGGCCTTCGCCGAGGAGAAAGGCGAAAAGAAAGGTCTTGAAAAAGGCCGTATAGAGGCCAAACTTGAGACTGCCAGAAACTTTCTGAAACTCGGCGTACCTATGGAAACTGTAGTGCAGGCGACGGGCCTACCAGAGGAAGAGCTATCGCAACTGGGCAAACAGTGAAACTAAGAATACTCATACTCGCCGCAATCGCCCTGCTCCCTCTGCTTTCGTGCGGGAACGGGGCGGTTTCCGCAGAACTGGACGACATCGAGTCCTACATCCAGGAGCGGCCGGACAGCGCACTGGCCATCCTTCAGGCCTTTGATACTCTGCGTCTTTCCCGCAAGCCGGACAAGGCTCATTTTAAGCTGCTTACGGCTTGGGCCCTTGACAAAAACAATGTGGATGACGGCCGTTATCTCGATGAAGCCGAAGACGCCGCAGAATGGTACCGTACGCATGGTAGCAAGCGTCATCGCATGCTGGCGCAATACTACTACGGTGATCAGCAGTACGACAGCGGAGATTTGTCCGGAGCCATCCTGAGTTTCGCAGCAGCGCGCGACCTTGCTGACGCACAGCAGGACTGGTTCTATGCGGGGATGGCGTCAAGAGGCATAGGGAATATTTATTCTTCCATATTCCTCCATGATGATGGACTTGAAAACTATCGAAACGCTTTTACATACTTCGACAAAGCGGGTTACCCTGAGCATTCGAAATATGCAAAACTGCAGTATGCCATGGAGAGCGGCAATGCCGGCAAGAATTCACAAGCCGATAGTGCATACAAGGAAATGCTGGCCATCAATGACGACAAAGCTTTTCATGCCCGGTGCCTTATCGGTTATGCTTATCTATGTCTGCGGCAAGACTATTTCTATCCGGAAAAAGCCTACTCTTCCTTTAAGGAGGCCATAAACGAACCGTACAATCACCGTTTCTCTGCCTACTCCGCATCAAAAATGGCCCAGGCGTGTTTCTCTACAGGAAAAAAACGAGAGGGATACTCTTATATTCAGAAAGCCAAAGAATTGGCGCTGAGTGCAAAAGATTTGGCAGACATATCGTATGTTGAATATGTAAATGAAAGGCGTGATGACGACATCGCACTGGGACATCTTGAGGATGTTGTGTCTTACGTGGATTCTGTTTTCAAGGAAGTGTGCAGGCAATATGCAAACAAGGCTTTACACGAACGGGAAAAAAGTGAATTGGTCATTGCAGAGACACAAGTAGAGAAGCTGCATGCCAAAACAACGATGATTCTTATCACAGGTGTTCTGGTCCTGGCGTTGTTGGTGTTGCTGATTAAGAATATGTGGGATTCATACAAGAATCGGCTTAACATTGTAAACTTTAAGTTAGAGCAGTATCAGTCGGCCATTGAAGATTTGGAAGAAAAACTGGGAGTAGTAGCAACTTCTGCAGGAGCAGATCCTTCAATGAGACTATTCGCCGGCATGTTGAACAATCTCTGCATGAATTACTATGAGCCACACGTGGATAAATCTGCCTCTCTGCTGAAGGAATTCCAAACGACCATGAACCGTTTCGCTCCGGGGACAGAACTGATGAATCAGTTTATTGCTTCTCTTGACGCGCAAAACAATGGATTGATAAGCCTGGCCGAAAACAAGATAGATAATTTCACAATGCAGGATTGTGCCCTACTCGCCTATAAGATTGCAGGACTGTCCAACACGTCAATGAGTCTTTTGATGAAAACATCGAAAGAGAATATCGCCACCAGAATTCGCAGGCTGAAGGAAAAGATAGAAGCATCCGATTTCGAGCGGAAGAGTGACATCTTGAAGTATTTTGTCTCCTATAAAAAGACGAATTCTTAGGGCTGTCATTTTGCGCAAAAATACATCATTGAATATCAATTAGTTAATGCCATAATTGTCATTTCGTTTTTTTTGAGTTTCGTTTTTTTAAAGCGAACTTTGTAAAAAACGAAGTCATGAAAAAGTTACTAGTCTTAATCCTGTCCGTATTCTGCTTGACGAATATTGGCATTAATGCAAGAACCGGATTTTCTGAGCAAGGACCGTCAATCCCTATCATTGTTGTCAATCCGACTCCAGACAATCCCCAGCCGAAGTCACCGGGCATGAGTGATATTTATTGTTCGTATTCCGAACAAACGGCATGTCTGAATTTCACTTTTTCGTCCAATCTCGGTAACCTTACAATTACGGTGATCAACACTACTTCCGGCGAGACGGTGTCGTCGACAGTTGACTCATCAATAGGGTATGAGTGCATACCCATCTCCGGAGATTCGGGATACTATGTAATCAGTATCGTATCGAGCGGCGGAAACAGCTACTATGGTTCCTTTACGCTGTAGGAAGCTCGTTTTCTTCCCCAAAAGCGGTGTTGTACAGATTGCTCTTTTTGAGGCCGCCGTAACACATTGTAAATCAATAAGTCCCAAACGGCACTGTACAGACTGAGAAATAACACACCTGGTCATTTATGCGTTATCTTTGAAAGAAAAGAATCACTTAGCTGAACCCAGTATTACGGGGAGTTTGAAATCATATAATAATTAAACCATACATTAATAACCTTTAATCTTTTTATTATGAAAGCAAAAAGCATTATTATTCCATTTAGCTTTATCGCTATTCTTCTAAGCCTGCTTTGCGCATGCTCGAAGACTGTAGAATCGGGACTAATTCAGAATGAGAATAATACAGCAACTCCTGGTGTTGTTTCAGTCGAGGATGCGATTAAAAACTTAAACGCATTTTTAACTGAGACACAGATGACAAAGACAGCCGGAGGTGAAGAAAGGGTTATTACTTCGGTGGAGCCACATTATTCGAATCGTTCCAATTCAAACAGCCCTGATGCTTATTTGGTAAACTTTGATGGTGAAAATGGTTTTGCTATCCTTGGCGCGAATTCCGATGTCGCGCCTATAATTGCCGTCATAGAAGAAGGAAATACCGATTGGGAAAGCATTATGTCTGCCGATTTGGCATCCATGAAGAATAAGCAACAGAATGGCGCGGAAAGTTTTGAGCACGAAATATTGAGTACAGGTATTCCTCCGGAATGTCTTCTTAAAATGTGTGTCGTCGGAGCATTGTATGGCGTAGGTGAGGCGGAGGAATATGAATCCACAAAATCCTATACCATAGACATATCACCTCTTCTTGGTTCCAATTACGATTTTGGCCAGAACATTACCTATTGCCACAAGGATAATGACACATTTGTAATCAACGGTTGCGCTTCTACAGCCATTTCCATGATAATGGCGTACAACAACTATCCGAATCTTACGGTTGACTTCTCGGCCTTGAATTACAGTAATTGTAACACGGAAAACGGAGCAGGTTACAGGTACTCATTCACCAATGGAACGAGTTATGCCTGGGTGTATGTTCAGACAAGCGACTATTTTACGAACAGTTCTTCAATTCCTTCAAATCTGACCGAGGCGCAAAAGTTGAACCTAATCACATTAATAGATTCCGGCGTCATTAATTCGCATGGAACACCGGCAGTTAGTGATAATGTATCTTTTTTTAGGACCCGATATATGCTCACATCTGCAGTTTTTTATGAGCTTGACAACATAATAAAACGATGGGATGGAACCGGAACGATGCCAGCCGCCGTAGTGAATGGACTTGAGGATTTGGGATATACTAACGTGTCAAAAGTGAGAAAACAAGGTCTGAGTTCAGGACAGATATCAACGATAATTAGTATGCTGAGTGCCGGAAAGCCTGTCCTGATGTGCGGTTGGTCTTTGTTTGACCTGCCGGACAGCCATTATTGGGTTGTGGACGGCGTCAGGCAGAATTCAAATGAGACTCTCATTCATTGCAACTGGGGATGGCTTGGTTCATATAACGGATGGTTTGCGTCTGATTGTATCCGGCCGGAGAATCCTGTTCCGCTGAACAATTCTGGCACGGGAGATGCATGGAACAATATCATTGTATTCTCTTATGATATGGCAGCAACTATTCCGAATGTAGTGATATGTGATTTCTATCTCTCGCATCGTGCAACATATTAAATGGAAGGCCATGAAAAGAATTATCCATCTTGTGATTCCCGCCATCCTGGCCGTAGCCGCAGTGTGTTCCTGTGAGCGGTTGGCGAAATATGAGGAAGCCACTTATAATACCATTATCCAGGCGTCCGGCATATATGTCTTTGGCGGCAGTATCTGTCCGATATATAATACCGTCAAGTTCGATCCTTCGTTCGATGCCGAAAGCAGGGCGTTCTACAAGTCTGTCGACACGGTATTGACATGGAAACGGAAAGCCCCAAAAAATTACTTGGAACGGGCATCTGTGACTACTTGTGCGGTCGACTGGCGGATTTCCGACATTTCGGTGACGACGCTGGAGGATTATGATTCCTCTCATCCGGCCGGGTCGTCAATGGATGACATCCTTTCCGTGAGGTATTATTTTAAGGATGAAATGCATACAATTCGGCTGGCCGACGTGAAATACGGTACAATCATGCTGTGCGACTACCATCTTTACGCCCCTGACGCAAGCCCATTACTGTTACCACCGGACGGGGCAAATCCGCTTCCGGCCGTGGAGGTGACGGTTGAAGATTCGTTCGGCCGCAGTTTTACCGCCAGGAGCGGGGAAAGAAGCGATTATATCTATCCGCAGGAAGGTTGGAATATATAATTTAGATTTTGCAGCAGACAGCCGTTTTCGAATTCCGAAAACGGCTGTTTTTGCGCACGTACAAGCACGATTTGCGCATTTAAACGTTTATTCTTTTGATAAACGATTTTTGCTTATCCACCTTTGCAGAAGAAAAAGATTTGCTTAATAGTACGAATTTTAATACTTTTGCAATGAAGTACAGTGAACTTCACAGGAAACTGACATGGCTCCGAAGAGGTGAAACCTGGAACGTTGAACAGTATTTTAAAAGATGCAGGAATAAGATGAACAAGACAAGAGTAATAATCGAAGGGAACGAAAACGAGGGGTATAGCGCTTACATCAAGGACAATGTTCTCCCGTATGGCTTGATTGGCACTGGCAGAACAGGGAAGGAGGCCATCTGTGATTTTATAGATGCATACAATGACATGAAGGCCCTGTATGATCGGAAGAATCTTGATTTTCAGGAGGCCGATTTTGAATTCATCTACGACCTGCCGTCTTTCCTGAAAGGATACGCTTATGCTTTCACGTTGGCCGGGTTAAGCCGCATTACAGGCATAAACCAGGGCCAGCTGAGCCATTATATCAACGGAACCAGCGTTCCGAGACCGGCTTCGATACGTAAAATCCAGAATGGAATCCGGGCTTTTGCCATAGACCTTCAGGCGGTGAATCTGCTGTAGTAAGGCCTTTCCGCACGGGATTGCCAAAATTGAAAAACGCCCTCTGCTGTCTCAGCGGTGGGCGTTTCGCAATTCTAACCTAAATTTAACCTATGAAAAAACTATTCGGTTAAACTTATAGCAAGGCGCGTGCCAAACTTTCCGGCACGCATAAAAATTAATTCTCCTCGTGTAATTTAATGGTGACGATCTTGACCGGCTGGACGGGAACGTCGCGCGGGCCGGTTTCGACTGCGGCAATCTTGTCGATGGTCGCGATGCCCTGGATGGTCTCACCGAACACGGTGTAGGCACCGTCGAGCTGGGCGCAGTTCTCGGGGCTCTGCACGATGTAGAATTGCGAGCCGGAGGATTCCTTGTAGGGATTGGCGGCGTCGCCGCGGCGGGCGGCTGCCAGAGCGCCCTTCTTGTGCTTGTATTCCGGAACGAACTCGGCGGGAATGGTGTAGTCGGGACCGCCGGTTCCCCACTGGGCCTTCTTGGTTTCATCCTTGCTCAGGGGGTCGCCCGCCTGAATCATGAACCCGTTGATGACGCGGTGGAAGAGAATGCCGTTGTAATAGCCGCTGAGGGCCAGCTTGGCGAAGTTGTCGCGGTGTTTCGGGGTCTTCGAATAGAGCTTGACCACCATGGTGCCCATATTGGTGATGATGTCGAATACGGGCTCTTCGGGAAGTTCCGATACTTTCTTTTCTGTGTTGACCATTTTGATTGAATCCTGCCTTGCCTGTTCGGCCTGGACGGCGGCTACGGAATCGGCGGCTGCCTTAGCGGCGGCCTCGGCCTTTTTGGGATTGTTTCCGCAGCTGCAAACCATGACGCAGAGCGCAAGGGCTGCAAAGATAAAGTTGTGTTTCATAATGGCGCAAATTTAGTTATTTTTGTACAAATGAATCTAAAATCCCTCGCAAAAGATACGGCCCTCTACGGCCTCAGCAGTATTGTCGGGCGTTTCCTGAACTATCTGCTCGTCCCGCTCTACACCATCAAGATAGCGGCAGAAAGCGGCGGCTACGGCATAGTGACCAATCTGTACGCCTATACGGCCCTGCTTCTGGTCATCCTCACCTTCGGCATGGAGACCACCCTGTTCCGCTTCTCCAACAAGGACGGCGAGGACAGTCCCATGGTGTACAGCACCACCCTGCGCATGGTAGGGCTGGCCTGCCTGGCCTTCATCGCCCTGGTGCTGGGATTCATCCGTCCAATATCGGGCGCGCTGGGATATGCCGACCATCCCGAATACATCGGCTGCATGGCTCTCATCGTGGCGCAGGATGCCTTCCAGGCCATCATGTTCAGCCGCCTCAGGCAGCAGCAGAGGCCGGTCAGATTCGTCTTCCTGAAGTTCGCATTCATCATCCCCAACGTGCTGCTGAACCTCTTCATCTTCCTGGTGCTGCCCAAATTCTTCCCGGCTCACCCGCAGTGGGAGGCGCTCTGGCAGCATTACAACTACGGGGTGGGGCTCATCTTCTTCGTCAACCTCATCTGCACCACGATAGTCTCCCTGCTGTTCATACCCGAGATCCGCGGCATCTTCTATGGCTGGGACAAAAAGCTGGCAGGCAGGATGTTGCGCTACACCTGGCCGCTGCTGCTCTTCGGCATCGTGGGAATCCTCAACCAGGTGGCGGACAAGATTTTATACCCCTGGCTGGTGCCCGGCCCCGAAGGGAAGGTGCAGCTCGGAATCTACGGAGCCTGCGTTAAAATCGCCATGATAATGGCCCTACTCACCCAGGCCTTCCGCTACGCCTACGAACCGCTGGTATTCAACGGCTCGCGCGACAAAAACAGCCCGGAGACCCTCCGCGACGGCATGAAATACTTCGTAATCTTCGCGTTCCTGGCCTGGCTGGCGGTGCTCTTCTATCTGCCGCTCCTGCGCTATCTCGCAGGCACCGGCAGCTACTGGTCCGGCCTCAAGGTGGTTCCGGTGGTGATGATGGCCGAAATCTTCATGGGCATCTTCTTCAACCTCTCATTCTGGTACAAACTTACCGACCAGACCTGGTGGGGCGCGATAATCAGCGCCATCGGGGCGGCGGTGATGATAGCGGTCAACGTCATTTTCGTGCCGCGCTACGGTTACATGGCCTGCGCGTGGGGAGGCTTCGCCGGCTACGGCGTAGGCATGCTGCTCAGCTATTTCCTGGGGCAGAAGAAGGCGCCGGTTCCCTACGACATCAAGACCATGGGGGCCTTCCTGCTGCTGGCGCTGGCCCTCTACGCCGCTTCGCTGTTCATCCAGAGGGCGATGGGGCTCGACATGGAGTCGCCGTTCAACGGCAGGATGATAGCCTGGCTCGGCATCAACACCGCTCTGCTGGCGGTTTACGGTGTGTTCACGCTCAGAAGCCTGAAAAGGAGATGATGGCGATGGCACTGCTGCTGTTCATGTATTTCCCCTCCGTGTCCGGCCGGGCCGTGCAGGATACCGCCCTGAAAACGGAAGCCGCGGGGGCGCTGGAGTTCGTCGATTCCACCCTGCGCGCGGCTGTTCCGGAGTTCCCCCGCGTGTCCACCGCAGACCCCATGGAATGGCTCAGGGAGACGCAGCGCCGCGGTTTTCTGGCAGATATCACCGGCGGCCTGAACGGCAGGACGATTAAGGTCGATTACTCCGGCCGCCCGCAAGGCGAGAGCCTGATGCGGCTTCTGCCCACGTCCGAACTCATTAACTGCACCGACCCCATAAAGCCCTACCGGCGCATCCTGGGTGGAGATGTCATCCTGTTCTACAAGGCTGACGGCAGCCTGATGCACTCGGGCATCGCGGTTCAGCAGGGGGATACCCTCAGGATCCTGTGCCCCGGGCGGGGGCTTTCGCAATGCAGCCTCGCCGCCTACTGTTCCCGCTGGAGGACGGTGGCGGGAATCAAGGTGCTCCGCGTAATCTGGAACGCCAGGCCCTACAACTATACCAAGCGCGAGTGCATGGTGCCGATGCGCGACGGCTGCAAGCTTTACACGGCCGTTTATGAACCTGTCGGCACGGGCAAAAAGCCCATCCTGATGGTCCGCAACTGCTACTCGCTCAGCCCCTACGGCTACGGAGGGCCCGGAAACCTGAGCGAAAAGCTGCGCTGTTTCACCGACCGCGGCTACATAATAGTTGAGCAGAATGTGCGGGGCACCTACATGTCGGAAGGGGAATACGAGAACATGAGGCCTCTCCGTTCCGGGGAGCAGATAACCGACGAAGCCACCGACACTTACGACACCATCGACTGGCTGCTCGCCAACACCCGCAGCAACGGGCGCGTGGGCATTTACGGCGTGTCTTACCCCGGATTCTATGCCACCATGGCGGCACTTTGCGGGCATCCGGCACTCAGGCTGGTGAGCCCGCAGGCTCCCGTAACCGACTGGTGGAAAGGCGACGACACCCATCACAACGGCGCTTTCATGCTGGCCGACATGTACGGTTTCGGCGGTTTCTTCTTCCAGCCCAAGGGCAACCCCACGCCGGAAGACCCGAAGCCGGCGGTTTCGGTGCCTGAAGACGCCGACCTGTACGGGTACTTCCGCGGCAGGAGCATGCGATCCGTTTTCCGCAGTTTCGGGGATTCGCTGGAGTTTTTCAAGCGCATCAAGGAGCATCCCGACTACGATTCATTCTGGCAGGAGCTGTGTCCGCTCCGGCATCTGCAGAACCGCCCGCTGCCCGCGATGATGGTGGTTGGAGGCTGGTACGACGCCGAAGACGCCTACGGCCCCCTGGCCACATACAAGGCCGCCGTTGATGGTGAGACTGAGCTGTCAAGCGAACAGCCGGCTCCGGTCCGGCTTGCCGGACATAAGGACAAAGGCTGCGGGGGTATGTTACAGGGGGTGGAGCCCCCTGTCGAAGTCATAGGAGACGAAGTCTACTTCGTCTCCGGCCCATGGACCCATGGCGGCTGGAGGGACATCCCCCATTATCTTGAGGACATCGAAATGCCCGTCTTCGAGTACTACCTCGAAGGCAAGGGAAGACGGCCGCGCTGGCACAGGCTCTTCATCCCCACGGGCACTGAAACCCCCGCCGACCTGCTCGACCCCGCGGAGAGCGATGCCTGCATCTACAGGCTGAAACCGGGCAGCTATGTCTCCGATCCGGCAAACCCGGTTCCGTATATGGATGTCAAGGGCGCATGGAGGGAAAAAGCATATATGTGGGCGCCGCAGAATTTCCTGGAAGGCCGCGGGGACGTGCTGTCTCAAGTCATTCGCAAACCCCTGAAAGACAGCCTGCTGGCCATCGGGCCGGTGAGGGTGCACCTGAAGGCGAAGGTCGAAGCGTGCGACAATGTCATCCTGAGCGCAGCGAAGGGCCTCGACGCCGACTTCATCGTAAAACTGATAGACGTGGCTCCCGACGGCACTCAGCGCCTGGTACGCTGGGAAGTGATGCCAGCCCGCTGGCGCAACGGCTACGAAAAGGCCGAGCCGCTCGTTTCCGGAAAGGCCTTCGAGGTGGATTTCACCATGAACGACATCTGCCACCTCTTCGCCCCCGGTCACAGCATCATGGTGCAGGTGCAGAGTTCAATGTTCCCGGTGGTCGCCATGAACCCCCAGACCTTCCTCAGCAACCCCTACACCGCCCCCTCCACGGCCTACAAGCCCCTGAAAATCAGCGTCCTGCGCGGCAGCAATATCTCTTTCTGAAAAGCTTTTCCAGACGCAAAAACAGCCGTTTTCGAAAACTGAAAACGGCTGTTTGCTACAAAACTAAATGATTATTACGCTTAAATACCCCTGTAGGCACCGAAGAAGAGGATGGTGTCGGTGGAGATTTCGCGTATGGCGAGCAAGAACGGGTGGTCAGCGATGAATTCCGGCGACGGACCGGGATCGGAGGCCCATCCGGGGAGAATCATCGTCGCGGCCGCCTTGGCGCCATCCTCATCCAACATGAAGCTGACATTATGGAAGGCGGTGCCGATTACGGCAGAAGGCTCGCATAGGAGAGAGAGGTCGGAATTCATGTCATCGAAAATGAGCGTGATGCCTATGGCCTTCAGGGCCTCGACAATCGAGTCTTCTCCCTTGAACGAGAACTCGAGTTTGGGCAGGACGATGTACTCACGTCGTGGCTCCAGACCTGCTACGGCATTGCTCCATGCCGTGGAAGAGAGGTCAGCGACGAATTTGTTGAAATCCTTCTCCGGCTCGGGCAGCAGGAGGTCGAGCACGAAAGCGCCGTTGCCGAACGGCAGCTCGCAGAGCGCAGCCTCGAGCTCGTTGCTGTAGCTATACTTGCAAGGAAGCACGCCGTGCATGAAATCCATGTATTTCTCTTCACCGGAAAGGCAGTTGAACGCAGCCATATAGGTGTTTTTCTTGTCGAACTTCTCAGTCCACATACCCTTGAAATACAACGCATTGGCGATGATGAACTCCCAGTCGTCCTCAATCCTCGGTAGCATTTCTGGAATCATGCCCCCGGTGCGCTCGCTGCCCCATGCATTGATGTGCTCCAGGGTTTTGCTGTCCGAGAAATCGAGGGTCTCGACCATTGCGCCGTACTGGTCCTGGATGGTCTTCTGGAACTCGGGGAGCACGTAGTTGACCTTGTCCAGCCACATCGCATTGGCCGATGCCAGCGTGGCGGATTTGTCGACATTCTGAAGGCCGGTCAGCAAGGCGTTGTACGCCGCGTTCACCTCGCCTATGCCGTAGCCGGAATAGCCAAGCGCGCCCACTATCTGATTGTAGGTTTCGCCCTTTGCGCCGTTAGCCAGCATGGACATGGCAGTACCTACGCAGAATGGAGATACCATCACCTCCTGCTTCCCCTCTCTGGCGTACACTTCCTTGAAGAAATCTATTGCAAACGGGACGTTTGCCTGGAACAGCTGCTTCTGCGCGGCCTCAAGCGCAATATCCCTGCGCTCCTCGAAGACGAGGAAAGGCTCCGTCCGGCCTTTCTGGGTGACGTTGAAGACCAGATTATAAGAATTGCTCTTGACAAAGACTACCGCATGGCGGTCTTCCATGGTTGTGTTCTCGGCCACGCTCAGGTAAAGAGTGCCGTCGGCCATGTCGGGCCAATCGCCTTCACCGACATAAAGCCAGTCTGTCTTGACATAGGAGTGATTCTGTTTGGGGCGGAAGACCTCGGTCCCGATTTCAATTTTGTCTATGACCGTACCTTTGGGCACACTGGTCTCCTTAAGAGTGGCATTATAGTCAAATTCCGCAGCCTTGGTAACCAGCGTAGAGGTGGAATCCACTACGGTTATCCCGGGCTCCTCGGGGACTTCAGGGACTTCGGGATCATCGCCTCCCAACGGGCCCTCCGGAGTCGGAATGCCCGAACATGCCATCAGGGCCGAAAAGACCGACACGGCCAGGAGGCAGTTGAAAAAACTCTTTGTTTTCATAGCATACATTATTGTCATGGATAAACTACCACCATCATGCAATTATAAGAATAATTCAATCCGGTATGGTTGTGAGTACCATTATATAAGTTTCCTTTATCTATATCGAAGACTCCAATATCAAAATAACCGTTGCAGTCACCGTTCCACCCCCAGTTAATGTGAAATGCATGTTCTTTACTGATAAAGGTCTGTCTGGAAATAATCGGAGGAACTCCTTCCCCTTCGGCGCGTTCAAATCTATTATAATAGTACTTGTAATCCGCGTATCCGTCTACGATCCAGGCATGACCATTTCCTTTTGAAGAAAGATCGCCTCTCATGTAGATCGGGCCAAATCTTTTAATTGCAGATTTCGCGGTATTTGCATTGAATTTGACGGGAGAAGAAGCAACATACCCGAAATATTTGAAAGCATCAGGCACTTTGTATGTTGATGCCGTGCTTTCGCCGCTACCGTAATTCATATCGACCTGGGAACCGATTTCCCGCAACAATGCGCCGATATTTTTATGATAGGAATTGCAGGACCTTGTGTCCGTATGCGACATGGAATGAGTCTTTATTCCGGACCAGAATAAAGGAACAGATTCGCCGGATGAGAAATCGTCGCCCATGCTCGTGGTAGCATAAAAAGAGGAGGGAGCACCATGGTAAGCCATAATCTGGGCCATTGCGGTTGCCATGCAACCGGATAATCCATTCGGGCAATACCGGCCGTATATGTCATCCTGTCCCCATTTTACACCGACATTGCGATTAACGATGTCCCCGTCCATCACATAGTCATACCAATAGTATAATTCCGGCTTCCCGGGCTGGTAGGACAGACGTTCCGTCAAGCCGTTCATATACTCGTCAAAAGCTTCGTTTCCGGTGGGCTCCCCGGCAACATAGTGTCCCGATTCCGTCACCGCGAGAATGGGCTTGACACCGGAATTTGCGGCAATTATGGAAAAGCCCTGACTGTCTGCAAAATTGAAGACATATAACAATGTATCCGATTCGGTTTTCCCTGATTTGGTCCCGGGAACGACAAGGGCGTTCCAGGATTCGATTTTGCGGGCGGATCCGCTTTTCGTCTTTCCGCCGTCCAGCAACGCAATTGATTTGTCGGCCCAATCCATTGCGATGCGTAAGCTTCTGACCGATTCAGGAGAGGGACTCTGTTCTTGCATCAGTGCCGTTGCATCCTTGTTGCCATTGGCGTCTTTAATACAAGAACAACATAGGACGGTTAAGAGTATTATTATATGATATCGTTTCATAAAATGCTCAAAATGAATGGAATATCTTTATTTTCCAAGGCTGATCCGGACGCCGCTTGCAAGCGAGAACATCAAGGGGTGGTCAGAACGATATGTGTACAGGACATGACTCCCGGACGGTATTGTCCAGCTTATCTCCGGCTCTACATATAAACCGATTCTTCCCGTAAGATTCAATTGAATGCCGCCTGCGCCAAGCAAAGATAATCCAAATCCGTCTTTATCCACTTTTTTTCCATCCAATACTGCCCCTATGCAGTAATCGGCTTCAAAGCCTCCGCCGACGTAGACGTCCAGCCATCTGTTGGAAGCAAGTGTCCAGTCGAGACGTAGAGGGATTCCAAGATATTGTGCATACTGGGTTGAATGGCCGGAACCCGCATCCACCGGGAGATTGCAAGTAAAATGCGAAGTATACATGGAATATTCAGGACCGGTGGTAAGGTTTAACCTGGCCGCAACAGGTATCCTGAAGGACAAGCCCAATTTAAGGGGGAAACAATGGGACGCATCTTCAAACGACGGATTGCTGTAACCAGGGGAGCCGTCAATGGGAGTGTAGACACTTCCATTGTTTCCGACGCCACCGACAAGAGGCATCGCAACGGCAGCCAGCAGCCCGCTTCCGGCAATTATTCCCGCAGCCGGCCCGACCTTCATCGTTGTCTTTACATAAGGGGCGCTTTCAGGCACAAATGGCGGGATAACGGTTACAGGTGGCTCTTTCCCGGTGTTGGCGGCGGAGGTATCGCCCGGTTCCTCCACGATAGTATCATGTGCCTCAATATCACCGTTTTGCTTCTGCGGCTCCACATAAGGCTGTCGAACCACCTTTGGTTTGACTGCCCGGGCGACGGGCGGGGTATCCTGTTCCGGCTCGTTGAATGCGGTCGAGTCAGTCGAAACTGCAACCGGAGCAGATGGTTGCATGGCGGTATGGTTGCCCGGTTCCGGCCCGGCCGGACGGTGCAGGAACACGAATGCGGCGAGACTTGCAGCTACCGCAGCTGCAATCCAGACAAGGTGGGTCTGTCTTTTTGCCGGAGCTCCCGCTTTGCTGTCCAGTTTGGCCTGGAATTCGGCAAGGCTTTCATCCGGAAGGGGGATTTCGCGCTCTCCGAGCCTGTCCTTAAATATTTCTTCCCACGTTTTCATCTGTCCTGTTCCTTCAAATACTTTTGTATTTCTTCCTTAAGTTGTTTTCTTGCCTTTGCCAATATGCTGGTCGAACCTCTCTCCGTAATACCGAGCATCCCGCCAATATCCTTATGTGAATAACCGTCTATGCAGTAGAGGTTGAAAACACTTCTTTTCAAGTCGCTCAGCCCGTCCATCCATTCCAACAGTTTCTCCTCCGGTATCGCTTCCATATCATCAGCGGTCGGCTCCGGCATGTCGTCATGGGACCGGAAATCCAAAGAAACAGCCTGCCATCGCTTTTTCCGGATCTGGTCAAGCGTCTTGTTAATGGCAATCCTCGACAACCAACTGTATAAAGAGCCCTTTCCGGTATACTTGTATGTCTGTATTTTGCCGAGAGCCTGGACAAGCGCATCCTGCATCAAGTCTTTCGCCTCCTCATCGTCGTTTATGTATCGCCTGCAGAGCGCACACACCCTTGTTGCATATCTTCTATACAACTCATTTTCCGCCATTCTGTCTCTCTTGCCGCAGAGGATGGCCAGTTCTTGCTCGTTAAGCTCTTTATACACTCACACCTTAATCGTTAGTCCAATCCAAGCCGGAGCACCTTTCTACCATATAAACGTAAGAATTCCCGGAATGCGTCAAGGAATATACAAAAATAATGAAAAAACCGGCCCACGATCGTGAACCGGCTTTTTACTGATTGAAGGAGGATTAGTCGCTCAGGCTGACGCGCTTGAAGTCGACCACCCTGGCCTCCTTGTCGGCCTTGGCCATCGCATCCTTCACGCTGATCTTGTCGTCGGCCATCTGGTATTCCTGCTCGGTGAGGGTGCTCTCCTTGAGGAACTTCTGGACGCGGCCCTTGGCGATGTTCTCGACCATCTGGGCGGGAAGGCTGGCGGCCTTCTGCTCACCGACGGTCTTGATGATCTCGCGGGCCTGGTTTGCCTGCTCGGGAGTGAGCCAGCCCTTGGCAGTGTTGGACTCGATGTGAGCCTCGCTGTCGACGTGGGCGGGGTTGATGCCGGCCTTGCTCAGGGCGGCGTCAACAGCCTTGCGGACGAGCTCTTCCTTGGTCTTCTCGACAGCCACCTTGAACTCCTTGTCGAGCATCTCCTGCGAGACGTTCTCGGGGGCGATGGCGACGGGGTTCATGGAAGCGACCTGCATGGCGATGCCCTTTGCAAGCTCTTCGGAAACGACCTTGTTGAAGCCGACGATGGCGCCGAGCTTACCGGTGAGTTTGTGGATGTAGGAATACACGAAGGGAGCCTCAACCTTTCCGTAGTAAACGAGAGAAAGTTTTTCGCCGGTCTTGCCGGTGAACACCTCGATTTCCTTCTCGATGGTTTCGCCGTCGTTCATCTTGCAGGCCTTGAGGGCCTCGACATCGGCGGGGAAATTCTTGAAGGCAACGTCTGCAATTTCATCTGCAAGAGCCTGGAAGCCTTCGGTGCGGGCGACGAAGTCGGTCTCGCAGCCAAGGCAAACGAGAATGGCGCGGCCGCCTTCGATGCGGGACTTCACGGCACCCTCGGAGGTTTCGCGGTCTGCACGCTTGGCGGCGACGAGCTTGCCCTTTTCGCGGATAATGTCAACGGCCTTGTTGAAATCGCCGTCGGCCTCGATGAGAGCCTTCTTGCAATCCATCATGCCCGCGGACGTCATCTTGCGGAGCTTCATTACATCTGCTGCTGTGATATTAGCCATTGTTTGCTGTTTTAGAAAGGTTAGACATTATTCAGCTTTGGGTTCCTCTGCCTTCGGGGCTTCGGCCTCGGGGGCCTCTTCCTTGGCGGCCTTGGTGCTCCTGCGCGGACGGAGAGTCTTTGCAGCGGGCTTTTCCTCGACGGAGGTGGCCTCCTGCTCGGCTGCTTCCTTGTCCTTCTCGAGCTTGCGCTCCTCCAGGCCTTCCTGGATGGCTGCACAGAGTGCGCCGAGAACGCATTCTACGCTCTTGGTGGCATCGTCGTTCGCCGGAATCACATAATCAATCGAAGTGGGATCGCAACATGTATCAACCATTGCGAATACCGGGATGTTGAGACGATTGGCCTCCCTGACGGCGTTGGCCTCTTTCTGCACGTCCACGACGAACAGTGCGGCGGGAAGGCGGCTCATGTCGCGGATGCTGCCGAGGTTCTTCTCGAGCTTCTCCCTCTGGCGGGTGACCTGAAGGCGCTCACGCTTAGCGAGCTTGTCGAAAGTGCCGTCTTCATGCATCTTGTCGATGGTGCTCATCTTCTTGACGGCCTTGCGGATGGTGGGGAAGTTGGTGAGCATACCGCCCGCCCAACGTTCGGTTACATAAGGCATGTTGACCTCGGTGGCCTTGGCGGCGACGATGTCTTTAGCCTGCTTTTTGGTGGCGACGAAGAGAATCTTGCGGCCCGACTTTGCGAGAGCCTTCATTTCCTCCGCGGCCTCGTCTATCTTGACGACAGTCTTGTGCAGGTCTATGATGTGGATGCCGTTCTTCTGATCGAAGATGTACGGCGCCATTTTAGGATTCCACTTGCGGGCGAGATGTCCGAAGTGTACGCCTGCATCAAGCAGTTCCTGGAAATTTGTTCTTGACATTTTTTTAAATGTTGTTGTGTTTGTTCTTGTGCCCGTTTCCGGGTCTCTTTTCTTCAAGGGGGAGCAGCGGCTTTGCCGGTCTCCGGCCTTTTCCGCAGTGCGGCAACTATCCTGTGAAGGGTTTAAACCGCAACTGTGCTTGTTTGTAAAGTACTGTTAACGCTTGCTGAACTGGAAGCGGCGACGTGCTCCGGGCTGGCCGGGTTTCTTGCGCTCCACCTCGCGAGCATCGCGGGTGAGGAAACCTGCTGCCTTGAGAGCCGGACGATATGCTTCCTTGTCTACCTCGCAAAGGGCGCGGGAAATACCGAGCCTGATAGCCTCTGCCTGGCCTTTGATACCGCCGCCAACAACGTTGATACGGGTATCGAACTGGCCTTCGGTGGAGGTCACTGCAAAAGGCTGGTTCACGATGTAGCGGAGGGAGTCGTCTTTGAAGAAGTCTTCCACCGGACGGTCGTTGATGGTGATGTTGCCTTTGCCTGCAGCGAGATAAACACGAGCGACAGCTGCTTTACGTCTTCCAAGGGCGTGTGTCTGTTCCATTTGCTCTGTTTAAATTTCGTTTAACTTGATTTGTTTGGGGTTCTGAGCCTGGTGCGGATGCTCCGGACCTGCGTAAACGTGCAGGTTGTGGAAGATCTTCTCGCCCAGACGAGTTTTGGGAAGCATACCCCTGACTGCTTTCTCCACAAGCCTTTCGGGATGGGTAGAATTGAGGATTTCCCTCGGCGTGGTGAAACGCTGTCCGCCGGGATAGCCGGTGTAGCGCGTGTACACGCGGTTGGTCATCTTTTTGCCCTTGAGCACCACCTTCTCTGCGTTTACGACGATGACGTTGTCACCGCAGTCCACGTTGGGGGTGAAGCCGGGTTTGTTCTTGCCGCGGAGGACAAGGGCAACCCTGGAGGCCAGACGGCCGAGAGGAAGATCCATCGCATCAATGACCACCCACTGCTTGTCTGCAGTTGCGCTGTTCAGCGATACAGTTTTGTAGCTTTGTGTGTCCACTGTGTTGATCTTTAATTAGTTATACATATAAATTGCGATCCCTACGCAAAATAGGGACCGCAAAGGTATAAAATATTTTGGGAATATCAAACTTTTACATGCCCATAAGATGCGGCAGGAGGTCCGGCTGCAGGAAATGAGCCTGCACGAAGGCGTTGATTGCCGTTGCGACAAAGAGGATCACGATGATGGCCGCGACGATGATGCCTATGACCTTGAGCCTCTTGAACCAGATCTGGCTGTTCCAGCCGACTGTCTGGAACATGCTCCAGAAGCCGTGGGCGAGATGCAGGAAGAGGGCCACGAACCAAATCACGTAGAACGCGAGGATCCAGGGACTCTTGAAGGTCTGGAGCAGGAGCATGTACGGGTTCTCCGCCTCGCCGCCGGTGAAGTCCAGCAGCTGCATCTTTGCCCAGAAGTGGGTGAGATGGAAGGCAAGGAGGCCGAAGATGACTATTCCGAGGATGAACATGTTGGTGGACGACCAGCTGTCGGCCGCACCCTTGTTGGGCACCTCGTAGCGTTTGAGGCCGCCGCGGGCGTGGATGTTCTGCACCGAAAGCCAGATGCCGTAGCCGATGTGGATAATGAAGCCGAGGGCCAGGATGGGCACCATGATGTCTACGATGGGCAGGGCCATGAATTCGCAGCCCTTCTGGAAAAGACCGTCGGCGGCACCGAACTTGCCCGTGAAGGTATCGATTACGGAAAAGAAATTGATGGTGCCGTGCAAGAGCAGGAAGATTATCAGGAACGCGCCGCTGACAGCCTGGACGAACTTTTTCCCGATAGAAGATTTGTACATGAACATCTCTGTGGCAAATTTACGGTTATCTTCGCAAATATAGGTTAAATCTTGGGAGTTTCCGAATTTTCCGCTATTTTTGTTTTCACTTTGCGGTTTTTCACATCTTTCGCATCTAAAGACAACGATATGTACAAAAGAGTTTTGTTAAAGCTTAGCGGGGAAAGTCTCGGAGGACCTTCCGGAAAGGGCATCGATGAAAACAGCCTGAAGAAATTCGCGGGCGAAATCGCCGCAGCGGTGCGTAATGGCTACCAGGTGGCCATAGTAAACGGCGGAGGCAACATCTTCCGCGGCATCCAGGGTATCGGCAAGGGTTACGACCGCGTCACCGGAGACCGCATGGGCATGCTCGCCACGGTCATCAACTCACTCGCGCTGGCAAGCGCCCTTCGCAGCGAAGGCATCAGGGCCGAGGTCTTCACCGCCACCCCGATGGAACCGATCGCCAAGGGCTATGTGCGCGAATCGGCCGTGAAGGTCCTGGAAGAGGGCGGAGTGTCGCTCATCGCGGGAGGCACCGGCAACCCCTTCTTCAGCACCGACTCCGGCGCCGCGCTCAGGGCGCTTGAAATCGGGGCGGATGCGCTCCTCAAGGGCACCAGGGTGGACGGCGTCTATACCGCCGATCCCGAAAAGGACCCGGACGCCCGCAAGTACGATGAAATCACCTTCCACGAGTGCCTGGTGAACCACCTGAACGTGATGGACCAGACCGCGTTCGCCCTGTGCGAACAGGGCCCCGTGCCCATCGTGGTGTTCGACATAAACGAAAGCGGTTCGCTTCTCCGCCTGCTCGAAGGCGAGAGGATCGGCACCGTCGTACACGCATAACAACACGCATAATTAAAAAGAAATCAATATGTTAGACGCTAAAGCAAAAGAAATCGTAAACGGCATCGACGACAAGATGCAGGAGGCCGTCATGTTCCTGGAGGAAGACCTCAAGACCTACCGTCTCGGCAAGGCCAATCCTTCGGTGTTCAACAATGTGGTGGCCAATTACTACGGCACCCCGACCCCCATCCCGCAGATGGCATCGGTCAGCGCCCCCGACGCCAAGACCCTCGCCATCCAGCCCTGGGACAAGGGCATGATCAAGATCATCGAAAAGGCCATCATCGACGCCAACCTGGGCCTCACCCCGCAGAACAACGGTGAAATCATCCGTTGCACCGTGCCCGCCCTCACCGAGGAAAGGCGCAAGGATCTGGTGAAGAAGGCCAAGGCTTCCGGCGAAAACGCAAAAGTGGTCGTGCGCAACGCCCGCAGGGAGGCCATTGACATGCTCAAGAAGGCCGAGAAGAACGACGGCATGAGCGAAGACACCGAGAAGGAGGCCGAGAACGAAGTCCAGAAGGTCACCGACAAGAACATCAAGGTGATCGACGACCTGGTGGCCGCCAAGGAGAAGGAAATCCTCACCGTTTAAGGTGCTCATCTACAGGCTAATACTCAAAGCTGGTGCGCGCCGCTGGCGCAAGGCTGCGGGGGCGGATGTACCCACCGTATGCGTGGGCAACGTCACCGCCGGCGGCACCGGCAAGACGCCTTTCACAGAACTCACCCTCAGGCTTCTGCAGGACTCTCCCCGCTGGGGAGCGGCCAACCTTGCCATGCTCTCGAGGGGATACAAGCGCCGCAGCAGGGGCTTCCAGCAGGTCATGCGCAGCTCAACCGCCGCATTCGCCGGGGACGAACCGCTGCAGATCAAGAAGAAATTCCCGGCGGTTACCGTGGCTGTCGACAAAAACCGCATCGAGGGTTGCGACTTCCTCTCCCACCCCGAGAAACTGGCTGTCGGCAGCGTCAAGGCCGGAAAGGCCGCCGGCATGAAAAGGGCCGCCGTGCGCAGCGCCCGCAGATGCAAAGACAAAGAGCTCACCGCCGCCAATATCATAGTGATGGACGACGCGCTGCAGTACAAGCGCCTGCACGCGTCCCTCAACATAGTGCTGGTCGATTACAACCGGCCGGTTTTCCAGGACAGCCTGCTTCCGTTCGGGCGTCTGCGCGACCTGCCGTCCCGCCTGTGGGATGCGGACATGATAGTGGTCACCAAATGCCCCAGGAATATGGACGGCTGGGAAAAGACCACCTTTGCTTCCAAGCTCAGGATCAAGGACTTCAACCCCACGGAGTGCACCGGCACGGGTCCTGACGGAAAGCTGGTCACGCTGCTGTTTTCGTACACCGGATATCTGCCGCTGGAACCGGTCTTCCCGGAGACCGACCCGCGCTACAGCTATTCGAAGAGCGTGGTGCTGTTCACCGGAATAGCCGACGACACCCCCGTGAAGGCCAGGCTCAGCGACGATTACAAAATAGTCCACTCCATATCCTTCCCCGACCATCACCGCTTCACCGGAGGGGACATGTCCATGCTTTCCGCCGCAGTCAGGCGTTTCCCGATTTCCACCCTGGTAACCACGGAAAAGGATGCGCAGCGCCTTCTCGACTGCCTTTCGGTGCCCGCCGAGGTGCGTGAAAGGGTGTTCATGCTGCCGGTCGAGACCGCCTTCGAATCGGAACGCGAACTCGAAATCTACAAGGCCACGCTCGACGCGCTCGCCTGAAAGCGCTAAATCATTCCGGAAATAATGTCGTCGGCGACGAACCAGTCCCTTTCGGGGATCGGTCCCCTGTCGGTGCGGGAAAGGAGCATGATTTCCTCTTCGCGGATCTCTTCGGGGGTGAGGATTTCGCTGCCCTCCACCGTCCACGCCGAGGTGCTCCTGGAGTTCCAGCTGCGGACCTGACGGCCGTCCGGGAAGATGCGGAGGCTGTGCGCCCCCGGACCGAGCCCGACATAGGGCCGGCGGGTCCAGTAAGCCGAGTTGTGCACCGCCTCGTGGCCGGGAAGGGCCCAGTTGGAGATTTCGTAATGATGGTAGCCCGCCGCGGAGAGCGTCCTGCAAAGCAGCTCGTACTGCCTGCGGCACTGCTCCTCGGAGGCCTCCTTCACACGGCCGTCAGCTATCATTCCGGCCAGGGCGCTCCCTTCCTCGATGCTCAGCTGATACGCCGACACGTGCTCCGGGCACCACGAAACCACCTCATCCACAGTGTGTTGCAGCATTTTATCGGTCATTCCGGGGACGCCGGTGATGAGGTCGACGCTGCGGCTGATGCCGGCCGGAAGCATGCGGAACGCCTCCCTTGCCCTTGCGGCGTCGTGGCGGCGGTTCATCCAGCGGAGGATGCCGTCGTCGAGGCTCTGCACCCCCATGGAGATGCGGTTCACTCCGAATTTCAGCAGGCTGCGGACATAGCCCGGCCCCTTTTCCACCAGGTCTTCGGGGTTCACCTCGACGGTGAATTCGTCGTAAGGGCCGTACCCGAGCGTATCGACAATGCGGGAGAGACACTCCTTAGGCAGCACCGAAGGGGTTCCGCCACCGAAATATAAAGTGTTGACCGCCAGGGTGTCAGCGATTTCGGCCCTACGGGCGGCTATTTCGGCGCAGACATCTTCCGTCCACTGCGCGAACGGCCGTTCCGCCCCGGTCCGGCAGGAGTGCGTCAGTTCCGAATAGAAATCGCAATAGGTGCAGAAACTGCGGCAGAAGGGAACGTGGACGTAGATCATTCGCTCCTGAAACGATATTCCAGCGCCGAAATTACGCGAACTATGTCTTTGAGGTAGCCTTCCAGCTCGAAGCCGTTCATGCTGCGGGTGAAGGTGATGCGGTCTTCGAACATGTGGAAAATGCGCCTGACGGGGTTGCGGAACCGGAAGACCATGTTCTCGCCTTCCTCTTTTTCAAGCATGTAGCCCCTGTCTTCCATGAGCTGCACGACACCGTCCCGGATTTCCCCGTAGGAGCCGGGGACGAGGGCGTCGCGCCTGCCGAAGCTCAGTGCCGGATACAGCGCCGAGAAAGCCACCAGCAGCAGGGCTATCTGCCAGACAGACTTGGTTCCGTTACGGAAAATCTCGTTGACATTACCGCCGATGATGTTGAAGAGCGACAGCAGTACGAGGAGAATCACCAGGAACACGGCGATGTACAGGAAATATTTTGCGGCACGGATAATGTATTTCATAAGGCAAAGATAGAGATTTTTATTATTTTTGCCGCTGAAATTAAAACACTTATGGAACAGTATCAGAAAGAAGATCCGCTCGAGAGGCTTGCCCGCGAAGAGCGTGAGAAGAAAGCGCGTGGCGGAAGCCTGCGCACTGTCATGATAGTCCTGGCCGTGGTAGCCGCAGCTCTCGCTGCCGCCCTGGCCTATGTTTGGCTGTCCAAGTCCAAACTGGTCAGCGACCTCGAACTGGAAAAGAAAGACCTTACCGAACAGATAGTTGCGCTCCAGAGCGACTACGACAACCTGTCCTCCGAATACGACGCCATCAACTCCCAGCTGGATTCTTCCCGCGAGGAGGTGGCCCAGCTGGTGGAACGCATCAAGAAGACCGACGCCACCAACCGCGCCAAGATGCGCCAGTACGAAAAGGAACTCGGCACCCTGCGCAGCATCATGCGCAGCTATATCGTGCAGATAGACTCCCTCAACACCCTCAACCATGAGCTCACGGTGCAGGCCGCGGCAGCCCGCAAGCAGGCTGAAGACGCCGGCAGGCGCAACCAGGAACTCTCCGCACAGGTGGAGAGCCTGAGCGGACAGGTGGCCGTAGGTTCCGTCATCAAGGGCCGCAACGTGGTCCTGCAGGCCTACAATCAGTCCGACAAGGTCACCGACCGCAGCAGCCGCGTCGTGCGCATGCTGGTGAGCGTCACCCTCAGCGAGAACGAACTCGCTGCAAGGGGTCCGGTCAGGGTGTACGTCAGGGTCAAGGATCCGCAGGGTTATCTGCTGCAGGACGGCACGGGCGCCAACTTCGTGTACAACGGCGAGGCCATGGCCGCAACCGCATCGCGTGAAGTGGATTACACCGGCCAGGATGTGGAACTCAGCATCTACGTCAACAACATTCCCGAATTCACCAAGGGCGTCTACACGGCCGAGGTATTCACCGCACAGAGCCGTCTCGGCGCAGCCGAAGTCCTGCTCCGCTAAGGCATGGACAATGTTTTCTCTGAGAGGATAGCTGCGCTGAGGGCCCTCATGCGCAGCCGCGGCTGGGATGCGGTGCTCTTTACGGGCAGCGACCCGCACTCCAGCGAGTACCCTGCCGAGCGCTGGAAGCAGGTTCAGTGGCTCACCGGTTTCACCGGGGAATGCGGGGACGTGGTGGTAACACCCGACCACGCAGGGCTCTGGACCGACACCCGCTATTTCATCCAGGCCAACACCCAGCTTGCCGGCACCGGAGTGGAGCTGCACAAGATGCGCGTCCCAGAGCAGGTGCCCATCCCTCAGTGGCTTTCCGATTCTTTCGCCGGAGACGACGGCTTCATCCTGGCGCTGGACGGCTACTGCGTGAGCGAGGGCGCCGCCGCCGAAATCGAGGAAGCCTTCGCCGCGCGCGGAGGTCACTGCGAAGTGGTGAGCGTGCCCGATCTCCTTTCCCTGCTGTGGAAAGACCGCCCCGAAATCCCTCAGACTCCGGTATTTACAGTCGATCCGGGCGAAAGCCGCACTGACCGCCTTCAGAAACTCCGCGCCTTCATGGCCGAAAAGGGCTGCTCCGCCTGCCTGGTGAGCGCCCTCGACGAGATAGCGTGGCTGCTGAACGTCCGCGCCGGCGACATCGAATACAATCCGCTGGTAATCTCGTATCTTATTGTAGAACAGGAGAATGCCTATTGGTACGTGCTTAAGGAGGCGGTCGAGGATCCGGCCACCGAAAAGGCTTTCGACGAGCTGGGGGCGGACGGCATCGAACTGCGTCCGTACTACGAAATCGACGAGGCGCTGCGCGAGCGCGAGGGCAGGCTGATGTTCGATTCTTCAGTGCTAAACAGGCATCTGTGCTCGATAGCGTCGGAAGGCCCCGTGCTCGATTGCACCAGCCCCGTAGGCATGTGGAAAGCCGTCAAGAACCAGGTGGAAATATCCGGAATGCGGCGCGCCCATTTCGCGGACGGCCTTGCAATGGAGCAGTTCCTCTTCTGGCTCGACAGATGCATGGAGAACGAGCGCAGCGTTTCCGAGTGGGATGCTGCCTTAAAGCTGGGCTCGCTGCGTGCGGAAATCCCTGAATATCAGGGAGACAGCTTCGAAACTATTTCTGCCTGGGGCCCGGGGGCGGCCCTGCCTCACTATGTCACGCCGCACAGCGGGGCCCCGATGCTGGAACCCCGCGGCCTGTATCTCTGCGACTCGGGCGGACAGTATTATTCCCCCGGCAGTTTCGGAGGCACCACCGATATCACACGCACGGTTCCGCTCGGCCCATGCACTCCGCTTGAAATGGAAGATTACACCCTGGTGCTCAAGGGCCATATCCAGCTGGCGATGGCGGTGTTCCCCTACGGCACCCCAGGCTGCAGGATAGATGCCCTCTCGCGCGAGCCTCTTTGGGCGGCGAAGCGCAACTTCGGGCACGGCACGGGCCACGGCGTGGGCTGGTTCCTCGGGGTTCATGAAGGCCCGCACGACGTGCGCCAGAACATGAATCCGACCGGGCTGGTTCCCGGGATGATACTTTCCGACGAGCCCGGCATCTACCGCGAAGGGCAGTTCGGCGTGCGCCACGAGAACCTGCTGCTTTGCACCGATGCAGGCACCAACGATTTCGGCCGCTGGTGCAGTTTCGAGCCGCTGACGCTCTGCCATTTTGACACCCGCGCAGTCCTGCCGGAGCTGCTTACCCCCGCCGAGCGCGACTGGCTCAACTCCTACAACGCCAGGGTGTTCTCGCTCCTGGCTCCGGAGCTTCCGGGGCCCGTCGCCGACTGGCTCAGAATACGTACCGCAGCTATTTAGCATCATGAAAATTGGCTCCCTGGATTTGGGCCCGAGGCCGCTGCTGCTCGCCCCGATGGAGGACGTGACCGACCTGAGCTTCCGCCGCATCTGCAAGGAACAGGGGGCGGACATGGTCTACACGGAGTTCGTGCCGTCCGAGGGGCTGGTGCGCGACGCCGCGAAGGCGGTCGCCAAGATGCACACGCTTGACGAAGAGGCGCCGGTGGGAATCCAGATCTATGGCCATATCCTCGAAAACATGGTCGAGGCGGCCAGGATGGCCGGCCGCGCGGCTGAACTTGCCGGCGGGCATGGCGCCGACGTGGTGGACATCAACTTCGGCTGCCCGGTAACCAAGATAGCCGGCAGGGGCGCAGGGTCGGGAATGATGCGCTATCCCGACAAGATGGTGGAGATTACCAAGGCGGTGGTGGAGGCGCTGCCGAACGTTCCGGTGACGGTGAAGACGCGGCTCGGCTGGGACGAGAATTCAAAGATTATAGTCGAGCTTGCCGAAAGGCTGCAGGATGTTGGAATACAAGCACTTACCATACACGGCAGAACCCGCTGCCAGATGTACAAGGGAGCCGCCGACTGGACGCTCATCGGCGCAGTGAAGGCCAATCCCAGGATGCACATCCCCATAATAGGCAACGGCGACGTCACCGACGGGCCTTCGGCGCTCAGGGGTTTCGAAGACTATGGCGTGGACGGCATCATGATAGGCCGCGCCACCTTCGGGCACCCCTGGATCTTCCGCGAGATTAAGTATTATCTCGAGCACGGCGAGCCGATGCCGGAACCCTCTGTGGCAGACAAAGTTGCGCTCGCCAGGAGGCATCTGCAGATATCGCTCGAGACCAAGGGGGAGCCGCGCGGCATCTACGAGATGCGAAGGCACCTGTCCTGCTATTTCAAGGGCCTGCCGGAATTCAAGGAGACCCGCATGCGCATGGTCACAACCCTCGACCGCGAGGAACTGTTCGGGATTCTGGACGAGATTGAGAGCCGCTGGGGCTAGAGGATGTGTTCCGCGGCGGCGCAGAGGGCGTCGTAGAATTCGGGGCCGAAACGGCGGACAAGGGGTTTTTCCAGGAACTGATATGCCCTGATCCCCTCGCGTTTCCCCTTTTCAAAGGCGGAGGAACAGATTTTCCAGCGGTGCAGATTGAGCGCCAGGCCGCCTCCGGGCATCTTGGTTATCCTTATCGGATACAGTGCACAGGACACCGGTTTCTGCCGGCCGGCCAGTTCGATGGCGCAGAGGGCGCCCGAGGGGCGCAAGGTGCAGAACGCACACTCGGAACTGCCGGGGACACAGGGAGTTACCATGTCGCCCTCGCGATCTATCTCGAAGAACCCGACTTCATCGGTTCGGGCCCGTCCGTTTTCCGACATCAGCGCCGAATACCCGGGATATTCCCTTTCCAGCCTTTCGGCCTCTTCCTCCTCGAGCGGCGCGCCGCTGTCCCCTTCGATGCAGCACGCCCCCTTGCAGGTTTCGTAATCGCAGGCGAAAAACTCACATACGACATCTTCCGAAATGAGGACGTCGCCGATCTCTATTATGGTGCCGAAATCAGTGGATGACATATTCCACCTTTGTGCCGAAATCGAGGTCGTGCAACACGGAGTTCACGTCTTCGAGGGTAACTGCATTGATGCTTGCCGTATAGTTGCTCACAATGTCCTTGCACTCCGAGTTGCGCATGAATACGGCGGATGTCAGGAAGGCCGGATCCGCCAGGTGGTTGGCCATGCCGTTGAGCAGGGTGGTCTTGAGGCCCTTGAGCTCTTCGGCGGTGACGCTGCGGGCATATACGCCGCTGATGGCGGAACGGAGGGCGCCCAGCACTTCCACCGGCTCGGCAGGCCTGATACCCTCCGGCAGACCCTCGATGGCACACGGACGGCAGGTCACGAAGAACGAAAGCCTTTCGGCCGGGAACACCTGGGCGTTCATGCTGACATCGGCATGCATACCCACCTCCGAGAGGGCGGTAATGATGTTCCTCTTCATGGCGGTGGACGCTATCAGGAAGGCATTGTAGCTGCTGATAGTGAACGGCTTGCAAGTGGCCATCCCTACGTTTACGCACACTTCGCCGCTGCCCACGCTGCTTCTGGAAGCCTCTACGTTGTAGGTGCTCCAGCCGCCGCGGAGGTTATATTCCACCTTGGGCCTCACGCTGAAAGCGTCGCTGACATGGAAGTTGCCAAGATATTTGCCGAGCACGGACTGCAGCTCCTCGGGATCAAAGTCGCCGATGATGAGCAGCAGGCCGTCGTTGAACTTTTCGAACTGCCTCGACAGATAGGCGTCCACCCGCTCCGGCAAATCCTCGCGGAGCAGATTCACGGACTTGGTGTCGGGATAATAATAGTCCGGGCACATGGTGCTGTCAATGGCGGCGATGATACCGTCGTTGGAGAGCCGGGTGCGCTCCTGGCGCAGCTTTTCGCAGGCCCGGTAGTAGTCGAACGCCTCCTTGTCGGGGACGCGGTCGCGCGAGAACGAAAGGAGGGCGCGCATGAGCAGTTCGAGCTTGTCCGAAGGAGCCGAGCCAGACAGCTGAAGGTCGGTCAGAGTGGCCATGCCCGTAAGGTCTATACCATTGGCATCCAGCATGTTGTGGAAATCGGACGGGGACATTCCGGCCACCTTGTAAAGGCCCATCATGTCGCCCACGAATGCGCTCTCCCCGAAGCCTATCTCGGGCACGTACGAATAGCCGCCCCTGAGCAGGAGGCCGTAATTGAAGAATCCCTTCTGGCCGGTTTTCTTGAAGATAACCCTGGTGCCGTTCGAGAACGACCAGATGGCGCCTCCGGAGACCGGGTCGGTGGTCTCGGATTTCACCTTGACCCTGTGGCCCTTCGCGGAAAGCAGCGAAAGGGTGTCTCCATAGCTCGACTTGAACGAGCCGGTTTCGCCGGTACCGCCCCATGAGGAAACGAACGACGAAAGGACTGCATCGCCGTTGATGACGCCGTTAGGGGCGTCGCAGCGTATGGTCAGCCCCCTTTGGGAGTCGAGAAGCGAGGAGACGAAGCCATTGAACAGGGTCAGCTCGCGTTCCGGCTCGAGTTTGCGGCCCTTGAAAAAGTTCAGCACCGCATCGGGAGCCGGGATGTTGGAGCCGTAGAGGAAAGACGACTTGCACTGGTCGGCAAGCATGCTGTTGGTGATGGGGGCCGAAAGCTGTTTGCCGAAGGCTGCCAGCATGCTGTTCTTGGCGTCGTTGAATTCTTCCCATGACGCCCCGTCGCTGTCGAGTTCCGAGAAGATGGCGGACATCAGATGCACTGCCTTGTCGAGGTCTTTCCTGCCGATTGAGATGCAGAATTCGTATTGTTCGTCGCCGGAAGAGGCCGAGCTGTCGGAATAGCGCACGTCCAGTGCCGCCAGCGGGATGCCGCCCTGCATGAACCGACGGCTCACACGCCTTCTGAGCACATGCCCCAGCTCCTGCGCAAACATATAGCTGACAAGGGGTTGCGGAGTGTTCATGCGGTCTTGCGGGGTCCGCGGGGAATCCCAGACGAAGGATAGCTCCACCAGGTCACGGGTGTTGTTCTGGGTGTGGACGAAGCGGATGTTTTCGGAGGGTTCCCAGCTGTAGGGTTTCCTGTCGGCCAGGCTGTTTCGCGGGGACACGTTCAGCGAGAAGACATACAGTTTCGACTCTATCTCCTTCTGGGAAATGTCGCCGCATACCACCACGGCCTGCTCGCCGTCGTATTCGCTCACGAGGTCGAAGATGAGGAGTATGGTGGAGTCGCATGCGGCCGTGTCGAAGGTGGGCACTTCATTGAAGGAGAAGACGGTGTTGCCGTCCGGATATGAAACGTAGCCCTCCGGGCCATAGCCTATTCCCTTTGAAGAAAGGAAGTTGTACGGGGTGATGTCGGTAAAGTGGGGAAGCCGGCGCAGGAGGCTCCTTGAACGGGATATGTCCGCGCCTCCTTTCTGGACCAGCATAAAATTGGCATAACCTTTGGTTGTACTGTTTTCGGCCAGATAGAAACGCACGTTGTTCGGGAGGGTCCCGATGGTTATCTGAGAGCTCTTTTTAATGACAGGGAGCTCTTCTGCCGGGACCTGAAGGCAGCAGAGCGCAAGAAAGAAGCCGATTATTAAACTTTGCAGGCGCATGATTATCTAACTACAAAATTAAAACAAAATTATTATTTTTGCAGTTCATTAACCAGAATATTCAAAACACGAAAATTATGAAAAAGTTGTTTGTTACCATCGCAGCAGTCATTCTTGGTGCCTCCATGGCATTCGCCCAGGATCTTGCAACCGCTACCGAAACCTATAACAACGGTCTCGCGGCTTTCCAGGCAGGCAATCAGGCAGACGCCCTTGCACAGCTCCAGAGCGCCCTTTCCGCAGCCGAGGCTCTCGGCGAGGACGGCGCGGAAATCGTAGCCAACTGCAAGACCGCCATCCCCGGCGTGCAGCTCTCCATTGCAAAGGGCTTAGTCAATAAGCAGCAGTACGACGATGCTCTTGCAGCCTTCAAGAAGGCCCAGGACTTTGCCGCCGCATATGGTGATGTCGACGTAGCCAAAGAAATCATCGACCTTCTCCCCAAGGTTTACACCCAGAAGGGCAACACCCTCCTCAAGGAGAAAGACTATGCCGGTGCCGTAAAGGCTTATGACGAGGTTCTCGCAGTCAATCCGACCAACGCCGCCATCGCACTCCGCAAGGGCCAGGCCCTGAGCGCCCTCGGCAATAAGGACGAGGCAGTCAAGGCCTTCGAACTTGCAGCCGCCAACGGCCAGGAAGAAGCGGCCAACAAGCAGCTCTCCAACATCTACCTGAAGGAAGCTGCTGCTCTCCTGAAGGCCAAGAACTACGCCGGCGCGGTTGAGAACGCCCTCAAGGTCAACGAGTACGGCGAGAATGCAAAGGCATACCAGATCGCCGGCCAGGCTTCGCAGCTCCAGAAGAAGAACAATGCCGCCATCGAGTACTTCGAGAAGTACCTCGAGCTCTCGCCCAGCGCAGCCAACGCGGGCCAGATAGCCTTCACCGTCGCCGCCCTCTATCAGCAGGCCGGCAACAAGGCAAAGGCCATCGATTTCTACCAGAAGGCATCTTCCGACGCCAAGCTCGGCGCCGAAGCCCAGAAGCAGATCGCTGCCCTCAAGTAGAAGATGACTCCACTCGAACTGCTTGCTCCGGCAAGAAATGCAGACATCGGCATCGCGGCCATAGACAGCGGTGCCGATGCCGTGTATATTGCGGGTCCTTTCTTCGGAGCACGGAAGGATGCAGGCAATTCCGTGGACGACATAGCCCGTCTGTGCGCATACGCCCACCGTTTCGGGGCGCGCATCTTCGTTACCGTCAACATTTCAGTGAGCGACGAGGAACTGCCGGAACTGCATCGCCAGATGCTGCTCGAACAGGCCGCCGGGGTGGACGCCTTCATCATCCGCGATGAGCGCATCTGCGGCTGGGACGACATCACCGTGCCGCTGCACGCATCCACCCAGTGCGCGATTCGCACCGTGGAGGACGCCCGCCGGTTCGAGGCCCTCGGCTGCAGCCGGCTCGTGCTGGAGAGGGAGCTTCCCCTTGAGACCATCAAAGCCATCAGGAAGGCCGTTTCGTGCGAACTGGAAGTCTTCGTGCACGGGGCGCTCTGCGTGTGCTACAGCGGCGAATGCTCCCTTTCGGCCTACCTTGACGGGCGCTCCGCCGACCGGGGCGAATGCATCCAGGCGTGCCGGTCGCTGTACGACCTGGTCGATTCCGACGGCAAGGTGCTGGTGCGCAACAAGGCGCTCCTTTCGCTTAAAGACCTCAACCTGCACGAAAGGCTTTCCGAGCTCGCGGATGCCGGGGTATGCTCCTTCAAGATTGAAGGACGCCTCAAAAGCATATCTTATGTACGCAACATAACCCGCTGGTATTCACAGGCTTTGGACAATCTGGCCGCCGGCAGGCCCGACGATTTCCGCAGGGCTTCCTACGGTATAGTGTCGGGAGGTTTCTCTCCGGACCCGTGGAAAACCTTCAACAGGGGCTATACCGGGCTTTTTCTTGACGGGAAGCGCGGGAAGTGGTCCTCGATGGACGCCCCTACGAACCTTGGCACCCCGGTAGGGACAGTATCGCGCATACGTCATTCCAGGAACGGACTGGAGATAGTCATAGCGCCCGAAAAGGGTGGCGTCGTCCTGAACAACGGGGACGGTTTCACTTTCATCCGGGGGAACTCTGTGGTTGGCTTCCGGGGGGATGTCTGCGAGGGCCTCACCATCACCTGCAAGGCCGTGGACGGCTTAAGGGAGGGAACCAGGCTCTACCGCAACATAGATGCGGCCTTCGAGCGCGAGCTGGACAGGAACCTTCCGAAAAGGGAGATTCCGGTTTCGCTGGAGGCGAAGGTGTCCGGAAAGTGGAGCATCGAAATCACTGCCACGTCCCAGGACGGGCGCAGGGTTGTAAGCCCCTTCAAGGCCGATGTCGAAACCGCCGAAAACCGGGCGCGCGCCGCAGACATGTTCCGCGAGCAGCTTTCTAAACGCAGCGGTCATTACCTCTTTTCGCTGGACCGGCTGGAAGCAGGCCAGCTGCCGTTGCTGAGCGCTTCGATCCTCAACTCAATGCGGCGTCTGGTGGCCGACGACCTTGACTCGATGCCCTGTGGCACAGTGCCCCTGCTGAACTGTGCCAGGTCCTCGGGCGATTCCTCACCGGACTGTCATTCCGAACAAGCCTGTCATTCTGAGCGAAGCGAAGAATCTCCCGCCCCCGTCAGGGAGCCCCTCATGCGCAGCAAATATTGCATCCGTTACGAACTGGGCATGTGCCCCGTCCACCAGGGAGCGGCCGGCTCCGGCCCACTCTTCCTCCTCAACAACGGCCGCCGCCTGGCCCTTAGCTTCGACTGCAAGGCCTGCGAAATGACCGTCACTCCAGCTTGAAATCAATTTTAACGTCGCCGAAACGGCCGGAGACTACCGGGGAGGAAGTGAAGAAGGAAGCCGCGAGCTGTCCCCTCCAGACTATGTCGTCGTTGGAATAGAGCGGGATATCGATGTCGAACCCGTAAGTCTTGGATTTGATTTTGACGCTAGTTTCGCATTTCCAGCTGGTGCGGGTGCCGCCGTCGCTTTCGGTGACGAGGAATGCCAGCTTGTCGAGCTGTTCCGAGAAATCGGAAATGAGGATGGCGTCGTACGGGATGGTCTGCCCGACATGTTTGCGCTTTACCACCACCATTAGGTCCGTCACCGACGGGGTATACTGGTTGAGCTCCTTTTCGCTGGCGGCATAGAAGCCGTTGACGCTTCCGAGCTTGATGAAGAACTCGCTCGCCCCGGAGAACCACGAGTCGTACTGTCGCAGCATGGTGAAAGACTTCATGTAGAGGTTCTTTACCTTGTCGTCCCCGGCTTTGGTGGCCGGAGAGCCGTGTTTCGTCAGGAACATCTGCATGGGGGTGAAGCCGCTATCGTCGTTGCTGTTGATTACCCATACGGGGCGGGAAGCGGCTACGTTTTCGTCCACGTAAACCGAGTCTATGACTTTGTATCCGCCTGAATCATAAGCAATTTCGTAAGCGTAATTACTGTTTGCGCCATAGCCTGGGTCGAAGGTGACGAGGGGCATCTGCTCGCCGTCCCAGTCTTCGGAATACGGCCAGTAAATCTGCATTCCGGAAGCGGACAGGGCGTTAAGGTAATACTCCACGTCCGCCCCCGCCTTGGTGACTGCCGGCGGGTTCGTGCTGAGGTACCCGGCAATCAGGTCTTTAAGGGGTTCGGGGTAGGACGCCTTCGTGGCCGCTTTGGTCTCTTCGGAATCGCCCACGCCCGCACCCGGGCTGGTGAGAAGGTCGCACATCATGTACTCTTCATCGTAACCATTTACAGATGAAGAATTTACGGCATTATGAACCTCCCGCAGCTGGCCGGGGCCGATAGGTAATGAGGCCATCATCATAGCGACACTTCTGGGCGTGAAAACGTCCTGCTGGCCATAGCTGACTTCCGGACCGTCCGGACCATCACCGCCGGTGCCCAGGCATGAGGGCGACATGATAAGGGCGGAGGAAAGAAACAATACTGTTCTGAGCTTTTTCATGTTCACTTTGTTTTTTTGTTTCCGCAAAGTGAACGATTAATATCCGTTTGTTAAAATTATAAACGTTTAACTTCCGTTTTCACCGGCATATGCGCCAGGAAGCCGCCGTTTGGCGATTTCAAAACGGATAATTGCTGCAAAATGAAAAAACTTTTATGTTACTTGATCTTTTTTCAAAAGAAGCGACATGCTGCAGAATCGACGGGAGCGTTGAAGCAGGATGCTTTTACGACCAATTACGCCTTGATAAACGTAATATAGCGGGGACGGTCGAAGAAATCGGCCACCACTTCGACCTCGGAAAGCCCGGCCGAAGAGAATACGGCGGCCGTTTCATCGGGCAGTTCCGAATTGATTTCCACAATTCCCTGCCCGCCGGGAGCAAGCACCTTCAGCGCGATCTGCGCTATGGAGCGATGGAAGGCGAGAGGGTCGGATTCCGGCGCAAACAAGGCCATATCGGGCTCATAATCAAGCACATTCGCGCGCATTTCGGCCTTTTCGGAGACCATCACGTAGGGAGGATTGGCGGTAAGCAGCCCGCATTCCGCCTCCGGGTTGCCGGCGCGGAAAGCAGCGACCGTGGCCTCCACGTCAAGCACGTCGGCCTTCACGAAAACGGGAGCCGCGGCCGGCCTCCGGACACTGAAGGGCTGGCTTTCAGCAAGCGCGAGCGCATCTTCCGACAGGTCGGTGGCGACGACGCGGGCACCTGGAAGGTCGAGCGCCAGGGTCCAGGCTATGCATCCGCATCCGGTGCACAGGTCCAGCACGTTCAACTTCCTGTAGTCGGTCATTTCGGAGACCAGGCCTTCCGCAGTCTGGGCGAGCAGTTCGGTCTCGGCCCGGGGAATCAGGGCTCTGCCGTCCACGTTGAAGTTACGGCCGCAGAATTCGGTATACCCGAGAACGTACTGCAGGGGTTCGGAGGCAAGCAGGCGGGACATGTCTTCCTGAAGGCCGGCCAGATCTTCCTCAGGAATTTCGGTAATCGGCTCTATGACATGGGTATATGACATTACTCCGAGCCTGTCCTGACACAGCACCAACACCATGCTTCGGGCCTCTGGTTCGGGATATAATCCGGACAGTGCGGCGGTATTCTCGCGGATGAAATCGGACAGGAGCATTATCCGTTCTCAATTATGTCGGTCAGCCACGCGGTCATGTCAAGCCCGGCCGCGCGTACCATCTTGGGAACCAGCGAGGCGCTTGTCATGCCGGGTATGGTATTGACTTCCAGGAAATAAAGACCGTCATCCGCAAGGATGTAGTCCATGCGCACGACACCTGCGCAGCCGAGGTTGGAGTAGATGAGCGACGTGGTGTTCTGTACCAGGCGGACTATATCGTCAGACACTTCGGCCGGGCACACTTCGCGGCTGCGGCCGTTGTACTTGGCATCGTAGTCGAAGTATTCGTTTTCGGTGATTATCTCGATGATGGGCAGCGTCTTGACTTCGCCGGAGGTCTTGTAGGCGGCGCAGGTGAGCTCGCGCCCGTGCACGCCCTGTTCCACCAGGACGGTGGGGCCTTCCGCAAAAGCATAGTTGATTGCAGTCACCAGCTCCGAAGGCTGCTTGACCATGGTAACTCCGAAGCTGGACCCGCCTATGGTGGGCTTCACGAAGACCGGGAACTTAAGCTTGCCCGGAACTTCTGCCGCGAATTTCTGGATGTCGGCCCCCTTGTGTACGAAGGCGTCGGGAGCGCACTTCACCAGACCGAGGTCGCGGATGTAACTCTTGCAGGCGTATTTGTCGAAGGCTATGGCCGACACCGAGGACGAGCAGGTGCTGAAGGGGATGCCGAGCATCTCGAAATAGCCCTGGAGCTGGCCGCTTTCGCCCGGTGCGCCGTGCTGCATTATGTACACGTAATCGAATTTTACCTTTTCCCCGAGGACGTTCACGCTGAAATCGGTCTTGTCGATTTCGGGCCTGGAGCCTTCGGGGAAAGTGACTTTCATGGCGTCCTTGTTCTTGAACGCCACGAGCTGCCAGCGCCCGAAGCGGGCGAATATCTCGTATACGTCATACTTGTCCCCGTCGATGCGGGAAGCGGTAAACTCGCCGCTGCGGCATGCGACCTCCCACTCGGAGGAGTCGCTGCCATACATCACAGCTATAGTCTTGTACATATCTAGTCGAAATAGTAATCTTCTTGTGTTTCAGCGGTTTCCGTGGCGTCTTCAGTTTCGCCTCCGGTGCAGCCGAGATTGATGGAGACTCCCGGAGGAGCGGTGAACCTGTCGTTCTCGCTGATACCCACCGTGCTGTCTTTCAGACACTTGGTCATCCAGATGCCCCAGATCGGGAGCGCCATGTTGGAACCGCCGCCCAGAGCAATTGAGTTGAAGTGGACCTGCCTGTCTTCGCCGCCGACCCAGACACCTGCGGTGATGGACGGGGTGTAGCCTATGAACCAGCCGTCGGAGTTGTCGTTGGTGGTACCCGTCTTGCCGGCGATCTCGCCCTTGAGGCCGTAAACGGCGCGGAGGCGCGAGCCGGTACCGTTGTTTACCACGCCCTCCATGAGGTTGACCATCAGATAGGCTGTCCTTTCACCTATGGCCTCGCGGCGGTGGTTGACCATCTCGGAGATGACATTGCCCTCGCTGTCCTCGATGCGCGTCACGTACATTGGAGTGATGTAGACGCCCTTGGAGGGGAAGGTGTTGTAGGCGGAGACCATCTCGTACGGGGAGAGGTCGGCCGGACCGACGCACAGCGCATACACTTCGTCCAGATGGCTGTGGATGCCCATCTTATGCATCATTTCAGCCATGGCGTGCGGGCCGAACTGCTTCATGAGGTAGGCCGAAATGTTGTTGGACGAATGGGTGAGGCCCCATTTGAGGGTGACCGTCTTGCCTATCCATTCCGCCTTGTCGGTGGAACGCGGGGTCCACTGCGAGCCGTCGCCGGCCAGGAAGCTCTGCGGCATGTCGATGACCTGGTCGCAGGGGCTCATGCCCTCCTGCATGGCCAGGGTGTACAGGAACGGCTTGATGGTGGATCCCACCTGTCGCTTGGCCTGGCTGACGTTGTCGTACTTGAAATAGCGGTAGTTTGGTCCGCCCACGTAAGCCTTGACATATCCGGTGCCGGGCTCCATCGCCACGAAACCGCAGCGGAGCAGGCCCTTGTAATAGCGGATGCTGTCGTCCGGAGTCATGGTTGTGTCGATGTAACCGTTTTTGTTCCAGGCGAATACGCGCATCTTCACCGGCTGGTTGAACTGCGCCAGGATTTCCGACTCTGGCACACCGGCCTTGTGTTGCAGACGGTAACGGTCTGACCAGCGGCGCGCGTTGGACATGATGCGCTCGCGGACCGCGTCTTCGGTGTTGCTTGCGAAAGGCGGATGGCGCTTGGTGGGCAGTTCCCTGTCGAAGGCTTTCTGCAGGTTTCCGCCGAGCCATTCGACCACCGCTTCCTCGGCGTACTTCTGCATGTTTGCATTGATGGTAGTGTAGATGCGGAGACCGTCGCGGTCGAGGTCGTACTTTTCGCCGTTGGCCTTCTTGTTCTTTTCGAGCCATCCGTAGATTTCGTCATCGCGCCAGCGGATGGAATCGGCGGTGAAGTCCTCCGGATACTGGTAATCGGAGCGGCGGGGCTTCTGGGCGTTCATGTCGCGGCGAAGCATGTCCCTGAAATAGGGCGCCAGGCCTGCGTTGTGGTCCTGCACCTGATAATTCAGGGTGATGGGGATGGCCTGCAGCGAATCCAGCTGTTTCTTGGGCAGATACTTATTCTGGACCATGCGCCCCAGCACGAAGTTGCGGCGGGTAAGGGCCTTTTCGGGGTTGATGGCGGGATTGTAGCGGGTGGGCTTGTTCACCATGCCGATGAGCGTGGCCGCCTCCTCTACCGTAACGTCGCACGGCAGCTTGGCGAAGAAGGTCTCGCTGGCCGCCCTGATGCCGTACGCGCTGCTGCCGAAGAAGACCGAATTGAGATACATGTCCACGATCTCTTCCTTGGTGTAGTTGCGCTCGAGCTTGACTGCGGTGATCCACTCCCTGAGCTTGTTCCAAACCATGACCACCGCCTTCGCCCCGGGAATCTTGCTCTTCACTTCGTTTCGCGGATAAAGGCTCTTGGCCAGCTGCTGGGTGATGGTGGAACCGCCGCCCTGGGAAGAGTCGCGCATGAGCAGGGTCTTGAAGAACACACGCGCAAGACCGCGCACGTCTATGCCGGAATGCTTGTAGAAACGGGCATCTTCGGTGGAAACGGTGGCCTGCACCAGGAAGGGTGAAAGTTCGTCGTAGCTTACGAAGGTGCGGTTCTCTATGTGGAAGGTGGTGAGGACGCTGCCCTCGTCGGATATCACCTGGGTGGCCAGCTTGCTTTCGGGGTGTTCAAGTTCCTCGAAGGAAGGTATCTTGGCGAAGATGCCGACGATCAGGAGGAGGAACAGGATGAGCGCGAACGGAGCCGTGATGATTATCCAGAACCACTTGGTTATATTCTTGCGTGTCGTATCTTTCATATCCTAAGCGATGTATCCACAAAAGTAAGCATTTTTTCACTAATTTTTGAAAAATTGCAAGTTTGTGCTTTACTTTGCAGCCTGATTGTATTTTTTATCAAAGGATTGGAGAAAGATATGAGTGAGAACTTAGTGATTGTGGAGTCCCCTGCAAAGGCCAGGACCATTCAGAAATTCCTCGGCGACGGATACGTGGTCAAACCCAGTTTCGGCCATATCCGCGACCTGCAGGAGAAGCAGCTCAGCATCGACGTAGAGCATGGTTTCAAACCGGAATATGTAATCCCCGAAGACAAGAAAAAGGTCATCGCGGACCTCAAGAAGCTTTCCGACAAGGCGCAGACCGTATGGCTCGCTTCCGATGAGGACCGCGAGGGAGAAGCCATCTCGTGGCACCTCGTGGATACGCTCGGCCTGCCGCCGGAAAAAACCCGAAGGATAGTCTTTCACGAAATCACGAAAGACGCCATCCTCAACGCCGTCAAGACTCCGCGCGAGCTCGACATGAACCTGGTCAACGCCCAGCAGGCCCGCCGCGTGCTCGACCGCCTGGTAGGCTTCGAGCTCTCACCCATACTCTGGAAAAAGATAAACCGCGGCCTCTCCGCCGGGCGCGTGCAGAGCGTCGCCCTGCGCCTGGTCGTCGACAGGGAAAGGGAGATAATGGCTTTCAATCCGGAAGGATACTACCGCGTAGAGGCCAGCTTCGATATCGCCGGCACTACGGCCAAAGGCGTGCTCAACAAGACCTTCAAGAGTCTCGGCGAAGCCAGGAGGTTCCTCGAATTGAGCATCGGCTCCACTTATGCGGTTTCGTCGGTCGAAAAGAAAGAGGGCGTGCGCTACCCGGCGCCTCCCTTCACCACGTCCACGCTTCAGCAGGAGGCCTCCCGCAAGCTGCATCTGCCGGTGAGCGTGACCATGAGGGTGGCCCAGAGCCTCTACGAGCGCGGTCTCATCACCTACATGAGGACCGACTCCACGAACCTTTCCGCCCTCGCCCTCGGCACCACCAGGAAGTTCATCACCGAGCAGTTCGGCCCCGAATATTCCCATTCCAGGCAGTACAAGACCCACACCAAGGGTGCCCAGGAAGCCCACGAGGCCATCCGCCCCACCTTCATCGAGAACACCGAGATCGAAGGCACCGCCCAGGAGAAAAAGCTTTACAACCTCATATGGAAGCGCACCGTAGCTTCCCAGATGGCCGAGGCCAAAGTGCTCAACACCAGCATCACCGTCAGCGGCAGCAATTTCCCCGAGACCTACGCCATCGAGGCCTCTCAGGTGCTTTTCGACGGTTTCCTCAAGCTCTACATGGAAGGCTCCGACGACGACTACCAGGCCGACGACGGCGAAACCGTAATCCTTCCCGAGGTTGCTCCCGGCGAAGCTGTCACCGCCGGAACGGTCAAGGCTGAATGCAAATTCACCAGGCCCCCGATGCGCTATTCCGAGGCCACTCTGGTAAAGAAGCTGGAAGAGCTCGGAATCGGCCGCCCGAGCACCTACGCACCTACCATCACCACCCTCACCACCGGCCGCGGCTACATCACCCGCGGAGGCAAGGACGGGCAGAAGGTGCAGGTGACCAATCTCACCCTCAAGGGAGACATTGTGACCGAATCCACCAAGAACGAGACCATCGGCGAAGAGCGCGGCAAGCTGCTCCCGCAGGAGGTGGGAATAATAGTCACGGACTATCTGGTGGAGCATTTCCCCGAAATCCTCGACTACGGCTTCACCGCAAACGTGGAAAAGGACTTCGACAAGATAGCCGAAGGCGAGCTTGCCTGGGAGGGCGTGATATCCGACTTCTACGGCCCCTTCCACAAGCTGGTCGACGCCGACCTGCACGACGGCCGCTTCAGCCACGTAGAAAGGGCACTCGGAACCGACCCCGCCACCGGCGACCCCGTCGTTGCGCGCTACGGCCAGTACGGCGCCTACGTGCAGAAGGGGGAAGGCGAAAACAAGCAGTACGCCAGCCTCGCAAACGGTCAGCTCATCGAAACCATCACCCTTCCCGAAGCCCTCAAGCTCTTCGAGCTGCCACGCACCGTCGGACAGTATGACGGCATGGACGTCACGGCCACCAAGGGCCGTTTCGGACCGTATCTGAAGTGGAACGGACGCAACTTCTCCCTCCCGCGCGGGAAGGATCCCCTCAAGATCACCCTCGCCGAATGCGAGGAAATCATCTCGTCGCAGAAAGACAGCACCGTCACCGGCAGCATCCTGGCCGACTTCCAGGCCTCCGGCATCCAGGTGCTGAGCGGACGCTACGGCCCCTACATCAAACAGGGCGGCGAGAACTACCGCATCCCCAGGGGCACCGACGCCGCATCCCTCAGCGAAGAAGACTGCAAGAAAATCATTTCCGAAGGCAAGCCTACCTCATCCGGCACCAAGTACAAGCGGACATTCAAGAAGAAATAACGATGAAATACGAGATAGACGACATCGACAGGAAGATACTCTGCTTCCTCGTGAACGACGCCCGCATGCCTTTCCTCGAGATAGCGAGGGAGTGCGGGGTGTCCGGCGCGGCCATCCACCAGAGGGTGAACAAACTCCAGAGCAACGGAGTGATCACGGGCTCCCGCCTGCTTGTGAAACCCAGCGCCCTGGGCCTCAACGTATGCGCGTTCGTGAGCATAGTCGTCACCGAAACCAACAAGATTCCGGAGGTGATCGACGCCCTCAAGAGAATCCCCGAAGTGGTCGAGTGCCACTTCGTGACCGGCAAGGCCACCATGCTTGTGAAGATGTACTGCACGGACAACAACCACCTGATGGACATAATGATGAACTCCATCCTCTGCCTGCCCTGCATCCAGTCTACCGACACCATGCTTTCGCTCGAAGAGGCCTTCGAGCGGCAGGTATGGGTTAAATCCGGAAAATCAGCGGAGAAGTGATTCCGCCACCGCCAGGTCTCCCGGCGTGGTGATTTTGATATTGTTCCTCTCTCCTTCGATGTAGGAGAGGGGAATTTTGTATGCCTTGGCCACGGAGGCGTCGTCGGTGAACGACATGGAATAGCCCTGGGTGTAGGCGGCCTTTATGTCTTCGCTCAGGAAGATCTGGGGAGTCTGGGCGGCCACTATCGCGGAGCGGTCGGGATCGGGCCCGGCCGGGTCGATGTTCTTGAGGGTGTCGGTTACCGGAACCACCGGGATTAGGGCGCGCACCTTGTCCATCCTGGACAGCATCTCCTTTATGAGCGATGCGGAAACCAGGGGACGAACGCCGTCCTGGATGGCGACTATGGCTCCGTCCGGAACCTTCCTGAGGGCGTTCTGCACCGAATGGAACCGGGTGAGCCCGCCTTCCACCACGATCTGGGGCACGTTGAGGCAGTGCTTCAGGCAGAGGTCTTCCCAGTCGCGGATATGCCCGGAAGGCAGCACGGTTATGAATTTTGCATCGGGCACGGCTGCGGCGAAACGCTCTATGGTACGCTGGAGGATGGGCACTCCGCCAAGCAGAAGGAACTGCTTGGGGGTGTCCGAACCCATTCTGGAGCCGCTTCCGCCGGCAACGGTGATTATGTAAGTTTTTCTTTCCATGGAGATATGGCAAAATTAACTAAAATTCACTAAATTTGTCTACTTAAACCTGTATTCGAAAAATGGCATTTTCTTTTCTGAACCAAGAACTGGCTATAGACCTCGGAACGGCCAACACCGTCATCTACCAGAACGACGACATAGTGCTGGACGAGCCGAGCATCGTGGCAATAGACAACAATTCCGGCAAATGCATCGCCATAGGCCAGCAGGCCAAGCTCATGCACGAGCGCAGCAACCCTGGCATCAAAACCATACGGCCCCTCAGGGACGGCGTGATCGCCGACTTCAACGCGGCCGAAATGATGATCAAAGGCTTCATCAAGCAGGTCAACAGCAAGCACCGCAGCATCTTCACCCCCAACCTCAAGGTCGTGGTGGGCATCCCCTCCGGCTCTACGGAAGTGGAGATCAGGGCCGTGCGCGACTCCACCGAACATGCCGGCGGCCGCGACGTCTTCCTGGTGTACGAACCCATGGCGGCGGCGCTCGGTATCGGCCTCGAGGTGCTCGAGCCGAAGGGCAGCATGGTAGTTGACATAGGCGGCGGCACCACCGAAATAGCCGTCATCTCCCTGGGCGGCCTGGTGCTTCAGGAAAGCATACGCACCGCAGGCGACGTCTTCACCAGCGACATCCAGTACTACCTGCGCCAGCAGCACAACATCAAGGTCGGCGAAATCACGGCAGAAAAGATCAAAATCGCCGTGGGCGCCGTTATTCCCGATCTCGACGTGGCCCCGGAGCCCTACGTGGTCCGCGGCCCCAACCTCATGACGGCCCATCCCGTCGAGGCCACCATCACCCACGAAGAAATCGCCCACTGCCTCGACAAGAGCATCGCCAAGATAGAAACCTCCATCCTGCACGTGCTGGAGCTCACCCCGCCCGAGCTCTATGCCGACATTGTGGAGAACGGCATCTTCCTGAGCGGCGGCGGCGCGCTCCTGAGGGGTCTCGACAAGCGTCTGACAGACAAGGTCAACATCCAGTTCCACGTTGCGGACGATCCTCTGCACGCTGTCGCACGCGGCACCTGCATGGCTCTCAAAAACACCGACCGTTATCCGTTCCTCATGCGCTAGCACATGGGCGCAAAGAGGCAGAACAGCATTGTCAATGCGGTAATCTTCATCTTCCTGGAGGTTGCCGCTTGTCTTTGCCTCGTCAGCACCGGAGGTCTGCAGGACATCTGGATTTCTCGCGCATCCCACCGCACCCTCGGAGCCCTCTGGCACTGGGGTGAGAGCATCCGCGGCTACTTCTCCCTCGGCGAGGAGAACCGCGCCCTGGCCGAAGAGAACACCCGCCTGGCCGAAGCCCTGCGCCGGTACGAAGGCAGGCGCTTCGCGGCCGAGGCCGGCACGATAGCCGACACCGTCACCGGCTCGTACGTCTACACCCCGGCCACCATCGTGAAGATGAGCCGGAACACCCAGCACAACTACATCATCCTCAACAAGGGCCGCGCCGACGGCATATCTACCCACAGCGGCATCATCGCGGCGAACGGGGTGGTGGGCATAGTCAACGCGGTGGACGAGAACTTCTGCTACGGCATCACCCTCCAGAACGTCCTCACGAGCGTCAGTGCCCGCATCGGACATACCGGGGCCGTAGCCCCGATGGAATGGAGCGGCAGGCGCAGCAACCTGGCCGTGCTGAAGAACCTTCCCATCCATGTGGACGTGGCCCCGGGCGACACCGTCTGGACCAGCGGCTTCTCCAACATCTTCCCGCCGGACATTCCCCTCGGCCTCACCGGCCGCACGCGCCAGGTGGACGGCGCCGTGAATGAGGTGGAAGTGGAGCTGTTCCTGGATTTCAGCGCACTGCGCTACGTAACCATAGTCGAAAACCGCGACAGGAAACAGATTGAAAGGCTTGAAGGAGGGGCCGGAGAGCAATGAGGTCCCGTTTCTGGCTTGTCTACGTGCTGCTCGCGATCCTGCAGATCCTGTTGGGGAACTTCCTCAACCTGGGGCAATACATCATCATCTGCATACTGCCGCTGCTGGTGTTCAGCCTGCCCATGGGCATGAGCGGCGCCGGCGTGCTGCTCGTCACGTTCGCCACCGGCTTTGCCGTCGACTTCCTCACCCACGGTGTGCTGGGGCTTACCACCGTCGCTCTCCTTCCGTTGGCATTCATGCGCAACTGGCTTTTCTCGCTCGTGTTCGGCAGTGAAATCTTCGCCCGCGGCGAAAGGATCAGCCTGCAGAAACAGGGCATGCCCAAGATTGCCCTGGCCATCATCCTTTTCACCGCCGTATTCTTCGCGATCTACGTGTGGGTGGATGCCGCCGGCACGCGCTCCTTTGGTTTCAACACCCTCCGATGGCTGCTCTCCACCCTGTGCTCGAGCCTGGTGGAAATACCTGTCGCCGGGATGCTTTCAGGCGAGGAGGGTGCGAAATGGAAGTAAACAACCGTTCAAGGATACTCATCATCGGGCTGTGGGCGGTCATCGCCATCCTGCTCGGGCGCATCTTCTTCATCCAGATCATAGACAGCAGCTACAAGCGCGACGCCACCAACAACTCTATGGTCTACGAGACGGTGTACGCCCCGCGCGGCATAATCTACGACCGGAACGGCCTGGAGCTGGTGGGAAACAGGGTGTCGTACGACATCCTGGTCACCCCCCGCGAAGTCAGGGCTTTCGACACGCTGGCGCTGGCGGATGCGCTGGGCGTGGACACCTCCTTCGTTAACGAGCGCATGGCATATTACAGGAAGTACCGTTCCCGCATCGGCTACCAGACGCTTCCCTTTGTCAAGCAGCTTTCGGTCGATCAGTACCTGAAGTTCGCGGAAATGCAGTATGAATACCCCGGCTTCCGCGGGCAGGTAAGGAGCGTGCGCGAGTATCCGTTCAACGCCGGCGGCAACCTGCTGGGCTACGTAAACGAGGTGGACGCGTCCGACATCGAAAAGGAGCCGGAGGTCTACAAAAGCGGCGACTACATCGGCAAGACCGGCCTCGAGGCCGCCCGCGAAAAGGACCTGCGCGGCTCCAAGGGCTACCACATCTTCCTGAGGGACTCACGCAACCGCAGGCAGAATTCCTATGCCGACGGCGAGTACGACAAGCCGGCTATCCCCGGAAAGAACATCACCACCACCATCGACGCCCCCCTGCAGCAGTACGGGCAGGAGCTGATGACGGGCAAGAAAGGCTCGCTCATAGCCATAGAGCCCTCCTCCGGAGAGATCCTGGCCATGGTGTCCAGCCCCGGCATAGACGTGGACGTGCTCTCCGACATCCGCAGCCACTACGGCAAGCTGGTCATGGACCCCAACAAGCCCATGTTCAACCGCACCGTCCAGGCCTCGTATCCCCCGGGCTCGGTGTTCAAGCTCATAAACGGCCTCATCGGCCTGCAGGAAGGGGTGCTGGAGCCCTATTACGAGTATCCCTGCAGCCAGGGCTACTACTACACCTCCAGCCGCAAGCTGGGCTGCCACAACCACCGCTCCCCGATCAATCTCACCGAAGCGGTGATGATGAGCTGCAACGCCTACTTCTGCTACGTGCTCCGCAATCTTCTGGAAAACAAGAAATACGCATCTGTTGGCGAGGCTTTCGACAGATGGCGCGAATATGTACTGAGCTTCGGTTTCGGGGAAAAGCTGGGCAGCGACTTCCCGGCCGAACTCGGCGGTAACATCCCCACTTCGAAGTTCTACGACAAATACTACGGCAAGGGGCGCTGGCGTTTCAGCAACGTGGTTTCGCTCTCCATAGGCCAGGGCGAAATAGGCGCCACCCCGCTGCAGATAGCCAACCTGGCCGCCATAGTGGCCAACCGCGGCTGGTACAAGATCCCGCACATCGTAAGGGATTCGTCCCGGACGGAATACAGCGAAAAACACTACACCCTCGTGGACACTTCCCAGTTCTCCAAGGTCATCCCGGGCATGTGGCTGGCCGTGAACGGAGGATGGGGGAACGGCGGTACCGCCAGCATGGCGAGCGTGCCGGGGCTGGACATCTGCGGAAAGACGGGCACCGCGCAGAACCCGCACGGGGCCGACAATTCCGTGTTCATCTGCTTCGCGCCCAAGGACGACCCGAAGATTGCGGTGGTCGGCTACATAGAGGGCGCCGGCTGGGGAGGTTCCTACGCCTGCCCCATCGCCTCGCTGCTCGTGGAAAAATATCTCACAGGCCAAGTCTCCCGGCCCGAACTGGAAGAAAGGATGATTCAAACGCATTTCATAGATGTCCCGGCAAATTGACAGAGGCCTGAAGAAAACCGTGGACTGGCGGCTGGTCATTTACTACCTGCTGCTGGTCTTCATCGGCTGGATAAATATCTATGCGTCGATTCATTCCAGCGAACCGTCGAGCATCTTCGACTGGAGCTGCAGGAGCGGAAAACAGTTCGTGTGGATATTGTCGGCCTTCGGGATCGCGGCCGTCATACTGTTTGCGCTGAGTCCCCGGCTGTGGGAGGTCATTTCCGGACCGGCCTATTTCTTCGTGGTCCTGCTGCTGGTGGCGGTCATCTTCGTCGGGGCGGAAGTCAAGGGCTCCCATTCATGGTTCCGTTTCGGGGCCGTCAGCTTCCAGCCGGCGGAGATTTCCAAAATCACCACCTCGCTGGTGCTGGCCACCTTCATGGGGCGGGCGGCATTCAACATCTACAACAGGCGCGACTTCTTCAGGGTCGCCCTCATGATAGGAGTCCCGATGCTGGCCATAGTGGCCGAGAGCGAAACGGGCTCCGCGCTGGTTTACATGGGCTTCCTCTTCCCGCTGTTCCGGGAGGGCCTTTCGGGCTGGTTCCTGATAATAATCCTGATTGCCGTCCTGCTCTTCATACTCACCCTCAAAACCTCGGTCTGGATATCCCTCGCCACGGTCGGGGTGGGTGCACTGGCAGGGCTGTGGGCCATCCTGAGGTCATTCCGTCCGCTTTCGCGCGAAAGGCGCAGGGCCCTGTGGCTCATGGTGGCCGGAGTGGCCGCGGCGGTGATGCTGATATTCAGCACCAGGGTGGTTTTCGACAACGTCCTGGCAGACCACCAGCGCAAGCGCATCGAGGTACTCCTCGGAATGAAAGAAGACCCGGCCGGAGTGGGCTACAACGTGCGCCAGAGCATGATTGCGATAGGCTCCGGCGGATTCTGGGGCAAGGGGTTCCTGCAGGGTACCCAGACCACGTACGGATTCGTGCCGGAGCAGAGCACCGACTTCATTTTCTGCACCATCGGAGAGGAATGGGGTTTCTTCGGTTGCCTTCTGGTAATCGTGCTCTACGGCCTGCTCATCACCAGGATAATACAGGATTCAGAAAAGAGCAGGGAGGCCTTCACGCGCATCTATGGCTACTGTCTGGCCTCGTGCCTGTTCATGCACCTCTTCATCAACATAGGCATGACTATAGGGCTCATGCCCGTTATCGGCATCCCGCTGCCGTTCATAAGTTACGGCGGATCGTCGCTGTGGGCGTTCACCGCCATGCTCTTCATCTTCATATCCCTTGACAGGCAGGAAAAGAAGTATTTCTAAAATAATTGCTACATTTGTAGACTGTACAAAACTAGACCAAAGTCCTGATATGGAAAAACACCGAGTTGTCATTACCGGGCTGGGAATCATCTCCCCCCTCGGAAACGACGTTCCCACTTTCTGGGACAACCTCAAGAATGGCGTCTGCGGCATCGATACCATCACTGAATACGACACCAGCATGCTGCCGGTGCACATTGCGGGCAAGGTAAGGGACTTCGACCCGCTCCAGTACGGCATGGACAAGGCGTTCGTGCGCAAGCAGGGCATGTTCACCCAGTACGGCGTCGCGGCGGCATATCAGGCCATGGAAGACTCCGGCCTGCACAGCGAAGGCGAGAACGCCAATATAGACCCTGCCAGGCTCGGCGTGTACGTCGGTTCCGGCATAGGCGGATTCGAAATCATGCAGCGCGAGATCACCAAGATGGTGGAAGACCCCAGCGGACAGTGGGTTTCCCCGATGTTCATCCCGTCGATGATAGGCAACATCGCCGCGGGGCACATCGCCATCAAGAACTTCGCACAGGGCCCCTGCCTCGACATAGTGACGGCCTGCGCAACCTCTTCGCACGCCCTTGGCGAGGCCTACAGGGCCATCGCCGGAGGCTATGCCGACGCCATCATCACCGGAGGCTGCGAATATGCCACCATTCCCGTCGGAATTGCCGGTTTCGCCAACGCCAAGGCCCTTTCCCGCGCCGAAGATCCGAAGTACGCATCCCTGCCTTTCAACGCCAACAGGGCGGGGTTCGTCATGGGAGACGGCGGCGCAGTCCTGGTTTTCGAGTCGCTCGAACACGCACTTGAGCGCGGCGCAAAAATCTACGGAGAGATAGTTGGCTACGGCAACACCTGCGACGCCTATCACTCCACCGCCCCGAGGCCGGAAGGCACCACCCAGGCCCGCTGCATCCGCGCGGCCCTCGACGAGGCCGGATACGACCCTGCCAAGGACTGCCTCTATATCAATGCCCACGGCACCGGCACCCGCCTCAACGACGTGTCCGAAACACAGGCGTACAAGCTCGCCCTCGGCGAGAACGCCTACAAGGCCCACATCACCTCCATCAAGAGCATGACAGGCCATATGTTCGGCGCCGCCGGCGCAGCCGAGGCCATCGCCACACTGCTTTCCCTGGGCGAGGGCATCGTCACGCCGACCATCAACCTGGATACGCCTGACCCCGAGTGCGACCTCGACTACACCCCCAACAAGGCCGTCAAGGCTCCGCTCACCCTCGGTATTTCCGATTCCCTCGGCTTCGGCGGACACAACGCCTGCCTGGCCTTCAGACAATTCAAACAGTAAGCTGAAATGGATCTCCTCAAAGGAAAAGTCGCGCTCATCACCGGCGCATCAAGGGGCATAGGCAAAGCCATAGCCCTCAAATTCGCTTCCGAAGGCGCGGACATCGCCTTCACGGATCTCAAGATAATCCCCGAAACAGTAACCGAACTTGAGGCGCTCGGCGTCAAAGTCAAGGCCTACGAAAGCAACGCGGCCGATTTCGCCGCCACGGAAACGGTTGTAAACCAAATACTTGAAGATTTCGGCAGAATAGATATCCTGGTCAATAACGCCGGAATCACCAAAGACGGGCTCATGCTCCGCATGACCGAGGAGCAGTGGGACGCCGTGCTCACCGTCAACCTCAAATCCGCATTCAACTACATCCATGCAGTCACCCCGATAATGATGCGCCAGAGGGGCGGTTCCATCATCGGCATGTCTTCCGTCGTGGGTTTGCACGGCAACGCCGGGCAGTGCAATTACGCCTCCAGCAAGGCCGGCATGATCGCCCTGCACAAGAGCATCGCCCAGGAAATGGGGCCGAAGGGAATACGCGCGAACTGCATCGCTCCCGGCTTCATCATCACAGACATGACCGCCGCCCTCTCCGAAGAAATGCGCAAGGAGTGGGAAAAGCGCATCCCGCTGCGCCGCGGCGGCACCCCCGAAGACATAGCGGGTGTGGCCCTTTTCCTCGCAAGCGACCTCTCCGCCTATGTGAGCGGCCAGGTCATTCCCGTGGACGGGGCAATGGCATGCTGATAATACAGTAAGATTTACGCCTTGTCGGCCGCCATCGCGGCTTCCACCTCGTCGGGCGAGGCGGGCAGGCGCGTGCCTCCCGTGCGGCGTGCGCCGTCTTCGGTGACAAGCACGTCGTCCTCGAGACGGATGCCGCCGAAGTCGAGGTAGCCCTCTTCGAGCTTGGAGTAGTTGACATGGCCCTTGTCGGTGCCGTTCTTCTTCCACAGCGCGATGAGGTCGGGGATGAAGTAGATGCCGGGTTCGTCGGTGATGACGTTGCCGGGCTGCAGGCGGCGGGCCATCCTGAGGCTGCCCAGGCCGAGCTGCCTGATGCGCTTCTGGTCGTCGTCGTATCCCACGAGGTCCTCGCCCAGGTCTTCCATGTCGTGCACGTCCAGGCCCATGTTGTGGCCGAGGCCGTGAGGCATGAACAAGCCGGCTATTCCGAGCTCCATCATCTCGTCGAGGTCGCCCTTGACAAGGCCGAGCTGCTTCAGGTTCTCGAGCATGTGGCGGCAGGCGGCCAGGTGCACGTCGCGGTAGGGCACTCCGGGTTTGATGAGGCTGAATGCCAGCTCATGGCATTCGTACACCGTCTGGTAGATGTCCCTCTGCTTCTGGGTGTAGCGGCCCGAGGTGGGATAGGTGCGGGTGAAATCGGAGGCGTAATGCGAATTACTCTCGGCGCCGGCGTCAACGACCATCAGCTTGCCCGGAACAATGGGGAAGTCATGCCCGTGATTGTGGAACACTTCGCCGTGCTGGGTGAGGATGGTGGCGAAGGAGATGCCCCAGCCTTCAGCCAGGGTCACACCCTCCATTTCGCCAACTATTTCCTGTTCGATGCGGCCGGGGCGTATGCCCTTGCGGGCCACGGTGTGCATTTTCTGGCCGAGCACGCCGGCGGCGTCGAGCTCCACTATTTCCTCGGGCTGCTTGACGAGGCGCATCTTGATGATAGCCCGGATGAGGGCCTCCGAAGGCTTGTCTATGCCGAGGCTCTGCAGCTTGAGGGTATTGTAGTAGCGGCTGGGCGGGATGGTATGGACGGGACGGCCTTTCACTATGGCGGAGCTCACCACCAGGTCGAGCTTGGAATACGGGGCCGAAGCGGCCACTCCGATTTCGGCGGCGCGGCTGGCCACCGAGGGCTGCGGGCCCATCCAGATGATGTCATCTATGCTCACATCGTCGGCGTACAGGGTTTCTTCGCCGGTTTCGAGGTCTATGGTGGCGGCGAAACGGGGTTCGTCAATTCCGAAATAATACAGCCAGGTGCTGTCCTGACGGAATTTATAGCAATTGTCTTTGTACTGGGCCGGGGCTTCTGCGTTGCCGATGAAAACGGCGATGCCCTTCTGGCCTTTCAGCAGCTCGGCGAGCTGCTTTCTGCGTGCGGCATAAATGGCTTTGGAAAACATGGTGATTATTAATTTCTGCTTACAAATTTAGCAAAATTAAACGTTTACTATTTTTGACAAACGGATTTTGTTTCGGAATTTCGCCCCGATGGACCGGAGACTGAAGGAAATAACCCTGACGGAGGCATTGAGGGCGGTGGCCGATATCGCCATGCCGCGCACCTGCGTGGTGTGCGGGCGCAAACTCCTGATGCGCGAGGAGCACATCTGCACCGAATGCGAAATCGGCCTGCCCATGACATATTTCGCGAAGCAGCGGGACAACCCCATGGCGGTGGCTTTCAACTCAATGATACAAAGCGAGATAGACTCCGCAGGCGAGAATGCTGCCTATGAGCCTTTCAGCTATGCGGGCAGCCTGCTGTTCTATTCCGGAAACTCTCCCTACAAGAACATTCCCCGGCGTCTCAAATACGGCCGCGACTTCTCCGGAGGGAGCCATTTCGCGGCCATGCTGGGGAGGGAACTAGCCTCTTCCCCCCTGTTTGCCGACGTGGACGCCGTGGTTCCGGTGCCGCTGCACTGCGCGCGCAGGTGGCGGCGCGGTTACAATCAAGCGGAAGTCATCGCCCGGGCCCTGGCCAAAGAGCTCGGAGTTCCGGTGGAGACGTCCCTGCTGCGGAGAGTGCGCAAGACCAAGACCCAGACCAGGCTGCACCGCAGCCAGCGTTATGCCAACGTCAAATCGGCCTTCATGGCCGACTGCCGCCCGCTCGGGGCGTGCCGGCACCTATTGCTCACGGACGACGTTTTCACCACAGGCGCGACTCTCTGCGCCTGCGAAAGGGCCCTGCGGGCCGCGCTGTGCGAAAGATTCGGGCCCGAAAACGGCCGCCGCATCCGGATTTCCGCCGCAACCCTATCGTTTGTAGGGAGGCTGTGATTCAGGCGGAAATCAGCTGGTAGGCAAGGCGTTCCGCACCGGACTCGAGATAGATGATGCCGCAGTAGCTGAAACCGTGCTTGAGGATATTGTGCTGCATGATGCGGTTGTCGCGGTGGGTGTCAATCTTGATGTTGCCGACGCGCGACGTGGCGAAGGCAATCACCGCATCGAACACCCCGTGGGTTTCAGGGGCGGACGCGAGGCGGTGGATGACGGCATAAGGACTGTCGGCATCGAGCCACTCGCCCTCGTAAATGGTGTTGTAGGTGGGCTCGATTCCCTCTATATAGGCGAAATACGCAATCGGATCCCCACCTTCGTCGGGCACTTCTACGAACCCGTGGCCCAGGCGTATGTCTTCCTCTATGAGCTCCCGCGAAGGGTAGCCATCGGTCCACTGGTTCATATTTCCGCTGGAGCGCATTATCCCGCGGGCCTTGCCTACAAGGTCCATGATTACATCCAGGTCTTCGATTGTTGCGGGACGGGGCTTCATTTATGGTTTCGGTTTTTCAAATATATCACTTTTGAGCGGAAATATTTTATATTTTTGTAGAAAATACTCCCTCAATGAGAAAGATATTATCCATACTCGCCGTCCTGCTTGCCGCAGCCGGCTGTTCCGGCAACAAGGCAAAGCTCACAACCGGGGTTCCGGAAAGGGTGAAACCATCAAAGAACGTCATTCTCATGATTTCCGACGGCACTTCCACCAGCCTGCTCGCAACCGCACGCTGGTACAAGCGCTACATGACCGGAGACCTCGAGCTGCCGCTGGCCGTGGATCCTTACATCTGCGGTCTCGTTCAGAGCCGCCTGTCGAACTCCATAATTCCCGACTCCGCACCCGCAATGTCCGGCTACACCACCGGCGTTCCGTCGCAGCAGGGCAACATCTCCATTTACCCCGAGGCCCAGCCAAACCAGGACGTGGTTCCGGTAGACGCCTCCCGGACGTATCAGCCCGCGGCCACGGTGCTCGAGGCGGCCAGGGTCCTGAAGAAAAAGGCAACAGGCGTGGTATCCACCGTTGTATTCCCGCATGCCACCCCGGCAGCTACGGCAGCCCACGGTGCCCGCAGGAACCGCTATCACGACCTTGGCAGGCAGATGGCCAACCAGAACCTTGACGTGATGTTCGGAGGCGGCAACAACATCCTCGACGACGACATGCGCGAGGCCATCCGCGAAAGCGGCGCCACTCTCCTCGAAAACGACGTGGAAGGCTTCCGCTCCTTCGACGGCGACAAGCTCTGGGCAGTTTTCAATGAAGACTACATGGAGTTCGAAATCGACCGCGACGATTCCGCCGAGCCTTCGCTCAGCGAGATGACCGCAAAGGCCATCGGCATCCTGGACAAAGACCCCGACGGCTTCTTCCTCATGGTGGAGGGCAGCAAGGTGGACTACGGCGCCCATTCCAAAGACCCGGTGGAAGCCATTACCGAATTCATCGAGTTCGACAACGCAATCAAGGTTGCCGTTGACTTTGCGAAGAAAAACGGCAACACCACCGTGGTGGTGCTCACCGACCACGGCAATTCCGGCATCACCCTCGGCGACGCCCACTATCGGAACTATTCCGCAAAGGGCGTCGATTCCATGTTCGTCGGTATCAAGGACTGCCGCATATCGTCCGCCAAGATGACCAAAACCCTGCAGAATTGCCGCGAGGATGAAATCCCCGCCCTCTTCAAGGAGAAGGCCGGAATGGAGCTCAAGCCGTACGAACTCGCGGCCGTCAAGGCCTGCATGACCCGCACCGAGGGCAACTACATGGAGGTCGCCAATTCCTGGAATCTCCAGAATGTAATCTGCGGTATCTTTACGCGCCGCACCCATATCGGCTTCACCAGCGGCAACCACACCGGCGAAGACGTTTACCTCGCAATCTACAACCCCAGGGGAGAAAGGCCCGCCGGCATCATTACCAACACGCAGCTGAACGACTACATCTGCAAGGAGCTGGGATTCCCCTCCCGCGAGGTGCTGGTCGAGCTTACCGACAAGCTGTTCGTCTCGCACCTGCAGGTGTTCGACGGCTGCGAGCTCGAGGTGGTTCCGGGAGAGGATTATCCCACCCTCTTCGTCCGCAAGGACGGCCGTCAGCTCCGCATACCCGCCTATCATTCAGAGTGTTACTTCTCTGAAACCGAAGGTGACGAGCGCAGCGTCCGCACCCCGTGCCCCGTCGTGTACATGCAGGAAAACGGCCAGTTCTATCTCGACAAATCACTTGCAGAACTGTTCAAATAATAACATATTTATTCAAACAATAACATATTTAATGGCATAAAATCATGAAAGACCTTAAAGGAACAAAGACCGAGAAAAACCTGCAGGAAGCTTTTGCAGGCGAGTCCCAGGCACGCAACAAGTACACCTATTTCGCATCCAAGGCCAAGAAGGAAGGCTACGAGCAGATAGCCGCCATCTTCCTCGAGACCGCAGAGAACGAAAAAGAGCACGCAAAGCTCTGGTTCAAGTATCTTTGCGGAGGCGAAATTCCCGACACCCCGGCCAACCTCAAGGCTGCCGCCGACGGCGAGAACTTCGAGTGGACCGACATGTACGACCGCATGGCCAAGGAGGCCGAAGAAGAAGGCTTCAAGGAAATCGCCGCCAAGTTCCGCATGGTGGGCGCCATCGAGAAGCACCACGAGGAGCGCTACCGCAAGCTCGCCGAGAACATCAAGGACGGCGTAGTCTTCTCACGCGACGGCGACCGCATCTGGATATGCCGCAACTGCGGACACATCGTAATCGGCCCCAAGGCCCCCGAGCTGTGCCCGTGCTGCAACCATCCTAAGAGCTACTTCGAGCTGCGCGCAGAGAACTATTAGTTTACGGCAAGCACCACGACTGAAGCGGCGGGAAGCTCCACTGTGAGTTTCCTGCCGTTCTTCTTGATGCCGGTGAATTTCACGGGTGCGACTTTGCCTGCGTCGGCGCCGAAGTCGTTGTAGTCGCGCACGTTCCCCGAAGTGAGGATTTCGCCGGTGGCGTTCCCGGGAGCAAGCCCGTCGAACTCTAGCTCAACAGTCTGGGTTTCCGCGAGGTCGGTATTGGCCAGGGAGATATTGTAAGCCCCTGATTCCGAACGTGATACGCTTACACTCACGCCGGGGTAACGCCTTCCGTCGGGGGCGGTTTTAAGGGCGGCATCCACCTCGGAAGGCACGAAGCGCGCGTTCTGGTGTACGTTGTACATGCGGAACACGTGATAGGTGGGAGTGAGCACGATATCGGAGCCGCTGGTAAGGATCATGGCCTGCAGCACATTCACCATCTGGGCGATATTGGCCATCTTCAGGCGCCCGGTATGGGCGTTGAAGATATTGAGGGACAGCGCAGCCATGATGGCGTCGCGCATGGTGTTCTGCTGGTACAGGTGCCCCGGGTTCGTGCCGGGTTCGACCTCCCACCAGGTGCCCCATTCATCCAGCAGCAGATCCACCTCCCCCTTCGGGTCGAACTGATCCATGATGGCCTCGTGCTTTTTGAGCACATCGTCCACCTCCACCGCCTTTCCGAGCAGGTTATAGTAATCAGCGTCAGTGAAGCTTGTGGCGGAACCCTTTGATTCCCAGTTCATTGTGGAGTAATAATGAAGGGAGAGGCCATCCATGTTGCCGCGCGCGTTCTGCATCAGCACCCTGGTCCAGTTGTAGTCGTAGTCGGAGGCACCGCTCGCCACCTTGTAGAGGACGTTGCCGTTGAAATTACGGCAGTAGGTCTGGTAGCGGCGGTATAGGTCGGAATAGTATTCGGGCCTCATGCATCCGCCGCAACCCCAGCTCTCGTTGCCTATTCCCACGTATTTCAGTTTCCACGGCTCGGTGCGGCCGTTGGCCTTGCGGAGTTCCGCCATGGGACCGTCCGCCGCCGTCATATACTCTATCCACTTCGCCAGTTCCTCGACGGTGCCAGAGCCCACGTTTCCGGAGATATATGGCTGAATGCCAAGCATTTCGCAGAGATTCATGAACTCATGGGTGCCGAAGGAGTTGTCTTCAGTGGTGCCACCCCAGTTGGAGTTCACGATTCCGGGCCGGCTTTCCAGCGGACCTATGCCGTCGCGCCAGTGGTATTCGTCAGCGAAGCAGCCTCCCGGCCAGCGGAGCACGGGCACCTTCAGCGCCTTGAGCGCATCGAGCAGGTCCTTGCGGTAGCCGTCCACGTTCGGGATTGGCGAGTCCTTGCCCACCCAGATGCCGTCGTAGATGCAGCGGCCCAGGTGTTCGGCGAACTGGCCGTAGATTTCTGCGGGGATAACCGGCTGGTTTTCAGCTTTTTCGTGGATGCGGACCTTGACTTTTGCATCGGTCGCGAGGCAGGCTGCGAAGAGCACTGCGATTGTGAGTATGTGTTTCGCTTTCATATCAGTATATCTGTTTCAGTCGTTCGTTTTTCGAAAGGTCGTTGGGGTTGGTTCCGGGCTCGTCCTGGGGGACGCTTCTGCCCAGACGGGAGTACAGTTCCACCCAGTACGGGTCGATGGCGCCGTCGGGGCCCTTGAAGTTCATTGGAATGCGCGGGAAGATGTGGCCGCCGTCGGCGTCCAGGAAAACCTCCCACACCAGTTCGCTGCAGTACAGGCTGTCAGGGCCATCCGCATAGTAAAAGTCATAGGGGCGGCCGAGGAAGCGGTGCGCACGCACTATTGCGCTGTCTTTCAATGCTTTGGAGAGATGCTTTATTCTATATACGGCAATTGCAGGCCTGCCTTCCGCATCGTGGGAGGAGCTGTCGGCGAATTCTCGGAACGGGGTTCGCGTCACCCCCTTCCGCGGCGTGGCCTCCAGCACGAAAAGGCTGTCGCCGCTGCGCTCGATGATTCCGACATGCGTGTAGTTGCCTTTCGTGCTTTCTTCTATGGCACGGGACATCTCGCCGTCCCCTCCCGCCTGGAAAATCAGGTCGCCCGAACGGAACGACGGGTGCCTGTCCATGCTGAGTATCACCCAGACGGACGCAAGCGCAACGAACAGCACGAAAGATACAACGTTCCACGGGGACTTGCGTTCCCTCTCGCTGTTCTCGTATATCCTCTGGCGTGTTTTGCGGTTCATGACTCACAAAAATACGAAGTAATTTGCAATAAACTGCATGGCGTACCCAATGGCTTTATTATTACGCCTTTCTTGGCACTATTTTCAACAAGAAAAAAAAGAAGTTCGTTATTTAAAAGGAAATTCTTATATTTGCAGCCCAATCCGGGAAGTGGCGCAGTTGGTTAGCGCATGCGTCTGGGGGGCGCAGGGTCGCTGGTTCGAGTCCAGTCTTCCCGACACAAAGAATCCGACAGATTTTCTGCCGGATTCTTTTGTTATACTTTTTGCCCGTCTGGAAAACTCCGCCGCAACGGAAAACTACCGGAGAATGTCGTTCAGGACACTGCCGGCGGCCATTTCGGCGCCTTCGCCGGTACCCTGTATCACGAGCGGATAGGGGTGATAGGCGCTACGGATGATGATGGCGTTCTCGGTGCCCAGGATGCGGAAGGCCGGATGGTTGCGCGGCACGTTGCGCACGGCGATGGACGCCCTGTAGCCGAGAGGCTTGCCGGGGTCTTTCTCCAGGATTGCGAGATAACGCTGCCGGCACTGCGACTTGGCGGCGGCCTTTTCGGCGGCATCGAACTGCGGCTCCAGCTCCTGCAGCCTGCGGTAGAACTCTTCCAGCGGAATATCGGCACCCAGCAGCCCGGAGGGCACGGCGGGCGTTATCTCCACATCTGCCTCCTCCAGCGGAACACCGGCCTCGCGTGCCAGGATGAGCAGCTTGCGCAGGGCGTCCTTGCCGGAAAGGTCGATACGCGGATCCTTCTCGGTGAGGCCCTTTTCCTGAGCCCCGCGCACCGTCTCGGCAAAACTTCCAGGATAGCGCGCATAGGAGCTGAGTATCTGGTTCAGGGTGCAGCTCACCACAGCCTCGATGCCGAGGATTTCCTCGCCGGCATTGGTGCTGCGAGAGATACCGTCGAGCAGCGGCAGGGCGCTTCCCACGGTGGTCTCGTAACGCACGAAACAGCCGTTCTCTGCCGCTGCGGCCATGATTGCCGCGTATTCCACGAAAGGTATCGCCAGCGAACGGCGGTTGGAAGTGACAATGTTGATGCCTTCATGCAGCAGCCCCTCGAACTCCCGGTACAGCGTCTCGCTGTCGGTAAGGTCCACGAACACGCTGCGGCGCGGCGCGACCGCCTTCACGGCGGGCACAAATGCACCCGGATCACCCGCCACCCCGCCTTCAAGCCGTTTCCCGGCTTCGGCAGGGTCGATTCCGGCATTGTCCACTATGAACCGGCGGCTATCGGCGATACCCGCAATCCGCAGCGTCTTCCCGCTCCGCACGGCTATCACCGGCGCATTCTGGGAAAGCATCTTCACGAACGCTTTGCCTACCGCCCCAAAGCCTGCAATATACAGATTAACAATGCTTTGCGGCACGGTCTCGAAGAACTCGCGATGAAGCGCGGCAAGCGCCTGGCGCTCTACCGGAAGCGTCACCGACACATACACATTGGTGCCGTCGGAAGAACTTGTAAGCGGCTTGATCCCCGCCTTTTTAAGGCAGTCCTCAACCCTGCGGCAAGCCGCCTCCCCGTCCTGCGCATCTTCCGAAACCACGCAGATGAGGGCTTCACCGCTCACGGGATCCCCTGTGCTGCAGACGCCGGCCCAGCCCCTGCCGCCGACGGCTGAAATGACCGTACCGGGGTTCTCCGGCTCGAAAGTGTTCCTGATTTCAATGGCGATTCCGGCATCCATGGCGGGCTGCACGGTGGGCGCGTAGAGCACCTTGGCCCCGTGCGTGGCCATGTCCAGCGCCGCGCGGTAGCTCATTGCCGGAACGGTGCGGGCGGCGGAGACGTCCTTCGGATTCGCCGTCATGATGCCTGGGACATCCGTCCAGATCTGGAGACTGTCGGCCCCGAGGGCGGCCGCGAAAATGGCGGCGCTGAGGTCGGAACCGCCGCGGCCGAGAGTAGTGTGCTCGCCTTCGTAGGTGCTGGCGATGAAGCCGGGCGCAACGAAGACTTCCACCGTTGGCTCCAGCGCTATCTGGGTGGATATATTATTGTATGTCAAGTCTTTATGATCTTTGATCACGAGGATGCGGGAGTCCAGCCACTTGGTCATGACACCGTCGCAGGCCAGCTTGCGCGCGATGATTCGGGTAGAGAAAATCTCCCCGAAGGTCACCATTTCCCCGACGGGGGCCGACGCCATTTCGGCGAAGAGCGCATGGCATTCATTCTCGGCCTCGGCCCTTTCGGCGCCGGTGAAGAGGCGCCTGATAATTTCGAGATGCCTTCCTTTCAGATCCCGGACACCCTCCGCGAACTGCACTGCGAGCTTTTCGCCCTCGGCGCCGTCGGGAATTTCCAGATGCTGCCTTTCGGCGAGCCGGGCCAAAGCCAGCAGAGAGTCGGTGCAACCCTTTATGGCAGAGCAGACCAGCACTACTTTTCCCTTTTTCGCCGCCTCCCCAACGATGTCGAGGACACGCGATATGTTGGTGGCGTTCGCAACCGAAGAACCGCCGAATTTGAGAACTTGAATCATGATTACAAATATAATCATATTAATTTTCTATTTTTGTAAAGCATAAGAATCTAAACCATGAAAGTCGCAGTCGTTGGGGCCACGGGCCTCGTCGGAACAAAAATGTTGCAGGTGCTCGAGGAAAGGAATTTCCCCGTTACCGAACTGTTGCCGGTAGCTTCGGCGAAGTCGGTCGGCCGCAAGGTATCCTTCCGGGGAAAGGAGTGGACAGTTATGTCGGCGGACGATGCAATAGCCCGCAAACCGGCGCTGGCGCTGTTCTCCGCCGGAGGTGCCACCTCCGCCGAGCTCGCCCCCAGGTTCGCAGCCGCGGGCTGCCGCGTGGTGGACAACTCCTCCTTCTGGCGCATGGACCCGGACAAAAAGCTCGTCGTTCCTGAAATAAACGGAGACGTCCTCACCGCGGAAGATTACATCATAGCCAACCCCAACTGCTCCACCATCCAGATGGTACTACCCCTGCATCCTATTCATAAAGAGCTGGGAATCAAAAGGATAGTGGTTTCCACCTACCAGAGCGTGACCGGCACCGGCTACAAGGCCATAGCCCAGATGAACGCCGAACGCGAGGGTCGCACGCCCGATCCCATGATCTACCCCTACCCCATTGACCAGAACATCCTCCCGCACATAGACTCCTTCCTCGAGAACGGCTACACCAAGGAAGAGATGAAGATGGTGAACGAGACCAAAAAGATACTCCGCGACCAGAGTATAGAGGTGTCCGCCACCACCGTGCGCGTGCCGGTGCAGGGAGGCCACTCCGAAAGCATCAACGTGGAAACGCACAAACCGTTCGAGGTGCAGCAGATCCGCGACCTCATGGCGGGTGAACCCGGAGTCGTGGTGCAGGACGACCCGGCGAACAACGTCTACCCCATGCCCCTCTACGCCTGGGGCAAGGACGAGGTGTTCGTGGGCCGCATCCGCCGCGATTTCACCATCCCCAACGGCTTCAATTTCTGGTGCGTGAGCGACAACATCCGCAAGGGCGCCGCCACCAACGCGGTCCAGATAGCCCTCCTTCTCATCCAAAAAGGATTCCTGCCAAATGATTGATACCCAGCTTTTTAAAGATATCCTCGGGTTCGACTCCACCAGCGGGTCGGAACTGCTGGTGTCGCAATTCCTGGAAAAACGGATAGCGTCCTGCGCACCCGTGGCTCCCGATGTACAGAGCTGGGACCTCGCGAACGGCTCCCGCAACCTGCTCTTCTCGTGGGGAAGGCCGGCGGTGGTCTTCTGCACCCACATGGACACCGTCCCCCCCTACATTGCGCCCAGAATAGACGGCGACCGCATCTGGGGGCGCGGCAGCTGCGACGCCAAAGGGCAGATAATGGCCATGTTCACGGCCTGCTGCAAACTGCTGAAGGAAGGGCTGGACGGCTTCGGCCTGCTGCTCGTGAGCGGCGAGGAAACCGGCTCCTGGGGCGCCAAGGCCTTCGCCAAAGTCCCTTTCCAGGCCCCGTATCTCATTGTGGGTGAGCCCACTGAAAACAAGATGGTGAGCGCCTCCAAGGGCACCAAGAGTTTCAAGGTGACCTTCAGCGGACAGGCGTTCCACAGCGGGTATCCGCAGTTCGGCTACAGCGCCGTGGAGGCCTTCTCCGACTTCGTGAACGCACTCAGGGCGGTCAGTTTCGACGACGACCCGGTTCTGGGCGAGACCACCTGGAACATAGGTGAGCTCGTGAGCAATAATCCCCAGAACATACTCAGCCCGGCCCTGTCATGCAGAGTGTATTTCCGCACCACCTTCGCCACCGACGGGGTGGCGGCGGAACTGCTTCCCGACTGGGCTGCGAACGGCATCGAAAAATGGCAGAAGGCCATGTCGGTGGAGCCGGTGGGCGGCGATTCGCCGGCGCATTATCTCACCCTTCCGGGCTTCGAATGCGCCCCCGTCTCCTTCGGCAGCGACGCGCCGCACCTGGGCAACTTCGAGCACAAGATAATCTGCGGCCCCGGCAGCATCCGCTACGCCCACCGTGACGACGAGCATATAGACATCCCCGAGCTGGAAAAGGCCGTCAGGTTGTACACCTCCATGTTCAAAGCGCTATGAAGGCAGTATTCTTCGATTTCGACGGCGTGCTGTTCGACACCTCCGAAGGTATCTTCGAGAGCTTCCGCAAAGTCCTGACGGACAATAACATACCCGTGCCGGGAGACGAGGTCCTGCACACCTTCATCGGGCCTCCCGTCTACGACACCCTCCGCAGCTATTTCCATCTGGAAGGCGACACGTTCAAAAAGGCCTTCGCGGAGTACCGCGAATACTACGACAAGCACTCATACATCCACTGCTCCCCCTGCGAAGGCATACGCGAACTGCTGGAGCATCTGAAAGACAAGGGGATACTGGCATGTGTAGTATCTTTCAAGGCCAGGTTCATGGTGGAAAGGATACTCGGGGAACACGGGCTGCTGGAGCTCTTCACCGGCGGCCTGGGCGGCACGGATACCGGCGGCACCACCCCCGACAAGAGCGACATCGCCCGCGAGAGGCTCCGCACCCTCGGCCTGCAGCCCGACGAAGTGCTGTTCGTCGGAGACCGCAAATTCGACATACAGGCCGCGCACACCTGCGGAATCAAGTGCGCCGCGGTCACCTGGGGCTTCGGCAGCCTTGAAGAATTCCGCGAACACGGCGCCGACTTCATTGTAAATACGACAAAAGAAATAGAAGCATTATGCGAAAAACTTTGATTATCATGCCCTTGCTGCTCCTGGGCATTTCCGCAGCGGCACAGCCTAAGCTTGGCAAAGCCGACATCGACAAGGTGATTGCCGCCATGTCGGTGGAAGAGAAAATCAACCTGGTGGTGGGCTCCGGAGGCAACAAGAGCGCTGCCGCCTCCGCCACGGTGGGCGATTTCGGCGCTCTGGTTCCGGGCGCAGCCGGGCAGACCAACGCCATCCCGAGGCTGGGCATCCCCGCCACCACGCTGGCGGACGGCCCCGCAGGCCTCAGGATAGATCCCACCAGGACCGGCACCAAACGCACCTTCTACTGCACGCATTTCCCCGTGGAAATGCTTATGAGCGCCACCTGGAACACCGCCCTCATGGAGCAAGTGGGAGCCGCAATAGGCTATGAGACACTTCATTACGGTGCCGACGTACTGCTCGCACCCGCTACCAACATAACGCGCAACCCGCTCTGCGGACGTAACTTCGAGTATCTGAGCGAAGACCCGCTGCTGGCTGGGAAGATGTGCGCTGCGGAAATCCGCGGCCTGCAGAGCAACGGCATCGGGGTGTCGGTAAAGCACTTCGCCCTCAACAACCAGGAAACCAACCGCACCGGCAACGATGCGCGCGTGAGCGAAAGGGCAATGGAAGAAATCTACCTGAAGCCCTTCGAGATTGCCATAAAGGAAGGAAAGCCCTGGACGGTAATGTCTTCCTACAACCGCATCAACGGCACCATGGCCTCGGAAAGCAAGTGGCTTCTCGAAGACAGGCTCCGCCGCGACTGGGGCTTCGACGGGCTGGTGATGAGCGACTGGTACGGGGGAACCGACCCCGTGGCCATGCTCAAGGCCGGTAACGACCTGCTGATGCCGGGCAACAAAAAACAGGTGAAAGCCCTCAACAAGGCCCTCGAAAACGGCACCCTGACTATAAAAGACCTCGACCACAACGTCAGGCGCATCCTGGAATACATCCTCAGGACTCCCGCCTTCAACGGCTACAAAGCCGACAACGAACCCGACCTCGAGGCGCACGCGGCCGTTACGCGAGCCGCCGCCACCGAAGGCATGGTGCTGCTCAAGAACACCATGACGCTTCCGCTGAACGGCTGCAAGGCCGCCGTCTTCGGCCGCACCTCCTACAGCTTCATAGCAGGCGGCACCGGTTCGGGAGACGTGCATCACGCATATGTGGTAGACCTCATCCAGGGCCTGCAGAACGCCGGGTTCACCATCGACGCCGATCTGGAAAAGGCCTACCGCACCTACATCAAGAAGAAGGACAAGGGCTCACCGAAGGGCCTCAAGGCCTTCTTCCCCATCGAGCTCATCCCCGAGATGCCGCTGGACGACGTCGACCTGCTTGCGCTTGCCGACGCCAACGACGTGGCCGTCATCACAATCGGCAAGACCTCCGGCGAGTTCGAAGACCGCTCGATCACAAGCAATTACAACCTCACCGACGACGAAATCTCCATGATTACGAAGGTGTGCGGAGCATTCCATTCGGCAGGCAAGAAGGTGATAGTGATACTCAACGTCTGCGGCGTGGTGGACACCATTTCCTGGATTGAAAGCCCCGACGCAGTGCTCTGCGCCTGGCTTCCCGGACAGGAAGGCGGCAACAGCGTGGCGGACATCCTCACCGGAAAGGCGAACCCCTCCGGACGCCTGCCCATGACCTGGCCCCGCAGGTACAAGGACGTGCCTTCTGCCGAGGACTTCCCCGATCCCGACAAGATATCGCGCTTCAAATCGATGAAGAGCATGTCCAGTTTCGTCGGCATCAATTCCAAACCCGGCAGGACCAAGAACTTCGACTACACCGAATATACCGACGACATTTTCGTGGGCTACCGCTACTACACCACCAATGACGTCAAGGTCAGCTTCCCGTTCGGATACGGCCTGAGCTACACCACTTTCGAGTATTCCGACCCGATGCTGAGGGGCGGCTCCGTCTTCGTTACGGTACGCAACACCGGCGCTGCGGCCGGAAAGGAGGTCGTGCAGGTTTATGCCACTCCCGAAAAGGCCGGCAGGCCTGCCAGGGAACTGATCGGCTTCGCCAAGACTAATCTGCTGCAACAGGGTGAAAGTCAGACGATTGAGATTCCCCTTTACGAGTACAAATCCGGAATGTCGCTGATTATCGCCCGCAACGCAGCCGACCCGGAACCCATAAAAGTAAACGATTATTCCCTTTTCAGATGAAATCAATAAGCACAGACAAAGCCCCCGCGGCCATCGGACCTTACAGCCAGGCCGTCAGGACGGGCAATCTCGTTTTCGTTTCGGGCCAGCTGCCCATCGACCCGGCCACCGGCGCCTTCGCCGAGGGCGGAATCAAGGAACTCACCCGCCGAAGCATCCTCAACGCCAAGGCCATCCTCGAGCAAGCCGGAACCGACCTTGCCCATGTGGTGAAGACCACCGTGTTCCTCGTGGACATGGGCGATTTCGCCGCGATGAACGAAGTTTATTCGCAGTTCTTCACCGAGCCGTTCCCAGCGCGTTCCGCCGTGGCGGTGAAGACGCTTCCCAAAGGAGCACTCGTTGAAATGGAGTGCATCGCCGAGATTTGAAGTATTTCATAAATACCTGTACCGACCCGTACAGGAACATGGCGTTCGACGAGTGGTGCCTCGAAAACGGGCCGGACGAGCCGGTGTTCTACCTGTGGCGCAACCGGCCGTCGGTAATCGTGGGCTTCAACCAGGTGGCCGAAAATGAGGTGAACCTCGACTATCTGCGCGAGCACGGCATCCTGCTGGTGCGGCGCGTAACCGGCGGCGGAGCGGTGTACCACGACCTGCAGAACCTGAACTATTCGTTCGCGGGACCCCTGCACACTATAGACACCACCCTCATTACCGACGCCCTCACGGCAATGGGGCTGGACGTGGAGCGGACCGGCCGGAACGATATCTTCCTGGACGGCCGCAAGATTTCCGGCTATGCCCGCCGCGTGTGGAAAAACCGCGAGCTCATCCACGGCACCCTCATGTACGACGTGGACATCGAAACCCTTACCGCCGCCCTCAACGTGGAGGGCTCGAAACTCAACCGCAAAGGCGTTGCATCGGTTCGGAGCAGGGTCACCAATATTAAGGACTATCTGCCTGGAATTCAAGGCATTGACGAATTCCGGCAGGCCCTCCAGAAGATTCTCGAGGAGCAGTGCTGCGCAGAACGGGGAGAGCTCACGGAACAGCAGGAGGCCGAAATCGAAAGGCTCGCAGCCGAAAAGTTTTCCACGCCGGACTGGATATTGAAACCGAAAGAAGCTGACTGATTCCAGTCAGCTTCTTCCTTCTTTTACTGCCGGATTTCTCCGGGCCTCAGGGGTAATTACAGAATACCGTATGTAATCAGGTAAACCGCTGCTGCGAATGCTGCGCCGGCGAGGGGGGCAAAGGTCGGGATCCAGGCGTAGCCCCAGCCGCTGTCCCTCTTGCCCTTTATGGGCAGGATGGCGTGCGCCAGGCGCGGGGAAAGGTCGCGGGCGGGATTCATGGCGTATCCCGTGGTGCCTCCGAGCGACATGCCGAGCGCCATTATGACCGCGGTCACGGGGAAGGCGCCGGTGCTGCCGAGGCCCACCGTGGCCACATTGCCCCTGCTGCCTATGGCCATGATGAGGAACACCAGCATGAAGGTGGCGATGAACTCGCTGAAGAAATTGACGCTCTTGTGCTCGATGGCCGGCATGGTGCAGAAGGTGCCGAGCATGGTGTCGGGCTCATCTGCCGTGGCGGCGTAATGGTCTACGTAGAAGGCATATACAAGCACGGCTCCGACGAAACCTCCGAGCATCTGCGCAGCCATGTAAGGCAGCACGTCGTGCCAGGGGAAGAGGCCTCCGAGGGCAAGGCCGAGGGAGACTGCCGGATTGAGGTGGGCGCCGCTGTAAGGCCCTGCGACAAAGACGCCGGCCATCACCGCGAAGCCCCAGCCAAGGGTGATCACCACCCAACCTGCGCCCTTCGCTTTGCTCTTGTTGAGCGAGCAGGCGGCGCATACCCCGTCTCCGAAGAGCACCAGCACGAGGGTGCCCAGGAACTCGAAGACGCATTTCATGAACAGAGAAACTTCCATATGCTTGATTTATTTGATTTTACCTTTTCCTGAAAGGGCGCGCCCGACGGCATCCGCCCAGCCGGCCTTCTTGTCTTCGACCGATGCCGGGGAGGGGTCGAATTCGGCGTCCGCCTTCCAGTAGCGGCGGATTTCTTCCTGGGAGCCCCAGTAGCCCACCGCCAGTCCGGCGAGGTAGGCCGCACCTTCCGCCGTTGTCTCGACCACCTGCGGGCGCACCACGCGGGTGCCCAGCACGTCTGCCTGGAACTGCATGAGCAGATTGTCGCGCGAGGCGCCGCCGTCGACCTTGAGGGTGCCCAGGGTGATGCCGGCGTCGTTCTCCATGGCGTGGACGATATCCATGGTCTGGAAGGCTATACCCTCTTCGGCCGCGCGGGCGATATGTGCGGCCGTGGTGCCGCGGGTTATGCCGCAGATGGTCCCCTTGGCGTACGGATCCCAGTACGGGGCGCCGAGGCCGGTAAGGGCCGGAACGAAGTACACTCCGCCGTTGTCAGGCACTGAAGCGGCCAGGGCCTCGATTTCGGATGAGCTCTTCACTATTCCCAGGCCGTCGCGAAGCCACTGCACGATGCTGCCGCCCACGAAGATGGAACCTTCGAGCGCGTAGTTCACTTCGTTGCCTATCTTCCAGGCTATGGTGGTGAGCAGGTTGTTCTTGCTCATGATGGGCTTGTCGCCGGTGTTCATGAGCAGGAAGCAGCCCGTGCCGTAGGTGTTCTTGATGTCGCCGGGGTTGGTGCACATCTGCCCGAAAAGGGCTGCCTGCTGGTCGCCGGCGATGCCCGCGATGGGCACCTCGTGGGCGAAGATGGTGGTCTTGGTGTAGCCGTAAACCTCGGAAGACGCGGCCACGCGCGGCAGCATGCTGTCGGGGATGCCGAAGAATTCGAGGAGCTCGCGGTCCCACTCCAGGGTGTGGATGTTGTAGAGCATGGTGCGGGAGGCGTTCGACACGTCTGTCACGTGCACCTCGCCCCTGGTGAGGTTCCATACCAGCCAGCTGTCCACCGTGCCGAAGCGGAGCTCGCCCTTTTCGGCCCTGTCGCGGGCGCCCGGGACGTTCTGGAGTATCCAGCGTATCTTGGTGGCGGAAAAATACGGATCGAGGATGAGGCCGGTCTTTTCGCGGATTTTGGCCACCATGGCGGGGCTGATGCTCTCGCAGTAGTCGGAGGTGCGCCTGTCCTGCCAGACGATGGCGTTATAGACGGGCTCGCCGGTCTTGGCGTCCCATACTATGGTGGTCTCGCGCTGGTTGGTGATGCCGATGGCGGCGATGCTCTTGCCGTTGATGTCCATTTTTGTGATGGCTTCGGCAACGACGGCGGCTTCGCTTGACCAGATGTCCATGGGGTCGTGCTCAACCCAGCCCGGACGCGGGAAATGCTGGGTGAATTCTTTCTGCGCGACACTCCGGATGTTCCCCTCGTGGTCGAAAACTATGGCCCTGGAGGAGCTGGTGCCCTGATCGAGGGCGAGGATGTATTTTTCCATTTGCGTAAGTGTTAGTTCTGTTTCAGTGCAACTACAAATATAGGAAATTTACTAACTTTGTACAATATGAAAGTCATTGTCAGCGGTTACGGAAAAATGGGCCATATGGTGGAGTCCATCCTCAGGGCGCGCGGCGTGGAAGTCGCTGCCTGCAGCGAAGACATCTGCGCAACGCCGGCCCCGCTCGCGAAGGAGTGCGTCTGCATAGATTTCACCACGCCCGATGCGTTCAGGGCCAATTACAAATTCATAGCGGCGCATTTCAAGGCCGCCGTAATCGGCACGACCGGGTGGTACGACATCAAAGACGAGGTGTTCGCCGTGTTCGAAAAACACGGCACGCCCATGATCTGGTCGGCCAATTTCTCCCTGGGGGTGAACGCCCTCTTCGCCGCAGTTGAAAAGGCCTCCGCCGTCCTCGGCGGCCACGGCTACGCTTCGCATATCACTGAAACTCACCATGTCCACAAACTCGACGCTCCGAGCGGCACCGCCAAAATCCTGGGGAACATAGTGGCTGAAGGGCTCGGGGCCGTTCCGGAAATCACTTCCGTCCGCGAAGGCGAAGTGCCGGGCATCCACACCGTGGAATTCCGTTCCGGCTGCGACGTCCTCACCTTCACCCATGAAGCCTTTTCCCGCGAGGGACTGGCCGAAGGGGCGGTGACGGCAGCCCTGCTTACCGAAGGGCTCGAGGGGGTACACGAATTCAAAACTCTCATCATATGAAAGACTTAACGCTCAAGGGGTGCGGCACCGCGATGCTCACCCCGTTCAAAAAAGACGGCAGCGTCGACTTCGATGCCTTCGCCGCAAGCGTGGACCGGCAGATAGAGGCCGGTATCCATTTCCTCGTCCCGCTGGGGACGACCGGCGAGACTCCCTGCCTGAGCGTCCAGGAAAGGATAGAAATCCTCAAGATTGCGAAGGCCCGGTCCAAGGGCCGTCCGGTGGTGGTGGGCGGTGGCACCAATTCGCTCGAGGCCACCGTCGAGAGCATGCGCCAGATGGAGCCCTACGGCCCCGATGCCTTCCTGATTGTGGTACCCTACTACAACAAGCCCACGCAAGAAGGTCAGTATCAATACTTTAAGGCCGTAGCAGCGGCTACTGAAAAGCCGATAGTGATTTACAACGTGCCAGGCCGCACCGGCTGCAACATGGAGGCCGCCACCACCCTGAGGCTGGCCCGCGACGTGAAGAATATCGTGGCTGTCAAGGAGGCTTCGGGCAAATACGCACAGATATCGGAAATAATCGCCGGCGCCCCCGAAGGCTTCAGCGTGCTCAGCGGCAACGACGACGAGACCCTGTCGCTCATGGCTACGGGTGCCAGCGGCATAGTGTCTGTGGCGTCGAACGTCGCTCCGGCGGAAATGGTGAAGCTGGCGGAAGCGCTCCTCGCAGACAACATGCCGGAGGCGCGCAGGCTGCATCACCGGCTCTCCCCGCTGTTCAGGAACCTGTTCATCGAAAGCAACCCCATTCCGGCCAAGTACGCCATGGCGAAGCTGGGGCTCATGGAGAACACGCTGCGGCTGCCGCTGGTGTGCGCATCTCCCAAAACCGAAGATATCATCAATCAGACACTCAAGGACTTATGGCAGTAACGCTGGAACGTTTCAATGAAGTGATGGACGCCCTCGAGAGGGGCGAACTGCGCGTCGCATACAAGGAAGACGGCGAATGGAAGGTGAATTCCTGGGTAAAGGAGGTCATCCTCGACGGCTTCAGGCTCGGCAGGCTCGTCCAGATGGGGCGCTTTGTCGATAAGGACACTTTCCCGGAGCGCAGTTTCACCGTGGAAGATGCGGTGCGCTTCGTGCCCGGCGGCTCGTCTGTCCGCCGCGGGGCCTACATGGCGCCCGGAACCATCGTCATGCCGCCGTCGTACGTGAACGTGGGTGCCTATGTCGACACCGGCACCATGGTGGATTCGCATGTGACCATCGCCTCCTGCGCGCAGATAGGCAAGAACGTGCATGTGGCGGCCACCACCAACATAGGCGGCGTGCTGGAGCCGGCGGGAGCCATCCCCACCATCGTGGAAGACAACGCCTTCATCGGCGGGAACTGCGGCATCTACGAAGGCACTCTGGTGCAGGAAGGGGCCGTCATCGCCTCGGGGGTGATAATCACCTCATCCACCCCGATTTTCGACGCCACCAAGGGTGAATTCGTGCCGCGCAAGCCCGACGGGCGCATAGTCGTCCCCGCGAACGCCGTGGTCGTGGCGGGCAGCAAGCCCGTGTCGAAAGGCCCGGGCAGGGACTCCGGAATCCATCTCTACTGTCCCGTAATCGTGAAGTACCGCGACGAGAAAACAGCGGGCTCAATCCACCTCGAAGAACTGCTCAGATAATGCTCACTGTTCCTTTCCACCGCAGGACCGACGTCCAGAAGCTGGACTGCCTCAACTGGCCCGAATCATTCCCCTACAAGCCCGAAGTGTCGTTCACCGCATGGCACTGCGGCGACGAGCTCACGATTGAATTCAAAGTGAAGGAGCAGAGCGTAAGGGCTCTGGAGGCCACTCCGGGGAATTTTGTGTACAAAGACTCCTGCGTGGAGTTTTTCATCCGGCCAAGGCTGGACGATCCGCATTACTACAATTTCGAATGGAACGCCATCGGTACGCTTTATCTGGCCTACCGCACGGGGCGGGACGACGCGGAGCTCGCTCCTGCCGAGGTGCTGCAGATGGTAACGGCTGAGTCTTCGCTGGGCACCGAACCCTTTGCCGAGAGGCCTTCCGACGGGGAATGGTCGCTGCTCGTCAAGATTCCGGTGGGGGCATTGTGGCGCAGCGGCCTGGACAGCTTCGACCATCTTCACGCAATGGCCAATTTCTACAAATGCGGCGACGGCCTCACCGTCCCCCACTACGTAACCTGGTCGCCCATAGACACCCCCAAACCCGACTATCACCGCCCTGAGTTCTTCGTTCCGGTAGATTTCGAGTAACCGCTTTCGGGAGGTCTTCCCGGCCATTTTCTGCCCCTCCCGGCCACGAAAACCGGCCAAAACGTGGCCCGCAGGCATCTCAAACCCATCCCGGCCACGTTTTCGGCTTCCAGCGTGGCCGGCGTTTCCCCGCCTGCCGGGATGGCCGCGGCCCCTTTCGGATAACCCAAATCTAAAGTCCGGGCAAGTTTCTTGACCGGATTATTTTCGAAGAATTGGCGAGGATTCAGCGCTCAAGGTAGCGCTTTCTCTCTGGTTCGGGGAACTTTTCGATGGCATAGCGCAGCATGGTTCGGGGCATGGTCTTGTAACGTGAGTCGAGGAAAGAGACGAGGGCCCCTTTGTCGCGTTTCCCCGCCTCACGGAGCAGCCAGCCCACAGCTTTGTGAATCAAATCGTGCGGGTGGTGAAGCAGGATATCCGCAAGGGCAAAGGTGTCATCGAGTTGCCCGTGGCGGACGAAGGCCATGGTGCTTACTATTCCAATGCGCTGCTCCCAAATAGTCTTTCCGCCCTTTGCTAGTTCATAAAGAAGCATTCTGTCTTTATCCAGCAGCCATGTTCCCAGTAAGTTATAGCAAGAAAGGTCCACCAGGTCCCAGTTGTTGATATATTCTGTATTGGAAAGATAGAAATCAACACACTGCTTTTGCAAGGGAGGATCTTTCCTGGCGTGTTCGAAAATTGCCACCAGCGTCAGTAGCGCAGCCAGCCGTATTTCGTGGTATTCACTGGCGATGCATTCCTCCAATTCAGTAAATCCAATTGTCTTCCAGCAGGTCTTCACGACTTCGCGGGTGACCGGCACCTTGATTCCAAGGAACTTGTCGCCCTCACCATACTGGCCGGGGCCAGTCTTAAAAAAACGTGACAAGCCTTCAACCTGAGACGGGTCACGCCGGGAGATCATCTCTTTGAATAATCGATTCATTAATGTTGTGCTCACGGATGAAGTCGCAATTGACAAGGTCTTCGTTTTATTGTGCTGCAAATAGAGGGATAATACCAATTCCAGCAAAATAAACTGATATAATTGTTATTATTTGATTGGATAATCCGTTCTTATTGCACCGGATGTCCGGCTTCTTTCAAAAAGCGTTTCAGGAGGAAAGCAAGGAAATAAGGGAAGGTATAATACTTGCCGCCCCAGCCGATATTCTTGTACCCGAACTTGACTCCATAGGAGATGTCCGGGAATGAAGGCCAGTCAATGAGGTGGTTAAGTGATGCAGTTGCACCATCCTTGGATTTCACTTCCACGGGAATCAGAGTGTCTGCATCCCGGACGAAGAAATCCATTTCCAAAGCCGGACTGTCGCTTTTGTAGTAGTACAACTTATCGTAGCCGGATTTTCGAAGCATCTCTCCCACGATGTTTTCATAGATGGCACCCTTGTATGTGCCGAAGTTCTTGCCTGCCCGTAAGTCCTCCTGTGCTTCTTCATCCAAGGATGCAATGAGCAGACCTGTATCGTGGTAGTAGATCTTATACGTGTCGGTGTCATAGTTCCCCTTTAGCGGGAGCTCCGGATTATTCAAGCAATAGCACACATTGACAACGCCTGCCTTTTCAAGCCATTCCACGGCGCCAATGTATTCGCGGTTCCTTGCTCCTTTGGCAATCTTGGTAATCTGGTACTTCTTGCTGTTCTTGGCTAGAAAGGTGGAGATATGGTTATATACAGCCAGGACCTTGGCCTTGTCCGTTTGGCTGGCATATTTGGTAATGTCTTCCTCGTAGTCCAGAAGGAGCTGGCGGAGTAATTCTAATGTCCCCCCAAAGTGGCCATTGTCAATATACATCTTGACAACTTCCGGCATACCGCCAATCGTCATATAATCACGGAATACATCCATGATAGTCGATAGTTCCAGCTCAGAAAAGGGCGTAAGCGTGGACATATGGGTGTAAAGGTCCTCCACTTGCGCTTCAGAATACCCTTTTGCCCATAGGAATTCCTCAAAGTCCATTGAGTGCATCTCATAGTCCTCTTTGTTACCCACGGCGTTGGATTCAATTTCCTCATAGTAAATTCCAATCAGGGAGCCGGAGCAGATGACATCGTACCGTCGGTCTTCATTGAAAGATTTCAAAGACGTTGCACAATCAGGACACTTCTGTAACTCATCGAAAAAGAGGAGAGTCTTATTAGGAATAAACTTCCAGGATGGTTCCAATAGGGAAATATTCTTAATGATAGCATCAACTTCATAACCATTGTCAAAGATGGCGCGGAACTTCTTCTGAAGGACGAAGTTGATCTCTATGACAGACTCATAGTGTTTCTTGCCGAATGCGCGAATCGATTCGGTCTTACCAATCTGCCTAGCCCCCTTGACGATGAGGGGTTTCCTTGCCGGATTCTGCTTCCACTGCGCCAGGAATCCATCTATCTTTCTTTTGAGCAACTCCATAATAAATCACATTTCCGATTGCAAATATCGGAATAAAATCACATTTTCGAAAATGAATTTGCGAAAGAATTCACATTTTCGGCCATTCTATGAAGAAAGGCTATAGCAAGTTGCACCGCGCGCGAGAAGTAGACACACCCTCGTAAATGTCTTTATTATCAGCGTTTTGTTTCCTTCGCTGGACAAACTTGGGCTCCGGGCTCAAGACCCGGTTCTCAAAAGTTTGTTTCCGGGGCAGTTCTCCCTTGTAATAGCGCTTCCGGTAGTTCTCCGGCGTGTCGTAGCCGATGGCGAAGCACGGCCGTTGGGTGTTGATAAACTCTTGTCTGTGCCAGTATCGCTCCAGATGGAACTCGGCATACAGTTCTTCCTTGATCCAGCCGTTCAGAGCTTCGTTGACGGGGTTGTCCGTGGGCTTTCCTGCCCCTCCCGGCCACGAAAACCGGCCAAAACGTGGCCCGCAGGCATCTCAAACCCTTCCCGGCCACGTTTTCGGCTTCCAGCGTGGCCGGCGTTTCCCCGCCTGCCTTAATGGCCGCGGCTCTCCTCCTTCAGGAAGCCTGCCCTCCGAGGGCATCATCGCCTATGCTGCGGAACTCGGAGTCTTAGTCGCTCCGCGCCTAACCTCCTCAAACAATCCTCGCATTCCAGTGTCTTCGCCACCGGACCGGCGCTTCTCGCCCCCTCCGGGCTGCCTCCGGCACCGGCTTCCTTCGCAAGTCGAGCCGCGCCATCCCGGCAGTCGGAGGACGCCCGGTAGCCGCCCGTTACATGTAGGGCCTGCGGGGAGAAAGCAAGCATGACCCCTTGCAGGCAAGCGTCATTGCCATTCCGGGATAAAATCATTATATTTGTGATGATGTGGCATCTTTACTCTTTTATAGTCCGTTGAAATGAATAGAATAGCTATCTGTTTATTTTTTGTTGCGGTTTCTCTGACCGTTTCATGCCAGAAAGCTCCGGAGTTGGCCCTGTTGAGTCCAAGCAGCATCGATGTAAGTGCAGACGGTTGGACATCAACAATCTATTTTTACTCGAATTGTGACTGGATAGTACGTTCTTCCGATTCGTGGGTAACCGTGTCCCCGACATCAGGCACTGCTTCGGAAGATGGTAATGTGACGGTAGATGTTAACTGTGCGGCCAACACCACTTATGAGGAGCGCAGTGCCACAATCACAATCAAGGCTCTGAATGGAGAAATCCCGGATCAGGTTATATCCATTAAACAATTACAGAAAGATGCTATTCTAATAGACAACGCCAGTTATGAGATGCCTATTGATGGCGGTGAGATTCAGGTTGCAATACAAGCTAATGTGCAGGTTGACGTAGTACCTGATGTTGAATGGATACATTATATTGAGACCAAAGCATTGAGTAATTCTACGGTCTGTTTATCTGTCGATAAGAACGAGACATATGACATTCGCGAAGGAAAGATACTCATTTCTCAGCGGAACGGTTCCCTCTCTTATGTTATTAATGTAAAACAGGCCGAAAGAGTTGCGATTGATCTTGGTCTTCCATCGGGACTTAAATGGGCAGAATGCAACATAGGAGCATCAAGGCCTGAGGAATACGGGGATTATTTTGCCTGGGGAGAGATAGAAAAGAAAGATTACTATGATTGGAGTAATTACAAATTGTGCGATGGTACTTACAATACACTCACTAAATATAACACAGACATTTCATATGGTAACGAAGACGGTAAGACTGTGTTGGAGGCCACCAACGACGTGGCTCATGTGAGACTCGGAGGGAAGTGTCGAATACCTACTGATGCAGAGTGGACAGAGCTTTGGACCAACTGCACATGGGTATGGATAACCCTGAATGGAATTAATGGGATGAAGGTTACCGGTCCGAATGGCAACAGCATCTTCCTCCCCGCCGCCGGTTTTTACAATGGTACGAGTCTCTCCCTTGTAGGTACGGACGGATTCTACTGGTTTTCCTACCTCCGTACTTACAACCCGACCGACGCTTTATGTGTGGACTTTTTCTACGGATTCGCCTGGTGTATTGACTATTTCCCGCGATACTTGGGGATGTCTGTCCGTCCAGTATATGGTGATGTTGTGTCAGTTTCAAGTGTGAGTTTCGATACGACCAGTTTTACCATGTATGAAGATGCTTCGAAAGCATTAATTGCCACAGTCAAACCAGACAATGCAACGGATAAGTCAGTGACCTGGTCATCAAGCAATCCGGAAGTAGCCACTGTATCTGGCTCCGGCGTCGTCACAGCAATAAAGGCAGGAAGCACCACTATCACGGTCAAAACAAACGATGGTGGCTATACCGCCTCATGTTCGCTGACCGTTGCCTCATCATCTTACGGAGAGGGTGCAGTTGATCTCGGCCTACCATCTGGCACCAAATGGGCATCCTGCAATATAGGCGCATCAAAGCCTTGGGAATACGGGGATTACTATGCATGGGGTGAGACGGAGACAAAATACGATTATAGTTGGTCAACTTATAAATGGTGTAACGGCACCTACAATTCGCTTAAAAAATATAACACAGATAGTGCCTTTGGAACAGTGGACAACAAGACTATATTGGATTCAACTGATGATGTGGCTCATGTGATATTTGGTGAAAAATGGCACATTCCTACCGATACTAATTGGGATGAATTAATAAACAAATGCACATGGACATGGACAACTTGGAACGGAGTTTATGGAAGAATGGTTACCGGTCCTAATGGGGATAGTATATTTCTTCCCGCCGCTGGTCTCCAGAGCGGCACCGACCTCAGTGGTGTGGGCACTAACGGTTTCTACTGGTCTTCTTCCCTCGATACGAGTAGCCTATACTACGCTTGGGGTGTAGACTTCCATTCCGGCAATGTCTCCAAAGACATCGGCAGCCGTTGCGATGGGTTTTCTGTCCGTCCAGTCTCAGAATAAATAGCCACAAGAGGAATTGTGAAGGCGTGCAGAAATGAATCGAAACAAGAAATGCTATGTTTGTGCTTGAGCGTGTTGTCTGAGAAAGTAGAGCGTCCTTTCTCAGACAACATACAAGTACCCATTAAACATAAAATGCTTTGTTAATTTGCTTTTTCTTTTATGCATCTAGTGGTGTATAGAAAACTCTTTCCTAAACCATAATTCATCCCAATATTATCTTCATCGACAGACAAAACGGCCGCGGCCCAGTCTTTGATATGTGGCGATGAGGACCAATATGTGCCTTTGGGATAGAAGGTGGTAGTAGTCATATCAGCAGAAACGAACATATTCCATCCAAAATCCCATTGCCCGCTGTAATTATACCGCTCCATTCCTTTTTTTGTCTTATAGTCTTCAGCATAGAAGATATCCCACATTGTGGCGGGCGGCACTTTGTATCCGGGAGGACAAGGATCGTAAATTGTTTTTTTATTCGACCATCTATCTATAGAACCCTTTGGTAACCAATCCCAATTTAATTCTTCTCCAGTCGTATTGTTACTAAAGGGGGTAAGAGGGTCTCTAATGCTTTCTATAATAGAGTTCACTGTTTTATTCCCAGGTCTAAAATCCCAGCCCCCAGAAGATAATGGATCTTTTCTTCCCCATTGATACTGAAAGCCGTAATCTTTAATTGCAATAGCTCCTAAATTTCTATCCATCACATCAAATACAGTCCCATCTCTCTCTACATATGTGATTATCTCCGGAATTTCGGTTCTCCAGATATGCCAACTCCATATAATATCTCCAGCACATTCTTCATCATTATACGCTGCAATTAATGCATTTCCTCTGCGGTCGTTGACGCTAATTAAAACCTCCCCATTCTCAAGATTAATAGCATTGATTAATTGTTGTCCATTCGTAGTTGTTCCCTCCCATTGTTGCCATAGTATTCTTACTGATTTAGGCTCAATAGACGGGTCATTAGTATGAAAGGTATTATTGATTATCCCTTCTTTTCCATTACCAATTACTGCTGCATTAAAGGAGTAAAAACCGGCGATAGGGACGATATAACTATTTGAAGTTCCTTCTGAGCTTAAATCAAAAAACTGTAGAGGTTTTTGTTGTATTGTTGCTGTAGCTTCAATTGTTTCCCACTTAAAGGTAACAGTCCCAATTCTTGTTGTCTTGGAGAAGTTTAATCCGACGAAATAACGATACACATCAACATCTTCTTCAATCCTTACTTCTTCTAAAACAAGCCAATTCAACGCGTCGTCTGATACTGATGCTGTGTATTTCAAGTTTGATTTTACCTTCAAAAGGACTGTACCGCCATCTGGTTCAATTATGTATTCGTCTTGTTCTATTATTAGTAGTTTTTTGGGGGCCTGAGTAATAGTTATTATTTGTTCCTTGCCACCACCAGTAATGCTTACTTTGCCAGATCGTGGTGTATAAAGGTCATTTTGCGTAACAATCATAGAAACGGCTTTCTCGGAAAGGGCCTTTATAGAAGGTTCTATGGTTATCCACGGATCCGCATCCTCCAACACTTTACAATCTATCGGCGTATTTGTGCTTACTTTTACGGAAATGGTGCCCCCTGTTTCTGAAATAAAATATTCTGTCTGTTCTATTAACAGCTCGTCCAATTGTGATTGAATAACGTTTATTGTTTTGATCGCATTTTCAGCGACAATCGTGATAATGCCGTCTCTCTGGTCGTATGTGCTATTAGACTTAACAGAGACCAAAATCAAGGCATCTCCACTCTGTCCCGAAGAAGGGCTGATTTCTATCCAATCTGCCGATGGAATTGCGACCCACGGGCAATTTGTATTAAAAGCAATATTTGATGATGATGTATCTGATGTGAAGTTAATGGTCTGCTCAGATTGCAACGAAATAAAAGGTTCCGGCTTACATGAACCTTGTAGAACCGTAAATAAAGAAAAAACAAACAGATGGATTAGTATACGATTATTTTTCATGGTACAATTAAATAAATCAAACGCTTTACGAAAGTGTCGTAGCTTACTGTCGTCATCTATTATGACGATGGGGAATACCGTCTCCTCATCGTTCGACAACAGGTCGAATGAGCTGACCGTACATTCTGTACTGCCATTGATCCACAAAGGGATTATTAGCAAATTGAATACTATCAGCATAAAAGTTTGATGCAGTACAAAGGGAACTTAACCAATAATGGCCAACTTCCCCACTGTCAATCAGTTCGTTTCCACTAATCCATCCCCCGGCAGGAAGGAAAATGGAATTTCCATTGTATTTACTTGTTAGCAAAAGACCAGGGACACCATTTAGAATAGTGAACCTTGAATCGCATTTATCCACTAGTTCTTGCGCCTCTTTGGCCGTTGGCATCCTCCATTTCCCCCCTAGTTTCATATGAGCTACGTCATCTTCAGCATCCAAAATGGTTTTATCATCTTTGACAGAAAGGTAATCCCAGGTACTGTATTTTGTTAAGTCCAAATCTGGCTCCCCTGTAATAGAGTTAGTACACCAACAAAACCATTTATATGTCTCCCATGTGTACTCTTCTTTAGGCCTTACTTCTCCCCAGGCATAGTATTCCCCGAATTCTTCGGGAGTAGATGCACCCACGTTACATTCACCCCAAAAAACAGATAGTCCCATATCTACTGCGCTTTCCGGAACTTTTTGGTGTTGGTATATATTAACAACATCCATCAATTCGTTATTCTTGCCTTTAGCAAGTACGTATGCATAACGTTCCCCTGTATAGTTATGATGTAATACCCTTGGTTTCAACATATCTAATCCACTCGTAATCTTCATTAGGTGCATTGACCTCTATATCATATTCGCAATTTGCATTAATTTTTAATTCCAGGATTTGAGATTCCCCAGAGATATCAAGAAAGGGAGCGTCTTCAAAATACAGTGTATCTGTCTGGTGCTGGCAAATATTTACCGTTTGAGAGTGGTTGCCAAATGTCTGCTTAAAAGATATCTTTCCTTCTCGATTTTCAAACGAAGGATTTGCTGAAATAAGGAAGGTTACTTTATCTGCGGATAGGGCTTTTGTCTGGCCCTCCCTGATCCAATCTCTGCATGCCTCGTCAATCTCGATGGTATAGTCGACATTATGTTTAACTTCAACCTCTATGGTCTGCCCCGTATTTGTCAAGTTGAAGGATGTTGGGGACACGAAGAGTCCGAAATCGGTTTCTTGGTTAATTGTGATGGTTTCAACCAACTCATCCGCAATAACGGTAATTGAGGCAGTACGCGCATCATAGGTATTGTTTGCTACGCATGTGATTTTCACAGTTATCGCCTCTTCACTAGCCTCCCCTGACGAAGGCGACACCAGAATCCAAGACTCAGAGGTGTTTACGCGCCAATCCCTATTACAAGTAAACGTGATATTCTGGGCGCCGCCATCATGTGCGAAAATGTAGGTGTGCGGGCCAGACAATAATAACATGGGGCTCGGCTGGCAGGAGATGAACAATACGAAGAATAATGCCAAGGAGATTATGTGGAAGACTCGTTTCATTCGTAGCTTATTGTCTTGTATCCACACAAATATAGCGATTTTATGCGAGCATTCCTTTGGCGCGGAGATGATCTCCACGATTTCATATGGCGGCGAGTTGTTTTCGGCAGCAGGAAGGTGCGGCTCGACTTGCGAAGGAAGCCGGTGCCGCAGGCAGCCCGTAGGGGTCGAGAATCGCCGGTTCGGGGGCGAAGCCACCGGAATGCGAGGACTGTCTGAGGCTGTTGGACGCGAAGCGGCCAAAAAGCCGAGTTCCGCAGCATAGGCGATGATGCCCCCGTAGGGCAGGCTTCCTGAAGGAGGAGAGCCGTGCCTTCCTGGCGGCCGGAAAGACAAGAGGCGCGTCCCGTCGTCTACAAACCAGATATCCAGTTAACCATCATCTCCAGGACTTCCGGGGAGATGGTTTCCTCGATGTTACGGTATTCCGAAAGCGCACCGGTGGTGCAGTGCTGGAAGAGGTGGTTGACGCCCTCTATCGCCTCGACATGGTTCTTCGGGCTGGCCGGCAGGCCCTCGCGTAGGGCGCCCAGGTTGCTCTCATAATCCACCTGGATGTCCCTGGTGCCGTTGAGCGCCAGCACCGGGCAGGAGATGTCCCCGAGCAGAGTACGCATGTCCAGCGACAGGAACTTTATCATCCAGGGTACCTGAATGCTCCTGATGAACGCCAGGTAGTTCTGCTTCAGCTCGTCCGGGAGATTCAGCTCATCGGCAAAAGGCATCCGGCCGCCGTGAACACGCACGGTGCAGGCCTCCTCCACCGCCTTGCAGTAGGTGTCGATGTCGTCCTTCCCATAACCGGTGTCCTCCAGCGCCTGACGGCTCTGCCGCACAGCCGTTTCGATGCCCGAAACCGCCACTCCGGCAAGGCTGACAATGAAGTCCGCCTCCCCTTCAGCAGCCAGCATCAGGGCGATGGTGCCGCCCTCGCTGTGGCCTATCACTCCAACTTTGTCGAAACGCTCACGGAGCAACTTGATTCCGGCAAGAGCGTCGTCCTTGAAGTCTATGGTGGTGGCATTCATCACTTCCCCGGTAGAGCCGCCCACGCCGCGGTCGTCGTAGCGGAGAGTGGCGATTCCCGCGCGGCCGAGGACGTCCGCAATGACGGCAAACGGGCGGTGCTCGTAGATTTCTTCATCGCGGTTCTCCTGGCCGCTGCCGGTTACCATGACGAGCACCGGCGTCGCGCGCGACCAGCCTTCCGGCAGCACCAGCGTGCCCTCCAGATGCGCATCCCCGTTGTCGAAAGCGACCTCTTCCTGAGCATAGGGGAACGGGGGCACCGGGTTCTGCGGCCGCTTCAACGGCACTTCCGGACTGAGCGTCAGCGGCAGGGCCTGCCCGTTCTGCGTGAACGTGCCGGCAATCTGCTTGAGCATCCACATGCCCTCATAGCTTGCTCCCAGCATCGGGATTTTGATGCTGATGCCGCCCGTCGCGTTCCTTTCGACCTTGATGGGAATCCCCATCGCCGCCTGGTCGGGACAGTCCATGCTGGGCTCATCCCCGTCCAGATGGAACACCAGAGTGAGAGTTCTGCTGCCGGTGTCAAGCTTCCCGGACCAGTTGCCCTCCTGGGCGCCTGCCACGAACGCCACCTGGAAGAGCACAACCAATATGGAAAGAATCCTTTTCATCCCGTCACCTTCCTGCTATGCGCGTGGCGAGGGCCAGGAAGGCGGCGGCATCGGGCCCGGAGCCGAGGGCTGCAGGGGTGCCGGCATCGCCGCTTTCGCGGATGCCCTGCACCAGCGGTATCTGCGCGAGAAGCTCGAGGCCGAGCGAGGATGCCATGGCGGCGCCTCCGCCGTTGCCGAAAATGAAGTACTTCTCGTCGGGATGTCCGGCCGGAGTGAACCATGCCATGTTTTCCACGATGCCCAGGATGGGGCGGTTGATGCCCTCGCTGCGGAACATGCTGACGCATTTCTCCACGTCGGCCAGCGCCACGTTCTGGGGAGTGGTCACGACCACCGCGCCCTCGATGCCTATATCCTGCATCAGCGACAGATGGATGTCGCCCGTTCCGGGAGGCATGTCCACCAGGAGGAAGTCAAGCTCTCCCCATTTCACCTGCAGAATCAGCTGCTTAAGGGCTGTGGAGGCCATGGGACCGCGCCAGATGAGGGCCTGGTCGCGGCCGGCGAAGTAGCCGATGCTCATCCACTTGACGCCGTATTTCTCGATCGGGATAATCTCCTGCTTGCCGTCGATGTCTTCAGCCATGGGCATGGTGCCTTCGGTGCCGGTCATGGTGGGGACGGAGGGGCCATAAACGTCGGCATCTGCCAGGCCAACCTTGTAGCCCTGGCGGGCGAGCGCCACGGCAAGGTTCACGGCCACAGTGCTTTTGCCCACGCCGCCCTTGCCGGAGGCGATGCCTATCACGTGCTTCACCTGCGAGAGCATCTCCTTGCCCAATTCCATAGGCTTGTTGGCGGGACGCTCGTCCACCACTATGGTGCGGACCTCGGGGCCCGGGACGGAATGCCTGTTGAGAGCGGCCCTGGCGGCGCCGATGAGATACTCGGCCAGCGGGTCGCGCCGCTTGCCGAAAGCGAGGGTGACCACGGTCTTATCTGCCAGAGGCTCAATGGAATACACCATCCCCAGCTCCACTATGTCCTTGTCCCCTTTGCCGGGGTGCTGCACTTCGCGCAGGATGGCCAGAATGTCTTCCTGTGTCATTTCGCGAAGCTGAGTTCGTTGATGAGATTGGTTGCGCCGCCGAACTTGTCGACCATCCAGAGCACGTAGCGGATATCCACGCAGATGCACCTCTGCAGGTCGGGCTCAAACATGACGTCGCTGCTCATGCTCTCCCAGTTGCCGTCGAACGCAAGGCCTATGAGGTTGCCGTCGGCGTCGAGCACCGGACTGCCGGAGTTGCCGCCGGTGATGTCGTTGTTGGTGAGGAAGCAGGTGTGGAGCGAACCGTCCTTGTCGGCGTACTGGCCGAAGTCCCTTGCGAGCGCGAGTTCTTTCACGCGTGCGGGCAGGCGGAATTCATAATTGGTGGGGTCTTCCTTCTCGAGGAGGCCGTTGGTGGTGGTGTAGTGCCAGTAGCTCACGCCGTCCTTGGGCGAATACGGGAGCACCGAACCGTAGGTGAGCCTCATGGTGAAGTTGGCGTCGGGATAGCTGGGTTTGCCCTTTTCCCATTCGAGCAGGCCGGCGGTGAAGCGCTTCGAGCCTTCGGCAATCTGCTCCTGGTTGGCGCGCACGCCCGGAACGACCGCCATGAGTTTGCCCATTATCTTGTCCCTGAGGGCGCTGGCCTCGGTGGTGTCGGAATAGAGCTTGTCGAGATATTCCTCGCTGTCGGACACGTCTATCCTGTCGGCGGGAGCCACATTGGCCAGATAATGGCCTATCAGGGCCTTGGCTATCTTCCTGTCCACCGCGGGATTATAGTCCTTGTCGCCGGCGGAACGCGGGTCGAGCCTTTCGATATTGGCAAGCGTCTCGGTGAGGAGGGTGAGGACCTCCATGTCATGGGCGCTGCCCTGCACCGCATCGGCAATCTGCTCTATGGAGCCGCCGTAGGCTTCCTGCCTTTTCTTGCGGGCGTCGACCCACTTGGTGAACTCGGCCTCCTTGGCCTTTTCGCGCTCGATAATCTTGAGATTGGCGAACGCCAGCTCCTCGCCCTGCCACTTCTTCCAGCCGTTGGCGCTGCCGGCATACTTGTTGGCATACTGAAGGCGGACCGCCGGATCCTTCTCCATCTCTTCCCACATAACGTTCTGACGGACGGTGCGGGCGTCGATGCGGATGCGGTTCACGTCGACCATGCTCTGGAGCTGCTCGGCGGTCTGGAAACGCTGGGTGCGGCCGGGATAGCCCATCACCATGGCGTAATCGCCTGGCTGGACGCCCTTGAGCGACACCTTGAGGGAGCGCACGGGCTTGAGGGGAACGTTGGCCGGATCGTACTCGGCGGGCTCGTTGTTTTCGGGATTGGCATAGACGCGGAACATACTGAAGTCGCAGGTGTGACGCGGCCACATCCAGTTGTCGGTCTCGCCGCCGAACTTGCCCATGGATGCGGGCGGAGCGCCGACGAAGCGGACATCCCTATATACTTTATACAGAATGAGATAATAGACGTTCTCGTTGTAGAAGCCGGTGATGACCGCACGGCAGTGGGGGTTGTCCGCGCCGGCCTTCTTCACGAGCTCCTCGCGCCTGGCGTCGATTTCCTCGTCAGTCTTGCAGTTCTTGAAGGCCGCGGTTACGTCCTGCATGCCTTCGAGGAAGGTAACCGAAAGGCCGGGAACGGGAAGTTCCATCTCGCGGTTGAGGGCCCAATATCCGTCTTCCAGATAATTGTGCTCCGGGGAAGAGAGGCGCTGGATGCTGCTGTAACCGCAGTGGTGGTTGGTTACGAGCAGGCCTTCGCCGGAAATAATTTCACCGGTGCATCCCCCGCCGAACTGCACGATGGCGTCTTTGAGGGAAGAATGGTTTATGGAATAGATGTCGTCCGCGGTGAGGCGGCAGCCGAGGTTGCGCATCGCTTCGGAGTTGAACTTCTGGAGAAGCGGAAGGAGCCACATGCCCTCGTCGGCGCTTGCGGTAAGGGAGATACCGATGGTCAGCGCCAGGATGGAAAGTATCTTTTTCATGGTGATACAAAGATACCTATTTTTGGAGAGTTTTGATGTAATTGTTCAAATTTGTGACAAGTTCGTCCTTTTCCTGCAGCTTCTTCTCATAAAAGTCCCTCATGGTCTCCAGTTTTTCCCGAGTGTCGTCCGCATCCCGGAGCTTCCGGGACACTTCGTCGCCGACTACAAGGTCCTCCACGGAGATATCCGCCAGCTTCGCAATCTTGTAGACGTTTCGATTGATTACCTGCGTGGTACCCTCCTCCAGGCGCCAGTACGTGCTGCTCTCGATTTCCAGCTCCTGCGCGATGGCTTCCTGGGTGAGGCCCATTTCTTCGCGTATCCTGCGGATGTTCGCCTTTATGCTTCTTTCGTCAATCATGTCGGTTGTTGCAAAAATACGGCACCCTTTCTGTTTTATTATCAGCAATTTCTGCGCACGGATTATGCAAATAATGCAGTGAAAACATACAAAAACGTAAAAATTCCACTTTTACTCCCCGTTTTACCCCCGGAAATAATTTCACGTTTCTTTTATTTGCAGCGGAACCTTTTAAAAAACGCAGTGATATGAAAACCCTTTCCCAGGCCTACGCCGCCTTTGCCGACCTCATGTCAGACGATATCTACCTCTCCACCCCATGCCTCAGCTACGAGGCCGTCTGCGCCCGGATCGGGGTGTCTCCGACCGATCTTAACGAGATATTATTCAATGAAATGGGACTTAGTGGCCCCGAAATTTTGAATTCCTTTCAAAAGTTGTTAATTTTGTAGGCTATATCGTTTGCAATCATACAACACTAAATAAAAATGAAAGAATACGCAACAAAAGACATCCGGAACGTGGTTCTGCTGGGCAGCACCAAGTCCGGCAAGACCACACTCTCCGAATCCATGCTGTTCGAGGGCAAGGTCATCGCCCGTCGCGGCTCCGTCGAGGAAAAGAACACCGTTTCCGACAACACCGAGTTCGAACAGACAAACCAGAAGTCAATCAGCGCCACCGCTCTCTATGCAGAGTTCGGCGGAACCAAGCTCAATTTCATCGACGCTCCCGGTTCCGACGACTTCTGCGGCGGTGCCCTTTCCGCTTTCAAGGTCTGTGAAACCGGCGTCCTGGTAGTGAATGCGCAGCAGGGTGTCGAGGTCGGCACCGAAATCTACGCCCGCTATGCCAGGCAGTACAACATTCCCCTGGTAATGGCGGTCAACCAGCTCGACCACGAGAAGGTCAGCTGGGAGCGCAGCCTCGAAACCATCAAGGAGGCTTTCGGCAAGAAGGCCGTCCAGGTTCAGATTCCCGTAGAGCCGGGTCTGGGCTTCAAGGGCGTGGTGGATGTCATCACCATGAAGTTCTACGACGCCACCGGCGCCGAGCTTGCCATTCCCGCAGCTTATGCCGACGAGGCCGAATCCCTCCACCAGGAGCTGGTCGAGAAGGCCGCCGAAGGCGACGACGCCCTCATGGAGAAGTTCTTCGACACCATGGAGCTCAGCATCGACGAGATCCGCCAGGGCCTTGCCGCCGGCATGGCGAAGGGCGAGACCATCCCCGTCTTCTGCATCTCCGCAAAGCAGGACATCGGCGTGAAGCGCCTCTTGGAGTTCATCGTCAACGTATGCCCCGCCCCCACCTGCGACGCCTCCAAGCCCGTCAGTCTCTTCATCTTCAAGACCGATGTCGAGCAGCACCTCGGCGACGTTTCTTACTTCAAGGTGATGAGCGGCACGCTTAACGAAGGCGCAGACCTCACCAACCCCGAGACGGGCAACGGCGAGCGTCTCTCCGCCATCTACGCGGTTGCCGGCGCCAACAAGACCAAGGTCGCCAAGATCGGAGCCGGCGATATCGGCTGCGTCATGAAGCTCAAGAACGGCAAGACCGACGTCACCCTCGCCGCTCCCGGCGTCGCGGCCATCCCGCACATGGTATTCCCCGACTTCAAGTACACCTGCGCAGTGCGCGCCCTCGACAAGAACGACGAGGTGAAGGTCGGCGAGGCCCTCAACAAGATTACCGCCCAGGATCCCACCCTCAAGAGCTACTTCTCCAACGAACTCCGTCAGACCATCCTCCAGGGTATGGGCGAGCAGCACATCAACTACGCGATGTGGCGTGTGAAGAACGAGTTCAAGCTCGACGCCGAGACCTACGCTCCCAAGATTCCGTACCGCGAAACCATCACCAAGACCGCAACCGCACGCTATCGTCACAAGAAGCAGTCCGGCGGTGCCGGCCAGTTCGGTGAGGTCGCCCTCCTCATCACCCCGTATGTCGAAGGTCAGGAGCAGCCCAAGAACTTCAAGATTGACGGCAAGGACACCATCCTCAACATCAAGAGCAGCGAGGTCCAGGCTCTCCCGTGGGGCGGCAAGCTCGAGTTCAACAACTGCGTGGTCGGCGGTGCCATCGACCTTTCCTTCATGCCCGCCATCCTCAAGGGTATCAACCAGAAGATGACCGAAGGTCCTCTCACCGGTTCCTATGCCCGCGACATCCGCGTATACGTTTACGACGGTAAGATGCACCCGGTAGACTCCAAGGAAATCGCCTTCATCATCGCAGGACGCAATGCTTTCAGCGAGGCCTTCCGCGAGGCCGGCCCGAAGATCCTCGAGCCTATCTATGACGTCGACATCACCACCCCGTCCGACTATGTGGGTAACTGCATGTCCGACCTCAACACCCGCCGCGGCATGATCGTCAACCAGGAGATGGACGGCAACTTCACCGTTCTCCATGCCCGCGTTCCTCTCGCAGAACTTTACCGCTACAGCACCGTGCTCAGCTCGCTTTCCGGCGGCTCCGCAACCTTCAGCATGAAGTTCGCAGAGTATCAGCAGGTTCCTGCCGACGTCCAGAAAAAGCTTCTGGAAGAGTACGCGGCCCAGGCCAAGGAAGAGGAATAATACAGTTCCCTTTCCATCACAAAAAGGAAGCGACCGGACACGGCCGCTTTCTTTTTTTCCAAAAAGTGCGTACCTTTGAAAGACAAGCGAAGCATGGAGAATACAAAACTCTATAAATGGTCCGGTGCGGGCAATTGTTTCGTGGTCGTGGACGGCCGCGGAAAGGATGTCGCCGCATTCCGCACGGCATCCGTCATCGGGCGCCTCTGCCTGGAGCATTCCACCGACGGCCTGATGATCCTGAAGGAGTCGGCGGAGCATGATTTCTCCATGGAGTTCTACAATCCCGACGGCACGGGCGGGATGATGTGCGGCAACGGCGGCCGGTGCATTGCGGCCTTTGCGCACAGCCTCGGCCTGGCCGGGGATCATTGCGTCTTCGATGCACCAGACGGCATCCATACCGCCGACATCCTGAGCCATGATGCGGAGAATCTGTGGGAAGTCCGGCTCGGCATGGTGGACGTCGCGGGCGTGAAGGAAATGCTCGGCGGCTGCTTCCTCGAAACCGGCACCCGCCATTTCGTGAAGTTCATCCCCGATGTCGAAAAGGTGGACGTCGATACAGAGGGGAGGCTCTATCGCAGGCGGGAGGAATTCGCGCCCCAGGGGAGCAACGTGAATTTCGTCTCGGTGATTCCCGGAGGCCTTCAGGTGCGCACTTTCGAGAAGGGCGTGGAGGGCGAAACCCTGGCCTGCGGCACCGGCCTCACAGCCTCCGCTATAGCCGCATACCACCTCGGAATCCCGCCTTACAGGACTAATGCCGCCGGTAGGGTGGAATACCACTTACAGGCACGTATAGCCCGTTTAAAAGTTGATTTTCTCCCTACCGAAGGGGGCGCGTTCACCGGGGTGTTCCTGACCGGTCCGGCCGAGCTCCAGGGAGTCTTCGATTATTGTTAAATTTGCAGGGATGAAGCGAATAGAAAACTACGACCTTTCCTCTCACAACACCTTCCGCATGAAGGCCCGTTGCGCCCTCTACGTCGAGTACGACACGGTGGCGGAACTCATGGAGCTGGACTGGAAGAACCTGCCCGGACCGGTGATGCACATCGGCGCGGGAAGCAATCTCCTCTTCACCGGAGACTATCCCGGCACCGTGCTTCACAGCAACGTCAAGTATATCAAGTTCGTGGACATGGGGCTTGACGAAGTGCTCATGACGGTGGGCGCCGGAGTGACCTTCGACGACTTCGTCGCCAAGGCCTGCGAGTCCGGTCTCTGGGGGGCCGAGAACCTCTCCCTCATTCCCGGCGAAGTCGGGGCGGCCGCAGTCCAGAACATCGGCGCCTACGGGGTGGAGGCCAAGGACATTATCGCCGGCGTGGTCTGCCTCGACACCCGCGACTGGTCGAAGACTGTCTTCAAGACTCCCGAATGCGCGTATGGCTACCGCGACTCCATGTTCAAGCACGAGAAAGGCCGTTACATTGTCACCAGCGTCCTCTTCCGCCTTACCCGCAAGTTCTCGCCGAAGCTCGACTACGGCGGGGTGCGGAAAGCGCTCGAAGGCCTGGATGAAAAGGCGCTCACCCCATCCATTGTCAGGGGCGCCATAATCGACGTCAGGCGAGCCAAGCTTCCCGACCCGGAAGAAACCGGCAGTGCCGGCTCTTTCTTCAAGAATCCCGTCATGCCGCGCGAACAGTTCGAAAAGATTGTGCAGCAGGAACAGCCGGCGGAGGTTCCACATTTCGACCTCCCGGACGGCACAGTCAAGGTTCCCGCCGCCTGGATGATAGACCGGCTCGGCTTCAAGGGTGCCCGTTCCGGCGGCGCGCAGGTCTACGAAAAGCAGCCCTTGGTAATCGTGAACGCCAGCGGCGAGGCTGCCGCACAGGACGTGCTGGATCTTGAAAACCGGATAATTACTTCAGTAAAACAGCGTTTCGGGGTGGAGCTCCATCCCGAGGTAGAACATATTTGACCGAAACATGGCATCATTCATCATCGAAGGCGGCCACGAACTTAGTGGCACAATCACCCCGCAGGGAGCCAAGAACGAAGCCCTGCAGATACTCAGCGCCATCCTCCTCACCAGAGAGCCGGTGCGCATCAGCAACGTCCCCGAAATCCTGGACGTGCGCAACCTCATCGAACTGCTCCAGGGCATGGGAGTGAAGGTGCAGTGTCACTCCAAGGGAGAATACACGTTCCAGGCCGACGAAATCGACCGCAGCTACGTGTCCTCAGCCGAGTTCGTGAGGAAATGCGCATCGCTGCGCGGCTCCGTGATGATAGCCGGGCCGCTCCTTTCCCGCTTCGGGGAATGCTATTTCCCCAAGCCGGGCGGGGACAAGATAGGCCGCCGCAGGGTAGACACCCACATCGAGGGTTTCGTCAAGCTGGGCGCCAGCTATGAGTACGACAAGGACGTGCGCGCCTATCACCTTACCGCCCCCGAGGGCCTCAGGGGCACCTACATGCTGCTGGACGAGGCGTCCGTAACCGGCACGGCCAACATCATCATGGCCGCGTCGCTCGCCGAAGGCGACACCGTCATCTACAACGCCGCCTGCGAGCCCTACCTGCAGCAGCTCTGCCGCCTGCTCAACGCCATGGGCGCCAATATCGAAGGGATAGGTTCCAACCTTGTCACCGTTCACGGCGTGCACCGCCTGCACGGAGCGTCGCACCGCATTCTGCCGGACATGATCGAGGTCGGTTCCTTCATCGGCATGGCCGCCATCACCCGGAGCGCCCTTACCATCAAGGACGTATCCTACGACAACCTGGGCATCATTCCAGAGGCTTTCAGGCGCATAGGAGTGAAGCTGGAGCAGCACGGCGACGACATTTTCGTGCCCAAGCAGGACAGCTACGAGATCGAGTCGTTCATCGACGGTTCCATCATGACCATAGCGGACGCACCATGGCCGGGCCTGACTCCCGACCTGCTGTCGGTGCTGCTGGTCGTGGCCACGCAGTGCAAGGGCAGCGTGCTCATTCACCAGAAGATGTTCGAGAGCCGCCTGTTCTT
>CAMHKQ010000006.1 GCA_946185745.1 uncultured Bacteroidales bacterium
GTTCCCGGAGTTGAAGTAAACACCAAAATGATATTAGCGGTTTTGGGCGTAGTCCTTTTTGTATATGATAAATTGAATGGCGAAGGTCTTGTCGTGTCAAAATCTTTTTTGTGTTTGACTTTGTTGTGCATTACCATCAGTTTATGGGCCTATTGTGTCACAGTGTTAAACGCGACTTCTGATTTCTCTTTTGCAAGATACTTTATCTCGGTATGGGTATGGCTTAGTGCAGCCTATGTCGTCGTGTGGCTTATACGACACATTCATGGAGAACTCTCTGTAGAATTGATTGGCAACTATTTGATAACGGTCTCTGTTGCACAGTGCATCCTAGCCTATGCCATGACACTATCTCCTTCCTTGAAAATCTTTATTGACAGCCTGATGGGCGATTCTGAAATGTTTATGGGGGTGGCAGAAGGAAGAATATATGGTTTGGGAGCGGCATTGGATCCGGCGGGATTGCGGTTTTCCGGAGTTCTTGTCGTAATCGCCCACCTTGTTCATAAAACAGACTTTGGACAAAAACCATTCAAAGGTATTTTTTATATTGTGTCTTTTGTGATTATTACCATTATCGGCAATATGATCGCAAGAAGCACTACCATAGGGCTGGCTGTTGTCGTGTTATACTGGATTTTCTGTGCTTTATTCGGTGACAAAATGTCCAACCAGCCTGCATTCTGGAAAACGGTTTTGCCGCTGCTATTGATAGGTACCGTACTTGTTGTTTGGTTATATAATAATGCTCCACAGTTCCGGACAAACCTTAGATTCGGTTTTGAAGGCTTCTTCTCTTTGTTCGAAAAGGGTAAATGGGAAGTACGTTCCAATGACATACTGCTTAAAATGATTATTTGGCCGGAATCCTTGAAAACATGGTTGATAGGTGATGGTTTCTTCGATAGCCCTATGGACATTCCTGACCGATTCGGGCAAGTCTACGGGGGGTTCTACAAACATACAGATATCGGCTATCTACGTTTTATTTTCTATTTTGGCGTAATCGGTCTCTTGCTTATGATGTGGGTCCCCATTCTGATGACAACCAGTTGCAGCCGTAAGATCCCTGAGCACAAGTGGTTATTCATTATGCTTTTATTCGTCACTTTTGTCGGATGGCTCAAAGTATCCAGCGACATTATCATGGTATATGCTCCATTCTTGATTATGGCGTATGAGGCAGAGAATAATCTTCTCAGTAGTTTTAAAAAGTGAAGGAAAGAAATTCATACATAGAGATTTATAGAATCTTGGCTGTTTTCAGTGTACTGATCGTTCATTATAATGGTTGGTTTTTGGGTGGACTTCCTGATGGTTTTGATTTCAATTATCCTACCGCACAAAGAATCGGGCAATTAATAATTGCTTCATTGTGCGCGTGTTGTGTAAACTGCTTTATACTTATATCAGGATATTTCAGCATAAAACTTCGAGCGCAATCAATAGTGAAGTATCTGATTCTGCTGTTGGGGATTTATGTCCCGTTTTATTGTGTTGATTGCCTCATTAATGGCAAACCGTTTTTATTCCTGGACCTTGTCTATAATTGCAGAGTGATAACTCGGGGTGGTTATTTTGTGCAATGCTATTTTATGCTGATGATATTATCTCCCATCCTGAATGCTTTTATCGAAAAATATCATAAGAAATCCTTATGGCTGATTCTTTTGCTCTTAGTACTGGAATTCTATTTTGACTGCATTAAGGGCAATGATAGGATGGGCTTTACTCAAGGGTACTCTGTCGCTCATTTCTGTTTGATTTATCTTATTGGCAGGATAATCTTTGTTTATAAAGACAAGATAACTGAAGTGAAACGATTTAAATGGGTTTTGCTGTACTTTGCATTTGCCGGTGTCATAGCTGGTATGTATCTTGCCGGGATACGGTTTGCCTATGATTATTCAAATCCGGCTGTGATAGCAACGGGCGTTTTCAGTTTTCTTCCCTTTATTTATAAGATTCGATCGAACAAGATAATCAATTGGGTGGCCGGTGGGACATTTGCTGTTTACATTATTCAAGTATCGGAACCGGCCTTCTCGTTTTTATGTAAAATGGATAAGATGCTTTTGTCCGGGAATGCATATTGGCTATATCTAATAAAGAGCATCCCTTTGTTAGTCGGTTTCTTTATGGTATGTGTTCTGTATGACAAACTTAGGGCATGGTGCACTCAACCGGTTCTGAACTGTGCTGATAAATTGATCGATGGTATTAAATCGAAATGCACCTCCTCTACAACATAGCCGGACTGTACCGCCCTGCAGGCGGTAATGAGAGGAAGAAGTGCCATGTCGTCCATTCTTGGAAAAACGGACAAAAAATGGCGATATAGTCTTGGAAAAACGGACAAAAACAACTATTTTTGCCTTGGAAAAACGGACAGGTCATGCTGACAAGAAAAATAGACACCGTCATTGACACCTTCTTCGACAGCACAAAAATGGCGCTGATGCTCACTGGGGCACGTCAGGTGGGAAAGACCAACGCATTCCGTCGCCTGGCCCAGAGGAAATTCGAGCGGTACGTAGAAATCAACTTCATCGAGACCCCCGGCGCCAAACAGATTTTTCAGGGCGCCCAGAATGCAAAGGAGATTCTTCTCCGCCTGTCAGCCTTTGCGGATGGCCCGCTTGTTCCCGGCAAGACACTCATTCTCTTTGACGAAGTGCAGAAATGCCCGGAATGCGTCACGCAAATCAAGTTTTTGGTTGACGAAGGCAGTTACCGCTACGGCCTTACCGGCTCCCTGCTGGGTGTGGAATTGGAAGACCTGCAGGAAAAAGCACAGGTCAAAGACCAGAACGCCGAGGTCTCCGAGCCTGTCGGCTACATGGACATCAAGACCATGTTCCCCTTGGATTTTGAAGAGTTTGCCCAGGCTGTAGGAGTGACCCCGAATCTCATCGACCATATCCGGGACTGCTATGACAACACAAAGCCCGTTGATCCGGTCGTACACGAGCAGATGATGAAAGTGTTCCGGCTTTATCTCATCGTCGGCGGTCTCCCTGCTCCCGTATGGGCTTATGTCCAGACCAACAACATCCAAAACGTTGCCCTCCAGCAGCTGGCCGTCATAAACCTCTACAAGAAAGATATCTCCCAGTACGACAAGGACAAGAAACTCCTTCTTGACGAAATCTTCGACCTCATCCCCTCGGAGCTAAACGCAAAAAACAAACGTTTCATTCTCAAGGAACTGAACCGGAACCTGAAGTTCCAGCGCTACGAGAACAGTTTCCTCTGGATGAAGAAAGCCGGCGTGGCTATTCCGGTCTACAACGTAGAAGAGCCCCGCATCCCGCTCAAGCTGAACCAGCAGCGCAATCTGTTCAAGCTTTTCCAGAATGATGTCGGCTTGCTGGCCTACCAATACGCAAACGGTATCCAACTCCGCATTCTCAGTGGCGAAGTGAACATCAATTTCGGCGCCATCTATGAAAACGTCGTAGCTCAGGAACTCCTTGCCCAGGGGTTCGGGCTGCTCTACTACTTCAACAGCAAGAAGCAGGGGGAGGTGGACTTCGTTATAGAGGCCGGCGACGGCACGGTGCTTCCCATCGAAGTCAAGTCCGGCAAGGATTACGAACGCCACAACGCCCTGGCCAACATTCTGGACAACGAGGAATACAACCTCGGCAAGGCACTTATCCTTTGCAACGATAATGTCTCCGTTCAGGGAAAGAAAACCTACCTGCCCATCTACATGACTACTTTCATTCGCAAGAAGCAGGAAATACCGGGTATTTACAAATTGGATTTTTAGCCTTTTCCCCACACAATGCACATCCTCTACAACATAGCCGGACTGTACCGCCCTGCGGGGATGGAACGGGTGCTCACGGACAAGGCCAACTGGCTGGTTTCGCATGGGTATCAGGTGACCATCCTCACTACTGAGCAGCAGGGGAGACCGAATGCCTTCCAGCTGGATGAGCGTGTGCAGACAAGGGACCTTGCCATCGGCTATGAAGACAACAATGGCAGCAGCCTGGCCGATAAGCTCTTGCATTATCCCGGCAAGCAGAGGCGGCACCGCAAGGCATTGGAGAAGGCCCTGATGGAGCTGAAACCCGATATCGCCGTCTCCATGTTCTGCAACGAGGTGAACTTGCTTCCCAAAATAAAGGATGGCAGCAGGAAGGTGCTGGAGGTGCATTTCTCGCGCTTCAAGCGCCTGCAGTACGGGCGCAAGGGCCTTTGGGCGCTGACGGACCGTTTCCGGAGCCGGCAGGATATCCGCCTGGTGAAGAAATACAGCCGTTTCGTGGTCCTCACGGAGGAAGATAAAACCTACTGGGGCGATACCGGCAACATCCGGGTGATACCCAATCCCGTACACTTCGAGCCTGCCGCTCCCGCTCCGCTGGACACAAAAACGGTGATAGCCGTGGGGCGATACTCCCATCAGAAGGGCCTGGAGCGTTTGATATCGGCCTGGGCGATGGTGAAGAAAAACGGCTGGAGGCTTTGGCTGGTGGGCGACGGCGAGAATCGGGAACAACTTGACAATCAGATAAAAACAACGGGCTTGCAGGATTCTGTCCGGCTGGGCAGGGTGGAGAGCGATATGGCTTCCATCTACATGGGCGCATCTATTGTCGCGCTTTCCTCCCGCTACGAGGGCCTTCCGATGGTCCTTCTGGAAGCCCAGGCCTTTGGGGTGCCGGTAGTCTCGTTCGACTGCAAGTGCGGCCCCCGCGAGATAGTTAAAGACGGTCAGACCGGCATCCTGGTCTCGGAAGGGGACATCGACGCCCTGGCCGGGGCGCTTGAACGCCTGATAGAAAATGATGCCCTTCGCAAAGAGATGGGCCGGAACGCTTTCCGGAACGCCGAAAAGTGGCGGACGGACGCCATAATGGAGAAATGGACGAAACTGTTCAGCGAAATATTGTAGTTTCCGCGGTGAACCTTCGTAAAGGCGGCACCCTCACGGTGCTGCAGGACTGCCTGCTCTATCTTTCCGGGCGGAAAGACCTTCACGTGACGGCCCTGGTCCATAAACGGGAGCTATGCGGTTTTCCGGGCATCCGATACATTGAAATTCCCTGGAGCACAAAGAGTTGGCTCAAACGGCTCTGGTGCGAATATGTGACCATGCACCGCATCTCCAAAACGCTTCCGGAAACGGACCTTTGGCTTTCGCTTCACGACACCACACCCAGGGTAAAAGCCCGCAGGCAGGCAGTTTATTGCCATACGTCTTTCCCCTTCATGAAGATTCGCCTGCAGGATTTCCGGATGGACGCCAAGATTCCGCTTTTCGCCCTGTTTACAAAATACGCATATCGGACTTTCTCTCGCAGGAATTCCTTTATGGTGGTGCAGTCTGTCTGGATGCGGGAGGCGCTGTCATCGCTCATCGGCTTTGATAAAGAGCGGATTATCGTGGCGCCGCCGGCCTTCCGGCCGATGGAGATTCCGGAAGGGGATTCCGGGGCGAAGCAGGGAATGACGACTTTCATCTATCCTTCCACTCCGGACTGCCACAAGAATTTTGAAACCTTTTTGGAAGCGGCGCGCATATTGGAAACCCGCGTCGGCAAAGGCCGTTTCCGGGTTATGATTACCGTCAAGGGCAACGAAAACCGTTATGCCAAGTGGCTGCGGAAACGCTGGGGCGCTGTGGCTTCAGTGGAGTTCCGGGGGCTTCTTTCCATGGAGGAGCTGGCTCGCGCTTATGCCGATGCCTCTTGCCTGGTGTTCCCATCCCGGGCAGAGACGTGGGGCCTTCCCATCTCGGAATATCTCCCGACGGGAAAGCCCATGATCCTGGCCGACCGCTCCTATGCGCATGAAACCGCAGCCGGAGCCGCTCAGGTGGCCTTCTCCCCGGTGATGGATGCAGAAGCGCTCGCCAGCAGGATGCAGGACGTTTTGGAAGAGAGGCTGGAGGCTTTCGGTCCTGTGGAAGTACAGGCCCCGGCCCCACCGTATGCCCCGGACTGGGCAAACTTATTTGATCTTTTGCTGTCATGAGAATATTGCAGGTCGGCAAATTCTACCCCATCCGGGGCGGTGTGGAAAAGGTGATGTGGGATGTTACCACAGGCCTTTCCCAGGCCGGCATCCCTTGCGATATGCTTTGTGCCAAGTTGAAAAAGGACGGACCGGACAAGAAGGATGAACCGTTCTATGATGGAAAAGGTATATTCCGGCTCAATGATAATGGCAGGGTGATTTGCGTTCCCGCCTGGACCAAGAAAGCCGCCACTATGATTTCACCGGCGATGATCCGGTGGCTCCGGCGCCACGCAGGGGAGTACGACATCATCCATATCCACCATCCGGACCCCATGGCAGCATTGGCGCTCCGTTTGAGCGGTTACAAAGGGAAAGTGGTTTTGCACTGGCACAGTGACATTCTCTCGCAGCGCTTTTTCCTGAGTCTGTACAAGCCTCTGCAGAGGTGGCTCATCGGCCGGGCAGACCGGATTCTGGGCACCACGCCTGTTTATGTCGCATCTTCTCCTTATCTGAAGGACGTGCAGGATAAATGCGGATACGTTCCCATAGGCATCGACCCCATCAGCTACGATGCGGCCGGCGCGGAAACTATCCGGGCCCGCCATACCGGGAAAACCCTTCTTTTCTCCCTGGGCCGTATGGTACCTTACAAGGGATTCAGCTACCTGATCGAGGCGATGAGCCTGCTGCCGGAGCGTTTCCACCTGATCCTGGGCGGAAAGGGCCCGCTGAAAGAGGAGCTGGAGGCACAGATCCGCGAAAAAGGCCTGCAGCAACGCGTGGAACTGCTCTCAGGATTTATTCCCGATGAAACGGTGTTCGCGCTCTTCGGGGCGGCCGATATCTTTGTGCTGCCCAGCGTGATGAAGACGGAAGCCTTCGGCATCGTGCAGATAGAAGCCATGTCCTGCGGAACGCCCGTCGTGGCCACCAGGATACCGGAATCCGGAGTATCGTGGGTGAATGAAGACGGCGTGTCCGGCCTGAATGCCGAACCTGCCGACGTCCGCTCCCTGGCCGATGCCATCCTGGGGGTGGAGAAAAATATAAAGCAGTTTTCAGACGGGGCCAAACGGCGTTTTGGCCAGCTGTTCTCCAAGGAAATAATGATAAATAAAATAATAACTACCTATGAAGATTTGTGCTAAGTATTTGATTGCCATGGCTTTTGCGGCTTTGGCGGTCTCTTGTGCCACACCCAAGAAGATTGGCTACCTGCAGGATATGGAGTATGGCCAGGAATATCCGGCGGTGCCTTCGCCCGAGTTGGTGGTGCAGGTGGACGACCAGTTGGGCGTGAACATCTCCTGCGAGGATCCCCGCCTGGTGGCTCCTTTCAATCTCGTTGCCGATGGGGCTGAATCCACGTCCCTGCATACCTATGCGGTGAACAGGGAGGGCAATATCGTTTTTCCGGTGCTGGGGTCGCTGCCGGTGGCAGGAAAGACTCTCAAAGAGGTAAAAGAATTGATAACCAATAAGATCCAGGATATGGGGCTTATCCGTAATCCCGTAGTACTGGTCACCTTGGAAAACTTCTGCATCACGGTCATCGGAAGTGCCGGTAGCCAGGTACTTCCCGTCACGGGCAACAGTATCAATCTGCTGCAGGTGGTGGCCCAATCGCCCTTAATTGATGACAATGTCAAAATCAAGGACGTGATGGTGATCCGTACGGAAAATGGAATGCGGAAGTCCTATACTGTCAGTCTGAAGTCTAAGGATTTGTTTGATTCTCCGGTCTATTACCTGAAACAGAACGATGTGGTGTATTTCAAGCCGCAGGGTTCCAAACTGACTTCCACCGGAAATGTCATCCTGACCTTTGTGGGATCAGGCCTGACGCTGGCATCCATAATTACCAACTTCTTACTTTGGTCTAGTCGCTAAAATGAAAGAGAATAAAAACAAAGGTGTAAACCTGGTTGATCTGTTTTTCTACCTGCTGTCCAACTGGTATTGGTTTGTACTTTGCATCGGCCTGTTTGTGGGCTTTGCCTATTACCGGTATTCCAAGATGCGGCATTTGTATGAAAGCGAAGCCACCATCATCATCAAAGACCCTTCCAATGCGCAGGTCGCAGCCCAGCTCACTACGTACAGCTCCCTGATTAACAGGGTGAGCATGTCCAATGAGATCCTTCAACTGCAGTCGAGGGGTATCATGTCGGAAGTCGTCCGTACCATTGACGCTGATATCGACTATCTGGTGAGGGACCGGCTGCGCGATGTGGAACTGTATTCCATGTCGCCTGTCAGGATGTTTATTCCCCGCGCAGGGGCTGATGCGATCGCTTTCCAATTGGAAGTGACGCCTGTTGATGCGAATACCATTGACGTTAAAAATGGCGACAATCGGGCCAGGGTAGCATTGGGTGATACGGTGTCGGTATCCTCGCTGAAAGTGGTCTTCAACCCCACATCTGAATATGCAAACTATATTGGAACTCCCATTCGGATTCTCAAGAGCACGGTCGATGCCAGGGCCCGGCAATTGCTGTCCCGCCTTTCTATTATGCAGACAGAGATGGATGGTTCCATCCTTGAACTCACACTCCGCGATTACTCGTTCCGGCGAGCCGACGATATCCTGAATACCCTGATTGATAAGTATAATGAAGACGCCATACGTGAAAAGAACCGCATTGCCGTCAATACGGCAGCCTTTATCAACGAACGTCTGCTCATTATCGAGAATGAACTTGGGGAAGTGGAGCAGGATATTGCCAAATTCAAAAGCGCCGAGCGAATCATCGACGTAAAGAGTGCTGCGGCCGATTATCTGAACGAGAGCAAGGAATATAGTGACGAACTGACCAAGGTGGCTTCCCGGATGGAAATGGCCAACTTTATCCGGAACTACCTTACATCCATGTTCCAGACCTATGAGACCATTCCCATCAACTCCGGCCTGGATGCACCCCAGATAGATGAAGCTATTTCGCGCTACAATACTCTGGTCAGGGAAAGGGCTTCCTTGGTCCGCGCTTCCAGCGAACAGAGCCCGGCGGTGCTGCAGGCCAATGCCAACATCGACCTGGTCCGGAAGGAGATTCTGGATTACATCGGTGCCCTTATGGACAGCATGAACCGGGAGCGCGAAAAGCTGTCGGCCAAAGAACGGGAATACCTGAACAAGTTCACTTCCATGCCTTCCAAGGCCCGGGAACTGCTCACCATCGAGCGCCAGCAGGGTATCAAGGAAACGCTTTATACCTTCCTCTTGAACAAGCGCGAGGAGAATGCCCTCACCCAGGCGATGGTGGACAACAATGCGCGCGTCATAGACTCTGCATCGTCCAGCTGGACCCCGGTATATCCTTCCAGGAACAAGATTCTTCTCCTTGCCCTTCTGGCCGGTCTGCTGCTGCCCGCCATCGTACTCATCCTCCTGACAGCCGCCGACACCCGCGTCCGTACGCGGAAAGACATAGAAGACGTGACCGAGATGCCGTTCCTCTCCGATCTTCCCGTCTCCAAGGAGAAAAAGAAGAAAAAAGGCGAGGAGGACAAGCTCACGACCGCCTACAGCAACTCCAAGGCAAAGGCTTTCACAGAGGCCATGCGCCTGATGTGCACCAACATAGACTTCATGCGGCCGGAGAATTGCACTCACCCCGTGCTGGCGACGACTTCGTTCCAGACATCGGCGGGCAAGACCTTCGTGGCCACGAATATCGCCGCCTGCCTGGCCGATGCCAAGAAGAAGGTGGTGTTCGTGGACATGGACCTCCGCAAGCGTACCGCCTCCCAGTTCTTCTCCCTGAAGCACAAGACCAGGGGACTGTCCAACTACATATTCGATGAAGGGCTTACCCTTGACGACATCCTCCACAAAGACGCTCTCAAGGGCGTGGACTTCATTCCCGCGGGCCACATCCCGCCGAACCCGGCCGAACTGCTGGGGCGCAAGCGTTTCGAGGAGCTGATTTCTACCCTTCGTGAAGAGTACGACTATGTAATTCTGGACGGCGTTCCCGTGAATGCGGTGGCCGACATGATGGTGGTGCAGAAGGTGGTGGACATGAACCTGTTCGTGATCCGCTGCGGCAAGATAGACCGCCGTGTGATGCCGGAACTGGACGTCATCTACAAGGAAGGACGCCTTAAAAACCCGTGCGTGGTGCTTAACGGCTCTGAATTCAAGCGCTCCTATGGCGGCTATGGTTACGGCTATGGCTACGGTTACGGCTATGGTTACGGTTATGGCTATGGTTACGGCTATGGCTATGGTTACGGAGAGAAGGAAGAAAAGGATGATAAGGAGAAAGACTGATGAAGATAGCTGTAGATTTTGACGGAACCATCGTCGAGCACGCGTATCCCAAGATAGGGAAGGAACGCCCGTTCGCCATCGAAACCCTGAAATCGCTGGCCGGCGAGGGGATAAAACTGATCCTCTGGACCGCCAGGGAGGGCGAACTGCTGGAGGAAGCGGTGGAATACTGCAGGAAACGGGGGCTGGAATTCTACGCCGTCAACAGCAGCACTCCGGAAGAGGATCTTTTCCACGACAGGAACCGCACGTCCAAGGTGCTGGCCGATATCTATATCGACGATCGCAACCTGGGCGGCATTCCCGACTGGGGAGAAATCTACGAAATGGTGATGGGGGCCCGAACCCATGTGAAAAGAAAACGTCCATGGTGGAAAAGAATCTTTCGCCGTTAGAAGAGATATTCTTTGAACTGATACGGGCAGGGCTGCACGGCCGCACTCCGTCCATTCCGCAGGACATCTCCCCGGAGGATTGGGGGCGCCTGCTGACCCTGGCCAAAAAGCAGAGCGTGACGGGACTCCTCTTCCGGGGAGTCTCGTTCTGTGGGGAAGGGTATCCCTTGCCTGAGCAGATCCTGTTCCGCCTGGTGGCGGAGGATGACAGGGTGGAGCGGACCGGTGAAAAGCTGAAGCAGGCGTCGGACGGCCTGTCTCTCACGCTCTCATCGGCCGGACTTCATCCCATAGTGCTGAAAGGGGCGACGGTGGCGGCCTGGTATCCCGTGCCTTCGCAGCGGGAGTACGGCGACATAGACGTTTATCTGCCACCGGAGGAGTTCGACAAGGCTACGGAAGTCCTCGGCATGCCTGTCTCCAAGGCTCCGGACGGGAGTCTGCATTATCAGTGGCAGGGAGTGGACGTGGATCTGCACCGGCGTTATTTCGACCTCCACCTTCCGGACCGGCGACTTCCCGTTCCGGGTACGCCTGAGGCCACTCTGCTGATGCTGTCGGCCCACGTAATGAAGCATGCCGTGGGTGCGGGCGTAGGGCTCAGGCAGTGTATCGACATGGCCGTGGCATATGAGCACTTGGGGCCGCAAGTGGCCACGGAGCGCCTGGAAAGCGTTTACCGGGACAGCGGAACCCTGAGGTGGAACCGCCTGCTTTCGGCATTCATAGAGAAGTATCTGGATTTCCACCCGGCTTTCGGGGGAGAGGGGACTTGTCCCGATGCCCTGCTGAAGATAGTCCGGGAAGGCGGCAACTTCGGCCATCATGCCGGGGGAAGGCTGGATGCAATAAACAAATCGGCCCTTCGAAGAAAGGCCGATACATTGTTGCGCTTTGTCAAACGGGCGCCGTTTTCCCTGAAATACGCTGCCTGGGAAACCATCCGTTCGGTATTGTCCCTGGCAGGGGGTAACCATGCGCCTTACCAGCGTATGTAGGTCTGGAGCCAGATCTCGTTGTAGTTCGGGCTGGAGAGGACGCGGTCGTTGTGGTGGCGGTACTCCAGCTGGAAGTTGAGGTTCTTGTGCAGGCGGAAGTTGGCCGCTGCGGAATACATGTCGTGGCTCTTGGCTGAAGTGCCGTCCACGCGGAATTCATCCCATTTTACATATATCTTGAGCCAGTCGGCGACAGGGATGCCTGCGGTTACGTAGAGGGCGTCGGAAGCGCCGCTCTCTTTCTTTTCACCGCCGATGGCGGTTGCGTATTCGGCACGCAGGGTCCAGTTGTTCACGTCGTACTTCAGACCGGCGCTCACGCGCTCGCGCTTGAGTTCGGTTCCGGAACCGTTGGTCCAGGTGCCCTTCCATCCGAATGCACCTACATACAGACCCTTGATGGGCTGGAACTGAATGGTTCCGATGAGGTCTTTGTTCTTGTTGGCATCGACCGCGTTGATGCCCTGGCCGTTGTAAAGGCCGAGCTGATAGTGAACGAGGCGGTGCTGGTCTTTTCCGATGGGGAGAAGGTCTCCCTGGATCTGGATGCCCTGGTCGCGTCCGCCCATGTTGGCTTCACCGAGACGGTCGCCCATGCCGGCAAACTTCTGGACGAGCAGCGAGAAATCGCCCACGCCGACGTCCCAGGGGTTCATGGGGTTCTCGAAGGTGAAGGCCCTCTTGAACTGACCCATCTTGACGGAGAACTCCTTGAACCTGGCCCACTCGATGAAGTAGTCCTTCACGTGGGGGGTGCCGCCGCCGGCCTGGAACTGCACGCGGTAGTTGAATTCGCCGAAGATGCTGCCGTCCACGTAGGCGCGGATGAGCCTGAGGCCGAATCCGGGGCCGCCGTTGGCGCCTTCCTTGTCGCTGTACTTATAGGAGCCTATGATGTATGCACCCACTTTGGGAGTGCTCATGAAGCCTGTCTGCTTGTAGCCGTAGTCGGCTTTGGCCTCTTCCTGGGCAAAGGCCGAAAGGCAAAGGACAATGGAAGCTGCGATTGCAAGTAATTTTTTCATGATGTTATAAGTAGTAATAGGTTTTACAATATTTCAACTTACAAATATAACAAAAAAAGAGGATGACTTTGAGTCTCCCTCTTTTTTTGTGTCGGGATGAGCTGACTCGAACAGCCGACCCCTACGTCCCGAACGTAGTGCGCTACCAACTGCGCTACATCCCGAAAAGAAACGCGGGCCGAAACCCGCGCCCTTTATTTTTACGACAACTTGTTGATGTACAACTGAATACCGCTCTTGAGGTTGTTAGCCTTGTTCTTGTGGATGACACCGATCTTCGCGAGCTTGTCGATCATTGCGTAGACCTTGGGTGCATCTGCCTGGGCAGCGGCCTTGTCGGTTGTGGTGCGGATTGCACGGATTGCATTGCGGGTTGTCTTTGCATAATAACGGTTATGCAGCCGGCGCCTTTCGCCCTGGCGATTGGCCTTCTCAGCTGAAGCATTCTTCTTAGCTGGCTCTTTTGCGTTTGAAGCGTTTGCCATTGTATTACTTTTTTATATTTTTTTCGTAGTGGGTAGGAGAATCGAACTCCTATTGCAGGAATGAAAATCCTGAGTACTAACCGTTATACGAACCCACCAATCCAAATAAGGGATGCAAAGGTAGAAATAATTTCTGATTTGTCAAATTATTTTTCAGCTTTCTTTTCTTCATTCCATTCCCAGGAGTAAAGAAGCGACTCTACCTGGCGCAAATACTGCCTCTTGTCGTACTTGGGAGCGTACAGGAAAGCCTCGGTTACGATTATGTCCTTTCCGTCCCTGCTGTAGAACGAGTGCGACACGAAGGGCCCTGCCATGTAATCGTTCTCGACCTCCCACCAGCCGCGCACCTGGGCGAAATCGCGTCCGTTATACTTTATATACTCGATATAGGGCTCCGGAATCTGGCCGGTGGTCATGTAGGTATTCTCGAACATTCCGGGAACGTTGGCCTTGAGGATGGCGTTGCGGTGTGCCACTATCTTGTCGAGCTTGAGCGGGTCTTCGTCTGCGGGATACCTGTAGATGAGCACCGCCTGGTTGGTGTACTGCTTCTCGTCGGCGATCCACACGAAATCGGAGGTCTTCTTCTTGAGGCTGTAGCCGATGGGGAAGTGGGGGGAACCGCCGAAAATCTCGGACACCTGCTGGGCGAGCTGCCTCTCCTCATAATGCATGGTGTTGGATATCACCCTGTTACGCTCGGCCTGCTCGATATAGGAGGTGATCTTGGCGTTGTTGTCCTTGAGCAGGTTCAGGGCGTCCTCGGAAGTGGCCGCGGAGATGTATACCAGGCACTGGGGGGTAGCCCATTTGTCCTTCACGAGCTTCACCGTGCTCTCGCTGACCTGCGGGTCCACGTCGAAGTATACTATGTTCCGGTGAATCTTGAACAGGTTCACGAAGTCGCCCGGGATGATGTTCACCAGCGTGTAGAGGGGCTCCCTCAGGGGAAGCCAGGGGCAGTCCGCGGCGAGGATGTCGCGTGCGGCGTTGCCGAGCGCCCCTTCCCAGTCGGCCTTGGTCATGACGACTATCACTTCTCCGGCCTTGCCGCTGACATTGGGCAGGAGGACTCCCTTGCGGTTGCCGCAGGAGGTGAAGAGCGCGAGCGCTGCAAGCAGGATTGCTGTTAACTTTTTCATACTATTCTTATTTTATCAATCTTCCTATGTCGTTTCCGAAGGCCAGCATCATGAGCGCCAGGAGCAGGATCATGCCCACCCACTGGGCTATGATCATGAAGCGGTCGGATGGTTTTCGGCCCGATATTATTTCATAAAAGGTGAAGAGGATGTGGCCGCCGTCCAGCCCGGGTATAGGCAGCAGGTTCATCACGCCGAGCATTATGCTGAGCAGGGCGAGGATGTACATGAAGCGGTACCAGTCCCAAACCGACGGGAAGACCTGCCCTATGGCGATGAAGCTGCCCACGGACTTGTACGCCCCGGTGCTGGGATTCGCGAGCAGCCGGAGGTCGTCCACGTAGCCGGAGATCATCTCTCCGGTCATGCGCAGGCCTGCGGGGATGGCCTGGAGCACGTTGTAGTGCTGATTCACCACGGATGGAGTGTGCATGAACACGCCGATACGCCCGGTGCTGTCCACCTGGACCGGCACCTGGAGGGTGTCGGCGCCGCGGACTACCGTAGCCGGAACAGTCCGGCCGGAAAGGGAGGCGAGCACGACCCTGGAATCCTGCAGGAATGAGACCTCCTGCCCGTCGAATGCGATTATATGGTCTCCTTTGAGCAGGGCCTTGTTGGCGCTTTCGGCCGAAACGGAGTCCACCACGAAGGGTATGGCCAGGTCGAACATGAGTTCGGAATTCAGGATTTCGTCCGTCATGTTCCGGTCGATGTAGAGCGTGAGGGTGTCGCCGTCGCGCAGGACGGTGGCCTTCTTGACGCCGCGGCGGGCCAGGTCGGCCTGAAGGGTGCCGAAATTCTGCGGCTTGTAGTCGTCGAGGGCGAGGATTTCGTCGCCGGCGCGGAATCCCATCTGTTCGGCCAGTTTGTTGGGGTAGATCTTCGCGCCCTCGTTGCTCACGTAACTGTCGCCCCAGATGGCCATTATGGAAATGAATACGATGACGGCGAAGATGAAGTTGTAGAGCACGCCCCCCGACATTACCAGCAGGCGCTGCCACGGGTTGTGGGTGCGGAACTCCCAGGGCTGGGGCTCGCGCTTCAGCTGATCCGTGTCCAGGCTTTCGTCTATCATTCCGGCAATCTTGCAGTAGCCTCCGAGCGGCAGCCAGCCTATTCCGTATTCGGTCTCTTTTTCAAGGGCTTTGGGGAACAGCTTTGTGAACCAGCGGGAGCGCTTCGAGCTGAAGATGAACTTTCCGCCGGCGTCGAAGAAGAGGAAAAACTTCTCAACCCGGATATGGAATATCTTGGCGAAGGTATAGTGCCCCAGCTCGTGGAATACGATGAGTATGGAAAGTGCAAGGATTACTTGCAGGACTTTCATTAAAACGGCCATTTCTACAGAATTTCGCTCGCTTTCCTGGCGGCTTCTTCGTTTGTGGAGAAGATACCGTCAAGCGATGGAAACTCTACAAAATTTAAGCCATTCATTACAGCCTCGAGAACCCTCGGGATGTCGTAGAAGCCAATCCGGCCTTCGAGATACGCCTTTACGGCCACTTCGTCCGCCGCGTTGAGGGCGCAGGGGACGTTTCCGCCGCGCCTGAGGGCCTCGTAGGCGAGCGCCAGGCAGGGGAACCGGTCGAGGTCGGGTTTCTCGAAAGTGAGCTTGCTCACTTCGGCGAAATCGAGCTTTTTGTTGCCCACCGTGATGCGGTCGGGGAAGCTGAGGGCGAAACCTATGGGCTGGCGCATGTCGGGGCAGCCGAGCTGCGCGATGACGGCGCCGTCCGCAAATTCCACCATGGAGTGGATGATGCTTTCGGGATGGACTACCACATTTATCTTTTCGGCGGGCATGTCGAACAGCCAGCGGGCTTCCATGACTTCGAAGCCCTTGTTCATCATGGTTGCGGAGTCGATGGTGACTTTTGCGCCCATGTTCCAGTTGGGATGCTTGAGGGCCTGCCCGGCGGCAGCGGCGGCGATCTGCTCGCGCGGCCAGGTGCGGAACGGCCCTCCGGAGGCGGTCAGATGCAGTTTGACGGGTTCGTTGCCCTGCCCTGCGAGCAGGCACTGGAAGATGGCCGAGTGCTCGGAGTCTACCGGCAGGATGACCGCCTTGTGCTTGTACATCGCCGCGGTGACTATGCTGCCCGCGGCGACGAGGGTCTCCTTGTTTGCCAGCGCGACTATCTTGCCGGCTTCGAGGGCCGCCAGGGTGGGCCTGAGGCCGCTGAAGCCCACCATCGCCCCCACCACTATGTCCACGTTGCCGGCGGCTGCGAGGGCGCAGAGGCTGTCGGTGCCGGTGAAGACCTTGATGCCTTTGGGCTGGAGGGTGCCGGCGAGGCCGGCGTACTTGCTTTCATCGCAGATGACGACGGCCCCGGCGTCGAATTCAATCGCCTGTGCTGCAAGCAGTTCGGCATTGCTGCCGGCAGAGAGCATCTCCACTTCGAAGAGGTCCCGGTGCTGCCTTATGACGTCGAGGGTCTGGGTGCCGATGGAGCCGGTCGACCCCAGGATGGCAATGCGTTTCTTTTCCATTTAGAACTTGCAGTATTTTACCGGGTCGACAGGTTCGCCGTTGTACCAGAGTTCGAAGTACAGGTGGTCGCCTCCGGTGAGGCTGGCGTTGCCGGTGTTGCCCACGAAGGCCACCGGGGTGCCGGCGGTGACTTTGTCTCCGGCCCTCTTGAGCACCTGGGCGTTGTGCTTGTAGCACGAGATGATGTTGTCGCGGTGCTGGATGACCACGGAATAACCGGCGTCGTCGGTCCAGCCGGAAGATATCACAGTGCCGTCGAGCACTGCACTGACCACAGATTTGGCGGGGGCGACAATGTCCACTCCGGGATGGAGCACAAGGTCGAACCCGACCGAAACCGTGCCCTTGAGGGGGGTGAAGAAATGCTTCCCCTCTATGGGCAGCTGCCTGTTCTTGTCGTTCCCCACGCCGTATTTCTCTTCCCTGGCGACGGTGCCGCGGAGGATGGAATCCCTGCGGGCCATCTCTTCTTTGGTGATGTTTTCGAGGTGATGGGCGGTGTTCGAAATGATGCTGTCCTGCCCCTGCAGGGTCTCTTCGCCGGAAAGGACGCGGGAGAGGTTCTCGGCGTAGAGGGTCCAGCGGAGCATTTCGTTTTCGAGGGAGTCGATCTTTATGGCGTTGGCTATGGCGTCGCGCTTGAAATTGGCGTCGGGATAGCCCGGGACGATGTTCTTGAGGGGAGTGAGGGCGAGGATGGCGAAGAACGCTCCGAAGAGAACCAGGAGCCCTATCGCCGTCCACAGGAAGGCCTGCAGCTTGCTGAATCGGAAGACGCGGACCCGTTTGTGGGAGGCGTCCTCGCTGAGGGTGAGCCGGTAGAGCTTTGACTGTTTATTCGCCATATTTTCTTATATTTGCAGGTTGAAATGGACAGGACCGTCGGGATAGACTATGGCAGGGCACGCGTGGGTGTTGCGGTGAGCGACCCCCTGGCGGTGTTTGCCTCGCCCCTCGAGACGGTACCGTCTGCAAATATAATAGATTATCTCCAAAAATACGCCGCGGCCGAGCACGTTGTTTGCTTCGTGGTAGGCTACCCGGTCAATCTGGACGGCCGTCCGGCGGAGGCCCAGGCAGACGTCGACGTGTTCCTGAAACGGCTCGGAAAGGCCTTTCCCGATGTTCCGGTGGTGCTGGAAGACGAAAGGTTCACTTCCGTCCTGGCGCACAGGGCCATGATAGACGGGGGGATGAAAAAAAGCGAGCGCCGCAGGAAGGAGTCGGTGGACAAGATAAGCGCGGCCATTATTTTACAGGGATATCTCGACAGGAAGAACAGAAAATGATAAGACCTATATACCTTTACGGCTCGTCCGTGCTGCGCGAAATTGCAAAGCCGGCGGATCTCTCCAGAAAAGAAGAGATAGGGCAGCTCGTCACTGACCTCTGGGAAACCCTCAAGGCGTCGGAAGGCTGCGGCCTGGCCGCGCCCCAGATAGGTGTGAGCACCAGGGTGGTGGTTGTTGACGGCGACGTCATGGCTGACGTCTACCCCTACCTGAAGGGCTTCAAGCGCGTTTTCATCAATCCAACGGTGCTCGAAAGGAGCAAGGAGACGACTACTTACGAAGAAGGCTGCCTGAGCGTTCCCGGCATCTACTGCGACGTGGTGCGCCCGAAGACCATAAAGGTGGAGTACTACGACCAGAACCTCGAAAAGAAAGAAGAGGTGTTCGACAATTTCGCCGCCCGCATGATCGAACACGAGTTCAGCCATCTCGAAGGGGAGCTGTTCACCGACCTGGTCGCCCCCATCCGCCGCAAGCTGGTGGCAAAGAAACTGCAGGGCATTTCCTCCGGAAAGGTCAATACCCGTTACAAATCAAAACTCACAAAATAGCCGGTTACAGATCTATAGAACTGAACACTATGCCCACCGTCACCAGGTTGAACGGAGCCGTGGGCACGAGCGGCTGTTTGGGGTAATAGCGGAAGTAAATGCCTGTCATGCCCAAGTTCAGGCTTGCGAATGCGTTCCAGCTGACGGGAGAGACGCCTCCGCATCCGCGTGTTCTCACTTTATAATCCCACTGGCCTGAAGAATAGGCATCGTTGATGCTTACGAATGATGCGGGGGTGTACACGAGTTCGGCGCCGAGGGACACGCCTGCGGGGCCAAAATGGAAATTCAGTGTCAGGGGAGCGGCCATGGAGAAGCAGCGCAGGGTGGAAACGAGTTTCTCCAATTGGTCCGGAGCGGCAGCCAGGACCACGTCCCCGGAAGCATTCTTCGAGAATGTGTTGCCGCCGGAAGGTGTGTAGCTCTGCCATTTGAGGTCGATTCCCAGGCCGGCGGATATCCACCTGGCGGGGCGGACGTCAAGTTCCATGGCGTTCAGGAAGAATTCTCCGTTCCTGCGTCTCAGCCCTTTGTCGAACTCCGGCGCGGTAACGAGGTGCCATCCGTAACCCAGGTGTGCAAGCATCTGGAAATCAATCGATTTATATTCTTTTTCAGCCTTAACTTTCACTGAATCCTTTTTCTCGAGCTTCATGTTCTCAAGCTCTGTGAGGCGGTCTTTGCCGGTATTCTGGGCGAATGCGCCGAGGCCGAGTGCTGCGAACGCACAAAAAAGCAATATCTTTTTCATACTCAGAAAGCAATTGTAAAGTAGTCCATAATCGCCATGCACCTGTAGCCGGGTTCATCGGCCAGGCTCTGTACCAGCACCAGCGGTTTATCCTTGTCTTTCTTCCTGCCGGAGCGGAGGACGCCGCCCTTGGGCTGTTCCGGGTAAGTCACAATCTTGTATTTGGAGAGGCCGGCCTTCTCTGCGGCGTATCCGATTGCGTCCAGAAGGGTGCCTGTCTGGTCGCAAAGGCCGATCTCAATGGCGTTCATGCCGGACCAGACGCGGCCCTGGGCGATTTCGTCCACCTCGTCGTAGGTCTTTCCGCGTCCGTCCATGACCACACCCACGAAGTCGTCGTAAATCTTTTCTATTTCCTTCTGGTACCAGGCTTCCTCTTCGGGAGTGAGGCCGTTGATGAGGTTGCCCATACCGCTGTGGGGCGTGGTGCCCACGTGCTCGAAGTTCACCTTCAGCACCTTGCTGGCGGCGTCCCCGATGCTGGGGATGAGGCCGAAGACGCCGATGCTTCCGGTGAGGGTGTATTTGTCAGTGAAGATTCTCTCGCAGCCTGCGCTGATGAGGTATCCGCCCGATGCCGCATACGATGCGTAACTGGCGATGACGGGTTTCTCCTTGCCCAGGAGCTCGATTTCGCGGCGGATGATGTCGGCTGCGACGACCTCTCCGCCGGGGGAGTTCACGCGGAAGACGACGGCCTTGATGTCATCGTCCTTGCGGAGTTTGGCGATCTGGGCGGCGAACTTCTCGCCTGCCACCTCGTTGCCGCTGCGGGAGATTTCGCCGTCGGCATACAGGACGGCTATCTTCTTGCCGGTGCCCGGCTTCACGTCTTTCATATAGTCCTTGAGCTCGATGCGCCTGACGGCCTTGGGGTCGGTGGTGCCGAAGAGGTGGCAGATGTACTGCTCCATTTCGTCCTTATATTTCAGGCCGTCCACCAGGCCTTTTTCGACCCAGGTGTCCGCGGTGCCGAGTTCGAGATTGTCGATCCACGAGCTGAGGTCGGAGGCCGACACCCCGCGGCTGGCGGCCATTTCCTCCACCATGCTGTTCCAGATGGGGCACAGGAGCTCCTCGTACTGGCGCCGGTTCTCCGGGCTCATGCTGTTGCGGATGTACATCTCGCCGGCGCTCTTGTATTTGCCGTGCCGGATGAGCTGGACCTTTATGCCGAGGGTGTCAAGCATGTCCTTCAGGAAGTACTGGTCCGATCCCAGTCCGTTGAGGCTGCCGCTTCCCTTCGGGTTCAGGAATACGCGGTCCGCCGCGGATGCGATGTAGTAACTGCCGTTGGAGAGGCTGCAGCCGTAGGCAACGACGGGTTTCCCGGCCTGGCTGAACTCCTGAATGTACCGGCGGATTTCTTCCATGGCCGTCATGGGGGCGCTGAAATGATCGTAGTTGAGGTAGATCATTGCGATGTTCTTGTCTCCTGCGGCCTTCTTGAGGGCCATTTCCACCTTGAGGAGGCCGAGCTTGGCGCTTTCGATTCCGATGTCTATGGGGAGGCTGGGCATGTCGATGTCGAACATGCCGCCGTCGGAACCTACTTCCGCTATGGATTCTTTAAGATCTATCCTCAGGACCTTCCCTTTGAGGAATCCGTCCTCCGCCCGGACACTGGTGATGGCGGCCAGGGCAATGAGTGCTGTAATGACCAGTTTCTTCATTTTTGACGTTATAGCTTGGTTCAAAATTTGCAAACTCAAAGGTATGTAATTTTTTTCGTAACTTTGTAAATTCGATTACTTATAAAGGTATAATTCTATGGGAGCATTTCACGCATACGACATCAGGGGAATCTACAACGTCGATTTCGACAAGCATATCGCCTACAAGGTGGGTTATTTCCTGCCCGGACTGCTGAAGGCAGACAAGGTCCTGGTGGGCCGCGACTGCCGCCTTTCCGGCAGTGAAATCCACGACTATCTTATCAAGGGCATCACCGATGCCGGCGCAGACGTGGACGATATTGGCTACAGCAGCACTCCGCTGGTGTATTTCGGCACTGCCAATTATGGCTACAAGGCTTCGGTGCAGATTACCGCCAGCCATAATCCGCGCGAGTACAACGGCATGAAGGTGAGCCGCGAGAATGCGCTTCCCGTCGGCCTGGACACCGGTCTCGGCCAGATCAAGCAGTGGATAGACGAGGGCCGTCCCATGCCTAAGGCAGCTAAGCCCGGAGTGGTGAAGGAAATCGACATCAAGCCCGACTACAAGGCTTTCCTCCGCAAGTTCAAGGGCGATTACTCCAACCTCAAGATAGCCTTCGACCTCTCGAACGGCATGGCCACGCTTTTCGCGAAAGACATTTTTGCCGGTGAGAATGCGGAGTATCTGTTCGACGATATGGACGGCAGCTTCCCGAATCACGAGCCGAATCCGCTGGTTGCCAAGAACGTGGAGCCTCTCAAGAAACTTGTCGCGGAGTCTCATGCCGACATAGGCGTGATTTACGACGGCGACGCCGACCGCGTGATGTTCGTGGACGACAAGGCCCGTTTCGTGGCTCCAGACCTCATCATAGCCATGATGGCCCTGTATTTCTGCGACGAGAGGGGCGAGAAGAATCCCCGCGTTCTTCAGGAAATACGTTCCAGCAAGGCCGTCGGCGAGTTCCTTGAAAAGAATTACAACGCCGATGTCCACACCTGGCGCGTAGGCCGCGCTTTCGCCGCTCCCAAGCTGCGCGAGATCGACGGGCTCTGGGGCGGTGAGCTCGCGGGCCACTACTATTTCAAGGATTTCTTCTATTCCGACAGCGGCATGCTCTCCAGCATCATCGTGCTCAGGATAGTTTCCGCCCTCAAGAAGAAAGGCATCCGTTTCAGCGAGGAGATAGACTCCCTTGTCAAGTACAGGAATTCCGGCGAGATCAACTTCCGCGTGGAAGACAAGGCCGGAGCCATGGAGGCCCTCAAGGCCCATTTCGAGGCCGGCGAAAAGCCCGAAAAGGTGATGGATTTCGACGGATACCGCCTCGAGTTCCCGGAGTGGTGGTTCAATGTGCGTCCGTCCAATACCGAACCGTATCTCCGCTTCATCTGCGAGGCTACCACGGACGAGCTGCTCAAGCAGAAGATTGACGAGGCTACCAAAATTATTGTAAATGATTTCGCCGGCACCAAGGCATAGGCCGGCACTGTTAAAAGATTTTTGTTTTGATTTTTGCTAAAATACTGGCAGTAGGACTGTTCCTCTTTCTCGGCGAGAACGGCATCGAAGTGGTTTATCCCGCCATCGAGCCGGCGCGTCCCATCGAGTTCGTCTCGCTTGAGGCTTCCACCGAGGTGGTAGAAGGTTTCTGGTCCACTACCGAACTCAATTCCTACAATATCCCGGTAGACAGTATTCCGGAACGCACGCTGATACGTCTCGAAGGCGGGTTCAGCTGCCCTTACGGCCGTGACGTCTTCTCGCATTATGGCAGAAGGCGCGGCCGCAATCACGCCGGAGTGGACATTCCCGTTCCTCCGGGCACTCCCGTGTCGGTTGCGTTCGACGGCGTCGTGCGCCTGTCCACTTATCACCGGGGTTACGGCAACATTATTATAGTCCGGCATCCGAACGGCCTCGAAACGGCTTACGCGCATCTTTCCGAGCGGAAGGTGAGTTCCGGCGACATCGTGTCGGCCGGAGACATCATCGGGCTCAGCGGCTCCACGGGCCGCTCCACCGGGCCACATCTCCATTTCGAGACTCTCTACTGCGGCCACTCCTTCGACCCCGAGAGCTTCATCGACGTAAAGAACGGCACCCTCCTCCAGCGCCCGTTCTTCATGCTCCGCCGCGAGAACCTGGACTAGCCGCCCGTCTGGAAGACCCGCCGCCGCACATATGATGAAAGTATACGAAAAAAGCAACGCATTGATTTTCAATGCGTTGCTTTTAAATGCGCCCCTTGAAGGACTTGAACCTACGACCCCCTGATTAACAGTCAGATGCTCTAACCAACTGAGCTAAAGAGGCATTTCCCTGACGCTGTTGCGTTTCGGGACAGCAAAGGTAGCACAAAAAAGTAATTGTGCAAAATTTTTTAAGGGTTTTTTGCTATCTTTGTACGATATGGATATAGAACTTCTGTCCAAAATGATTGGCGAACTGGTCATGGACCACCAGGAGGTAGGGCTTCCGGGGCTCGGGACCTTCATCTCCGAGTTCGTTCCAGCCAGTTTCTCCGACAGAGGCTATACCATCAATCCGCCTTACAGGCGCGTTACTTTTGTTCCGGGCAGGGCGCAGGACGATTCCCTCGTGCAGCTGTACGCCAAAAGCAACGACATCGACCCCGACCAGTCAAAGGCCATCCTGCAGCATTTCCTGGAGGGCACCAAGAAGGTGCTCATGGACCGCAAGACGGTCGTGTTCCCCGGCCTGGGGCGCCTGAGGGCCACGCGCGAGAACAATTTCTTCTTCATCACCGACGAAACCCTCGACATCTACCCCGACGGTTTCGGGCTGCGGCCCATAAGCCTCAAGAACCACGAGGAAACTCCCGCCGAACTGCACCATGTGGTGTCGTCACTGGCCGATATCCTGGTGGAACCCGCCGAAAGCGCCGCCCCCGCAGAGCCAGTAGCGCCTGCCGATACCCCCGTACCGGTGGAGCCGGCAGAACCCGCCGGGCCCGCCGCTCCCGTAGAACCCGCTGAAGTGCCGGAAGAGCCTGCTGTCAGGGCGGAATACGCCGAGCCGGCCATGACCGTCAAGAAGCCCGAATACGTGGCTCCCTCCGCCGCGCTCAAGCGCAGGGAATACTCGTCTCCCGAGGCGAAGCTCAAGAGAAAGGAATATGCACGCCCGCGGGCGATGGTCCGTGTCCATGTGAACAAATGGGTATGGCTCGCGCCGCTCATCCTCTTAATCTTCGCCGCCTTGGCCTTCGCGGTGTTCATGCTGCTGGTCCATGTGGCGCCAGATTTCATCGACTCGATACTCTATACCCCGGAGGAACTCCGCATAATCAATTATTAGCGAATGTTTTCCCTCCTTTATCCATCCGAGCCGGCGCCGCTGCTGGGCACCATGGCGGACAACGCCGAGATGATGCCCGTGACCGAGCCCGGGGGGATCGTCGTGGGAAGGGCCTGCAGGGGCTTCATCCATGGCGGCAGCCTGCTGCTGCATCCGGTGGTGCATCTGCACATAATCAACAGGCAATCAAAGATTTACCTGCAGAGGCGCGGAATGGACAAAGAGCTCTATCCGGGCCTGTGGGACACCGCTGTCGGCGGGCATGTGGCATATGGCGAACAGATGGAGGAGGCTCTTTACAGGGAGGCCGCCGAGGAGCTTGACTTCCGGCATTTCAACCCCGTTCTCATCAAAGTCTACGAGTTCGAGGGGCGGAACGAAAGGGAACTCATCGGCGTGTATGCGGCCATCTCTTCCAAGACCCCGAAACCCGACGGTTTCGAGGTGGTGGAGGGCCGCTGGTGGACTGACGGGGAAATCCGGGACGCCCTGGGCTCCGGCCTGCTCACACCCAACTTTGAGCAGGAGTACAGTCAGATAAAGGACACTTTGTTCTCACTTCTATGAGCGACATCGACAAATTCATAAAAGACCAGCTTTCGGTATGGCCGCTGGCCGCAGCCAATTTCAGGGCGGTAAAGAATTCGGAGTACAGGGAATTCACCGTCGGGGGCCTGAAAGTGAAGGCCCAGTTCAATCCCTGCCGTATCGGCTCTTCCACCGCTGAAACCGACCCCGAGACGATAGCCGCCCGCAAGTGCTTCCTTTGTGCCGGCAACCGCCCCAAAGAGCAGTTCCACCTGAGGTACGAGGGCAAGAAGGGAAGGATGTACAACATCCAGGTCAATCCCTTCCCCGTCTTCAGGGGGCATCTGGTCATAGTCCGCTCCGAACACATGCCGCAGACCATCTGGCATCACTTCCCGGACATGCTGCTGTTCTGCCGTATGTATCCCGATTTCACGGCCTTCTACAACGGTCCGGTGAGCGGCGCTTCCGCCCCCGATCACCTGCATTTCCAGGCATGTCCCCGCAGGAGCCTTCCGCTCGAAGACCGGGTGGACGCCTTCCTGGACAATCCGGGAGAGCCCCTTGCAACGATGCAGGACGCTTCCCTTTACAAATTCGACGGCTTTACCAGGGGAGTTTTCGCGCTCAAGGCAGGCACCCAGAAGAGCATGGCCAAGCTCTGTTACCGCCTGCTCGAATGCTCGCCAAGGACGGAAGGGGAGAACGAGCCCCGTTTCAACCTTTACTGCTGGTACCGCGACAATGAATTCCGCACCATCGTGGTGCTTCGCTCGAAATACCGGAGCCACCACTACTTCAGCAAGGGCGAGGACCATCTCACCATCGGCCCCGGCGCGGCCGAGATGGCAGGCTTCTTCATCACCCCCATACGCGAAGACTTCGACAAGCTGAACGGACACCTGCTGGAGGAGCTCGTTGACGAGGTGTCGATAAGCGCCGGACAGGAGAAGATGGTCATATGGCGCATTACCCGCACGCAGCCGCTCATCGACGTGGGCATCATGGCCGCTCGGGAAATCAACTTCGAAATCATTTCCGACGGCGCAGGCCCGCAGCGGGTAACCTTCGCCGACGGCCGTATAAACTACAACGGAGCCCTTTACGACAGCCTCACGTTCGACGCAGTCACCCGCTCCACCCTTTTTGCCGAGCCCACCTTCATCCTGCACGACATGCCCATAGGCATCGATTTCCACTGGCAGCGGAAGATCACCCGCCGCTTCGCGGGCCGTCTCAGCTTCATCGTGGAAGGCGACAGGATTCGCGCGGTGAATACCATCGGGGTGGAGGATTATCTGCTCAGCGTCATTTCCAGCGAGATGCTTTCCGAGGCCCCGCTTGAATTCCTGAAGGCGCACGCCATCATCTCGCGCAGCTGGCTCATGAGAAATCTGGGCTCGCACGATGGCTTCGACGTGTGCGCCGACGATCACTGCCAGCGCTATCAGGGGCTCGATCTTGCAGTCGGCCCGGCCGTGAGGGATGCGATAGACCAGACGTGGGGGCAGCTCCTCACCTTCGGAGGCGAAATCTGCGACGCCCGCTATTCCAAGTGCTGCGGCGGCCGCACCGAGCTTTTCAGCACCTGCTGGGAAGAGAAAGACTATCCTTATCTCGCCAGCGTAGAAGACGAATACTGCGGCGAGGCCACCCCGGAAATCCTGCGGAAAGTGCTGCAGGACTACGATCTGGCCACGGCAGATTTCCACGACTGGACCGTCCGCTACACCCGCGAGGAGCTTTCCGGCCTGGTGAAACGCCGCACCGGCGTCGATTTCGGAGAGATAAAGGCTCTGGAACCGGTAAAACGGGGGCCTTCCGGCCGCATCGAGTATCTCCGCATAGTCGGGAGCGACAAAACCGAAGTCATAGGCAAGGAACTGGCAATCAGGCGCGCCCTCAGCGAAAGCCATCTCAAGAGTTCGGCCTTCGACGTGGAATGGGAGGGCGACGACTGCATCCTCCGCGGCCGCGGATGGGGACACGGCGTCGGCCTCTGCCAGATAGGCGCGGCGGTGATGGCCTCGAAGGGTTTCGACTGCGCAGGAATCCTTGCCCATTATTATCCCGGATCCGAAATCAGCGACAGCCATGAGTAAGACGAAATCTCCCTGGATGTGGGTGCCTACGCTCTATTTTGCGGAGGGGATTCCCTATTTTCTGGTGAACGTGGTGTCCGTGACCATGTTCAAGCGCCTGGGCATGGACAACGCCTCCCTGGCGGCTCTCACCTCGCTGCTGTATCTGCCCTGGGTGATAAAGCCGCTCTGGAGCCCCCTGGTGGATGTAGTGAAGTCCAAGCGCTGGTGGATTCTGGCTATGCAGGCCGCCATGACGGTGTGTTTCGCGGCGCTGGCCCTGTCGCTTCCCCGCGAAGTGGGGAAACCGGTCGGGGCGTTCGTGCCCGCACTCGTCATCTTCTACGTCTCGGCCATGCTTTCAGCCACCCATGACATAGCCGCCGACGGGTTTTACATGCTCGCTCTGGATGACCACAGGCAGAGCCTTTTCGTTGGCATACGCAGCACGTTCTACAGGATTGCGAGCGTTTTCGGGCAGGGCGTCATCGTGGTGGTGGCGGGACTGCTCGAAACCAGGTACGGCAATATCCCGAGGGCGTGGATTTATACTTTGCTCGGTTCGTCGCTGCTTCTTCTGCTCATAACCCTGTGGCATACTCTTGCCCTGCCGTCGGAGGAACGTTCCCTTGAACCCGAAGCCAGGGAAGAGAAACGCAATTTCGCCGGAGCTTTCAGCACTTTCTTCAGGAAGCCCGGAGTGTGGCTGGCGATTGCGTTCATGCTTCTGTACCGCCTTCCCGAGGCCCTTTCAGTGAAGATGCTCACGCCCTTCATGCTGGATCCGGTCGATGCCGGCGGCCTTGGCATCACAACGGCCCAGAGCGGACTGGTGTACGGGACGGTCGGAGTGATTGCGCTCACCGTCGGAGGCATCCTGGGCGGTCTTTTCGCAGCCCGGGTGGGCCTGCGCAAGTCGCTGTGGCCCATGGCATTGAGCCTTGCTCTTCCGTGTGCGGTGTATCTCTATATGGCCATCGCGCAGCCTTCGGAGCTCTGGAAGATTTATGTCTGCGTGGCCTTTGACCAGTTCGGATACGGTTTCGGTTTCACGGCCTACATGCTGTACATGATGTATTTCAGCGAAGGCGAGTACCAGACTTCCCATTACGCCCTGTGCACGGCCTTCATGGCCATGAGCATGATGGTGCCGGGCTTCTTCGCCGGCTGGCTCCAGCAAAGTCTCGGCTATACCGGTTTCTTCGTGCTGGTGATGATATGCTGCATCGCCACCATTGCCGTGACAGCATTCATCCCCCGGACCATAAAACACGATTACGGCAAAAAATAATTTCCAAAATATTGTTACATTAGGCACGATTTATCGTCTATAGATTAAAGAACACTAAAAACATGAGCACCATGAGAACATTCTTCAAACTCGCATTGACCGCTGCAGCAGCTGCAGCCCTTGCACTTTCTTCCGTTGATCTCAGTGCCCAGTCACGCGGGGGAGGCAGCTCCCGAAGCGGTTCGAGCAGCCGTTCTTCCAGCAGCAGTGTTTCCCGCTCCAGCTCGGGCAGTTCTTCCGCCGGCATATCCCGTTCCAGCGGTGCATCCACCCGCTCGTCCGGCAGTATCTCCAGCTCGTCAAGCAGCGCTTCCCGTTCGTCCGGCAGCGTCTCCCGTTCCTCTTCACCCCAGGTGAACAGGGGCAGCCAGAGCACTACCAGGGCACAGGGCGGCACCATAAGCAGCTCTTCCAGGAGCACCGGCACTACCGGTCTCTCGCGCGGTTCCGAAGTGACTCAAAAGAGCTCGGGCAGCAGCACCCGCAGCAGCGGCACCACCGCAAGCAGGGGTTCTTCCAGCTCCAGCGCACGCAGCGGCGGCACCGTCACCAGCAGGTCCTCGGGCACCACCACTACCCGCAGTTCAGGGCTCACCAGGGGAGAGGAAGTTTCCCCCAAGTCCGCAGCCGACAAGACCGGCGGCAATAACAGGGGTGCCACCACCACTACCACTAGCGGCCGCAACTACGGGGTGGGTTCTTCCTCCCGCGGATACGACACCGGTGACAGCTACAATCGCCAGACCCAGGGTCCTCCCGCAAACGAAGTCCGCTTCGACGACCACGGAAAGCGCGTTCATCCGCACGACCGTCCTTTCATGGACTGGAACCGTCCCGGCCACTTCTACGGCGGAAACCCCCACTACTTCGGATACAGGGTACGTTACCTGCCCCACTACAGAAGGGTCAGATACTGGGGTATCGACTATTACTTCTACAACGACATCTGGTACAGGTACTATCTCGGTCACTACGTGATCTGCCGTCCGCCCTACGGAATCGGATTCGGCTACGACCTCTACAACCTCGAGCTTGACGTGATCAGGTTCGCCTACTACAACAACGTTTACCGTTCATACCATATCATCAACAGCAACTACGACACCATCCTCGAGCAGAACCGCATAATTGCAGAGAACAACGCCATCATAGCGGCGCAGAACGCAATGATCGCGGCTCAGCAGGCCACTCCCTCACATATCGGGGCTGCAGCCGGACCGGTTGAAGACCTGAACGCACTCAAGAGTCTCGACTCCTACACCCTTGCGACCAGACTCGGGCTCATCCAGAGCTATGCGGCTGCAAACCAGGAGTACTACTACGACGACGGCGTGTTCTTCGTCAGGGACAACGGGGAATACAAGGTGATAGTTCCTCCCGCAGGAGCACTCATCAAGGCCCTCCCCGACGACTACGAAATCGTAAGGCTGGCAGATAATAACGAATACTACAGGGTAGACGACACCATCTACCGCATGACGGTAACCGACGGAGTTCCGTACTTCGAGGTCCTCGGACAGCTCCAGCAGAACACTGTAGTTATGAAATAAGAGACATTCTCAAAAGATTTTCGGCAGACCCGGAGGCGAGATATTCGACTCCGGGTTCGCTTTTTCCGGCAGGAATGCCGTTTTCGGCCATTACGTCGGCGAGGCGCCTGGCAACTGCAGGAGCCGGGTCTATGAAGCGCACGTCCGGGTGGCCGTCTTCTGCCGCGACTTTGCGGAGGGTGTCCAGCAGGAAGGGGTAGTGTGTGCAGCCAAGCACTATGCGGTCGGCACCCTCGTCGAGCAGGGGAGCGAGACTCGCCCGGACGACCTGCTCCGCATGGGGTCCGGTGAGTTCCCCGTTTTCCACCAGTTCCACAAATCCGTGGCCGACCCTTTCCTCGATGCGGACTTCGTTTTCGAAGCGGCCTTTGGTGTTGAGATACTTGCTGCCCTTGAGGGTGCCTGCGGTGGCCAGGATGCCTATGACCCCCGTTTCAGTGCCGAGGGCGGCCGGCTTGACGGCCGGTTCCATGCCGATGAAGGGGATGGGGTATTCGGCCCTGAGCTTTTCAATGGCGGCGGCGGTGGCGGTGTTGCAGGCGAGCACCATGGCGTCGGCGCCTCTCCAGAGGAAATGGTTCGTGATGCGGCGGAGCCTGTCCTGGATGTATTCAGGCGTTTTCTCGCCGTACGGGCAGTGGGCATTGTCGGCAAAATAGATGTAGCGTTCCTGCGGAAGAACCTTGCGTATCTCGCGGAAAACGCTCAGACCTCCGACTCCGGAATCCATTATGCCGATAATTGCCATTGCAGTACAAATATAGTCAATTTCAGGGTTTCAGGCCCTTGAACAGGTTAAGCAGCCTGAAGGCCGCCACATAGTTCCCCCCGAGCAGGCGGAAGAGCAGATGCTCGAAACGGTAGCGGGCTATGTCGCTGCGGCGGAAAACCTCCAGCAGCCCTTTCTTTCCGGAAAGGAAGGAGTTGAAGGCGCGTTTTTCCTGCCGCCCGAAGGGGGTGATGTCCAGCAGGGCGCGGTTTACCATTACGCAGATGCGCTGGCTGAACACGCGTCGGTCAGCCTCTTCGGACACGCTCCCGTCGCGGAAGGAAAGCAGCGATTCGGCAACAGTGATGCGGTCGTAAGCCTTCCTGATATTCCGGGAGCGGGTGATGCTGCCACCCCGTACCAGTACGTTGTATGAAGGCCGGTTTGTGACGTGGCAGCTTTCCGCCATGTACAGGGCCCTCGGAATCAGCTCGGAATCCTCGAAGAAGATGCCTACCATGAAGCGGAGGTTGTTTTCCTGCAGGAAACCCCTGCGCCAGATGTACATGACGGCGCAGTCGAGCCATTTGAGGGAGCGGAAGACTTCCGCCGGGCCTGCATTTTCGGGGAGGACGTTCCTGAGGGGGCCGGTGCCGTTGTTTCTGGCAGCTACGGAGATGTAGTCGCACGGGTGTTCCTTCACTGTGGCGCAGGCCCATTCCACTGAACCATCCGTGAGCGAATCGTCGGAATCGACGAACCATACGTAATCGCCCTTCGCCACCCGCAGCCCTGCATTCCTGGCGGCGCTCGGCCCGGCGTTTTCCTGTGACAGCACGGTGATGCCCGGATGCTCCGCGGAGAGCCTGCGGGCGAGCGCGTGGCTGCCGTCGGTGGAACCGTCGTTCACGATGATGATCTCGGCATCGCCACCCAGGCAGGAAAGGACGCACATTTCCAGCCAGGCTTCGGTGTTGTAGACAGGTATGATTATGCTAAGGGTCATCTGCGGAACAGTTTTTTGAGGAAATAGGTGAATTTCGCGGCGGCTATCTGCCAGCGGGGAGTGCCCATGTAGTTGCGGTAGTAGTAGCAGTCGCTTTCGAAGGCCATCTGCCTCCGCTTCAGGGCGTCGAAGTAGCGGGCGGTGGTCGCCTCATGCTCGTGGAGCACGCTCACCGACGGAAGATACCATTCGCCCCGGCCGATCTGTTTCATGCGCTCCGCCAGTATCGCCTCTTCTGCGTAAAGGAAGGTGGCCGGGTCCATGCCGCCGCAGGCCCGGTAGTCCTCGCCCCTGGCCATGAAGAAACAGCCGGAAACCAGGTAACACGGACCTTCATCCCTCGGCACAACGGTCTCGTAGAGGGCGGCATGTTTTTTCCGCGAGAGGTACAGGTTGCTCCAGTAGATTGCCACGTGCCTGTGCCAGAAACTCCTGTAGGGGTGCGGGCTCTGCAACTTGCCGTCGAGACCGACCACCTTGGGGCCTATCACGCCGTATTCAGGAAGCTCCGAGAGCCTCGCGGCCATGGCATCGACTACCGACGGGTCGGTAAAGACTATGTCGTTGTTGGCGAATAGGTAGAAATCCGCCTCTGGGAAAACTGCGGCTCCGGCGTTGTTGCCCCTGGCGAAGCCGGCGTTCTCTTTCATTTCCAGCACTTTGCAGCCTTCGGGGAGGCCCTTCCGCAGGGCAGCGGCGCTCTCTGCCGTGGACGCGTTGTCCACCACCACCACCTCGTGCGGGGCGGAAATCCTGCTGACTTCCTCCCTTACGAAGCGGATGGTCTGTTCTTCGTTCCGATAGTTTATGACTATGACGGCTACCATTTGGGATCTTTGAATTTTCCGGTGGTGAATCCGCTCCGGAGTATCCTGCCAAGCTTCTGCCAGCGCCTCTTCACATATATCCAGATGGCCATGCGTCTCATTTTCAGGTACTCCGCTCTCGTATAGTACACTTCCATCGACTTGTCTATGTCGGTGAGGTCATAGGAGTGGGCACTTTTGCAGAAGACCTCCTTGTAGTATACGTCGGTGAGCCAGTCATACATGTCCCCTTTGACCTTTACAAAGGTTCCGGTGCTGATGCGCTCCCTTTTCCTGAGGTCGTTCAGGATGTCGAGGTAGACTACGGCATGTGCACGGAAGTAATTGTATCCTCCTTTACCTTTGTCGTCCGGCTGGGTCGCAAGCGGCGTATTGTCAATAACATACCTGGACTGCTGCCTCATCTCGAAGAGCAGGGAAGAGTTTGGGAACAACTTGTCGTATGCTATGGAATCCATCACGGGCTTGTCTATGTCCCATATGCCAAGACCTCCCATCCAGCACGACCACGTGGACATGCCGTAGACGAAGGAGTTGAAGTCTTCACATTCGGTGAGCTGCCCGAGTTTAAGATGCCCGGAAGCAAAATATACCACCGGTTTTTCATCCTTGTACCTGTCTACTATATCCAGCATCCGTTGCAGGGCCCCCGGAACAAGCACCTCGCGATGGTTCATCGCCTTGCAGAAAGTGCCCTTGCCGAGTTTGAGAGCATCCATTATGTTGTGAAAACCCTGGGATGTCGTACGCCTGTAGGTGAGATTGGGATACTGAAGCTCTTTGACGGCTTTTTCCAGCTCGTCTGAAGGGCCGTTGTCCGTGATGACAACCTCGAATCTGTCCGTGTCGCAGCCCTGGGCGTAGATACTTTCAAGTGCCGGCAGAACCCAGCGGGCCGTGCCGTTTGTGGGGATGCAGATGGATAATGTCAAATTGTCCTTCATATCTTTGAGATTGAATCTGTAAACATTATTATGCCCTCCTCGAGGCTGGTGGAATGGAAATCGATGAGGGAGCCTATCTTCGAGCAGTCGAGCACTATGGAATCCACGTCTACGGTGCGTTTGTCGACGTATTCCACTTTGAGCGGCCTGTCAAGGTGAGCACCCAGGATGGAGAGCACCTCGTTCACCTGATAACCCTTCCCGCTGCCGACGTTCACCGTCTCGCAGGAAACTCCTTTCTCTATGAGCCGGAACACTGCATCAGTGAGGTCATCCACATAAATGTAGTCCCTTACGGCCTTGCCGTCGCCCCATATCTGCAGGGCTTCTCCTTCGAGTGCCTTGCCGGCTGCGACTGCTATCAGCCCCTGTTTCCCGCCCGGCTTCTGGCCGGGGCCGTATGCGTTAGACGGCCGCACGATAAGGTAGTCCAGCCCGGAACGGCGGTGCTCGAAGTATACCAGGTCTTCGATTATGCTTTTGGACAGGCCGTAGTAAGAGATGGGCTTGCGTATGTCGTCTTCGCGGTGGGGGCGTCCGCCGTTGTTGCCGTATACCGTTCCGCCGGAAGAGAAGAAGACGAGTTTCACCTTCTTTTCGGCACAGAGCCTGAAGAGGCTTGCGGAAGGACTGATGATGCGATCGGTCTCTCGGCGGAAATGCTCGAGTGAACTGCCCGGAATCATGGTGGAAACCAGGTGGGCGGCTACAACAACCCCGTAGCGGTCAATGACATCCGCAATCAGGGCGGTGTCGTCCAGAGTGCCGCGGACGAGCTCTATCCTGCCTGCGAACGGCTCGAGCCTCGAGAGGTCGGCGGTTTCGGGTTCGAGCACCACCACCCTCCAGCCTTTATCGCTGAGGTATTTCCTTACCAGTGACGCGCCTATGAATCCGGCGCCGCCTATGATCAGTATCGTCTGCATAATCTTCTTTCAAAAAAGTGGGTGGCGCTTATCAGGCGTCCGAGTACTTTTGTTATCCGGCGGTCCTCCGCAGCTTCGCGCCCGTCCCGGGGAAGCTCAAGGCCGCTGAAATCCACTTCGGGATACTCCGCAGGGTACCGTTCTTTTATCATGGTCCTCAAATGCCCGTTGAAGTACCTTGCAAATGCTTTTTTCCATCGGGCGGGCAGGTGAAGCTGCGTCCCCGTCCATTCTTTCAGCGGCTGACAGGTGCGCATGAAGGCCAGAAGCGTCTCCAGTTTCTGCGACTCGTTGATGCTCCAGCGGTACATGCAGAGCGGCTGGTCGTAGCGGTACACGCGCAGCTTTTTTGCCGCGAGCACGTTGAAATAGTAGTCGGCCGAAGGGTAGCCTTCTTCACTCCACCCGCCCAGGGCGACGACCGCGTCTCTGCGGAACAGCACGCCGGTGGGGGCGTCGGGATTGCTCGGGAGATAGTCGCACATGCGGAGCCTGAAAACGGGCTGCGGCATCAGTTCTGGATAATCGATGTCATCGTCCGAAAAACGCTTCTTCTTCGGGTAGAGGCAGTCGATTCCAGGCTTGTCCGACACAATCCGCATGCATCTGGAAAGGAACTCCGGGTGAAGCAGGTCGTCGTCGTGCACCATAACGAAATAATCGCTCTTGCAGAGCTCCACGATTCGGTTCCAGTTGCCCGTCATGCCGAGGTTCGCAGCGTGCTTGTAATAGACTGTCCTGGGCGAGGCGAGCGAGCGAACGTACTCTTCCGTTTCGTCGCCTCGTTCCGGGTTGTTGTCGCAGATGAGTATGTCGTAATCGTCGAAACCCTTCTGGGCCAGGGCGCTTTCCACTGTTGCCCTGAGGGTGACGGTGCGTTTGTATGTTGGAATGGCTATAGTTACCTTATGGGGCACGGGAGTGCCGCACACCGGAATGGAAGGGGTCCCGGAGTAACGCGCGAAGTTGTCGTGCGGGGTCATGAGCCACTTAATGTCCTTTTCCATTCTTCAGTGTTTTAAGATGGTTGAATCCGTACTGCACGAAGCGCGGCAGGCTCACGTTCAGGTCTTTCAGCACCCAGCGGGGCCAGTACCAGTTGTTGTAGCAGAGCTGCACGATGCCCTGGACGAGTACGACTCCCCACAGGCCCAGTGAAGTGAACTGGAGCGAGAGGAATGTGAGCAGGGCGATTATGCCCCCGCTGATGAGCCCGGCTGCCACGAAGGGAACTTCGTTCTTGGTGGTGATCAGCGAGGCGAAGAGGCTGTGGTTGCCCTCCAGGGCTGTCACCAGCAGGTAGACGGCGCAAATAGATGCGGCCGGCAGATGCGTTTTCGAGTGGATGAGCGAAAGCGCCGGTTCCCCCAGGAATACCACTGCCAGCGTGCCCGCGATGAAGACTACCCAGTAGACCAGCATCGAAAACGAGAACAGCCCCTTCAGCTCTTCCGTCTGCCCGGTCACCCGGTAATTCGAGAACGCGGGCATGTAGGAATTCGTCAGGATAACCGCCACGCCGGAAATGATGGCGGACATCTGGATGAGCAGGCCGAAGCTGCCGGATACCGCCAGCGGAAGGTACAGCCCGACCAGGAAGAGTCCGAGCTTGTTGATGGCGTATGACCCGACCAGGTTGATGCCCAGCTTGCGGGCGTTGAACCAGATGGTGCGGAAGGTCTCGGAAATCTCTTCCTTCGAGATGGCAAATGCGGTTTTTGCCTTGAGCTCGGGGGTGAAATACACCTTGTAGCAGTAGAAGCGCTGCACGAACGGGGCGAGCAGGTTCGCTATCACTACGGAAAACAGCCCCATGCCCATGTAGAGCATCGCAACGCTGAGTGCAATCTGCGCTACCCTTGTCATGATGGTGGCCTTGCTGGATTCCTCTATCATGCCGCTGCCGGTGAGCAGGGTGGTGTAGTAGGAATAATAGAAGTTGAAGAAAACCGACACGGAGTAGATGAGCCAGATCCACAGGGAGCCTGGAACGCTCGTGAATCCGTCGGTAACGAAATAAATGTAAACCGTGCCTGCGGTGAGCATTATGGCCAGGGCTGCCAGGGACAGGCGGCTGTACACCTTCCTGGCGGTCTTCAGCAGCACAGCCAGCAGGCGGTAGTTCACCTCGCCGCTCTCATTGTGCTCCACTCCTTCCTTCAGAAGGGTCTGGGCGCCGCTGCTCACATATGAGAAATTCCGCCCGAACTGGGGACCGAAGCCGAAGTCGATGAGCATCACGATGCTGCTCACGGTGGCCATGAGGTAGTTCATGCCAACCTCTTCCGGCGACAGCATATGCAGGACGAAAGGCATTATGATGAGGCCCGTGGCCAGAGAGAAGAACTTGGCCACATAGCTCCATGTAATGTCTTTCCTGGATATGTTTATGTTGGTCCGGGGCATCAGAAAGGAGATACGAAATCTTTCAGTTCAGGGAATGTGAGGTCGCGTCCGGAGCGGATGGGGGAGTCTGCGCCCCAGTCGAATCCGAATGAAAATGCGTCTATGCCTGAGTCGAGCTCCCTGTCGTAAGGGGCGGTCTGCGCGTAGTTGCAGACGGTGCCTTCTTCAAGCGAGAGGAAGCCGTGGGCGAAGCCCTTGGTGATGAAGAGAAACCTGCCGTTTTCGGCGTCGAGTTCGGTGGAGAAGGCTTTGCCGCATGTCGGTGAATTTTTCCGGAGGTCCAGGACGACGTCGAGGATGCGGCCGCTGCTGACATACACCAGTTTGTCGCAGTCCGCCGGCGGGAGCTGGAAATGCATGCCCCTGAGGACATTTTTCCGGTTCACGGAATAGTAGAATTCGCTGAAGCCGAACGTCAGCCAGTTTTCCATGAAGAAGGCCCTGCTGAAGGGTTTCATGAAGCTGCCGCGTTCATCCTTGAAAACGTTGTTTTCGAGGATGTACAGCCCTGAGAACGATGTTTTTTCGATTGTCATTTCCCTATGGTTTTAAGCCATTCCATCGTTAATTTCGTACCTTCGGCAAAGCCGATGCCGGCCTTGAAGCCGCAGTCTTCCAGAAGGGGAGAGGGGTCGTATGCCGACAGGGGAAGGACGGCGCCGGAGTATGGCACGTCTCCGAAATGCGGGTCGGTTCCGGGGGCGCAGGAAGACAGCATCTCCAGGATGAATTCCCTGAGCGGGCGGGCGTTGCCGCTGCCTATTACGTATTCGCAGAAGGGACGGCCCTTTTCTGCGGCCAGGAAGAACGCCCTGGCGACGTCGCTGACGTACACGAAGTCGTAGTTCTGCGTGCCCGACGTGAATTCGAGCTGCTCTCCGGCGATGATTTTCCTGAGCGTGGTGTTCACGAACCTCGGGGACAGTTCCCCGACGCCGTAGGCGTTGGTAATGACGGGCCAGACGAGTTCGATGCCGGTTTCTGCGGCCGCCACTTTGCACATGCCGTGGGCGAGGAATTTCGCGAGGCTGTAAATGTTGTTCATGCCCGGCCTGGCGCCCTGTGCGTGGACGGAACTCTCCACCTCGTATTCCATTATGCTGCCTGCCCCGACGAACCTGGAACAGCCCAGTTCCTTCGATGCCCTGAGACAGTCCACGGTGTTCCGGACGTTCTGCATCTGCAGGTCGTAATCGGCCCTTGCCGGCCCTGCGGAGCCCGCCCATGCGAAATGGACGAAGGTGTCGAAGCTGCCGCGCCCGGCCAGGGAAAGCAGAGCTGAGGTGTCGGCGATGTCGCACTGCAGGTATTCCAGGTTCCTGTGGGGCTTCAGACGCGCCGGAACCGGGGCGATGTCCAGGGCGAGTACATGCTTTCCCCTGTCCAGGAACTCCTGTACCGTGTAACTGCCGACAAAACCGTCGGCGCCGCTTATGATTACTTTCTCCATCAGATGTTCGGGACTTCCTGCTCCCACTTTTTCCACGGGGCCATGCCCGCCTTGAGCAGGGATTCCAGCTTTTCCTTTTCGCGAAGGTTGTCCATGCACTGCCAGAAGCCTTCGTGGACGTACGACATCAGCTGCCCTTCGGCGGCGAGCCTTTCGAGGGGCTCGCGCTCCAGCACGCAGTCGTCCCCGCCCAGGTAATCGAAGATTTCGGGCTGGAAGACCATGTAGCCTGCATTGATGGGGGATCGGTCGCCCAGGCTCTTCTCGCGGAACGAAGTGACCGCGAAGTCGCCGCCTATGTTGAGGACGCCTTTCTCCTGGGCCAGCTTCACTGCCGTGAGGGTCGCAATCTTGCCGTGTTTCCTGTGGAACTCCAGGAGCTTGTCGATATCCACGTCGCAGACCCCGTCGCCGTAGGTCATGAAGAAGGGTTCGTTTCCCACATAATCGCGGATGCGGGCGATGCGGCCACCGGTCATGGTGTTGTAGCCGGTGTCGACCACGGTGACCTTCCAGGGCTCGCAGCGGCTCGAATGGACGGTCATCTCGTTCTTTCCGTCGCGGAAATCGAAGCTGACGTCGCTGTTGTGGAGGAAGTAGTTGGCGAACCATTCCTTGATGTATTCCTGCCTGTATCCGGCGCAGATTATGAATTCGGTATGGCCGTAATGGGCATACTCTTTCATGATGTGCCACAGGATCGGCTTCCCGCCGATTTCAATCATCGGCTTGGGCTTGAACTGGCTTTCTTCGCTGATGCGGGTGCCGAAACCGCCTGCAAGAAGGACGACTTTCATACTATCGTGAGTTTGTGAATTCTATTATCTTGTCTGCCATGTACCGGAGTTTCTCTTCGGTCATGCCGGGATAGACTCCGATCCAGAACGTGTCGTTCATGATGCGGTCGGTGACGCCGAGGCTCCCGGCCACGCGGTAATCCCTGCCTTCCTCATACGCCTCGAAAGCCGGGTGCCTGACGAGGTTGCCGGCGAACAGGTTGCGGGTCTGTATCTTGTTGTTTTCGAGGAATTTAGTGAGTTCGGTGCGGGTGAATCCGGCATCCTTTTTCACCGTGATGAGGAAGCCGAACCAGCTCGGGCGCGAGTTCTTTTCAGGCTCGGGGAGGATGATGCCCCGGGCGCCATCCAGCCTGCTCCGGAGGAAGTCGAAGTTGGCCCGCCTCCGCGCCACTATGACGTCGAGCTTTTCCAGCTGCGCGCAGCCGATGGCGGCCTGCAGGTCGGTGGCCTTGAGGTTGAAGCCCATGTGGCTGTAGACGTATTTGTGGTCGTACCCCTGCGGCAGCTCCCCGAACTGGCCGGTGAACCTCCGGCCGCAGGTGTTGTCGACGCCGCCGACGCACCAGCATTCGCGGCCCCAGTCGCGCAGCGACCTGATTATCTTGTAGAGCAGGGGATCTGAAGTATAGACGGCGCCGCCCTCGCCCATGGTCATATGGTGCGGGGGATAGAAGCTGCTGGTGCCGATGTGGCCGATTGTTCCCGTCTTTTTCCATCCGCCGTCTATCTTGTATTCCGAACCCAGGGCGTCGCAGTTGTCTTCGATGAGCCAGAGCCCGTGGGAACGGCAGAAGTCCATTACGGCCTGCAGGTTGAACGGGTTGCCGAGGCTGTGGGCGATCATGACCGCCCTGGTGCGGGAGCTGAGGGCCTCTTCGAGGCGGGTGACGTCTATGTTGTACTCGGGGATGGTCATGTCCACGAACACCGGCACCGCTCCGAACTGGACTATGGCGGACACGGTGGTGGGGAAGCCTGCGGCTACCGTTATGACCTCGTCACCCCTGCGTATCCTCTTGTCTCCCAGCTCTTTGGAGGTGAGCGCGTGGAAGGCGAGCAGGTTGGCCGAGGAGCCGGAGTTGCACAAGGCGCAGTATTTCACTCCCAGCCATTCGGCGAAGTTCCGCTCGAATTTGCCTGCCCACGGCCCCGCGGTAAGCCAGAAGTCGAGGGAGGCGTCCACCAGGTTCACCATCTCTTCGTCGTCGAAGAAACGGCCGCCGTAGTTGATGCGGGTCTTGCCCGGAACGAAAACGCCCTTTTCCGGGGCGTGGACCTCGCGGTAGTATTCCCTGGTGAGTTCCAGGATCCTGGCTTTCAGCTCTTCTTTCTTGCTCATGGAAGTATGGAAGTGAATTCGTCTATCTGTTCCGCGCACATGGCGTAGACGTCGGCGCCGCGGTAACGCTTGTACCAGTCAACAGTCATGCCAATGCAGCGGTCAATGCTCAGGCGCGGCTTCCAGCCGAGGCGTTCGCCGGCCTTTGTTATGTCCAGTGTGAGCAGCTGCGCCTCGTGGGGGGCGTTGCTGTCGGATGCGACCTCAAGGGAGCCGGAGCCATAGTGCTCCACCACCTTTTCGGCCACTTCGCGCACCGTGCAGATGCTCTTTTCATCCGGGCCGAAATTCCAGCCTTCGCAGTACTCCGTGGGGCGCTCCCACATCTTTTCCGCCAGGAGCAGATAGCCTCCGAGCGGCTCCAGCACGTGCTGCCACGGGCGGACAGCCTTTGGATTGCGGATGGGAATGGGCTTTCCGGCCTCGAGGGCCCTGATGCAGTCGGGGAGGATGCGGTCTGTCGCCCAGTCGCCTCCGCCTATGACGTTGCCGGCCCTGGCGCTGGCTATGCTTGTATTGTGCTTGATGCCGAAATCTGCCGGATTGAAGAAGCTGCGGCGCCAGGAGGCGATGGCTATCTCGGCGGCACCCTTGCTGCTGGAATAGGGGTCGTAGCCGCCCATAGGGTCGTCCTCTTTGTATCCGCGGGCCTGTTCGCGGTTCTCGTAGCATTTGTCGGTGGTAATCATGACGGCGACCTTCACGCTGCCGGCGGCGCGGATGGCCTCCATTACGTTGACGGTGCCCATCACGTTGGTGTCGTAGGTTTCGGCAGGGATGTCGTAGCTGAGCCTCACCAGGGGCTGCGCGGCTAGGTGGAAAACTATCTCCGGCCTGCAGCGGCGGAAGATGTCTTCCATGGCCGCCCGGTCGCGTATGTCGGCGCGTATGTCCTCCTTGATCCTGGAGCCGATTCCGCTGAGGACGAAGTTGTCCAGAGGCGTGCCGGGATCGAGGGCGACGCCGTATACTTCGGCGCCCAGCCGGTGAAGCCATATCGCCAGCCACGAACCCTTGAAACCGGTATGTCCGGTAATCAGTACCCTTTTCCCTTCAAACATGTTTTGCATATCTCACAAATATACGTAAAAATATTGACTTGCCCATTATTTTGAGGTTTCCTCAAAAATAGTTAACTTGCAAAGTTTTAAACCCTAAACCTATGGCACCTGAAATAGTCCAGAAAATTGATTCCATCGTCGTAACGCTCAATGCGGGCGGCATGAACACCATCAACATCGTCCTGGCCTTTGTGATGTACGGAGTGGCACTCGGCATCAAACCCAAGATCTTCGTCGAAGTTTTCAAAAAGCCCAAGTCGGTACTGCTCGGCATGCTCTGCCAGCTGGTTCTGCTGCCGCTCTTCACATTCCTGCTCGCATGGGCGCTCGGCCCCGCCATCTCGTTCTCAATGGCAATGGGCATGATTCTGGTCGCATCCTGCCCCGGCGGCAACATCAGCAACTTCATGTCCAGCCTGAGCAAGGCCAACGTCGAGCTTTCGGTGAGCCTCACTGCCATCTCCACGGCCCTTGCCATGCTCATGACCCCGTTCAATTTCTGGGCCTACGGCAACCTCTACATCAAGGTGGCCGACCTTTCCGGCCTCGTAGGCAGCGTTCCCAATCTGCATATCCCGTTCTGGGAGGTGTTCAAGACCATAGTCATACTGCTCGGAATTCCGCTCACCCTGGGCATCCTCACTGCGCAGTTCTTCCCCAAGGCCGCTGAAAAGATGAAGAAGCCCATGCAGTGGTTCAGCATCATCTTCTTCCTTGCCATGGTGGTGCTCTCGTTCATGGGCAACATCGAGGCCTTCCTGCAGTGCGTCAAGTACATCTTCCTGGTCGTCCTGATCCATAACCTGCTGGCCCTGTGCATAGGTTATACCACCGGCACTGCCTTCAAGGTGAGCGAGCGCGACCGCCGCACCATGACCATCGAAACCGGCATCCAGAACAGCGGCCTCGGCCTCGCGCTCATGCTCGGCGCCAACCATATTTTCGCGAACTTCATGCCCGGGTATCCCAACGGCATCCCCGGCGGCATGCTGGTCATCACCGCATGGTGGGGCATCTGGCACATCATCGCCGGCCTCACCGTAGCGGGGCTGTTCAATCTTAAAGACCGCAAGGCGGCTAAAAAGGCACAGTAATGAAGAAGTTCCTCCTGACCGGGGCTCTCCTGCTTGCAGGGATTTCCCTTTCCGCGCAGACGGCCGACGAAGTCAAGACGGGGCTCAGCCTCGGCCCGGTTCCCGCCGTCGCGTTCGATGCCGACAAGGGCTTCCAGCTGGGCGCGCTCTGCAATTTCTACGACTTCGGCGACGGCAGCAACTATCCCAATTACAACTCCAACACCTACGTCGAGGCGTCGTTTTTCAGCAAGGGCTCGAAGCTGTTCACGCTCTACCACGACAACAAAACCCTCATCCCGGGGGTGCGTATCTTCGCCGGCGCCACGGCCAACCTCGACAAGGCCATGGATTTCTACGGTTTCGGAGGCTACCGTTCCTTCTATGACGCCGCAAGGGTAGCTGCCGGAAGCGGCAATAACCCGACGGCCTCCTACTACTCGCCGTATTACAGGCTCGACCGCGTTCAGATCCTGGGCGCTCTCGACTTCACCGGCAACATCACCGAGCACCTGCAGTGGGAGCTGGGCTATCACCCATCCTATTTCCGCATGCAGAGCATAAACCGCGAAAGCATCAACAAGGGCAAGGAGGGGCTCGGCGTTTACAGCGAAGAGTCCACCCTGTACGACGATTATGTGAAATGGGGGCTCATCGGGGCCGATGAGAGCGGCGGCGGCTTCTCTTCCGCCGTGCGCATGGGGCTGCAGTACGACACCCGAGACAAGGAAGGGGCTCCCACCCGGGGCATCTGGGCGGAGGCACACCTGATGCTCGCCCCCAAGTGGCTGGGCACCACAAACCCGTTCTACCGCTATTCCGCAACCTGGAGGCAGTATTTCCCGCTGATAGACAATGATATCCTTACCTTTGCCTACCGCCTGAACTACCAGGGTACTTTCGGCGATTCGGCTCCGTTCTACATTCTCCCTTACCTCACCCGTATGGGGCGGGATTTCGACAAGGACGGCATGGGCGGCTTCGATTCGGTGCGCGGCATCATGCGCGACAGGGTGGTCGGGCTCGACATGGGCACATGGACTGCCGAATTCCGCTGGAGGTTCGTCAAGTTCGTGCTCTGGAAGCAGAACATCGCCTTCGGCCTCACCTTATTCAGCGACGGTTCCATGGTAACCAGGGACAGGGACATGTCGCTTCATGTCGAATCCCCGGCGAAGCCGACCGACAAGCAGGTGCATGACGACCTGACCGCGTCCCCGGTGTCGGACTACGACAAGTACATGTCGCAGGGTCTGGCGAAAGACCGTCCTCACATCACCGTCGGTTCCGGCCTGAGGTTCATCATGAACGAAAACTTCATCATCGCCTTCGAGTACGGCGCGCCGGTCACGGCCTTCGGCGGCCCGCTCAAGGGCCAGGACGGCACCGGCGCCTTCTACATCAACACCGGCTACCTGTTCTAGCAGCAACACCGGCTACCTGTTCTAGCAGCAGCACCGGACTGCCGGCCACGGATTGGCCGGTTTTTGTGGCCGGGACATAAAAGAGGACGACCGTAATGGCCGTCCTCTTTTAATCTGTGCAGCGGGAAGAATTATTTCTCCTTGCTGAGGCATGCCCAGACGGGGGCTGCGAGTGCGCCGCCCACAAGCGGGGCTACGATGAACACCCAGAGGTCCTTCAGGGCCTGGCCGCCGGCGAAGATGGCGGGACCGATGGAACGGGCGGGGTTCACCGAGGTGCCGGTGAGGTTGATGCACACCAGATGGATGAGGATCAGGCTGAGGCCGATTGCGAGGCCTGCGGGCTTGCCGGCTCCCTTCTTGGCGTCGGTGGTGCCGAGCACTACGAGGACGAAGATGAAGGTTGCAATAACTTCTACGAGGCAGGCGCCCCACGGGCCGCCGGCATTGGCTACGCCGTTGGTGCCCAGGCCGCCGGTGAGATCGGGAGCTGCTACCACGTTGGTGAGAAGGAGGAGCAGGGCGCCGGCGATGATGCCGCCGATAATCTGGCCGCACCAGTAGCCGCAAGCGTCTTTCCAGCTCATGCGTCCGCTGAGGGCGACGCCGAGGGTGATGGCGGGATTGATGTGGCAGCCGGAGATTTCACCGATCGTGTAGGCCATGGCAACTACTGCCAGACCGAAAGCGATGGCGGTACCTACTACTCCTGCGGGAGTGGTGCAGCCGAGGAACATTGCGGTTCCGCAGCCGAGGAACGTGAGCACGAACGTGCCGATGCATTCTGCAAAGTACTTTTTCATGGTGATTTAGATTTTAATGTGACGCCAAGATAGCAAAAAATCCTGAGAAAATAGCTACTTTTGCACTCTAAAACTGAACGATGGTAACGCAGGAACAGATAAAAGAGCTCAAGCAGCGTGCCGCCACGCTGGAGAAGGTGCTGAGAATCGATGCGCGTCGCAAGGAGGTGGAGGAGAAGACCGCACTGAGCCAGGCGCCCGATTTCTGGAATGACCCGAAGGCGGCCGAAGCCTTTCTCAAGGAGGTGAACGGGGTCAAATCCTGGGTTACCGAGTATGACGCCCTCTGCAGCGCCGCGTCCGACGTGGACGTGCTCTTCGAGCTCGAACCCGACGGCGAAGACATCGACAAGGCCTACGCCGATGCCGTCTCCAAGCTGGAAGATCTCGAATTCAAGAACATGCTCGGCGCCGAAGGCGACAACCTGGGAGCCGTGCTCACCATCAATTCCGGCGCCGGCGGCACCGAGGCCAACGACTGGAGCGCCATGCTCATGCGCATGTATCTCCGCTGGGGCGAGCGCCGCGGTTTCAAGACCACCGTCACCGAGCTCATCGAGGGCGACGAGGCCGGCATCAAGAGTTGCACCATCTCGTTCGAAGGCGATTTCGCATATGGCTGGCTCAAGGCCGAAAACGGCGTGCACAGGCTGGTGCGCATCTCTCCTTTCAACGCGCAGGGAAAGCGCCAGACCACCTTCTCGTCGGTCTTCGTGTACCCCCTGGTGGACGACACCATCAACATCGAAATCAACCCCGGAGACATAGAGTGGGACACCTTCCGCAGCGGCGGTCACGGCGGCCAGAACGTCAACAAGGTGGAAACCGGCGTGCGAGTGAGGCATATCCCCACGGGTATCATGGTGGAGAACACCGAAACCCGCAGCCAGCAGGACAACCGCCAGAACGCCCTCCGCATCCTCAAGAGCCGCCTTTACGACATCGAGCTCAAGAAACGTCAGGAGAAACAGGCCGAGCTCGAGGGCCAGAAGAAGAAAATCGAATGGGGCAGCCAGATCCGCTCGTACGTGCTCCATCCCTACAAGATGGTCAAGGACCTCCGCACCGGCGAGGAAACCGCCGACACCCAGGGCGTCCTGGACGGCGACCTCGACCGCTTCATGAAATCATTCCTAATGCAGAACTAGCTTATTATGGCAGAATTCAAGTACGCACCCATGTTCCAGCTCGGCGAGGACAAAACCGAGTATTACAAGATTCCCGGCTCCGAAAAGCTCGTTAAAAAAGTGAAGCTGGGCGGCCACTGCGGCTGCGGAGGCAAGACTCTTCTGGAGGTGAGCCCCGAGGCGCTCACGCTTGTGGCGCAGCAGTCTTTCCACGACTGCCAGTTCATGCTCCGCCGCGCCCACAACGAGCAGGTCGCCAAAATCCTGAGCGATCCCGAGGCTTCCGAGAACGACAAATATGTGGCCCTGCAGTTCCTCCGCAATGCCGAGACTGCCGTGAAAGGCGTGCTACCGTTCTGCCAGGACACCGGCACCGCCATCATCCACGGCGAGAAGGGCCAGCGCGTCTGGACCGATTTCGAGGACGAGGAGGCTCTGAGCCGCGGCGTGTTCAACACCTACACTCAGGAGAATCTGCGCTACAGCCAGAACGCTCCGCTGAACATGTACGACGAGGTGAACACCAAGTGCAACCTGCCCGCCCAGATAGACATCGAGGCCACCCGGGGCGACGAGTACCGCTTCGTGATGGTGGCAAAGGGCGGCGGCAGCGCCAACAAGACCTATTTCTACCCCATGACCAAGGCCACCATCCAGAACGAAGGCACCCTGCTGCCTTTCCTGGTGGAAAAGATGAAGAGCCTCGGCACCGCGGCCTGCCCGCCCTACCACGTGGCGTTCGTCATCGGCGGCACTTCGGCCGAGAAGAACCTGCTCACCGTAAAGCTCGCCAGCATAAAGTATTATGACAACCTTCCCACCACCGGCGACGAGACCGGCCGCGCCTTCCGCGACATCGACCTGGAGGAAAAGCTCCTGAAGGAAGCGCAGAAGATAGGTCTGGGCGCCCAGTTCGGCGGCAAGTACCTGGCGCACGACATAAGGGTAATCCGCCTTCCGCGCCACGGCGCCAGCTGCCCCATAGGCATGGGGGTGAGCTGCAGTGCAGACCGCAACATCAAGAGCAAGATAAACGCCGACGGAGTGTGGATAGAGAAGATGGACACCAATCCTTCCGAGCTGATTCCCGAAGAATACCGCCGCCCCGGCGAGGGCCCGAAGGGCATAGAAATCGATCTTGACAAGGGCATTGATTCCGTGCGCGCCGAACTTTCGAAATATCCCGTGAGCACGCGCGTGAACCTTAAGGGTACCATTATAGTCGCGCGCGACATCGCGCACGCGAAACTGAAGGCCCGTCTCGATTCCGGCGAGGATCTCCCGCAGTACTTCAAGGACCACCCAATCCTCTACGCCGGCCCCGCCAAGACTCCGGAGGGATACCCCTGCGGCTCGATGGGCCCCACCACGGCCAACCGCATGGACCCGTATGTCGATGAGTTCCAGGCACATGGCGGCTCCCTCGTGATGATTGCCAAGGGCAACCGCACCCAGGTCGTGACCGACGCGTGCAAGAAGCACGGCGGCTTCTATCTTGGCACCATTGGCGGCGTGGCCGCGGTGCTGTCGCAGAACAGCATCCGCAGCATCGAATGCGTGGAGTACCCCGAGCTGGGCATGGAGGCCGTCTGGAAGATAACAGTGGAGGACTTCCCGGCATTCATCCTGGTGGACGACAAGGGGAACGACTTCTTCAAGCAGTTCTAGGAACTGCTCCGCGGGTGTGTTGGAATTGGCAGACAAGCAGGACTTAGGATCCTGTGCCGAGAGGCGTGAGGGTTCGAACCCCTCCACCCGCACCAGAATTAAAACAAAAAACCGGCTCGAGCGAGCCGGTTTTTATATGATTGAAAGATAATTAGTTCTCTTCCATGTCGCGGAGATGCTGTACGTAGATGGCTTTTTCCCTGGCCATTCTCTTCTTTACGGACGGCTTCTCGAAATTCTTGCGGGCGCGGAGCTCACGGATGGCACCGGTCTTTTCGAACTTGCGTTTGAAGCGTTTGAGAGCGCGTTCGATATTGTCACCATCTTTTACGGGTACTATAATCATGCTTTTATCACCTCCTTTTTCTTTGGGGATGCAAAGGTAAGGTTTTTTCTTTTATTTGCAAATATTCTTTAACTTTGCTTTCAGAAATTATCAACTCTTAAATCTCAAGCAGTTATGAAACACATGATTCTTATGCTGTTTGCTTTCGTGGCAACCGCATTCATCATCACCTCCTGCGACCCCGGAAAGGCAGCCGTCCAGAAGTTCCAGACATTCTACGAATATCTCGACAAGAACTACGACAAACTTACTCAGGACCAGTGGAAAGAGGCAAGCGAGAAGTATCAGCAGCTTTGCGAGGAAGTCAAGACTGTCAAGCTTTCCGATGAACTCAAGAAAGAACTTGCCACCATCCAGGGCAAGATCGTAGCCAAGTTCACCCAGAAGGCAGGCGACGAAGTCAAGGGCGCCCTCGAGAGCGCAGGCAGCTTCCTGGAAGGTCTTTTCGGCGGAAAGAAAGAAGAGGCACCGGCGGAGTAACAAGCTCCGTTATGGCATTAAAAAACCGACCTTAGCTGGCCGGTTTTTTTATTTGATGTTCTCGAGTTCCTCGATGAACAGTTTCATGCCCTCGGTGGCCACTGCCTGGATGGGGTGCAGGCGGCTGTCGGCCAGTCCGACGGGTTTCGGGTCGATGATATAAATCGGGGCGCTCGAGGGCGCGTAACGGTAGAGCCCGGCGGCGGGGTAGACGCTGAGCGAAGTGCCTACGATCAGCACTATATCCGCCCTTGAGACTATGTCGATGGCCGTTTCCATTTTGGGAACGGCTTCTCCGAAGAAGACTATGTGCGGACGCAGCTGCACCCCGTTCGGGGCCTTGTCGCCCAGGTGCACGGCCGAGTATCCGACGTCGAAGACCTCCCTTTCGGAATAGCCGTCCCTGTCGTTGAAGGTGTTTTCGGGCCGAACCTTCGTGACCTCGCCGTGGAGATGCACCACATGGGTGCTGCCGGCGCGCTCGTGCAGGTTGTCCACGTTCTGGGTTATCACGTCTACCCTGTAATCCTTCTCAAGGGAGGCAATCAGCCTGTGTGCCTCGTTGGGCCGGGCTTTCCTGAGGTTTTCCCTCTCCATGTTATAGAACTCCAGGACCTTTTTAGGGTTGCGGTACCAGCCTTCTATGGAAGCGACTTCCATGGGGTCGTAGTTGTCCCAGAGGCCTCCGTTGTCACGGTAGGTCCCAAGCCCGGATTCGGCGCTCACGCCGGCACCGGTGAGCACGGCGATTCTCTTATTCATCCTTTATCTCGAAGTAATATTTCTTTGCCCAGTATTCGAAAAGGGGATCCAGCACCACCGGCTCGTCCTTGTCGTCGAAAGTAATTATCTCTTTCTTGCAGAGGGCGTCTTTCAGGCGCCTGACGTTGGCGGAGGAGTTGAGGCCGTAGTGGTTGATTACCTCGGCCGAACTGAACTTCTTGTGCCCCTCCAGGATGGCCCTGAAAAGACTGACCTGGAAGGTGGTGAGGCCCTCCATGTCGGCTATGAAGCGCGGCTGGTGTATGGAAATGAGCATATCCAGGGCTTCCAGCAGCACCGGCTCCATGATATAGCCTTTGCTGAGGGAGTCGCAGATGGCCGCGAAGTGGTTGATGTACCAGATGTTGTCCTTGAAGAGCTTGCACACTCCGAGCATTAGGTCCCTTTCGATGACCTTTCCGCTCACCAGGAAACCTTTCACCGTGTAATCGATGATGTCTTTGGTGTCGATGCGGTTGAGCGGCAGGTGCTCGACGCTGCGGGTGAAGAGTGTGCGCCGCTCGAAGAGTTCCTTCATGGCGTTTACCTGTGACCCTATGAAGATGAAGGAGCAGAGCAGCCTGTCCTCGGGCGAAAGGGCCTTCATTTCGGAGTCGAAAATGCGGCAGATGCCGTCGCCGCCCTCGAAGAGATCGATGTCCTGGAACTCGTTAAGAAGGATATAACAGCGTTTTCCGGTGTCCCTGGCCATGCGCAGCGGCAGGGAGATGACGGCGCGAAGGTCGGCCTCGTCGGTGCTCCATCCGAGGGAAAGCACCTGATCCTGAGCCGCGAAGGCGCGGCTGTCGAAGACGAAGTGCGTGCCGGGGAGATACTTCTCCACGGCGGCGGCATATTCCGAAGGAGTGGTGCAGAACAGGCGCAGGACGGTGCTGCCGAACCTCAGCATGAAGGCATCGGCGCTCCGCACTCCGAGAAGGGAGAATTCTGCCACCTCGAACTGCCCCCCGGCGATGCGCATGTTGTAGAAAGTCTGCCGTACGAGCGACATCTTGCCGGTCTTCGGGGGCTCGTAGATCACCACGTTCTCGCCCTTCGAGAGCAGGTTCCCCAGTATGAGGGCCTCGGTCTTGCGGCCGATGTTGTGCTTGCCGGTGACGTATTTGCTGTAGATGAATGGTCCGTCCATCTCTGTAACATTTTTGTTCTTCGCAAATTTAACAAATTATTTTGCAGATAATCAAAAAATTGCTACTTTTGCATCCCAATTTTTGCAGAAGGCTGCGGGGCCCTTAAAGAGCAGTTTTTCAAGGCTGACGCCTCCGGTCAAAACTTTTAATAAGTTTTTATTTATGTACGCAATCGTAGACATTGCAGGCCAGCAGTTCAAGGTAGAGGCAGGGAACGAGATTTTCGTGCAGCGCCTCGCCCAGGCCAAAGACTCAAACGTAGAGTTTGACAAGGTCCTCCTTCTCGACAACGAGGGCAAGGTCAAAGTCGGTACTCCCTATGTAAAAGGCGCAGTGGTGAAAGCCACCGTTCTCGATGACGATGCAAAGGCAGACAAAGTGTTAGTCTTTAAGAAAATCCGCCGCAAGGGCTTCCAGAAGCTCAACGGCCATCGCCAGAAACTGTCCAAAATCAAGATCAACGAAATCGCTTAAGCACTATGGCACACAAGAAAGGTCAATCCAGTTCCAAGAACGGTCGTGACAGTCACAGCAACCGTTTGGGCATCAAGAAGTTCGGAGGTCAGACAGTAAAGGCCGGCAACATTCTTGTACGCCAGAGGGGCACCGTGCACAACCCCGACAAGAACGTCGGTATGGGCAAGGACCACACCCTTTACGCCCTCGTCGACGGCACCGTCGTCTTCAAGCGCAAGAGAGAAGACAAGTCTTACGTCTCAGTTCTTCCTTTTGAGAACTAATCCCGAAGGCTGAGAATAATGAACAGGACCCCCGCTTCGAGATAAGTGAAGGGTCCTTTTTGATTTAAATAACATATGCTTACACTCAAGATGCTCCGCGATGACCCTCAGCAGGTCATCGACCGCCTGAAAGTCAAGAACTTCGACGCAAAGCCGATAGTAGACAAAGTGCTGGAACTCGACTCCCTCCGCCGCTCCCTGCAGCAGCAGAGCGACAATCTGCTGGCAGAGCAGAAGAAGCGCGCAGGGGAGATAGGCGTGCTGCTCAAACAGGGCCTCAAGGACGAGGCCGAAGCCGCGAAGGCCGCCGTGGCCGAACTCAAGGCCACGAGCGCCAGTCTCCTGGAACAGGGCGAAAAGGCCGCTAAGGAACTGCAGGACAACCTGGTTCTGCTTCCGAACCTGCCGTGCAGCCTGGTCCCCGAGGGCAAGAGCGCTGCCGACAACCTGGTGGTCAAGGAGGGCGGCCCCGCAGAGGTACGTCTCCCCGAAGGCGCACTTCCGCACTGGGAGCTCGCCAAGAAGTACGACATCATCGACTTTGACCTCGGTGTCAAGATAACCGGCGCCGGCTTCCCCGTTTACAAGGGCAAGGGCGCAAAGCTCCAGCGTGCGCTCATCAATTTCTTCCTTGACCGCAACGCCGCAGCCGGCTACCGCGAGACCGAACCCCCCGTGGTGGTCAACGCCGCATCCGGGTTCGGCACCGGCCAGCTGCCGGACAAGGAGGCCCAGATGTACTACGTCGGGCTCGACGACTTCTATCTGGTGCCCACCGCCGAGGTGCCCCTCACCAACATCTACCGCGACGTCATCCTCGAGGGCGACCAGCTGCCCCAGAAGATTACGGCCTACACTCCCTGCTTCCGCCGCGAAGCCGGTTCGTACGGCAAGGATGTCAGGGGCCTGAACCGCCTGCACCAGTTCGACAAAGTGGAGATCGTCCGCATCGAGAAGCCCGAAGACAGCTACGCCGCCCTCGACGAGATGATAGCCCATGTGGAAGGCCTCGTAAGGGACCTCGGCCTGAAGTACCATATCCTCCGCCTCTGCGGCGGGGACATGTCCTTCACTTCGGCAATCACCTACGACTTCGAGCTGTGGAGCGCCGCCCAGGGCCGCTGGCTCGAGATCTCGTCGGTGAGCAACTTCGAAAGCTACCAGTCGAACAGGCTGCATCTCCGCTACCGCGACGAGAACGGCAAGCCCCAGCTCGCGCACACGCTCAACGGCTCTTCACTGGCGCTTCCGCGCGTGGTGGCCGCCCTGCTCGAAGACAACCAGACTCCCGAGGGAATAGTCATTCCCGAAGTGCTGCGTCCCTACACGGGCTTCGACATCATCAAATAGATGGAGCCCCGCACCATCCTCGGAATCGATCCCGGAACCAACATCCTTGGTTTCGGGATCGTCCGTGCGGATGCTTCCGGCAGGCCGTCTTTCATAGACATGGGTGTGCTCGACCTCAGGCGCATAGCGGATCCCTACGACAAGCTCGAGTGCATCTACGAGAAGGTGAATGCCCTGTGCGACCTTCACCACCCATCGGACCTTGCTATCGAATCGCCTTTCTACGGCAAGAACGCCCAGGTTATTCTCAAGCTCGGAAGGGCCCAGGGGGCGGCCATGACCGCCGCCGCCGGACACGGCGTTTCCGTCCATGAGTATGCCCCCCGCGAGGCCAAGATGGCAATCTGCGGCAACGGCGCCGCCTCCAAGGAGCAAGTGGCTCTCATGGTGGAGAAAACCCTCGGAATCAACATCGAAAGCAAGTTCCTCGACGCAACCGACGCCCTTGCGATCGCAATGTGTCATTTCTATTCCCTCACGAGCCCGCTCAAGGGAAAGGGCGGCTCGTCGTCGTGGAAAAAATTCATTGCTGAAAACCCCGACAGGGTTAATAAACCCTGACCCAAGTTTCGCATCTAAAACCCCGTATGAAGTTTAAAATCTGTCTTTTATTCTGCTGCCTCTTCTGTACTATAGGGCTTTCCGCCCAGAATGCAGCAGTCACCGCCGTCCTGGCGGATTCCCAGACCGGCGAGCCGGTCAGTTTCGCAACGGTTTCACTCACCCGCGAAGGCACTTCCAAGGTGTACAAATACGTCCTCAGCGGGGCCGACGGCGTCGTAAAGTTCGAAGGAGTGCGCAACGGCGCCTATGAAATGAAGGCGGAACTGCTTGGTTATAAAGAATTTAAGCAGGATTTCAAGGTGGAAGGCAAGAGCCTCGATCTCGGAACCGTCAAGATGGAGCCTGACGCCGAGCAGCTGGAAGGCGCGAAGGTCACCGACGTCGGCAATCCCATCATAGTCAAGAAGGATACGATTGAATACAACGCCTCCTCGTTCAAGACCACCGACAACGACGTGCTGGAAGACCTGCTCAAGAAACTTCCAGGCATCGAGGTGAACGACGACGGCTCCATCACTTCCAACGGACAGACTATCAAAAAGATAACCATCGGCGGCAAGACTTTCTTCCTGGACGATCCCCAGCTCGCTTCCAAGAATATCCCCGCCAAGATAATCAACAGCGTCAAGGTGGTGAACAAGAAGAGCGAGCAGGCTGAATTCACCGGCATCGACGACGGCGAGGAGGAAACCGTCATCGACCTTTCCGTAAAGAAGGGCATGCTGAACGGCGCGTTCGGTAACCTCATGGCTGGCGCAGGACATGACATCCCCGCTTCGGAGGGCCTCGCGGATGACTGGCGCTACCAGGGTGCCGGTTTCATCGGCAACTTCTCCGAGGACAGGCAGCTCAGCATAATCCTCAATGCCAACAATACCAACAACCGCGGCTTCAATGACCTCTCCGGCAGCATGATGGGCAATATGCGCGGAGGCGGAAGGGGCGGCTTCTTCGGAAACGGCATCACCACGTCCTACATGGCCGGCGCCAACGGCGCATGGACCCTCTTCCATGACAAGATGGACCTGGGCGCCAACTATCTTTTCAACCATACCGGCAGGGACATCATTTCCGAAAGTGAGAAAACCACTTATCTCGAGAATTCCAACCTCATATACAACAACGAAGGCACGAACAACACCATATCCAACGGCCATCGTTTCGGCGTGAGGCTCGACCACGTCTTCAACAAGAATACCTCCATCCTGTTTGAACCAAGGATAGAGTTCGGCCGCGGAAGCTATTCCGAGACAGACAATTATACCACCCTCACCGACTATCTGAACGGCAGTTCCCCCGAACTCACCAACCGGGGCAACAGCAGCGAAACCGGCTCGAACAGGAATTTCTCCGCCAGCGGCTTCGCGCTTCTGCGGCAGCGCCTGGGCAAGCCTGGCCGCACCCTCACCGTCATGGGAAGGTATTCTCTGTCGAACAATAACATGAACTCGTTCAACGCGTCCGACACCTGGGTGGGCGACGAGAACACGAGGGTGGACCAGAACATAGACCAGAAGAGCAGGAGCTACTCGCTGTGGGGCCGCGCCACCTATACGGAGCCCCTCATGGAGAACCTTTTCCTGGAGGGGAACTACAGCTACAGCTGGTCAAGGTCGAATTCCAACAAGAGTACCTACAATAATCTGCTCGCGGGCAGTCCGCTGGACCCCGTCTATTCCAACGACATAGTGAACGAGACGAACCAGCAGAACATAGGCGTCAACCTCATGTACCAGAAAGAGAAGTCCCGCGTACAGGTGGGCTTCTCGGCCATACCCGTAAGCACATACAACAGCACCACGAAGTACGATTCCACGGACGGTTCCTATTCCCCCAAGGAGTACGACGATTTCCGTTGGAAATTCGCCCCCTCCGCCATGATCTGGTGGGATTTCAGCGAAAATGCCAACGCCAGGCTGTTCTACAGGGGTAATTCCGGTCAGCCCAGCACCAGGCAGCTCATGCCGGTTCCCGACAACACCGACCCCCTGAACGTCTCGTTCGGTAACCCATCGCTGAAACCTTACTTCTCGCACAGTCTCAACGGAATGTTCCGTTACAACAACAAGAAGACTTTCGCTTCCGTGATGGTGCGCATGAATGCCAGTTACACCCAGGACCCCATCGTGAGCGCCATCTGGTACAACAACGGTTCCGCGTTCTCAATCCCGATGAACGGCCCCGACGCCGCGAACGCCGGCCTCAACTCCTTCGCAAACATCCCCATCGGAAAGTCGAACTTCTCCATATCCAATATGTTCTGGGGCAACTGGAACAAGTCGTCGTCCTACATAGGCAGCAACGTGGATATGTCCACCTACAACGACAAGGGCTACTACGCCTTCATGGACGAGTTCCTCAAGAAGTGGGATGCGGATGAGCTCGACTTCAACGTCAATACGATCAGGGCGCTGAACCTCACCGAGCGCCTGCGCGTAACCTATAGGACCGATGCCCTCGAGCTGACCGTCGGCGGCCGCACCCGTCTCAACAATTCCAGGAACACTCTCTCGGAAAATGTGACGACCACCTGGAACAATCAGGTGCGCCTTACCGCCAACTGGACATGGGATCAGCCGGGCCTCACTTTCAAGGGCGAGGGCAATTACAACTGGTACGCCGGCTATACCACGCCGCAGGATGACGAATACGTGCTCAACGCTGAAATCCAGAAACTCCTTTTCGACAAAAAGGTCACGTTCGCCGTCAAATGCTATGACATCCTCGGGCAGGCCAAGCAGCTGAGTGTCACCGACTCCGACAACTACCATCAGGAGAGGCTCACCAACACACTCGGCAGGTATATCATCTTCTCGCTCACTTACCGCTTCGGCAACATGGACCGCAGCAACATGCGCGGTCCCGGCGGTCCGGGCGGCCCCGGCGGTCCTCCCAGAAGGTAGTGATTCTCCGAAATAATTACTATCTTTGTAACTTATGGAAGATGAATCACCAAAGAAGAAACAGGGTTTCCTCAGCAACTGGATAGTAAAGAATCTCATCTGGGCCGTCGTATTCGTCGTCGGCCTGGTTGTCGTGATAAACATTCTCCTTTCCGTCATCACCCAGCACGGGAAGGAGATTACAGTACCCGATTTCACCAACATGACCTTTTCCGAGGCGAATTATACCGCGGGGCATGCCGGTGTGAAGGTCAAGGTGATAGACTCGGTTTACGTACGGCGCATGCAGAGGGGGGCCGTCTTCTCCCAGAATCCGGTGGCGGGCAGCAAGGTCAAGAGAGGCCGCAGGGTGCTGCTCACAATCAACGCTGTGGTGCCCAAGAAAGTCATGATGCCGTTGCTTGAAGGCTACTCCATGCGCCAGGCAAAGGCGGAACTCACCTCCCGCGGCCTTACTCTCGGCAGGCTCATTTACGTCAACGACATAGCCACCAACAACGTCCTCCGTCAACTCTACAAGAATAAAGAGATAAAGGCCGGCACCCTCATCGAGAGCGGCTCCGCCATAGACCTCATGGTCGGCCTCAGCTCGGAAGACTCCCGTACCTATGCGCCCAACGTGGTAGGCATGAAGTACCTGCGCGCCGTCGACGCTATTCACGACAATTCCCTGAATGTCACCAAGGTAACCTTCGACAAGGGCGTCCGCGACTATTCCGACTCCCTGAACGCCGTGGTATACGAGCAGCATCCCGCGCCTTCCGGCGTGCCCCTCACAATGGGCGCCGGCATCTCCATTCTCCTCACCACCGAAGAAGGAAAAATCCCGTCCAGGTAATGGAAGAAGAATGGATTGACAGCATAGAGGAAGAAGAACCCCAGTTCGAACATTTCCGGCTCGCCGTCGACGCCGGGCAGGAGCCTGTGCGGGTGGACAAGTACATGGCCACTCATCTCGAGAAGACCTCCCGTAACCGCATCCAGCTTGCAATCAAGGAGGGTTACGTGAAAGTGGGGGAGAAGGCCGTGAAGGCCAACCAGCTGGTCCGCCCCGGCGATGTGATCCGCTTCGTGATGCCTTACGAGCGCCGCGGCGTGGAAGTCATCCCCCAGGACATACCCCTCGACATTTTCTATGAAGACGACGACGTCCTCGTGATCAACAAACCCGCCGGCATGGTGGTCCATCCCGGCCACGGGCACTACGAGGCCACGCTGGTGAACGCCCTTGCCTTCTATCTTCACCTTTCCCCGGACGCTTCCGACGACGAGCGCATGGGTGTGCTGGTGCACAGGATAGACAAGGACACCAGTGGCCTGCTGGTCGTGGCCAAGAGCGACGAGGCGCAGATGAGCCTGTCCCACCAGTTCTACGAGCACAGCATCGACCGCCGTTACCAGGCCATAGTCTGGGGGGATGTAAAGGAAGACGAAGGTACGGTGGATGCAAGCCTCGAAAGGGATCCGTCGGAGCGTACCCGCTTCCGAGTGGCCCGCAACCCCGAGGATGGCAAACGGGCAGTCACGCATTTCAGGGTGCTGGAGCGCTTCGGTTTCGTAACCCTGCTGGAATGCTCCCTGGAAACGGGCCGTACCCACCAGATCCGCGTCCACATGGCGTCCATCGGCCATCCGCTCTTCAACGACGAAAAGTACGGCGGGGCAACCATCCGGAAGGGCACCATCTATGCGAAATACAGGCAGTTCATCCACAACTGCTTCGAGATATGCCCCAGGCAGGCGCTCCACGCCAAGACGCTCGGATTCGTGCATCCGCGCACGCACAAGTGGATACAGTTCGACACGCCGCTCCCGCAGGATATGACCGCACTGCTGGACAAATGGCGCAAATACAGCGGCAACATGCCGCCGGAGGAAATGGAAGATGCGTAAACCTTACGGAACACTATGGATACTGGTGCTGCTCTTTGCGGTACTGATGAGCCTCCCGTGGCTTGTGCCACACCTGGGCTTCCTTTCACTTATCGGCTTCGTGCCCCTGCTTGCGGCGGAAAGGGTGGCCCGGCAGAACGAAGTGCGCCGTTTCTGGATATGGCATTACAGCGCCTTCGTGCTCTGGAACGCCGCCACCACCTTCTGGGTCTGCAATGCCACGGTAGGCGGCGGAATCTTCGCCGTGCTTGCCAACGCCTTGCAGATGTCGGTCGTCTTCGGATTCTTCAGGCTGTCAAAAAAGCGTTTCGGCGGTATTCTGCCCTATCTGTTCCTTATGTTCTTCTGGATTGCCTGGGAGCGCTGGTACATGGTGCAGGCGCAGATATCCTGGCCCTGGCTGGTGCTGGGCAACGCCTTCGCCCGCAGCGTCAGGAGCGTGCAGTGGTACGAGTTCACCGGCACCCTGGGCGGTTCGCTCTGGATATGGCTGTCCAACCTCGGCATCTTCGCTCTGATGGTGAGCGTGCTGGAAGGCTCATACTTCCGCTGGAAGCGCTTCGCCAAATGGTCGTCAATCATTGCCGTCCTGCTCCTGATAGCCCTGCCATATGCCGCATCCGCCCATATCTGGCATCATTTCACCGAAGAATCCGAAGGGACGGTGGATGTGGTGATCGCGCAGCCCAACTTCGATCCTTACCAGAAGTTCAAGTCGATGACCCAGGATCAGCAGAACGAGGTGCTCATCGGCCAGTTCGCAGAGGCGACTGCCCCTTCGTTCGAAGGGCTGCTGATAGGTCCCGAAACGTTCACCAGCGACATCTTCCTGAACGACATACAGGATTCCAATACCTGGACGGCTTTCTCGCAGTTCCTGAAGACCCGTCCGGGGGCCGACATGCTGTTCGGAGCCTCCACTTACGAGTTTTTCAATCAGACGCAGGCTCCGTCCATCCTGGCCCGCAAGTATGGAAGCGGCTGGCTCGAAAACCGGAACACGGCTTTCTGCACCGACGGCACGGGGCGTTACGACATATTCCACAAGAGCAAGCTTGTGGTGGGCGTGGAGATGACTCCCTATCCGAAGCTTTTCGTGCCCATCGACGACAAGCTCGGCGGGCTCATGGGGCGCTGCATCGGGCAGCCCGAGATCACGGCCCTCAATTACGTGGGCAGTGACTCCACGGCTGTGCCTTTCGGCTGCGCCATCTGCTATGAATCGGTTTATCCGGAGTATTGCACCGGCTATGTGAAGGCCGGCGCCAGGTTCATGACCATCATCACCAACGACGCCTGGTGGGGCGATACCCCCGGTTACAGGCAGCATGCCAGCTATGCGTCCCTCAGGGCGATAGAGCTCCGCAGGGACATCGCCCGCTGCGGGAACACCGGCATCTCCGGGATCATCAACCAGAGGGGAGAGTATCTCTCCGAGACCCCCTGGTGGGAGAGGACGACCCTTTCCGGAAAGGTGAACCTCAGCGACCGGCGGACTTTCTTCGTGGAGCACGGGGACATCACCGGGAGGGTGAGTACCTTCGCCTTCCTGCTCCTGTTCGCCTGGCTGATTGTCTTGCTGCTCATCCGAAGACGGCAGTAATTGCTTTTACCTGATTATTTCGTATATTTGTAAGACTGAATATCAAAGGGTTATGGCAAGAAAGAAAAACGGCGGAGTGGACATCCGCTATCAGGACAAGGAGAAAGCGGCTCTCAAGCGCACCATCCGCAAGTCGGTCTTTTTCAACAAGCGGGAGCTTGCCGCCATCGACGAGTACCGCAGAAAATTCGGCACCAGGTCGCTCAGCAGCCTTATCAGGCAGGCCACCATGGAGCACGTGCTCAAAGAACTCGACGAAAACCATCCGACTCTGTTCTGATATTGCACCGGTCATTTAAAAAGTGTATCTTTGCGAACCTTTTAATGACCATATAACATTATGACCAATCCAGAAGTTACGTTCTCGCTGAACGCCAACAAAGTAATAGCCTTCCTCCAGAAGTCTCCCGACACCTTCACCAAGTCCGACATCGTCCGTTTCATCAAGGAAAACGGCATCAAGATGGTGGATTTCATGTACCCCGCAGGTGACGGCCGCATCAAGACGCTCAATTTCGTAATCAACGACGAGCACTACCTCGACACTATCCTCACCTACGGCGAGCGTGTCGACGGTTCCAGCCTTTTCCCGTTCATAGAGGCCGGCCGTTCCGACCTTTACGTGGTGCCCCGCTTCAGCACCGCCTTCGTGGATCCGTTCGCCGAAATACCCACGCTCACCATGCTCTGCGCCTATTTCGACCGTGACGGCAAACGCCTCGAGTCCTCCCCGGACTTCACGCTGCACAAGGCCTGCAAGGCCCTGCACGACGAATTCGGAATCGATTTCCAGGCCATGGGCGAGCTTGAATACTACGTCATTTCCAGCCTCGATCCCGCCTTCCCGGCAGAGGATCAGCACGGCTACCACGAATCCCAGCCCTTCGCCAAGTTCAATACTTTCCGCACCGAGTGCATGCAGCTCATCGCCCAGACGGGAGGCCGCATCAAGTACGGACACAGCGAAGTGGGCAACTTCACCCAGGACGGCAAGAATTATGAACAGAACGAAATCGAATTCCTTCCGGTGAATGCCGAAGATGCAGCCGACCAGCTTACCCTTGCCAAATGGGTCATCCGTACCCTTGCCTGGAAGCGCAACCTGGACGTGTCCTTTGCCCCCAAGATCACCGTGGGAAAGGCAGGTTCCGGCATGCATATCCACATGCGTCTGATGAAGGACGGCAAGAGCGTCACCGTGGCCGACGGCAAGCTGTCGGAAATTGCCGAGAGAGCCATCGCCGGCCTCATGCTCATCGCCCCGTCCATCACCGCATTCGGCAACACCGTTCCGGTATCCTATTTCAGGCTCGTGCCGCATCAGGAGGCTCCTACCAATGTGTGCTGGGGTTATAGCAACCGTTCCGCCCTTGTCCGCGTGCCTCTCGGCTGGACGAGCAAGACCGACATGTGCGCAGCGGCCAATCCGCAGGAAGACGAAAAGTCTTCGGACGGTTCGTTCAAGCAGACTTTCGAGATGCGCTCTCCCGACGGCAGCGCCAACGCCTATCTGCTCATGGCTGCGCTCTGCGTAGGCATCAGGCTCGGGCTCGAAATGGAAGACGGCCTCGCCGAGGCCAGGAAGACCTTCGTGGACGTGGACATCCACAAGGAAGAGAACGCCGCACGCCTTGCGCAGCTTGACAGCCTGCCCGACAGCTGCATGGCATCCGCCGACTGCCTCGAAAAGCAGCGCGCCTGCTACGAGGCCATGGGAGTGTTCGACAAGAGGGCCATCGACGGCACCATCGCAAAACTCCGCAGCTACAACGACCGCACGCTTCGCCACGACATCGAGGGCAATTCCAAGAAGGTGGCAGAGCTGGTGAACAAGTACTTCCACTGCGGATAGCGACCGTTACGCTTAATAAAAAAGGCACCTCAATTTCGAGGCGCCTTTTTTGCGTTGTATTATTTCCCGCTATTCGGGAATCTGTACGAATTCCATGAAGTTGCCGGAGTTAAGAAGCTCGGCGGCGGCCTTCTTGATGTCGTCGGCGGTGAGGTTGTTCACTGCGTCCTCATAGGCCTTGTCGACCTCGACGGGATTCATGATGTAGCTCTTGATGAGATTCTGCCAGTAGCTGTTGTTGAGCCTCTTCTCGGGCACGTTCTTCTTGAGGTTCAGGACTGTCATGTCGAACTCTTCCTTGGTCGGACCCTCGGTGGCGAGGTCGGCGAACTGCTCCTCGGCGGTCTTGACGAGAATCTCACGCTTTTCGGGGTCGCACTGGAAGATGACCTGCAGGAATCCCTTTTCTTTGGGAAGATCCATGAGCTGGGTGGGGGCGCTGGCTCCGTAGGTGCCGCCTATATCTTCGCGGAGGCTGGCGGTGTAGCGCATGTCAAGGATGTAGCTGATGGCGTCGAGCGCAGCCTTGTTGGTCTGGGTATAGGCCAGGGGTGCGTGATAGAGGAGCACGGCGGTGCTCTGCGGGGTCTCCATCTTGACGGGATCGATGCAGGAAACGATACCATTCACGAAATCGGGAGTGTTGTCAGCCCATGCGGTGACCTTGCCGCCCTTCTTGATGCTGCCGACATACTTCTCGACAAGAGGCTTGATCTCATCGGGGTTGAAGTCGCCGGTAATCTGGAGCTTGAGGCCCTTGGTGCCGTTGAAGAGCTGCTTGTAGACCCTTTCCACAGTGGCTATCGAAGCCTTGTTGAGAACTTCTTCCGAAAGCATGGTATTGCGGGGATTGCCTCCGTACAAGACCTCGAAGAGCTTCTTCTGGAGCTTGTACTGGGGATTCTCGGCAAGGCCCGGGAGCATGGCGCGGAGCTGGTCGATGCCAACCTGATACTCGTCGGCGTCGAAACGCGGATTGGTGTAGAGGAGGTACATCAGTTCGAATGCGGTCTGGAGGTCCTTCTTGGTGGAGGAACCGGAGATGCCGTGAGTGATTGAGGATACGTAGGGCATCATGTTGACGTTCTTGCCGGTGAGCATCTTCTTGAGCTGGGTTCCGGAGAAGCCGGCGACGCCGGAATTCTGCTGGAACATGGAGATGACGTTGCTGTCGAAGGACGGAAGGTCTTCGGTGGCGATGAGGGTCTGGCCGCCTTCACGCCAGAGGTTGAAGAGAATCTGGTCCTTGCGGTATTCGGTGGGAAGGAGGTAGACCTCGATGCCGTTGCTGAGCGTCCATTTGGTGGCGCCGTACTGGGCGGGAGCGGTGCTCTTGACCTTGCCGGCCTTCAGGGCCGCGGCATTGAGCAGTTCGGCTGCAACTTCCTCGCCCTGGGGTGCGGCGATGTCGGAGGCCTTCACCTCTTCGATTATCTGGAGTATCTGCTCCTTGGTCGGGGTGGGATATCCTTCCTTCTCGGGGCCGCTGTAGATTACCACGAGGTTCTCGTCGGTGATGAGCTGGGGAACAATCTGGTTGAGCTGGTCCACGCCTATCTGTCCGAGGAGGGCTTCCACGATCTGCTTTTCCATGGCGGGTTCGAGATAGCTCTTCTGGTCGAAGAAGTGGTTCAGAAGCTCACGGATGAATTCGGGGTTCTTGCGGGTTGCGGCACGTTCGACGGCTGCTTCTTCCCAGGAGATGATTTCGGCTTTGGCGCGATTGTATTCCTCGGCGGTGAAGCCGTAGCGCTTCATGCGCTCGAGCTCGGTGTAGAAAGCACGGAAGCCCTCGAGGATGTTGTCTTCGCGGAGGGTGACCTCGCCGTCTGCGGCTTCAATGGCTTCATAAATCATGTCGGTCACGTAGAAACCGCCGTCGAGGAAGGGAGCTCCGGGCTTGGACGTGATGTCGGTGAAACGCTCGGTCATGATACGGTTGACGAGCGACTTCACGAGATCGTTGAGCTGGCCGATGATGGTGGCGTTCATTTCTTCGGGCTGGGCCTCGCTCTTCCATGCCATTTCAATGGTGGCATTGGTGGTTTCGGGGTCGGTGATGATGCCTACGACGGGCTCCTTGTTGGCCGGGAAGGGAATCTCGGGCTTCGCCTGGGGGTTTTCGCACTTGGGAATGCGGCCGAAGTATTCCTTGATCTTGGCTTCAATGCGGTCGGGGTCGATGTCGCCGACAACTATCACGGCCTGCCTGTCGGGATGGTACCAGGCAGCGTAGAAATTGTGGAGGCTCTGGGGCGCGAAGGTCTCGAGGCTCTCCTGGCTGCCGATGAGGGTGCAGGTAGCGTATTTGGTGTCGCCGAAATAGTAGGGGAGACTCTTCTCGAGAGTGCGCCACTGGGCGGTGTTGCGCTGGCGCTTCTCGCCTATGATGACGGGACGCTCGAGGTCGATCTCCTCGGTGGAATTGGTGACGTAATGGGCATACTCGCTGAGGATGAGGAGGCAGGTGTCGGCCACGGTGGGACGTTCAACCGGCATGTTGTTCAGCATGTACTGCGTCTCCTCGAAGCCCGTGGAGGCATTGATGTTGCGGCCGAATTCGGCGCCGATGCTCTGGAGATAATTCAGGATGCCCTTTCCGGGGAAGCGCTCGGTGCCGTTGAAGCACATGTGCTCGAGGAAGTGGGCGAGACCGTCCTGGTCGGGAGTCTCGTAGATGCCGCCGGTGTTGGTGGCGAGATAGAATTCCGCCCTGTTCTTCGGAAGTTCGTTGTGGCGGATATAATAGGTGAGGCCGTTCTCAAGCTTGCCGACGCGGACTGCGGGGTCGTTCGGAAGGGCCTGCATCATGGGATTCCCCTGGGCGCTGAGGCTCAGGGCCGCGAAACTTGCGGCGATGAATACAAACAACTTTTTCATTATTGCATTAAAATTATGGAGTATCGTTCAAATTACAAATCTAACTCTAATTATTCATTATCCAAATAGTCTTCGATAATCTTTGCGAGGCCGAACATCTCGTGCAGGTTCTCGACTTCCAGCCGCCGGCCTATGATTTCCCCGCGGGAGGACACCATGTATAGCTTAGGGGTGGATATAACCCCGTAGAGGCGGAGGTAGTCGCTGTCTATTTCGGGATCCCAGAGATGAACCACTTTCACGAGCGGGTTCTTAACCTTGAAGCTGCGGCGGAACTGTCTCCATGCCTTCCTGTCCTGTCCGGCGTAAACCGCATAGAAAGTGACGGGAAGGACGGCCTCCTTCTCCAGTACGGAGGGAAGCACTTCGGCCTCCACCTGGCACTTCCCGCAGGAAGTGTCGAAGAACCAGAGCATCGAGGCCTTTCCGTCTTCGGGAACGGTCTTGCGGCCCCTGCACGGCTTGAAAAGGCTGATTTTGGGCGCCTGCATGCCTATGAGGGAACTCCTGTTGAAGTCGGCGAAGAGCTTGGCGTCCATTTCGTCGAATTCGCTGCGCATCGGCACGGTGCCGTCGGCGAACCACTTGTCGTAGATGTGGATGGCGACAGCCTCTTCGCCCATGACGCGCGATTCCTTATAGTAGTCGAAGAGCCACAGGGCGATGTGCTGCCTGGTGGCGGAATCGGAGGCGGCGCCTATCATGTAGTCGGCTTCGCCCGCCTTGCTGTCCTCGTCTTCGGTGCGGATGCTCCGCACATAGACCTCCATGAGGCTGTCCAGCTTCTCATAGCGGTCCTGGCCACTCGCGGAGAAGATGGCTCCGGGCAGCAGACAGAGAAACAGCAGTATCTTCTTAAACATTGATCTTCGGGAGATTGACGCCCTTGGGCATGAAAGTGCTGGTGTCTCCTCCGTGGCGGATGATGTCGCGCACCGCGCTGGATGAAATATGGGAATACTCCTGTGCGGTAGGGATGATAATGGTGTCGACATCGGGATTGAGCCGGCGGTTCGCATCGGCGATGCTCTGCTCCGTCTCGAAGTCCATGAAGTTTCTTACGCCGCGGACTATATGCTTGATTCCCAGCTCTTTGCAGGCGTCGATGGTAAGGCCTTCGTAATGAATTACCCTCACGCCGCTGAGCCCCTTGGTGGCCTGCCTGATGATGTCGATCTTCTGCTCGGTCGTAAAGAAACCTCTCTTGTCCTGGTTGACGCCAATGGCCACAACCACTTCGTCGAACATGGTGAGCGCCCTCTGCAGGATGTTCAGATGGCCGGCGGTAAAGGGATCGAAGGATCCCGGGAATAAAGCTACAGTTGCCAATTTACAGGTGTTTTGCCTTTAAAGGTAAGGAAATTATTTGCTTTCGAGAAGTGTCTGCATCCAAAAAACGCGCCACGGGCGAGGGGGGAAGGATGCGCCGCCTGGAGCACCAGGTGCTTCCGGGCATCGATAAGCGGAGCCTTGCCCTTGGCGTAGTTTCCCCAGAGCATGAATACCACCCCGTCGCAGTTGTCCGAGATGTATTTTATGACGGCGTCGGTGAATTCTTCCCATCCTATCCTTTCGTGCGATGCGGCCTGCCCGGCGCGCACCGTGAGGATCGAGTTCAGCAGCAGCACGCCCTGCCTTGCCCATGGCTCGAGGTTGTAGGTCCTGCCCATCCTGATGCCCAGGTCGCTTTCTATCTCTTTATAAATGTTCACGAGCGACGGGGGAGCGGGCATGCCGTCCGGCACCGAGAAGCTCAGGCCCATCGCCTGACCGGGATTATGGTACGGGTCCTGGCCGAGTATCACCACTTTCACATTCTGCACCGGAGTGAGCTCGAAGGCCCTGAAAATCCGGCTTCCCGGAGGATAGATGGTCTGGCCCTTTTCCTTTTCGGCATGGAGATAAGAGACAAGCCCCGCAAAGTAAGGCTTGTCGAACTCACTCTGCAGGGCCTGTCGCCAGGATTCTTCTATCTTTACGTTCATTTCTCGAAGATGAAGTCGATGACGTCTTTTATTTCTTTGACATACACGAAGTCGAGGCCTTTCACGTAGATTTCCTTGATGTCCTCGATGTCGCGGCGGTTCTGCTCGCTGAGCAGGATGGTGTGGACCCCGGCGCGCTTGGCCGCAAGCACCTTCTCCTTGAGGCCTCCTACGGGAAGCACCCTGCCGCGCAGGGTCATTTCGCCCGTCATGGCGATGCCCTTCTTGACGGCTTCGCCACTGTAGGCCGACACCATGGAGGACACCATGGTGATGCCGGCCGAAGGACCGTCCTTCGGAACGGCGCCCTCCGGAACATGCACGTGGACATCCTTGGCGGCGAACTGCTCGCTGGTCATCTTCACCATTTCGGGATGCGCCTTGATATACTGGTAGGCGATGGTGGCGGATTCCTTCATGACGTCTCCCAGGTTGCCGGTCATGGTGAGCACGCCCTTGCCTCCGGAAACGCTGCTCTCCACGAATAGGATTTCCCCGCCCAGCTCGGTCCAGGCCAGTCCGGTGACCACGCCGGGGCCTTCGTTGCCTTTCTGCTTGTCGTGGAAGGCGGTGGGCAGGCCCAGATACTCCTTGAGATGCTCTTTCTTGATTTCGGTGGGATGCTCCTGGCCGAGCGCTATCTTCTTGGCGGTGACGCGCGCGATCTTGGCGATCTGCTTTTCGAGGCCGCGGACGCCGGATTCGTGGGTATACTGGTCGATTATCTCGGCCAGGGCGGAAGGCTCGATCTTGAGGTCGTCGCGCCCGAGGCCGTGGGCCTCCAGCTGCTTGGGCATCAGGAAATGCTTCGCGATCTCGGCCTTTTCCTCGGCCAGATAGCCGGTGACGTTGATTACCTCCATCCTGTCGAGGAGCGCCGGCTGGATGCTGGAGATGCCGTTCGCCGTGGTGATGAACAGCACGTGCGAGAGGTCGTAGTCGAGGTCGAGGTAGTTGTCGTGGAAGGTGGCGTTCTGCTCGGGGTCGAGGGCCTCCAGCAGAGCCGAGGACGGATCGCCCTTGTAATCGGCGCCCACCTTGTCTATCTCGTCGAGCACTATCACGGGGTTGGAGCTGCCGGCGCGGGCAATCGCGTTCAGGATGCGGCCCGGAAGGGCTCCTATGTAGGTTTTGCGGTGACCGCGGATTTCCGCCTCGTCGTGCAGGCCGCCCAGCGAGATGCGCTCGTACTTGCGCCCGAGGGCCTTGGCAACGCTCTTGCCGAGGCTCGTCTTGCCGACGCCCGGAGGGCCGTATAGGCAGAGGATGGGCGACTTCATGTTGCCCTTGAGCTTGAGCACCGCAAGGTATTCGATGATCCTGTCCTTGACCGTCTCGAGGCCGAAATGGTCTTCGTCCAGCACCTTCTGGGCGTTGGAAAGGTCGAGGTTGTCCTCGGACATTTCGTCCCACGGCAGGTTGAGCATGAAGTCAAGGTAGTTGTACTGCACGCTGTAGTCGGGGGAGTTGGGGGAGTATTTCTGCAGGCGGTTCAGCTCCTTCTCGAAGGCTTCGCCGGTCTCTTTGGACCATTTCTTCTTGGCCGCGCGCTCCTTGAGCTTGTCGTAGTCTTCGCCTTCGTCCATGCCGAGCTCTTCCTGGATGGTCTTGAGCTGGTTGTTGAGGTAGTATTCCCTCTGCTGCTGGTCGATTTCGCTCTTGACTTTTTGGTTGATGTCCTGCTTGATCTTGGAAAGCTCTATTTCCATGTTGAGCAGGCTCAGGAGCTTCATTGCACGCGCGCGGATGTCGTCGTACTGCAGGAGCTCTATCTTGTCGGAGAACTCGTCCACTTCGACCGTGGTGGCGATGAAATTCACCAGGAACTTGAAGTCGGAGATGCTCCTGATGGCGGCTATGGCCTCGCGCGAGGCCATGGAGGTGTTGCGCACGATCTGGATGGCGTTGTCCTTGAGGGAGTCGGCAATTGCCTTTACGGTGGCGCTGTCCTTGTCGGCCAGATAGTCGTCGAGGTAGTGGATCCTGGCCGTGAGGAAGGGCTCGTAGTCGAGGATGGCGTCGAGCGAGAAGCGCTTGATGCCCTGGAGTATGGCGGTGATGGTGCCGTCCGGCATCTCGAGGCTCTTGATAATCTTGGCGACGGTGCCGTAGGGGTACAGGTCCTTTTCCTTGGGGTCTTCGACGGTGACGTCGGTCTGGGGGACGCAGCCCACGAAGAAACCGTGGGTTTCGGCCTCCTTGATGAGCCTGATGCTCTTTTCCCTGCCTATGGTCACCGGGAAAACCGCATTGGGGAACAGTACGGCGTTCCGGAGCGCCAGTATCGGCAGGGTATCTGGGAGTTCGGAATCGTTCACTTCCCTTATCTCTTCACCCTGCATGACCGGTATGATGCTGACTTCGGCTCCCGCCGGGAATGCATATTCTTTGTTTTCTTTCATATATTTCTGTCAAATTGTCAGTATAGGGGCAGTTTTCCCCTGTGTCCTATACATTGTCAATCTCCGTGCCACTGTAAAAGATTCAGAAAAACTCATCGTAGAGGTTTGATTATTAAAAAATTATATCTACTTTTGTGCTCCAAAATTGAAAGAACGCAATTATAAAACTCTAAAATCATGACAAAAGCTGAAATCGTAAACGAGATCGCCAAGCAGACCGGCATCGAGAAAATTCAGGTTCAATCAGTGGTTGAAGCCTTCATGGAGTCCATCAAGAAATCCCTCGCAAAAGGCAACCCGGTTTATCTTCGTGGCTTTGGCAGTTTCATAGTAAAGCATCGCGCCCAGAAGGCCGCCCGCAATATCACCGCCAAGACTACCCTCGTCATTCCTGCACACGATGTTCCGGCCTTCAAGCCTGCTAAGGTTTTCATCGCAAATCTCAAGAAATAATTAATATTCATCAACATGCCTAGCGGAAAGAAGAGAAAGAGACATAAGATGTCGACGCACAAGCGTAAAAAGCGCTTGCGCCTCAACAGACATAAGAAGAAATAATTGTCGAGGGAGGCTCGTACGGGGGATCCGGCGAGCCTCTTTTAATGAGTAAACAACTGTCCGAATTATCCAATGGAAGACCAGAAAGCACAGGAAAAGAACCTTGTGGTCGACGTCTCGCCTAAAGAAGTCAAGATAGCCCTGATGGAAAACCACAGGCTTATCGAGTACAACAACGAGTCGAGCGAGGGCCACAGTTTCTCCGTGGGGGACGTATATCTTGGCAGGGTCAAGAAGATACTCCCTTCCCTGAACGCCGCTTTCGTGGACATAGGTGACAGCAAGGAAGCATTCATCCATTATCTCGACCTGGGCCTCTATTTCGGGGCCTACGACCAGTTCGTCCGGGAGAGCAATCCCAACAAGAACCTCCGCAGCCTTTATGCCGGCATCAAGCTCGGCAAGCCGCTGGAGAAGGAGGGACGCATCGAGGACAACCTCAAGGCCGGCCAGATGGTGGTGGTGCAGATTGTAAAGGAACCGATTTCCACGAAGGGCTCCAGGCTCACTGCGGAAATTTCATTGGCAGGACGCAACATTGTACTGCTGCCTTTCGCCGAAAAGGTAAGCGTCTCCCAGAAAATCTCCTCTCACGAAGAAAAGAGAAGACTGGAGACCCTGGTGAAGAGCATCCTCCCGCGCAACTACGGGGCCATCATCCGCACCGCCGCCGAAGGCAAGAACGCCTCGGTGCTGGTGGCGGAGACCAAGTCCCTCATCGAAAAGTGGGAAGGCTCGTGGCAGAAAATCGCCAGGAACAAGGGAGTCGAGCTCCTGTTCACCGAGTACTCCAAGACCACCACGGTCCTTCGGGACCTTCTGAACGACTCGTTCACAGGCATTTACGTGAACGACGCCAACACCTGCGAGGAAATCCGGAAGTACATTTCCCTCATTCTCCCCGAACAGGAAAAGATCGTCCATCTCTACGACGGCCGGGAACCCATCTTCGACCATTTCGAGGTAACCCGGCAGATCAAGGGATCCTTCGGAAAGGTAGTGCCCATGAAACAGGGCGCGTACCTGGTCATAGAAAGCACCGAAGCCCTCAACGTAGTGGACGTGAACAGCGGCATACGGGCCAAGACGACCGACCAGGAGGAAAACACCTTCGAGGTCAACAAGCTCGCAGCCGAGGAAATTGCGCGTCAGCTGAGGCTGCGCGATATGGGTGGTATCATCATCGTCGATTTCATCGACATGGAGAACGTGGATCACCGGAACGCCCTGTTTAAGTATATGCAGGCGCAGATGGAAGGAGACAGGGCGAAGCACAACGTGCTGCCGCTCACCAAGTTCGGCCTTATGCAGATTACCCGCCAGCGGATTCGTCCGGCTACGGAAATCAACACCACCGAGCAATGTCCCCTGTGCCACGGCACGGGCAAGATTGCCTCGACGGTCATCATCGACGAGCAGATAGAGCGCAAGCTGTCGTATTTCGTCATCGACAAGGGGGAAAGAGCCCTCATGCTTCGCACCAGCCCCATTCTCGGGGCCTATCTGTCACGCGGGTGGAACTCGTTCGTCGCAAAGTGGCGGCGCAAGTACAGATGCAAACTGAAGCTGGTCGAAAGCTCGGCCAACTCCATCCTGCAGTATGAATTTCTGAATCTCGAAGGAGAAGCGCTCGAATAACGGGCGCTTTTCTTTTGCCCGCTATTCTGCGTCCAGTTCGTCCCAAAGGGCGTCCAGGGTGCGGCGGTCCTTTTTGGTAGGACGGCCGGCGCCCCTGTCGCGGCGGACGAAGAAAGTCTCGGCGGGAGCATGGAGCTTTGCAAGCTCGCTCTCGGGGGTGATGTTCTCGGCGTAGTCCGCGACCAGGGCGGCTCCCACCCTGTGGTCGAGCCCCTGCCGGACACGGTAGCTGATGAGCGCCGGACCGCGGCGGACCGAAATCTCATCGCCGGGCTTGACCAGCTTGGACGGTTTGGCATTGACCCCGTTCAGCTGCACCTTGTTGCCGTGACAGGCCTCGGTGGCCTCGCTCCTGGTCTTGAAAGCTCGGATGCACCACAGGTATTTGTCTATCCTTTCGTCCATTACTGAAGAGTTTCAAGGAAAAGATGATGATGCACTTCGTCGTACTTTTCGGGGCGGACCTTGGCGACTATCTCGAGGCCGAAGGCGAGGGCATGGCCCGCGCTGCGGCCGGTGATGACACGCCCGCAGGTAATTGCTGCACGAGGTTCGAACTTGATGGAAGCGGCCTCGAGTTCCTTCTCGAAACCGTCGAAGCAGGTGGCGGTGCTTCCCTCTATGCCCTTAAGCTGCGTGAGCACCAGGCCGGGCGCCGCGCAGATGCAGGCCACGGTGCCTCCGGCATCGTAATGCTCCTGCATGAGCTTCATGAGGGGCCTGCAGGCCGCCAGGTTGCGTGTGCCGGGCATGCCTCCGGGGAAAATGAGCACGTCTCCCTCAGTGGTGCCTTCGTGGCTGACATCCAGAAACTCGAGGCAGCTGTCCGCGCCTACCGTGACCCCGTGCGACGAGCACACGAAGGGCTCTTCCCCTATTGCGACGAGTTCGCTCCTGAGACCTGCCCTGCGCAGGACGTCGTTGGTGCCGAGGGCCTCTACGTCCTCGAAGCCGTCCGCAAGAAAAATGTAGATTCCTTTCATACCGAAAAAATAAGTATCTTCGCGTTCGTAAATATAGCGAAAATAATGGAAGAAGAAAAGAAATTGTATCCCTTCCGGCTGTGCCCGGTGGAAGACGTTTTCCCCTGGGGGAAGGAGGAATGGATACTTGCCGACCTGGGTTGGCGCGACACTGCGGTGAGGGACGGATGGCTCGCGGGCAACGCCCTCGGCGAAATAATGGAAACCTATCTCGACCGCGTGGTGGGGGACGACGTGTTCGACTGGTACGGCAGACAGTTTCCCTTCCAGATAAAGATGCTCCGGGTAAACGGAGCGATGCCCCTCACAGTGTGCCCCTCCGACGAAGATGCGCGGGCACGCTACGACTCCCTCGGGAAGGAAAAACTCTGGTACGTGCAGAGTGCGGTGCCCGGCGCCAGCCTGCTCCTGGGATTCAGGAAAAAAGTGGAGGCGGCCGCGTTCTTCTTGGCCTGCGCCGAAGGAAACCCTGATTCTTTCATGAACGTCGTGCCCGTCAAGGCGGGGCAGTATTTCCATATTCCGCCGGGCATTCCCCACGCCCTCCGCGGAAACCTTTCCGTGATAGAGATAAGCGAATCGTCGGCCCTCGATTTCAGGCTCTGCGGCTGGGGTGAAGCCCTTCCCGAAGATGAATCCCTGGGCATCTCCCTGGGGCTGGCCGACGCCCTCGATTTCATCTCCTACGACAGGTTCCCTGCCGAGAACCTGATGGGATTCAGTCTGGAAGACCGCCGTCCCGAAGACCCGGTGAACGTGGTGCGGATGGTGCATCTGCCCCAGTTTTCGTGCAATGTCATAGACCTCGAAGAAGCGCTGAAGATATCCGCCGGCGAGGGCGGATCCTGCGTTGCCTACGTGTGTGTGCGGGGCTCCATGGCCCTACAGTATTCCGGTGGCGGCAGCGACGGCGGCACGGACCGCCTGAAACTGAAGGAGGGGGAAGCCGCGCTCGTGCCCGCGGAATGCGAAGAGTTCTACCTGGTGCCGCTTGAAAAGGGCACCCTGCTGCTGGAAGTGCTGGTGGAAAAGCGCGAAGACTCCGACCTTACTTTCTCACAATAATCCTTTCTATTCTCCGCGGTACGCCGGTGAGGATTTCGTACGGGATGGTGCCGAGTATTTCGGCAAGTTCCGTGACGGTGGGATCTTTTCCGAAGATGGTTACGGTGTCGCCCACCTTGCAGGGGATGCCGGTGACGTCGAGCATGCACATGTCCATGCAGATGTTGCCGATGGTGGGCGCGCGGTGGCCGTTTATTTCGAACGAAGCGTTCCCCCTGCCAAGATGCCTGTCGATCCCGTCGGCATAGCCGCAGGGGATGGTGGCTATGGTGGAGCCTCCGGCCGCGATGCTGCCCCGCCGGCCGTAGCCTATGCTGCCGTCCGATTGTTGCAGCTGCTTGACCTGCAGTACTTTAACCTTAAGAGAAGCGACCGGTTCCAGATGCACGCCGGGAAGTGCGCTGATTCCGTAAATGCCTATCCCCAGACGCACCATATCCCACTGGTACTGCGGGAAGCGTTCGATTCCGGCGGAATTGAGGATGTGCCACATGGGCCTGTAGCCCAGGGCTTCCCCGAGCGCCGTCGCGTTCTGCTCGAACAGCCTTATCTGCCCCAGGGTGTAGTCATCCGCGCCGGGGTCTTCCGCTGCCGCGAGATGCGAGAAGCAGGATACCACGTGCACTTGGGTGCAGCCTGAAAGGAAACTGAACAGCTCCGGCAGTTCGTCGGTCATGAAGCCGAGGCGGTGCATGCCGGTGTCTAGTTTGATATGGATTGGGAAGCCGGTGATTCCGCGTTTCTGCAGGACATCGACCAGCATCTTGAGCGTGGACAGATTGGGAATGGAGGGCTCCAGGCGGTAATCCACCATCTCTTCGAAGAAATCGGTGCCGGAAGTGAGGACCAGGACGGGCATGGAGATACCGGCCTTGCGGAGTTCTATGCCTTCCACAGGCATCGCCACTGCCAGATAGCTTGCTCCGGCCTGCTGCATCATGCTGGCGAATTCAACGGCTCCGTGCCCGTATGCATTGGCCTTGACCAGCACCAGAAGCCTGGTCTCGGGCTCGAGCAGGGAACGGAAATAACGGTAGTTCGCCTGTGCCGCAGGCAAACTCAGTTCAAGCCGTGTGAAATCGTCGCTACCCATAAATCATGCAAAAATAAACAATTCCTCCCAATAACGGCTAATCCACCGCCTCTATCCTGTCCGGGAAGACATACCACAGGCAGCCTTCGACATCCCGGTAGCCCATGCTCCGGTAAAGGTCCATATATTCGCGCACCTGACGGCGGTGTTCGCTCGCCGGCCTGGCGAATTTGTAGTCTATCACCATAACCTTGCCTCCGGTTTCAATCACCCGGTCGGGACGGTGGTCCTTCCCGTCCGGGGCTATTATGGAAACCTCGTTGTAGCCGCCTCCGGCGAAAAATTCGGGATGCGCTGCGATGCGCTTCGACAGCAGCGCGGCGGCGTCTTCGGCCTGGGCGGAGTCGAGTTTGCCGTTCAGTAGCGCCTCCTGTACGGCCCCCTCGAGGTCGCCGGCACTCCTGACAGAGGCCATGATGCCGTGAAGCACCACGCCGTTGCGGCGCGGAGAGGCGTCGATGCCCACTTCGCCGTCGGGGCCGAAGAAGTCGAATGCATCGGTGGAGGGCGTGAGCCTGCCGCCTGCGGGGATTACCGGATAATCGGCCGGGAAAGCGTTTTCCGACCTCCCGGATTCCCGGGGGAGTGCGGAGAAATCGTACATGACGCCGCGCGAAAACTCCTGGCTGCCTCCGCAGAAGTCCCAGAGCAGGTGCGAGAAAGCTTTCGCCTCGCTGCCTGTCTTGCGGGTCTTCGGGGGATTGCAGGCGATAACGTGCAGGCAGCACGAAGCCCTCGTGAGCGCCACATAGAAGATGTTCATGTTGTCCACGCTCTGCATGCGTTTCTCCTTTTCATACGCCGGGGCGAACAGGGAATCCTCGCAGACGGAGTTCATAGGCACCGAATAGATGCCTGTAACGGCGGGGTCGAGAGGCGTGCCGGAGACGTCCAGCCAGCACCATCTGTCCTCCTCCCTGAAAAACTCCACTTTTTCGGCGTAGGGGAAGATTACATAGGGGAACTCCAGCCCTTTCGCCTTGTGGACCGTGAGAATCGTGACGGAATCGGAGTTCTCGGGCGAGCTGATGTAGAGCTTTTTCCCGTTCCAGTGCTCCAGGAAGAGGCGGAGGCTGTTGCCGTTCACTTCCGTCCATTCGCGGAGCTCGTCCATGAAGGCCTCGATGAAGAGGGTCTCGCCTTCAAAGACGTCGGGTGCGGCTTCCCTGAGCTGACCGAGCAGATCCTCGCACAGCCCCACAAGCGAATGGTATTCCTGCGGGAACTGCACCTTGGCATCCCGGATGATGAAGGCGTTTATGGTATCGAGGGGATTCTCCAGGCAGCTGAGCAGGCTCACCAGCTTGCGCACGGTGCCGGAAGCGTTTACCCTGAGGGAGTCGTCCGAAACGACCGGATACCCGCGGGAAAGCAGTTCCGATGCGATCCGGTAGCCGTCGTCGTTCTTGCGCACCAGTATGGCTATGTCGGTGAAGCGGGCGCCTGCGGCCCGTGCCGTCTCTATGGATTCCACCACTTTTAGGATCTCTTCGTCGGCCGGGCAGAAAGACACCCGGACGTGCCCCTGCTGGCTGTCTTTGGTTTTGGGGTCCTGCTGTGCGTCGGAATAAAGCTCCTCCAGGCCGAGCGCCTTTGCCGCATACGGGAAAAACTCGCTGTTGAAAGCCACTATCTCCCTGCAGCTGCGGTAGTTTTCTCTGCGGGATTCGAACTTGGCTCCGGGGAATTCGCGCTGCACCTTTTCGGCCAGCAGGGTCCAGTCGGAGTCGCGCCAGCGGTAGATGCTCTGTTTCACGTCGCCCACAATGAGCGAACGCTTGTGGTTGGAGTCGCTCTCGCGGAGGAGGGGCAGGAAATTCTCCCACTGGATGACGGAAGTGTCCTGGAATTCGTCCAGCAGGAAGTTCTCGTAGCGGACTCCGAGCTTTTCGTACACGAACGGGGTATCGCTGCCGGCTATGATTCTGGCCAGCAACGTGTTGGAGTCGTCGAGACAGAGCACGTTCTTCTCGTGCATGAGAGTCTCGAACTCCCTGAAGAACTCCCTGGCGAGCCCGAGGCTGAACACCTGCGCCTCCACTATCCTTGCGGTGTTGTATATGACGAAAGGCTTTTCGAAAAGGTCCATGAAAGGAGTGCCCTCGGCTGCGGCGGAGAGTTTTTTCTGCGGCCTTTTAATCGGTTTGTACCAGACAACCTCCGTATACTGCTGACGGTGCTTTTCGGCAGTGGCATCGTCGAGGACGGGGAGTGCGAGGGCCGCATTCCTCACGTCGGAAGCGAACTTCCTGACGGTTTCGCGGCAGCTTTTCCGCACGAGGGCAAGCCTCTCCTTCGAGAACTCGCCGTCGGCCACGCCGTGTGCGGCGCGAAGCCGCCTGCGCTCCTCGCTTCCGAGCTTTTTGCCCATTTCATAGAGGGAGTTGTCTATGGAAGGCCGGCCTCCGCTCTCGAGCTTGTCCGCGACGTTCTCGCGGAGCCAGCCCAGGATCTCCTTCTGGGATTCCTCGCCGGTGAGAGAGTCCAGGATGCGGTCCATTGCCTCGGCAATGAGCGAATCGCGGTCGAGTTCCACCTGATAGTCGGCCAGCTGGCCTATCTCCCTCGCGAACGACTTGAGCGCCCGCTGGAAGAAGCGGTCGATGGTGCTCACCGCGAAGGCGCTGTAGTCGTGCAGTATCCTGACGAGCCTGCTCCGTTTTTCGGGGTCTTCGGAAAGGTAGTGCAGTATCCTTTCCTTCATCTCGGCAGTGGCCTTGTTGGTGAAGGTGACGGCCAGGATATGGCGGTATGCGAGATCGTCCGCGAGCAGGTCGATGTAGGTATGGGCCAGGGTGTATGTCTTGCCGGAACCGGCGGATGCTTTCTTGACGTCTATCATCTTCCGCAGATATTCTTGAAGTCACAGTATTCGCAGGTCTTCGCCTCGGAAGTGCGCTCCCAGGGGACTTCCGGATTGCGCAGTTCTTCCAGCTTTTCGATCAGCCGCGGTTCCATCTCCTCGAGGAAAACCCTGCTCAGGGAGGCTTCCCGAACCCCTTCGGTGAACAGACGCTGGGTCTGGTAGATGCTGTTGAGGATGGCGCGGCCGCCGGTGGAGCCTTCCATGAAGCGGTCGTAGATATAGAGCTGCAGGGCTATGCCCGGCCTCTTTTTGTTGTCGTTTCCGAACAGGGCGTCAATCACCTTTGAGGCGGTGCCGTCGGTGATTTCCATCTCGCCGTCTTCCACTTTTCCGGTCTTGTAGTCCACGATGCGGACTGTGCCGGGCTCGAAACAGTCGAGCCTGTCTATGTATCCGACGAAGCGGAATCCTCCGATTTCGGTTTCCCTGTACTCTTCCAGGCCGAGCACCTTGAAGGAGGGGAGACCCTTTCTCTCGAGTAGGGCCAGGTCGCATTCGAGGATCTTGCGGACGTAGCGGCAGATGATATCCTCGTAGACCAGGTTGCGGCCGGTGATTTCGGGCACGCCTCCCAGTTTCTGGAGGATGCGCATGCGCACCTGCGCGGCGATTCCTCCGGTATCTTTAAGCAGAGCCTTCAGATAGCTTGCGCCCACCTGTGCAAGGGGCTTGAGCCGCTTCTCCTCCTTTTCGGATGGATTGGAGGAATAAAGGGCGTGCATCACGGTGTGGAGGACGCTCCCGAGCATTCCGGCGTCGAGGTTCTCCTCCAGCTCGTCGGGCTGCCTGAGGCCCTTTATGCTGCTGTAATACAATGAGGCCGGACAGTTCAGGTACTGCCGCATGGAGGATGCGCTGAGGTGGAAATCCGGCGAAGCCATGACGGCGATGTCTTCCTGCGTCTTGGGGATGCTCGCGGGCACTTCCATGCCCTTTGCCGGGGAGCTCACTACAAAGCGGCCCGGCTTGAAGCCGTAGATGAGGGAGAGCTGCTTTATGTAGCGGCTTTCCTCGCCCTGGCGGATGCCCTCGGTGCGGGAGTCGAAGACCAGCCAGACTTTCCGCGCCCTCTGGATGAGGCGGTAGAAATAGTAGGCCCAGATGGAGTCCTGGAACTCATAGGTGGGCAGTCCGAAGCCCTTGCGCAGTTCGGGGGGGATGAACGACGCCGCCACCGACTTCCGGGGGAACATGCCTTCGTTGCAGGAGAGGATGACGAGGTTGTCGAAGTCGAGGGCGCGGGTTTCCAGCGGCCCCATTATCTGCATGCCTTCGAGCGGCTCGCCCTCGAAGGGGACGGTGTCGCGGGAGAGCAGCTGCAGGAACAGCTTCCACCATGCCTTGTCGCTCACGGCCGGATTGAGCTCTCCGAGCCGCGTGACGGCCTTGTAGCTGTGCATGGCGAACTCCAGCTCCATGGTATGCGCCTTGTCCTCGCGGATGGCATGGGCGATGCGCAGGATCATGTCTTTCAGGTATGAAGCCTTGTCCTCAGCCTTGCGGAATATGGCCTGCAGGATGTCACCGGACGAGAAATCCGAGGCGGGGATATAGATTTTTCCGGCAGATTTCAGCTTTTCCACCGTTTCCTTCTCTTCTGCGGAGATGACGCTGCGGAACACCCCGTTCGAGAATATGGCCCGCACCTGCCTGTGGTAGAATGCCGGCCCGCCGGGGGTCTCGCGTATGCCCAGCTGAAGGGCCGCCGTCATGTTCAGGAGCCCCAGCCACTCGCTGCCTTTCATGGGATAGCCCATGGTGACGTTTATCTTGTCGATGTCTGCCGGAATGCTGTTGATCAGGGGTACCAGCAGGCCTTCGTCGGGAAGGACGACGGCGGTACGGATGTCGTGGGGACCGGGAAGCCTCCGGAGAATGCCCGGCAGCTGCTTGGCCTGGCCTACGGAAGACGGGACGCTGAGGATGTTGATTTCCGGCCTGGCGGCGCTCAGGCCTGCAGTTTCAAGGTCCTGTCCGAACATCTCCACGTTGCCCGCCATGAAGAAGGAGGCCATGTTCCGGCGGTCTTTGATTTCGGGACTGAACCAGTCCCAGCAGAAGTGCGCGCGGCCGGCGTCCTTCATTTTCCGCAGGAGTTTTTTCTCGCACTCGTTGAGGGCGTTGAGGCCGGCGAACACGAAGAGCGTACCGGGTTCGAAGTGGCGGTCGAGGATGTCGCTGACGCTTTCGCTGTCGAGGCTTTCTGCCAGACTGCGGTATATCATGCCTTCGTATGACAGCCTTTCCGCCGCCAGGCTGGCATTGAAGTCTTTGTAGAGGGGGAGGAGGATGTTCCAGATGCGCAGGAAGCCGCGCTTGATCTCGCCTTCCCGGTCGAAATGGCCGAGGAACTCGAGGATTGCCCTGCGCTGGTCTTCTTCAAGGAAGGAAAGGTCCTGCATGCCCTTGAATTCGTCCACGTTCTTCCACAGCCTGTCGGGATCGGCGAGGTACTTGTCCACGTCGTTGAAATCCGACAGCATGACGTCGCCCCAGTAGAGGAAGTCGTCGAGGGGTTCCGGGTCTTTCACGAGGCGGCAGTAGCACTCGTACAGCCGGAGCAGCTGAAGGATGCGGTCGGCCTTGTGCCCGCCGGTGATGCGGCAGAAGAAGTCGTTCATGGTGCAGCAGGCTGGGGCCATGCTGGTACGCCCGTCCTTCTTCACTTCTTCGGCAAGGTACTTCCTGAAGAACAGGATGGCCCTTTTGCTGGGAAAGACGAAACACAGGCGGCTGAAATCGTGGCCGCCTGTGTAGTATTGTCGTGCGACTTCTCTGAGAAATCCGGTCATCGCAGGTCAGTGACTATCCAGGATGAATCGAGTGCGGTAACGTCGAAGACGAAACGGGAATCGTCCGAGGAAGAGGGTTCCGTGAGGGTGATGCCGGAGGCGCTGAAGTCGAGGTCGACGTCCTGGTCTTTCCTGACTATGGTGCAGGAGAGGTTCTTGCCGTCGAAACGGGAGACATGGACATAAGGTATGTACTCGTCGATATGCGAGACCATGCTTTCGCCGGCCAAGGAGATGAGCACCTCCTTGGCCTTGCGGTCGACCACCCAGCAGGTGGTGCCGTCGGAATAGGTCTCGAGCCCGCCGTCGGCGGTGGTGTGATATTTCTGACCCTGTATTTCCGCCGTGCCGCTGACCTTGAGGGGCATGGAGCCCCGCATATTGTAGGAGTATGAACAGCTTACCACGTCCTGGCCGCGGATTATGGCGACTATGTCCTTTACGGCGTTCTGGCCCCATGCTGCAGTTCCGAGCAGCAGGCAGGCAGCGATTATGAATGACTTCCTCATTTTCCGATTTGATCCAGGATAGTCTGGAGATCTTCGAGGGTAGATACAAGAACCGTGCGCGGTTTGCTGCCTTCCTGCGGACCGACTATTCCGGCCTGCTCCAGCTGGTCCATGACGCGCCCGGCCTTGGCGTAGCCCATGCCCAGCTTGCGCTGGAGGTCGCTGGTGGAACCCCTCTGGGTGGTGACCACCATTTTGGCAGCCTCCTCGAAGCGCTCGTCGAGCTCGCCCAGGCTGCCGCCTCCTCCTCCGCCGCCTTCGGAGCTTTCGCTCACGTCGGGCAGGTAGTAGGGGGTGTTGTAGCTCTTCTTGTAACCCTGCTGTTCGCCGATGAATTCGGTGATGGTGTCTATCTCTTCGCCGCTCACGAAACCGCACTGGATACGTTCGGTATCGAGCCCGGCGCTCCAGAGCATGTCGCCGCGGCCTATGAGCTTTTCGGCGCCCGGAGCGTCCAGGATGGTCTGGGAGTCTATCCTCGAAGCGACCCTGAATGCGATGCGCATCGGGAAGTTGCTCTTAATGAGGCCGGAGATCACGTCGACCGAAGGCCTCTGGGTGGCCAGGATCACGTGGATACCGGCGGCGCGGCCCTTCTGGGCAAGGCGGATGATGGAGTTGCTGATGCTCTTGGAAGCTGCGCGCACTTCGGGCGAAGCCCCTATGACCATGGTGAGGTCGGCGAACTCGTCCACCACCGTGACTATGTAAGGCAGGAACCTGTGGCCTTTGTCGGGACGGAGCTTGCGGGCCTTGTACTTTTCGTTGTACTGGCTGATCTTCTGGGTGCCGGCTTCGCTGAGAAGCTTGTAGCGTTCGTCCATCTCGACGCAGAGGCTGCGGAGCACCTTTTCGGCTTCCTTCGGGCTCTTCACTATGGCCTTGCGCCTTTCCTCTTCGTCGTCTCCGGCGTTGGGAAGGACGGCCAGGTAGTGGTGGAGCAGCGTGTTGTAGGAGCTGAATTCCACCATCTTCGGGTCGATGAAGACGAACTTGAGCTCGGACGGGTGCTTGCTGTAGAGCAGCGACGACACTATTACGTTCAGGCCGACGCTCTTTCCCTGTTTGGTGGCGCCCGCAATGAGCAGATGGGGGGCGTCGCTGAGGTCGAAGACCTTGACTTCCTGGGTGATGGTGTAGCCTATGGCTATGGGTAGCTCGTATTTGCTCTTGCGGAAATTCTCGCTGTTGAGCAGGCTCTTGAGCGGCACTATGCTCGGGCTGTCGTTGGCCACTTCGATGCCGACGCAGTCGGGGAGGGTAACGACGCGCACGCCGCGGGCCCTGAGGCTCATGGCTATGTCTTCCTGGAGCCTCTTGATTTCGGCAATCTTCACGCCCGGGGCGGGATTGACCTTGTAGAGGGTGACGGTGGGGCCGATGACGGCCTTTACGTCGGTGACTTCTATCTTGTAGGTGAGAAGGGCCGCGCGTATCTTGTTGTTGTTGCGGCTGAGCTCTTCGTTCGAGACCTCGCGCTTTGCCGAGGCGTGGTCGTCAAGCAGATTGATGCTGGGGAACTTGTACCAGGGCAGCCCTTCCGGCGGATCCATGCGGTTGTCGATGGGGGGAAGCTCCTTCACTTCGGCCTCGAGAGTGCCGTCTGTAACCACTTCGATATCGGGCACTTCGCCGTTTTGCGGCACGTTTCCGGCAAGCGGTGCGGGAGTCGTGACCGCTGCGGGTGCGGGCTTGGCTTCCGCTACCGCAGGAGCAGCAACGGCCGGTTTGAATTCGGGCTCGGAGGATATCTCCGGCTCGGAAGGCTTTTCTTTCCGGCAGGGAGTCTCGGGCTCAGGCTTCTTTTCACGCGGTTTGCCGATGCCGTTGACCAGTTCGGAGAATTTCTTTGAAGACAGGAAGAGCCATGCGGCGATGAGGAGCAGCACGCCCAGCCCCGTGACTATTTGTCCGAAAAGGTTTATGCCCCAGTCTATGACCTGGGCGCCGCACCTGCCGCCGAGACCTCCGCCGAAGGCGTACTGCAGCCCTGCCAGCCTGCCGATGAAAGCAAGGAGAATGGATGCCACGAAAGCGCCCGAGACGGTGATGAGGGTGGTCTTGATGAGGGAAAAATGCCAGCGGCCCGCGATGAGGCGCGCGCTGATTGCCGCCAGAATGACGAGCAGGGCGAAACTGCCGAAGCCGAACAGGTCGCACACCAGCAGGTGCCCCGTCCTGTACCCGAGCTTGCCGCCAAGGTTGCCCACGGGAACGGAGGCGTCCATCATTTCGGGATCCTGCAGCAGGCTCATGTCCTGCTCCCAGTGGAACAGGTAAGACACCGTGGAGATGAGCACGAATACCGCAAGGGCGGCTACGAAAAACCCCAGGATCTTCACGGCGACGGCCCTTTCGCCGTCGTCCCAGTTGCGCCAGAAGGCAAGGCTTTCGAAGAACTTTCTCATCTCTTCTTGCGGTTGCGGAATTTGCGGTTGGAGTTCTTTCCGCCCCCCTGGTTGCCTATGCCGGGACGCGAGAAGTTGACATCGGCCGAAACCTTGCCGAGCTCGAGGCCTTCGGGGACTTCGATGCGGCCCTCGGAAAGCTTTTCGATGTCGGCGAAGATGGTTTCGTCGGAGACGTTGTCCTTGTTCCAGATGAGGTATTGCTGGCGCATGTAGATGGCCAGGTTCTTTATGAGCACGGTCTTGGTTTCGCCTTCGGGCTGTTCGCAGATGAGGTTGATGATTTTTTCGATGTTGCGGCCGTAGTGCATGGCCTTGATGGGGCTGCCCTTCATGGGGATGGAGACGGGTTTGGTCTCGAAGACTTCCTTGACGGGGGCGGGATACGGAGCGTCGATGTCGAGGTCGTATCCGGCGATCATGTAGAGATGGTCCCAGAGCTTGTGCTCCCAGTCTTCCTGCTGCCGCACCTGCGGATTGAGAATCTCCATTGTCTTTATGACGGCGCGGGCCTGCTCGCTGCGTTTTTCCCGCGAGGGGATGGCCTTCAGCTCTTCCACCATTTTGAGTACGTTGCGTCCGTATTCGGGCATGGCGAGGGTTTCACGCTCGGTATTGTAATCCATTTTTGCGCTTTCGTTCATAATATGCAAAAGTAATCAATTTCCTCTTTTTTTCACTTATATTTGCAAATATATTATGACAAAGACCTACACAGTCGCCGGACACTCCTTCCGCTTCGCCATTCCCAGGGGGAACGCTCTTCTGGAACAGCTGGGGCAATACGCTCCCTTCGAGTCCCCGAAGGCCGGCAATCCCGTTTTCACGGTAGAAGTGGTGAAGGAGCTGCCGCAGCTGACCCTCACTCAGGTGTACGGCGGAAACGAAGAGCCAGGGCAGCCGGTGATCATCCTCTACAGGAACGGTTCCGGCTGGGCGTTCGACATGCACCCAATGGCCGGGTATCCCGCCAGCGGCAGGGTGGTCGCCGACTCCGCTTTCACCCAGGCCCGCCTCAAGGTGCTGGATCCGTCACAGGCCCTCTTCGCGCTGAACAATGCGGCCATGCTCATGTTCGCGTTCCGCACGGCCGGGACGGGCACCCTCGAAATGCATGCATCGGTCATCGTGAACGACGGCAGGGCCTTCCTCTGGCTGGCCAGGAGCGGCACCGGCAAGAGCACCCACAGCCGGCTCTGGCTCGAGCACGTGCCCGGCAGCCGTCTGCTCAACGACGACAATCCCGTGGTGCGCCTCAATCCCGACGGCAGCGTCGAGGTGTACGGCTCGCCGTGGAGCGGAAAAACGCCCTGCTACAAGAACGAGCATTATCCCGCCGGGGCTTTCGTCCACATAGTGCGCAGCCCCGAAAACCATATGGAGAAGCTGGGAGTCCTGGAATCCTACGCCCTCATCTACTCTTCCAGCTCCGGCTTCAAGACCGATCCCGAGATGGCGGACAAGCTCCATTCAACCTTTGAGAGAATCCTTTCGGTCACGCCCTGTTACGACCTTTACTGCCGTCCCGACGAAGAGGCCGCCAGGGTCTGTTCCGCAAAACTGCTCGAGCCATGACGCACACCAGTGTAACGATGCCAAACGACATCCTGCTCGGCGAGGTGCGGAACCTCATCAGGGAAGGCCGGTCCGTCATAATCATGACCAAGGGGCTGAGCATGCTCCCGTTCATCGTGGGCAGGAAGGACAGCGTCCTGCTGGAGGGCTGCGACGGCGTCAAGCCCGGGGACATCGCCCTGGCCGAGATCGGTGAAGGGAAGTATGTCCTGCACCGCGTCATCGCGGCAGACGGCGGCACCGTGACCCTCCGGGGCGACGGCAACCTGCGCGGGGTGGAAAAGTGCCCCCTCTCGGGGATAGTCGGGGTGGTGAAGGAAATCCGCCATGCCGACGGCTCCTCCACGGATCCGAACAGCGCGTCCCAGATGCGCCGCTGGCGCCGCTGGAAGGGCCTGCCGTACATCGTCAGGCGTTACTGGCTGGCTGTTTACAGAAGACTTAAACACATCACGATATGAAAATTGCAGAAGGATTCAAGCTCCGCACCATGCTGGGCGAGAACATCATCACCAGGGAAGGCCCCGAGGCCGTGAATTTCAACAAGATGGTTTCCCTCAACGCCACCGCGGCCTATCTCTGGAAAGCCGTGGAAGGCAAAGAGTTCACCGTCGAAGACCTCCGGGACCTGCTCCTCGAGGAGTACGAGGTGGATGAAGAGACAGCGCTGAAAGACGCCGGCAAACTTGCCGAAAGCTGGCTCAAGGTGGGCCTCGTTACGGAATGAGGCCGTTCCGCGAGTGCTTCGGCGGCCTGATGTGGACGCTGCGGCCGTTCCGCTGGAAGGTGCTTGTGAGCGCCGTCCTGGGATTGCTGCAGGTCGCCGTGTCGCTGTCATTCGTGTGGATGAGCAAGAGGGTGGTCGACATCGCCACCGGAGTGGTCGACGCTCAGCTCGGCAGGGCGGCAGCGCTTTTCGTCGGCATCATGCTCCTTCAGATACTGCTCCGCACGGGCGCCCAATACTGGCAGGGCCTCGTCGTGGTCGACGCCCAGAACAGGACGCGCGCTGACGTCTTCTCCCGTGTGATGCGCAGCCTCTGGAGCGGCAGGGAACGTTTCCACACCGGTGACACCATCAACCGCCTGGAAGAGGACATAAGGGTGGTGGTGGACTTCGTCTGCGTCTCCCTTCCGGCCCTGGTAGTGACCGTATGCCAGTTCGTGGCGGCCACCATATTCCTGTTCTCGCTCTCGGCCGACCTGGGCTGGATACTGCTCTTCATCATGCCCGTTGCCGTTGTGGGCAGCCGCCTGTTTTTCAGGAAGATGCGCTCTCTCACGATGGACATACGCAAAGGCGACAGCAAGGTGCAGGCGCACATGCAGGAAACCCTCCAGCACCGCGTGCTGGTCCGCACCATGGGCAGTACCGACGACGTGCTCGACGATCTTTCCGACCTTCAGTACGACGTCCGCAGCAAGACCGTCAGCCGCCTCAATTACTCCGCCATCTCGAGGGCTTTCCTCCAGCTTGGCTTCATGGCGGGTTACGCGGCCGCCTTCGTGTGGAGCGTGTACGGGCTCAGCAAGGGTACCGTCACTTACGGCCTCATGACCGCGTTCCTGCAGCTGGTGGGCCAGGTGCAGAGGCCGGTCGCGGACATTACCCACCAGATTCCGGCATTCATCAGGGCCCTTTCTTCCGAAGACCGTCTCATGGAACTCTCCGAGCAGGTTCAGGAAGAGGATGTCCCGGACGTCAGGCTCGAGGGCGCTCCCGGAATCAGGCTTGAAAACCTCAGCTTCGCCTACGAAGGGGCGGCCGGGAAGGTGCTGGACAATCTCAGCTTCGACTTCACTCCCGGCAGTTTCACGGCCATACGCGGCGCTACCGGCGCCGGCAAGAGCACCCTCATAATGGTGATAATGAACCTGTTGAAGCAGTCCGGCGGCAGCGTCACGCTTTATGATCCGCCTACTCCGTCGGGGGCAGGCACCCTCTGCAACTTCATGTACGTGCCGCAGGGGAATTCGCTGCTGAGCGGCAGCATCCGCGACAACCTGCGCCTTGCCGCTCCGGATGCCACCGACGAACAGCTTTTCGAGGCCCTCCATTCCGCCTGCGCCGACTTTGTGAAGGATCTTCCAGACGGGCTCGACACCGTCTGCGCCGAGGTAGGCCGCGGCCTGAGTGAAGGCCAGGCCCAGCGCATAGCAATCGCCCGCGCCCTGCTCCGTCCCGGAGGCATACTGGTGCTCGACGAGGCCACGTCCGCCCTCGACGCAGAAACCGAAAGGCGGCTCCTCGAGAACCTGGCCAGGGGCTTCCGCGGCCGCAAGACCATCCTGTGCATCACCCACCGCGAGGCGGCCGTCGAATACGCCGACAGGGAATTGAATCTCACTTAGGCAAAGTATTTGCAGAATTGACTATCTTTGCAAACTGTTTAGAAGATATCATGAAGATTGGACACTGGATACTGATTCTCGGAGCCGTCGCCGCAAGTCTCGTCTCCTGCAAGGAAAAAGAGGAAGAAACCGACAGTTACCTCTCCGGAAAGCTCGTAGTGAAGGGCCTGCCGTCCTATGTGCAGTACGGCGAAACATACCACATTCAGAATTACGGCCTGTACAGGGCCGGCGACCAGGCCGATTCCCTTTTGGGATACCGCTGGTACAACCCGTTCACCAAAGTGACGGACACCCTGCGCTTCGAAACCGATCCGGCGTCGGTAAAGCCCGATTTCGACTTTACCATCTCGAAAGACACCCTCGCCACCTTTACGCTCATGGTAACGGGCTGGGCTACCGATTATTACTCGACTTCCTCGTCGGTTTCCTTCACCGTCGTGAACCCGTCTCTGGAAAGCGGTTCGCTCACAGGCCACCCGTTCAACAAGACCGTGCGCACCGTCACGGACGCCCGTGACGGCCAGAAGTATTACACCGCCAAGATAGGGGATACCGAGTGGATGCTCCAGAACCTTGCATGGGAGGGAGCCGGTAAACCCTACATGGAAGAGTCCGCCATGAATTACATCTACGGCCGCTTCTATAACTGGCACGAGGCCATGGAGGCCTGCCCGAAGGGGTGGAAGCTGCCTTCGGAAGACGATTTCCTCGCCCTTGCTTCGGCTGCCGGAGCAGCTGCCCCCGGGCGCTATTCCGACATAGCCGGAGTCGCCGGAAACCTGATGGGAGACGTGTCGTTCAACGGCAAGGCCATGTGGGAGTACTGGCCCGACGTGCCCAAGTCCAACAGCACCCTTTTCACCGCCATCCCTGTCGGATATCTCGAGTACCTCGAAAACGGTTCCAACTTCACGGGGCTCGGCGACTATTCCCTCTTCTGGACCTCCGACTCGGTCGACGACGCCACCGGAGTCGCCCGCTACATCTACGTCGACAAGAACATCCTCTTTGCCGCGTCCTTCGACAAGAAGAACCTTGCAGCGCCCATCCGCTGCGTACGGGAAAAGTAACAACTACCTTATCAATTTATGGCAAGCATTGCTAAAGAAGTCCTGAACTACCTGGGTACCTGGAAGTTCTGGAAAGATTTCATCATCATGACCGTCGGCATGTTCTTCGGAGCGGCCGCGGTTTATTATTTCCTGGTTCCCAGCAAGCTGATCATCGGAACCATTTCCGGTCTGTCCATCGTCCTTTCCCAGTTCATCCCCATCAAGGTGTCGCTGATGATCTTCATCATCAACGCCATCCTGCTTCTTCTCGCGTGGGTGCTCATAGGCAAGGAGTTCGGCGCCAAGACGGTGTATACCGCCCTGATCCTCGGCCCGCTCATGGATGTGTGGGAGAAGATAATGCCGGCAAGCAAACTTGCGGAACTCCGCATGGCCAGCTCCATGCCCATAAATACGCTCAACAGCACTTCCGTGATGGGCGACCCCTGGCTGGACCTTATCTGCTTCGTGCTCATGCTCAGCATCTCCCAGGCCATCCTCTTCAATATCAACGCTTCCACCGGAGGTCTTGACATAATAGCCAAGATCATCAACAAGTACACGCACCTCGACCTCGGCCTGAGCGTAACCATAGGAGGCGGGCTGATCTGTTGCACGGCCTTCTTCATCAATCCGTTCCACATGGTCATAATCGGCCTCATCGGCACCTGGATAAACGGCCTCGTCGTGGACTACTTCATGGCCAGCCTCAACCGCAAGAAACGCGTGTGCGTCATCGCGGACGAGCACGAACAGATACGCAAGTTCATAGTCGGAACCCTGCACCGCGGATGCAGCCTCTATCCCGTTACGGGCGGCTATTCCGGCAAGCAGCAGATAGAGGTGGAGGCCCTCCTCACCAAGGACGAGTTCGCCGCGCTCATGGATTTCCTGAAGAAGAACAACATAGACAGCTTTACCACCGCCGGCAACGTCAGCGAGGTTTACGGCCGCTGGCACCACGGTTCCAAATTGAACGTATGAAACGGAGAGATTTCCTGAAAGGTGCGGCGGTCGTAGCCGCCGGTGCTGCCGCGGCAGCCTGCGGGGTGAAAGGCCACAAGGGCGGACACGGCGGCGATACCGATTCGCTTGCGAAGGCCGACAGCATACTCGAGGCCCGCGAGGCGCGTATGCCCAGGGCTTATCAGCCCGCGACCGGCTCCAGGATGAAACTCAGCTGGGAGCCATATGAACTGCAGCTCAGCCATCCTTTCGGGGTCTCCGGAAACACCCGGACCACCACTCCCGACGTCCAGGTGAAGATTGAATACGACGGTTTCACCGGTTACGGCGAAGCCAGCATGCCCCCGTATCTGGGGCATACCACGGAAAGCATCTGCGCTTTCCTTGCAAAGGTAAAGCTGGGACAGTTCACTGATCCCTTCCGCATCGAGGAAATCATGGATTACGTGGACTCCCTTTCCAAAGGGGACGCCCCCGGCAAGGCGGCGGTGGACATGGCGCTCCACGACCTCTTCGGGAAGCTCCTCTGCCAGCCGCTGTGGCGCATCTGGGGACAGGACCCCGACAAGACTCCTGTCACGAGCTACACCATAGGCATCGACACCCCCGAGGTCATGAGCGCAAAGACCGTCGAGGCTGCCGACAGGTTCAAACTGCTTAAAGTCAAGGTCGGAACCCCGAACGACAAGTCGAGGATCAGCGCCGTCCGCAGCGTCACCGACCTTCCTATTATAGTAGATGCCAATCAGGGCTGGTCCGACAGGCTGGAGGCTCTCTCTGTAATCTACTGGCTCAAGGAACAGGGCGTGAAGATGGTGGAGCAGCCTTTCTCCGCAGACAGGATCGAGGATACCGCCTGGCTCTCCGAAAGGAGCCCGCTGCCCATTTTCGCCGACGAGAGCGTGCAGGGCCTGGCCGACCTCAGGAAGTGCAGGGGAGCCTTCGACGGAGTGAACATCAAGCTGATGAAATGCGGCGGCCTGCTCAAGGCAAGGCAGATGATGTCCTACGCCAGGGCCGTCGGCATGAAGGTAATGCTCGGCTGCATGACCGAGACGTCCTGCGCCGTGTCGGCGGCGGCCCAGCTGTCCTCCGGCCTCGAATTCACCGATCTCGACGGGAACCTCCTCATCTCCAACGATCCGTTCGAGGGAGTGCTGGTGAAGGACGGCCGCATTACGCTGAACAATCTGCCCGGACTGGGCTTGTCAATTAAAAAATAATTCCTATCTTTGCCGCGCTTTCTGTCGATGCGTCGACCGCAACCGATCGCCGCGCTGGCAGGATGACTTCCGGACCATCCGGAAGTTCCTGATTATTAATTAAAAACAAAAAAGAAAAATGGCAGAGTATCTCCAGCCGGAAAAGAAACAGGAACTTTTCCAGAAGTACGGCAAAACAGCAGCCGACACGGGTTCCCCTGAAAGCCAGGTGGCCCTCTTCACTTACCGCATCGCTCACCTCACCGAGCACCTCAAGAAGAACAAGAAAGACGTGGTGACACGCCGCTCCCTTCTCAGGCTCGTGGGCAAGCGCCGTCAGCTCCTCGACTACCTCAAGGAAATCGACATCGAGCGCTACCGTAAGATCGTGAAGGAACTCTCGCTGCGCAAGTAAGCCGCGCAAAAGATTCAAGGGATGGGCCTTGGGGGCCGCATCCCTTTTTTGCTGAAAAAAGACGTAACGCAACACAATAATGAACGTAATCACAAAGAAGATTGAACTGCCCGACGGTCGGGTAATTGAGATCGAGACCGGCAAACTCGCCAAGCAGGCGGCCGGCTCGGCAGTAGTCAAGATGGGTGGCACCATGCTTCTCGCCACCGTTACAGCAGCAGACGAAGTGGTTGAAGGAACCGATTTCCTCCCGCTTTCCGTAGACTACAGGGAAAAGTATTATTCAGCAGGCCGCTTCCCCGGAGGTTTCCTCAAGAGGGAAGGCAAGGCCGACGACTATGAAGTGCTCATCGCACGCCTGGTGGACAGGCCCATCCGCCCCCTCTGGCCGGATGATTTCCACCTGGAAGTTTTCATCTACATCAGCCTCATCTCCGCCGACAAGGACACTCAGCCCGACGCGCTGGCCGGCCTTGCCGCTTCCGCAGCCCTCGCAAGCTCCGACCTCCCCTTCGGAGGCCCGATTTCCGAGGTTCGCGTAGCCCGCATCAACGGTGAATGGCGCATCAATCCCGCTTTCAGCGAGATGCCCGGCGCCGACATCGACATGATGGTCGCAGCCACCGAAGAGAACATCATGATGGTGGAAGGCGAGCTCAACGAGGTTTCCGAGCACGACATGCTCGAGGCCATCAAGTTCGCCCACGAAGAAATCAAGAAGCACTGCCGCGTTCAGAAAGAGCTCATGAAGGAGCTTGGAACCGACGTCAACAAGAGGGATTATCCTCACGACGAGGAAGACGAAGCCCTCAAGACCGCCGTTCACGAGGCTTGCTACAACAAGTGCTACGAGCTTGCAAAGAGCGCAAAGCCCAAGCACGAGCGCGAAGACGGCTTCAACGCCATCCGCGACGAGTTCAAGGCCCAGTTCTCCGAGGAGGACC